>CAYSNW010000045.1:0-34724 GCA_964432415.1 uncultured Caulobacteraceae bacterium
GAACTCACGACCCCAACCTTGGCAAGGTTGTGCTCTACCCCTGAGCTACGCCCGCGCTCCCTTGAGACCCGCTTCCAAGCAGTCCGCGTGTCTCGAAGGCGCGCCTTATAGGCGACAGCCGATCCGGCGCGCAAGCCCCCTTTAGCCGCAGGCGCAAAACAGGGAGCGTGTCAGCAAAAGTGGCCGCCACTTTTGCGCCCGGACATGCTCCCCACTAACGGGGAGCCATGCGGATCGCGCCGTCCAGGCGGATGCATTCCCCGTTCAGATAGCCGTTTCTCGCCATCTCCAGCACGATGGAGGCGTACTCCTCCGGCTTGCCCAGGCGCTTGGGGAAGGGGATCGAGGCGGCCAGCGCCTGCTGCACATTGTCGGGCATGGCGGCGACCATCGGGGTCATCATGATGCCGGGCAGGATGGTGTTGACCCGGATGCCCTCGCCCATCAGGTCGCGCGCGATCGGCAGGGTCATGGCGTAGACCCCGCCCTTGGACGCGGAATAGGCCGCCTGGCCGATCTGGCCGTCCTGGGCCGCCACGGAAGCCGTGGAGACGATCAGACCACGCTCGCCGTCTTCCATCGGCTCCAGCGTCGCCATGCCGGCGGCGGACTTCGACAGGCAGCGGAACGAACCGATCAGGTTGATCTGGATGGTCTTCTCGAAGGCCTTCATGTCGTGGGCGCGGATTTCGCCGGTGTCCTTGGCCCGCGCCACCGTCTTCTGGCCGATGGCGATGCCGGCGCAGTTGACCAGGATGCGCTCCTGGCCGTGGGCGGCCCTGGCCTTCGCAAAGCCCGCGTCCACGCCTTCGTCGGAGGTCACGTCCACCTGGCAGAAGATCCCGCCGATGTCCTTCGCCACTTGTTCGCCGCGTTCGGCGTTCATGTCGAAGATGGCGACCTTGACCCCGTGGGCGGCCAGCGCCCGGGCGGTGGCCTCGCCCAGGCCGGAGGCGGCGCCGGTGACCACGGCGGAGATCGAGGCGTCGAGTTTCATGGACGGTCCCTTGGGCTTTCGGGCATGGTGGGGGGCAGATTTGGGCGAGGGTTTAGCCTTGAGCGCCGGAAACGCCAAACCGTTCGGGGACGACTTCGACCCGGGCGCCGCCATCGATCCCTCCCGGGCCCTGGTCCCGCACGTGCTGCGCGTCAACGAGGTCCGGGTGCGCAAGGGCTTCTGGCCCAAGCTGCGCAAGGTCGCTTCGCGCATTCCCTTCGCCGCCGACGTGCTCTCCATCTGGTTCTGCGCCCGCGATCCGGCCACGCCGCTGCGGGCCAAGGCGGTGCTGTTCGGGGCGCTGGCCTATTTCGTCTCACCGGTCGACGCGATCCCCGATGTTCTGGCCGGCGTGGGCTTCACCGACGACGCGGCGGTGATCGCTGCGGCCATCGCCATCATCGGCGCCCATCTGAAGCCCGCCCACAAGCAGGCCGCCCGCGAGGCGCTGGAAAAGATGGGCCGCGACTAGCCTCAGCCTCGCGTCGGCGCTATGCCGCCGTCCCCGATCCCAGGAGTTCCCCCATGGCCCGTTTCGCCCTCGCGCTCCACGGCGGCGCCGGCGCAAGGCGCTCGCGCGACTACAGCCGCGAGGTGCCCCACATGCAGGGCCTGGTCGAGATCGCCCGCGACCGGCTGGCGGCCGGCGCTTCGGCCACGGACGTGGCGGTGGAGACGGTGCGGGCGCTGGAGCTGTCGGGCCTGTACGTCGCCGGCCGCGGCGCCTCGCCGAACCTGGCCGGCGACTATGAGCTGGACGCCTCGATCATGATCGGCCCCGAGCGCCATGCCGGGGCGGTCGCCGCCCTGCAGGGCTTCAAGAGCCCCATCGAGGTCGCCCGGGTGGTCATGGACAAGACCCCCCACGTGATGCTGGCCGGGGCCGGCGCGGCCCGCTTCGCCGACGAACACGGCGCCGAGCGCATCGAGGATCCCGAAACCTGGTTCACCCGCGCCGGGGCGGGCGAGTCCAACCATCCCCCCGGGGCCCTGGCTCACGGCACCGTCGGCTGCGTGGTGCTGGACGCCGACGGCCGGCTGGCGGCGGCGACCTCGACCGCGGGCGTGTTCGGCAAGCTGCCGGGCCGGGTCGGCGACACCCCGGTGATCGCGGCCGGGACCTGGGCCGACGCCCATGTGGCGGTCTCCGGCACCGGCCAGGGCGAGTATTTCATGCTGACCGCTGCCTGCGCCCAGGTCTCCTGGCGGGTGCGCCTGGGCGAGAGCCTGCAGATGGCCACCGAAGGCGTGCTGGCTGAGATCAAGTCCCTGGGCGGCGAGGGCGGGCTGATCTCGGTCGACCGCGACGGAAACATCGCCGTCCCCTTCGTGTCCGAAGGCATGAAGCGGGGCGTGCTGACGGTCGACGGGGCGATCAGCGCCGAGGTGTTCTAGGGGCGCCCGGCTTCACCCAAGATTCGCTGTTGGGTCCTCGGGTCTACGGCGCGTTCGCGCCTCCGCTCCGAGGATGACGGACATAGTTTAGTGGGTTGTTTTCAAATATTTTCGTCATCCTCGGGGCCGCGTAGCGGAACCCCCCAGCCCGCGCCGCGGGCGCGGGCGTTCTTAGCGAGGATCGACAAATCGTTGTCGATCCTATGCTGGCGCATAGCGCCAGCCGCTCATCACCCCAACAGCGAATCTTGCTCGAAGCGGGGCGCCGCTTCGCGCTCATCACCCCAGCAGCATGATCACCAGCGGCGCCGCGAACAGGCTGCCGCCGAGCAGCATCAGGCTGATCGCCTGGGCCGGCTCCGCGCGCTTGGCCGACAGGCGGCTCATGGCCGCGAACAGGCACACCGCGCCCACCGCCAGCGCCGCCAGATAGGCGAAGCGGACCTGGTCGCTCATGGCGCCGGCCTTCGAAACCGATTGGAAAATAAGGAACGCCGGCGCCGTCAACGCGCCCAGCGCAATCACGTTGAACCCGAGCAGGGTCAGTCGCATCTTCCAGCCTCCACACCGGTTTCTCCGGCGCCAGGCGACGTTTCCGACACGTCGCCCCCCGTACACAGTTAAGCTCAATTGGGTTAGCGACGGCTTAACCGCTTTGGCGGGACTGTGGCGGAGCGCCTTAAACCCGCCGCCGCGATCTGCTATGGGTCGCGCTTCCACATTCAAGGAATGCTGCTCAAGTGGGCGTGACCCTCGACCTTTCCCGTGCCTCCGGCGCGCGCCCGGCCCGGCCGGTCAACCTTGCGGGACTCACCCGCGAGCAGCTGAAGGCCGCCCTGATCGAGGCCGGGATCGTCAAGGCCGACAAGGCGCGCATGCGGGCGGGCCAGGTCTGGCGCTGGCTGCACCACTTCGGCGTCACCGACTTCGAAGCGATGACCGACATCGCCAAGGAGACCCGCGCCCAGCTGGCCGAGACCTTCACCCTTTCCCGACCCGAGGTGGTCGAGCGCCAGGTCTCCAAGGACGGCACGCGCAAGTGGCTGATCCGCTTCGCCCCCGGCATCGAGGCCGAGACCGTCTACATCCCCGACGTCGGCCGGGTGGGGGCGCTGTGCGTCTCCAGCCAGGTGGGCTGTACGCTGAACTGCACCTTCTGCCACACCGGCACCCAGAAGCTGGTGCGCAACCTGACCGCCGCCGAGATCGTGGCCCAGGTCCAGATCGCCCGCGACGACCTGAACGAATGGCGCGCCGAGCCCGACCAGCGGCTGCTGTCCAACATCGTGTTCATGGGCATGGGCGAACCGCTCTACAATCTCGACCACGTCGCCGACGCCATCGAGATCATCTCCGACAATGAGGGCATCTCGCTCTCGCGCCGGCGCATCACCGTCTCGACCTCCGGCGTGGTCCCCGAGCTGGTCCGCCTGGGCGAGAAGACCGGCGCCATGCTGGCCATCTCGCTGCACGCCACCAACGACGAACTGCGCAACGAACTGGTGCCGCTGAACAAGAAATATCCGCTGGCCACCCTGATCGAGACCATCAAGGCCTATCCGGGCATCTCCAACGCCCGGCGCGTCACCTTCGAATACGTCATGCTCAAGGGCGTGAACGACAGCCCGGACGAGGCCCGCGCCCTGGTCAAGCTGCTCAAGGGCGTGCCGGCGAAGATCAACCTGATCCCGTTCAATCCCTGGCCCGGCACGAAGTACGAGTGCTCCGACTGGGCGACGATCGAGCGCTTCGCCGCCATCATCAACCGCGCCGGCTACGCCAGCCCGATCCGCACGCCGCGCGGGCGCGACATCCTCGCCGCCTGCGGCCAGCTGAAGTCCGAGAGCGAGAAGATCAGGGCCTCGGCGCTGCGCGCCATGGCCGAGGGCGCCTGAGCCATCTTGAGTGGCCGCCCACCCCGGGCGCAAAAGTGCGAACCACTTTTGCTGGGCGGGCGGCGTTAACGCTGATCGATGCCTGTGACGCGAGCGCGCTTGCCCAGGCGCGGCCGCCGGGGTCTAAGATCGTTCACCAAGCCGACACGGTCGCCCGATGGATTTCCAGTCCTTCATTCCCGATCTGGAGAACACCCAGCTCCAGGCCTTCCTGTCCGCCTTCCCGGTGACCCTGCTGCATGCGGTGGTCACCCTGGGCCTGCTGTTCGTCGGCTCCGCCCTCTACGTCCTGACCTCGCCCTACAAGGAGGTCGGCCAGATCAACGAGGGCAACAGCGCCGCCGCCGTGTCCTTCGGCGGCCTGGTCATCTGCCTGGCCATCCCGCTCGCGGGCTCGCTGAAGGGCTCCAGCTCGCTGATCGAGATCGCGCTCTGGGGCGCGGCCACGGTGGTGGTCCAGCTGCTGCTGTTCCGCATCGTCGACATGATCCTGATGGGGCTGCAGTCGCGGGTGCGCGACGGCGAGGTGCCGGCGGCCGTCCTGCTGGTCGCCGCCAAGCTGGCCTGCGCCCTGATCCTCTCCTCCGCCATGGCCGGCTAGGGCCGTGCCCAGGGTTCCCGACGTCCTGATCTGGGGCGCGTCGCTCGCGGCCATCCTGACCCTGTGCCTGAGTCAGAAGGAGAACATCGACGCCCCGCCGGCCCCGCCGCCGCCGGACGCGGAGGAGGGCGCCCTGCTGGGCCCCTCCACCCCCTTTGATCCCCTGACCATGGTCCCGGCCCCGTCGGGCCAGGGCGGCGCGACCGCCGGCACGGCCTTCGCGGTCTCCGCCCAGGGCCGCTGGATCACCGCCCGCCACGTGGTCGAGGGCTGTCCGCGCGCGGCCATCCTGCTGGGCGGCGGCCACGCCATCCCGGCCAGCATCCAGACCTTCCCCAAGGCCGACGTCGCCCTGCTCGCCACCGAGGGCGCGCCCATCGCCCTGCCGCTGGCCATCGGCCGGCCCCTGCGCATCGGCCAGCGCGGCTACGCGCCTGGCTATCCGGGCGGGGTCCAGGGCGAGGTGGCGGTGCGCCTGATCGGGCGCGAGACGCTCCGGGTCCACGCCCGCGGGGGCGTGCGCGGCGAAACCGACGAATCGGTGCTGGCCTGGGCTGAAGTGGGGCGCACGGACGGCCTGTCCGGTTCGCTCGCGGGCCTCTCCGGCGCGCCGGTGCTGGACAGCCAGGGCCGGGTGCTGGGCGTGGTCCTGGCCGAACGCCCCCGCCGCGGCCGCGTCTACACCACCGCCCCGGAGAGCGTGCGCCCGGCGCTGGCCAGGCTCACCCAGGGCCACGAACTGGCCACCGGCGCCCCGATCACGCCCGACAACTACGGCCGGGTGGGGGATTCGCTGCGGCGGGATCTACGCGTGGCCCAGGTGGTGTGTTTGACCGCTGCCTCCTGAAACCTTCTCCCCTTGCGGGAGAAGGTGGCTGCGCCAGCAGCCGGATGAGGGGTCGCGCCGTCCTCGAAGGTTGATAAGTCTGGAGATCGCCGCGGCTTCGTGCGTGGCGAAACCCCTCATCCGGCCCTTTGGGCCACCTTCTCCCGCAAGGGGAGAAGGTTGAGTCTCACGGCCCCTTCCTCAGCGTCGGGCTGTCCAGGTCGACCTGGTCGGCGCGGATGACTTCCACGTTCGGGTACTTGGCCTTCAAGGCCGCCAGGAACACGCTCGCATCCCCCACCACAACGATCGCGGCCGGCCCCGGCGCCAGCACGTCGCGCCCGATGGCCTGGACGTCCGCCGGTCCCACCGCCTTGATCCGCGCGCCGTAGCGGCCGATCTCGCCGAGATCGACGCCGTAGAGGCTCATGCCCCCGATCACCCCGGCCAGGCCGTCGGTGGTCTCCACCCGCCGGCCGAAGCCGCCGACCACGGAATTGCGGCGCGCCTGCAGCTCGGCCTCCGGCGCGGGCTCGCGCCCCAGCCGGTCCATCTCGGCGACCATCAGGTCCGCCACCTCTACCGCCGACTCGTTCTTGGTCTGGGTGGTGGCTGTGAAGGGCCCGGGTTCGATCCTGAACGCGATGGTCGAATTGGCCCCGTAGGACAGGCCGCGCTTGATGCGGATCTCCTGGTTGAGCCGCGCCGAGTAGCCCCCGCCCAGCACGGAGTCGGCGAGCACGGCGGAATAGTAGCGCGGGTCCGCCCGTGACAGGGCGATGCGCGTGACGGCGACCACGGCCTGTCCCGACTTGGGCAGATCGATGACGATCACCCTGCGGCCCGGAGGCGTCACGGGCCAGGACTGCTGCGGGGGGACCATCGCAGGCGCCTTCCAGTCGCCGAACGCCTTCTCGGCGATGGCGAAGCCCTGCTCGGGACTGACGTCGCCGGCGATGACGAGCACGGCGTTGTCCGGCCGCCACCAGAGGCGGTGGAAGGCCGCCTCGTCCGCGGGCGTCAGCCGCGCCAGCGAGGCTTTCGATCCGCCCGTGGGTTGGCCGTAGGGCGCCGCGCCATAGACCGCACGCGCGGCGGCGAAGCCGGCCAGGTCGGCCGGATCCTTCATCGCCACCTCCAGCCCGTTCAGCTGCTGCTGGCGCGCCCGTTCCATCTCGTCGGCGGCGAAGGCGGGATGGCGCGCCACGTCGGCGAACACCGCCATGGCCGGCGCCAGCCGGTCGGTCTTGACCGTCAGGGCCAGCGTGGAGCCGTCCACGCCGGCTTCCGCCCCGATCTCGCCGCCCATGGACTCGATCTCCTCGGCGATGCGGGTGGCCGAGCGGGTCCTGGTTCCCTTGGTCAGCAGGCCCGCGGTCATCGAGGCCTCGCCCGAACGGCCATCGGGGTCCCGCGCCGAGCCTGCGCGCACCACCAGCTCGACCGAGACCAGCGGCACGTCGCGCCGCGGCGCCACCACGACCCGCAGGCCGTTCTTCAGGGTCCGCTCCACGGGCCTGGGCAGGGGGGCGGAGACCGGTTCGCCCGGCGCCGGCGGCGCGACCCGCTCGGCGGGCGGCGCCAGCTCATAGACCTTCAGGTCGGCGGGGCGGACCAGGGCCTGTGCCCTGATCGAGGACGCCGGCCCGAAGCTTGGCGCCCCGGCCGGTTTCTTCTCGTCGGACTGGTAGCGCACCACCGCGCGCTGGTCGTCGGCGAGATATTTCCTTGCGACCCGCTGCACGTCCGCCGCGCTCACCGCCTGCAGGTCGGAGACCAGCCGGTTGGCCTTGGATGCGTCGCCGTAGATCACCACCGCCTGGGCCAGCTCCTCGCTCTGGCCGAGCGCCGTCTCGCGCTGGCGGAGCGCATCGGTGACCAGCTGGTTCTTGGCCCGCGCCAGTTCCGCCGCGCTCACGGGCGTCGTCCTCAGCCGCGCGATCTCCGCCAGCAGGGCGTCCTGGCCCTGGTCGATGGTCTTGCCCTCCGACAGCACCGCGCCGACCACGAAGATGTTCGGCTGCTGGGTCAGGGACAGGTTGGAAAACGCCTGCTGCGCCACCTGCTGCTCATAGACCAGGGAATGGTTCAGCCGCGCGCTGTCGCCCTTGGTCAGCAGGGCGTCCAGCACGATCAGGGCCGGGATGTCGGGGCTGGAGGCCGCGGGCGTGGGCCAGGTCACCATCACCGCCGGCAGGGGCGTATTGGGCTCGAACGCCTCCCAGGTCTTCGGCCCCGCGCGGCGCGGCTCGACGGCGGTGACCCGGGGGATGGGGCCCGACGGCTTCGCGATCGGTCCGAAGAACTGGTCGACCCACTGGTCCAGCTGGGCCGGATCGAAGTTTCCCGCCACCACCATCACCGCATTGTCGGGCCGGTAGTAGGTGGCGTGGAAGGCCTGCACGTCGGCCAGGGTCGCGGAGTCCAGGTCCTCGATCGAGCCGATGCCCGGGCGGCCGTAGGGGCTGGTCGAGAACGAGATCTCCGGGGCGTACAGCGCGAACAGCTTGCCGTAGGGCTGGGCCAGGACCCGCTGGCGCAGCTCCTCCTTCACCACGTCCCGCTCGGACTTGAAGTTGGCCTCGTCGACCACCAGCGAGCCCATGCGCTCGGCCTCGGCCCAGAGCAGGGTCTTCAGATAGTTGGCCGGGGCCACCTCGTAGTAGTTGGTGTAGTCGTCGTTGGTGGAGGCGTTGTTGGACCCGCCCACGTCCTCGGTCATGCGGTCGAAGCTCTCGGCCGGCAGGTCGCGGGTGGCCTTGAACATCATGTGCTCGAACAGGTGCGCGAAGCCCGAGCGCCCGGCCGGATCGTCCTTGGAGCCGACGTTGTACCAGACCTGGATCGCCACATTGGCCGAGCCCGGGTCGCGGATGGCGTAGACCTTCAGCCCGTTGGGCAGCTGGCGGTAGCTGTACTTCAGGGGCGCCACGGACACCGCCGCCGGCGCGGCCTTGTGGGCGGCGTGCGCCTTCGGCTTGCCCGCAGCCGGCGTGGCGGAGATCAGCGACACCGCCAGGGCGGCGGTCAGGAACAGGGACGGTCTCATGCGAACGGAAACTCCGCGGACGGGCGCGGCGATCCATAGCACCGCGCCCGCGGGGGCGTTCATTACGCGGCTGTAATCTCCGGCGCGAAGCGCCTTCCAATCTTGTCCGTGTGGTCCGTGGACAAAATTCTTCGGTCCAGCCGCAGCCATCGTTCAAGAGAATGTCCACGGACCACACGGACCACACGGACCACACGGACGAGGCCAGGCCAGCGTCGCGGTCCTGGATTTTCAATCCCGTTGCTGCGCAACGGCTCAGTCTAGAAATCGCGCCCTCTGCTCAGGGCTCGGCACGAAACAGACGTCGCGCCGCCCGAACCATCGGTAGCGATTCTTCGCCACCAGGTCATACAGCCTATCCCGCAATCCCTGCGGCAGCGCTCCGAACATCCCCAGCGCCCGCCAGGGCCAGCCGAAGCGCCGCGCCATCGCCAGCATCGCGTCGGAGCGCACCAGCGCCCGTCCGCCATCGAAGAACACGAACGACGCCGGATCGGCGGGGTCCAGCCCGTGCGCCGCCGCCAGCGCCTGCCCGGCCTCGGACTGCATGGGCGCGAACCGGATGGCGCCGGACCGGTCCATCGCCATCACCGCCCGGACCGAGGCCGAGCAGAAACTGCACACCCCGTCGAACAGCATCAGGCCGTCGGGGCTCTTGGCGAAGTCGGACATGGGCGCCACCCTATCCCCATGCCCGCGCGCCCGTCACCGCTGAACCAGGCCGTCCTCGACGGCGATCTCGCCGAGGTCGAGCGCCTGCTGGCCGCGGGAGAGCCCGCCAACGGCCCGCCGGGCGCGGCCGAGACGCCGCTGCACCTCGCCGCCGAGCGCGGACCGCTGGCCCTGGTCGAGCGCCTGATCGCGGCCGGCGCCATCGAGTGGATGCCCGACCACAACGACCGCACGCCCCTTGCCCGCGCCCGGGCGGGCGCCGCCGCCGAGCGCGAGGCCATCGTCGAACTGCTCGACCGCCCGGTGATCCGCGACCCGTCCTTCCGCGCGGCGGTCACCGCGATCCAGACCGGCAATCTCGGCGCGCTGGAGCGTCTGCTCGACGCCGAGCCCCGCCTGCTCCGTGAACGGATCATGGAGCCGGAGTGCTACCGCCAGGCCCAGCGCGGCCAGTACTTCCGCGACCCGAAGCTGTTCTGGTTCGTGGCCGACAACCCGAACCTGATCGAGACCATGCCGGCCAACACGGTCGAGATCGCCTCGGCCATGATCGAGCGCGGCGTCGAGCAGGACGACCTCGACTATACGCTCGGCCTGGTCATGACCTCGCGGCCCGCCCGCGAGCAGGGCCTGCAGATCCCGCTGCTGATGCTGCTGAAACAGGCGGGCGGCCGCCCCGGTGGCCTCGACGGCGCCCTGGCCCACCGCGAGCTCGACGCCGTGCGCGCCCTGGTCGAGGCGGGCGAGCCGGTCACCCTCGCCATCGCCGCCGGCCTGGGCCTCGACGCCGACGTCGCCGCCCTGCTCCCGGATTCAACCGCGGACGAACGCCAGATGGCCCTCGCCCACGCCGCCCTCAACGGTCAGACCGAAGCCGCCCGCCTGATCCTGGAAGCCGGCGCCGAGCTCAACGCCCCCACCCCGGTCCACAGCCACGCCACGCCGCTGCACCACGCGGCGCTCTACGACTACCCCGAGCTCGTCACCCTGTTCCTCGCCCACGGCGCCGACCCCACCGCCCGCGACACCCTCTGGAACGGCACCCCCCTCGGCTGGGCCCACCACGGAGGCGCCCAGCGCGCCCGGGCCATCCTCGAGGCCCTCTGACCCGCCTCTCGCCGCGCAGCGGCAACCTCTTTCCGTGTCCTTCCGTGTCCTTCCGTGGATAATTCTTCCTCGGATGGCGGCGGCGGGACGGAAGAAGATTTGTCCACGGAAGGACACGGAAAGACACGGAAGGCGCTCCGCGCCCGATCCCGTTCTCCTCGCCGCGGAGCGGCAGTCTTTCTTGTCCGTGTGGTCCGTGTGGTCCGTGGACAATCCCTTGCCCGACCAGCCGCCGCCGACCTCCGAAAGAAATATGTCCACGGACCACACGGACCACACGGACTGCGCTCCGCGCCTACCAATCTTCCGGCGTCGTTCTGATCTTGCTTCCGCTTCGCGGACTCAGCCGCCTACGGCGCGCCCTTGCCGTCCGTGGCCTGGGCCACCGCCGAGGTGGGGACCGCGATGACCACGATCGGCTCCTGGGTCAGCCACTGTTTCGCGTAGCGGTTCACGTCCTCAAGCCTGACCGACCCGAAGTCCGCCTCCCAGTCCACGAACTCGCGCAGGACCTCCGGATTGGCCGCCGAGCCGTCGAGCCCGGTCAGCCACTCGTCGATGTCCTCCAGCCGTGTCGCGCCCGCGTCGATCGAGGGCTTCCTCGCCGCCTCGAAGGCCTCCTGGCTCAGGCCCTTGTCCGCCACCCCCGCGGCGGTCTCCCGCGCCGCCTTGGCCACCGTGTCCGCGTCCGCCGGCGTGGTCTCGATATAGGCGCTCAGCGCCCCCTGGTCGGCGAAGTCCGGCGAGCTCATCGACACCTCCGGCGCGTAGGACTTGCCCATCTCCTCGCGCACCCGGTGGCGGATGGCGTCGTCCAGCGCGCTGGACAGGATCGACAGCGCATACTCCTCGCGCCGCCGCTTCGGCTCGGCCACGTAGAGCGGCCAGATCACCGAGACCACCGCCTTGGTGTCCTTCCCCTCGTAGGTGGTGCGGATCGGCGCCGGCGGCTGGGCCGGATAGCGCAGGAACCAGGTGTCGGCCTTCGCCCGGGGCGTCGCCGCCCGCGCCGGCAGGGCGCCCAGCGTCGAGGCCACCGCCGCTATGGCCTGGTCCTCGCCCGCGTCGCCCACGATGGTCACCTCCAGCGGCGCCTGGGTCAGGGCCGGCTTGAACAGCCGCTCGAAGGTCTCGGACTTGACCGCCAGCAGGGTCTCCTTGGCCGGGGTCACATAGGCGCCGTCCGGCGCCAGGCGCCGGTTCAGCGCCTCGGTGATCGCGTGCGAGGCCGAGGTCCGCTCCTGCCGGTCCATGGTCTCCACGGTCGTCGGCATGCGCGCGTTCAGCCCCTTGCGGAAGCCGGGGTCGGTCAGGAAGGCGCCCAGGATCTGCATCTGGGTCTCCAGGTCGCCGGCGTTGGTCGCCCCCTGCAGCACGAAGGCGTCGTCCAGGATCGACAGCTCCGCGCTCCAGCCGTGGTCGCTGAACAGCCTGCGCATGGTCTCGGTGTCGTGCTTGCCTAAGCCCCCCTCGACGAACAGCTCGGCCCCCAGCTCGGCGATGTAGTAGTCGCCCTTGGCGATCTCGCGCCGGCCGGCGCCGAAGCGCACGCGCACCTTCACCGTGCCCTGCACCGTCTCCAGCCGCTTGTAGTTCAGCACCACCCCGTTGGCGAAGGTCACCCGGGTGAAGCCCGGGTTGGCGATGGTCTCGCGCTTGATGACTTTTCCGGCCGGCCCGAAGTCGGTGTAGGCCCACTGGCTCTTCGCCGTCGCCACGGCCGCCGCCGGCGCCGGCGCGCTCATCGCCGCTCGGTAGCTCTGGCGCACCTCGGCGGCGCTCACGGCCCTGGGCGTGGTCACGATCAGGAACGGCCCGGCGCCGGCGATGTCGCGCCGGAAGGCCGACTGCACCTCCGCCTCGTTCAGCCCTTCCGCCGCCTTGTCGAGGATGCGGAACCGCTCCTTCGGCGAGGCCAGGACATCGCCGTGGGCCATCAGGTCGCTCAGCCGCTGGGCCAGGGTGGAGGAGGTGCGCGCCGACATGGAATCCGCGCGCGAGCGGTGCTCGGCTCGGACCGTCTCCAGCGCGCGCCCGACCTCGGCGGAGGAGGCGCCGTGCAGCTCCAGCCGGCGCACCTCGCCCACCACCGTGTCCAGCGCCCGCTTCCAGTCGTCGCCCACTGGCGAGGCGTCGACGCAGGAGTAGAGGGCCTCGCGCTCGCTGTCCTTGCTCCCGGCCTCCGCCGCCACGAACGGCGGATCGTCGCTGGACGCCAGCGCCCGCAGCCGCTCGTTCAACACGTCGCGCCACAGCCGCCGCACCAGGGTCAGCCTGGTGCGCTCCAGGCTGTCGGACCCGCCGGTGTCATAGCCGCGGATCCAGCACAGATTGACCGAGGAGCCCATGCGCGGCTGGGCGATCGGCAGGAAGTCGGCCCCGCGCGACAGGTTGGGACTCGAGGGTCGGCGGTGGGCCGGCGCTGGGCCCGAGCCCTTCCACGAGGCGAAGCCGGCGATCACCCGCTTTTCCAGCGTCTCGGCGGGAACGTCGCCGACCACCACCAGGGTCGCGTTCTCCGGCCGGTACCATTTCTCGTAGAAGCGCCGCACCCGCTCCGACGTCATGGCGTCGATGGAGGCGGTGGTGCCGATCGCGTCGCGCGCGGTCGAGCGCAGCTCGGGGCCCAGGAATTTCTGGGTCGTCTCCGACCAGCTCCGCTCGGGCCCCCGGGTGCGGTCGTCCTCGGCGCGGATCACGCCGCGCTCGCGCATCACCGCCGCCGGGTCCAGCGTCATGCCGTCGCCGATGTCGCGCAGCCACTGGAACGCCAGGTCCAGGCGTCCCTCGTCCACCTGGGGCACGTCCAGCATGTAGAGGGTCGAGAAATAGGAGGTCCAGGCGTTCTGGTCGCGCCCGAAGGCGACCCCGTTCTGGCCGAACACGGTGTCGAGCTTGCCCTCCGCCAGGTGGCGGGTGCCGTTGAAGGCCATGTGCTCCAGGAAGTGGGCGACGCCGCGCTCGTCGTCGGCCTCGTCGTAGCTGCCGATGTTCATGTACAGGCGGAACGACACCGAGCGGGCGGGCAGGCTGTTGCGCATCACCGCATAGCGCATCCCGTTGGGCAGCACCCCCTGGCGCACGGCCGGGTCGGCGGTGATCACGCGCGGATCGACCAGCGTCCCCTTCGCCGGCGCCGCGAGCGCAGGCGCGGCCAGGGACAGCCAGCTCAGAACCGCCAGCGCGGTCAGGCGAAACAAGCGCACAACAGATCCCCGGACTTAGGCCTGCAATCCTTACATACCCTCACGAGAGCGCGCCAGCGACGGAGCGTCTCAGGGGAAGGGGCGCCGCGGCGATCCCAACGGCGGTAGGGCTATCGCCTACGCAATCGGCCACTTGCGTTCCTTCCCCCCTCGAGGGGGAAGGTGGCGACGCAAGGAGCCGGATGGGGGGCCGCGCCGAGCTTGAACGATCGGTCGCTTTCCGTGTCTGGCGGGAAGCGCTCTTCGCGCCGGCGGTCGCGCGGCCCCCCTTCCGAGGCCCTGACGGGCCCCACCTTCCCCCTCGAGGGGGGAAGGAACACAAGGGGACGGCCCTGAGCGGACGCGCGGCGCTTCCTCCTCCGCGCGTTGCATCCATTTCCGACACATTCGACGCGGGCGCGGTTTGGTCTCATGATCGGCGCCGGCTTTGGTGGTTCGGGTCATGACCGACGCGTCGACACGGTTGTGGGGGTACGGAGGCGTCCGCTTCCTGCACACCCGCTTTTCCGACACCGGCTATCCGCGCCACGTGCACGGGGAATATTCCGTGGGCCTGGTGGTCTCCGGCGCGCTCGCCTTCGACTGTGGGCGCAAAAGCTACCTCGCCACCCCTGGCCAGCTGACCGCGATCAATCCCGAGGACGTCCACACCGGCACCCCCGGCGGCCCCCACGGCTGGGAGGCGCGCGGCATGCTGGTCCCCTCAGCCGCGCTGCGCGCCATGGCGCCGGAATTCACCGAGCGGGAGGAGCCCGCCTTCCGCGATCCGATCATCGTCGACCGGGGTGCCTCGCTCGCCCTGCTGACCGCCCACGTCGCCTCGGAGCTCAGCCCCGACACCCTGGCCAGCGACGTCACCGTGCTGACCGCCGCCGCGCGCCTGTTCCTCAAGCACGCGGTCTCGCCCGCGCCCCGGTCCCGCGCCGACTGCGCCCCGGGCCTGACCCGCGCGCGCGACTACATCCGCGAGAACTACGCCGACAATGTGCGCCTGGCCGAGCTCGCCGCCGAGGCGGGCCTGAGCGAGTTCCATTTCGTGCGCGCCTTCGCCCGCGCCTTCGCCATCACCCCGCACGCCTACCTGGTGCAGGTCCGCCTGAAGAACGCCGCCCGCATGCTGCGCGAGCGCCTGGCCCCCGCCGAGGTCGCCGCCGCCGTCGGCTTCGCCGACCAGAGCCACCTGTCGCGCGTGTTCCGCTCCGCCTTCGGCCTCTCCCCCGCGGCCTACGCAAGGGCGGCGTAACCCACCCACCTCAACCATGTCCGTCATCCTCGGAGCGAAGGCCGCGCAGCGGCCGTAGACCCGAGGACCCAACAGCGAATCTTTGGGGGAAGCCGGGCGCCCGCTACGCGCGAAGCGCCTTCTCACCTTGTTCGTGTGGTTCGTGTGGTTCGTGGACCAGACTTCCTTTGGTTCCGCCGCCGCCAAGGTCGCAAGATTTGTCCACGAACCATACGAACCACACGAACAAGAGGGGAGCGCCCCTTCGTGCCCTTCGTGAGCTTCGTGGTGAAAAAGGAAGGTTCAACCACGAAGGCCACGAAGCTCACGAAGACAGGGAAGACTGCGCTCCGCGCGAAGGAAAGCGCCTCCCCCTCACATCTTCATCCCGTCTGCCGCGTCCGTCCCGTCAGACCACCTCGGCACCGGCACGAAGAAGACCGTCACGGGCTCCACGCCCGGATCGCCGCCCATCACCGCCCCGCCCTTGACCCCCGCGCCCCACGACGCCGCCGTGGTGGGGGGCAGGAAGAACATCAGGTGTGGGCGCCAGTGGCCGGCGGCCAGGTCGCTGAGGTAGCTGGACTTCGACATCATGTAGCCCATGGCCCCGGCTTCCGGCGCCGTGATCGCCTTCGCCGCGATGGCCGCGCGGGTGCGCGCCAGCATGTCCTCGCGCGACACCCCCTGCAGCACCCATTCAGTGCGGGTCAGATAGGTCGGCAGCACCGAGCGCGCCGCCGCCGGATTGAGGCAGATCGGCCCGCGCTCCTTCGGGTTCCAGAATTCCGGATCCTCCAGGTCGCTGGCCCAGGACAGCTCGACCAGGCAGACGAAGCCGTTCGTCCCCTTCGCCGCCGTCTCATAGCCGTGGGCGCCCAGGACCAGCACCTCCGCCTCGTTCGAGATCGCCGCCGGCGCCGCGCTGCGGGCTGTCGCGATCTCCTCGTCCCGGCTCGCCATCCGGTACTGCGCCAGCGGCGCCATGGCCGGGTAGGGCCCGGGCGCGGCTTGCGCCCACGCCGGTCCCGCCCCCAGGGCCAGGGTCATCGCAGCCATCGCCACGGTCCTCATCGTCGCGTCACCCATCTCGGTCTTCTTCCTCAGCTTGCGTCGCCCAGCAGCCGCTCGAGCTTGTCCAGCGACCCGGCCCAACCCTCGGCATGGCTCTCGCGTGAGGCCTCGGTGTTCAGGCGCGAGTGGGTGAGGGTCAGTTCCGTGCCGGCCTCCAGCGGCCTCAGGGCGATGTCGACGCGCGAGATCCTCCCCGCTTCGTCCTCCACGCCGCCGAAGCCCCAGCGCCAGCTCATCGCCAGCCGCTCGGGCCGCTCGAAGGCCAGGAATTCGCCGCAGGCTTCGTGTTCCAGCCCGTCCTCGGTGCAGAACCGCACCCGGAAGGCCCCGCCCGTCCGTGCGTCCATCTCCGCCAGCAGCACCGGCCGGTCGTGCGGCCCCCACCAGGCCATGACCTGTTCCGGCGTGGTCAGGGCGTCGAAGACGATCGACGGCCGCGCCGCGATCCGCCGCACCAGGGTCAGGCTGGTCATTCGTCCCCCGCTTCCGCTTCGCGCGCTTCCGCGAAGGCTGCCAGCCGGTCCAGCGCCGGCGGCCAGAACCGCTCATAGCGCTCCAGCCATTCCATCGCCTTGCGCAGCGGTCCCGGCGACAGCCGCACGTCGACCGTGCGCCCCTGCTTGGCCCGCGTGATCAGCCCCGCCTCGGCCAGCACGTCCAGGTGCTTCATCACCGCCGGCAGCTTGATCGCGAAGGGTTCGGCGATGGCGCCGACCGTCAGGCTCTCCTCAGCCTCCAGCCGCGCCAGGATCGCGCGGCGCGTCGGATCGACCAGGGCCGCGAACACCCGGCCCAGCTCGCCGCGTTGATAGTTCACCATATGGTGTAGTGTTCGGCCCGGGAGCGGGGATTGTCAAGCCGGGGCGTCGCCCCCGGACGCGCGCGACTGGACGCTCAGCTCGTCATATCCCGTCGCCGGATCGACCGGCCGCCGGAACGCGAGCCCCTCCGCCTCCCCGATCACCAGCTCGACCGTGGTGTTCACCACGCACCCCGAAACCAGATGCCCCCCGACACAGCTCCCGTCGCGCCGCGACAGGGCGATGTGGAGGTGCAGCCCGTCCCCGCACAGCGTCCCGCCCAGCGACAGGATCTCCATCGGCTCCTCAAAGGTCCGGAACATCTCCGCCTCGCCCATGGCGCCGGGCATCCTCAACCGCGCGTGCGACAGGCTCCCCACGCAGGTCAGCACAAACCCGGCGCGGAGGCTCCGCTCCCGGGTCAGCCGCTCCAGCGCCTCGTTCAGATCGGTCCCGGGGGTCAGGCGGACGGCGAGGGTGCGCATGACCCCGACCATGCCACCGGGCCGGCGGCGATTGAAGGGCGCGGCGTGCGCGCCCCTCCAACCATGTCCGTCATCCTCGGGGCCCGCACAGCGGGAACCCGAGGACCCAACAGCGAATCTTCCTCAACGCTGCGAATCCCCGCCGGCCCCATCCGCCCGGTCCCAGGAATCCGCCCCGCCCCCCAAATTCACCTTGCCCCGATGTCGGAAACCACCCAACTCGACCGTCCTTGCCCCGACAACCGCACCCGCCCGCACCCCCCAGGAAGGACCGCCCCCATGCCCCGAATGATCTTCGTCAACCTGCCGGTCCGCGACCTCGCCGCCTCCACCCGATTCTACCAGGCCCTGGGCGGCGCCCTGAACCCGCAGTTCTCGGGCGAGACCTCCAGCTCCCTGATGTTCTCCGACGCCATCGGGGTGATGCTGCTGACCCACGGCCACTATGCGGAGTTCACCAGCCGCCCCATCGGCGACGCCCGGCGCGAGAGCCAGACCCTGCTCTGCCTGACCGTCGACGCCCGCGACGCGGTCGACACCACCGTCGCCGGCGCGGCAGCCTGTGGCGGCAAGGCCGACCCGAACAAGCCCCAGGACCACGGCTTCATGTACGGCCGCTCGATCGAGGACCCGGACGGCAACGTGTGGGAAGTGATGTGGATGGACGCGGCGGCGATGGGGGGCGGGTAGGGGTAGGGGGCGGGACTCGCTGCCAATCCAGAAATGCTGGCCAGAAATGCTGGGAGGTTGAAGTCCGAGTCTGACCTCAAAGGCGAAGTTGGGAACGTCTGCCAATTGGCGCCACGATTGGCCGCAACGGCCAAGGCGCTGGTCGAGATCGTGATGAGACGGCGAGTGCGCGAGTGTGATCGCTCGTTGAGCTATGGTCGGTTCGGCGGAGTGGTTCGCCGAAGGGAACCAGGAAAGACGATGGCCGTCTGGCATGTAGACATCGTTCTCGACCTTGAATGGATCATCGCCAACGGAGGCGTGGCTCCAGAGCCCAAGGCGCGAGCGGCGCGGACTGACGAGCGCGGCCGACGCGTCGAGTTCCTGGTCTATGGTGAGGGGGTGGCGTTAAACCACCTGCGCGTCCTGATCGATGCGGACAGCGATGATGAAGCACAGGCCATCGTCAACGCCAACATCACCCTATGGCGCGAGGCAGTATCGGTTACGTCGGTCATGGCGACTTCGCACTACACGGCGGCGGCGACGTTGGGGGCCAATTCGAGCGCCCACATGGTCTGGCTGGGCCAGGGAGGTGCCGAGACCCCGTTTCTCAAATTGGAGCTGCAATGGGCCAAGCCCGTTCCGGCCGACTATCAAGGCGCGGCAATGATGCTTGCGGCATGGCCACAAGAGCTGAAGCATCACCTCCACTTCCTGGCGAGGTTCCTCGACCCGAATCTTCCCGCCGACGTTCGATGGCTTCAGGGCTATCGGTTCTTGGAGTGGCACTTCGAGCGCGGCACGACCAAACTCCAAAACAACCGCTACTTTCGGGCTTTCCTCGACTTGCACGGCACGGCCCTGGACGCCTTCAAGCGGGCGAACCAAACGCGGCACGGTTTCATCGAAGAGGTTCGCGGCCTAATGGCCCACGCACTGCTGGCCGACCGTGCGACCGAGGCCGAACGCGTGATGATCCAGAGTGCAGCCACAAACACGTTCGTGGCGTTGGAAGGCTTGGTGCTGGCGGTCCTCAACGACATCGCTCCGCCAGGCGTCGAGTTTCGGCCTAAACCGCCCCTAGAAGCGCCCAACAGTTAGCGCGCTACGCCGCCGGCTTTGCGGTCGCGGTGCTTGCGACTTCCTGCCGCTCATCGGCCTCAATTGGGCGCCGGTGATGGGTCTCGGTGACGAAGTCAATGAAGGCCACCGCCGATGCCACCGCTAGGCGGGCATGGCGAGGCTCAAGGCCACGGTGGCTTCCGTCTCGCCCATGGCCTGAACCATACATGCCCCGTAGCTCGGCGAGGTAGTGGGATAGCCCTGACAGATTGCGCAGGATCAGTCGCACAGTGTCTGCGCCGCGGGCCTCGTCTGAAATTCCTTCCGGCACGAGCTTCAGTTCCTTGGCGAGCGCCTTGGTCAGGTCCGGTAGGCCGGCCGAGGCAGCGACCGTCACGCCGCGCTTCTGAAGGATCGCCTTGCAGCAGCTTTCGACCAGATCCTTGGCGGTGCCGATCGCCAACGCTGGGTCGCGGTCGACCGCGTTTTCTAGGCGTTCGATTTCCTTTTGCATCCAACCGGCGTCCAGCGCGTCGGCGACGGTGCGCGCCCGGGAGACCGCGCGGCCACCCGAGAGGCCCAGCGGCCGAGCGACATAGCGCGGGCGGCCAGCGATCATCTCCTCTTGAACGAGATGCCAGCCTTCGGGGCGAAGTTGGTCGTTGAACTGCTGGACGAGCTGAAGCGCCTCGTTCTTGTCGGGACGCACCACGGGGTGGACCATCTCGCACAGGAACCGAAGAAATGCGTCGGACGGGCCGGCCATCAACTCGAAGCGGCTGTCGCCGTAAATCCAATCGTCAGGCCAATCCAGCGGATTGTTGACCCGGTGTTGCCAGATGTCGCCCGCGGCATCGTTAAATCGGGAGTCGGTCGATGGCAGGCGTTGTAGGTCGTAGATGCGGGCGAGGAATTCGACGTCTTCAAGCCGGCCGGCCCAAGCGATGTTGTCCAGCCGCAGACCGTCGATGATGTTGCGGCGCGCCGCCTGCGAAATCTGCCCTTTCGACTCGCGCCAGTCGGGCCGCGCCGTCACCAGTGGAATCACGGAAACCGTGTACCAGTTGGTCGTATGGCCCGATAGCGCCGCTTCGAGACGCTGCTTGATCTGCTCTTCAAGGCTCGCGCGCCGGTCGCCAAGCTGTGCGTATGCCGCCGGCTCCACCTGGAGGTAGACGGTCCAGATCGTGGTGCCGCCGTTCCAGTTGTCGAACCCGGTCTGCTCCAGGCGCAACGCCGCCGTCCGCAGCAATTCAGCAGCAGCGGTCATGCCTTCGGCCGACAGCAACTCCGCCGTCGTCGCGAGGTAAGGTTCAAAGTCTTCGGCAGGCTCTGCCATGGCTATTCTCTTTGGACGCGCCGTGAAGATAGGCGCGGCCGAGGCCGATAACTACATGCCGGGCTTGGCCACGAACTCAATTTGAGGGCTGCATATGACCGACACCCTGACGAAAGACGAGGCGCCCCAGGTCTCTCCCTGGCTTAAGGTGACCATGTCGGACATCGACGGCCTCGACTTCGAGCAGGTCATCGCCGGATCAACCGCCGCCGATAGCCCGGAGCTGGCCGACCTCTACCGGGCCGCGTCCCAGGCCTCGGGTACCAGCGCTGACGATGCCGACGATCCGGCCAGAGTCCGCGTATGGGACTTCCTCTGGGGCGTCACCGGAATGCATTTCAAGCCGGACGACGAGAACGAGCCGTTCGGCCCCATGGTCGTTCTTGCCGACGGCCGACGCTCCGCTGTGGCGGCCGACTTCCGTGGGCATAGCGACGTCCTGCAAACCCTGGCCCGTGCTTCGACGAACGTAGTCCTGCGCGCGCGGCTGAGCGATCTTGCCTGGCTGCTGGATCGAAAGGAGGCAGGCTTCGGCGTCGCGGCGGTGAAGGCCTATGTCGAGCTTGTGCGCGGGATCGAGGCTGGTGAGCTAAGGTTCCGCCACGGCGACGACGACTGGCCGTTCCATCCCGACACTAAGGACTATCTGCTACGGGCCTTAGGCCTTGCGCGGATGCTTGGCTGGGACAAGCCCGAGGCTGAAGCGGCGCGGGCGCAGCTCGTCGCGGTCCGCAAACGCGCAGTGGCCGCAAGGGACCCGGTCCCCGTCCTTTGGTATTGCCAGCTAGACCTTAGGATGCGGGTGTCCGATCCGCTGGAAGTCGCCGGCGAAATCGAAGAAGTGTTGGCGAACCTGCCGGAAACGACGGACCACCACATCGTCGTCGACCTCTGGACCTTGGCCGCAAGGGCCTATCACACCGGGAAAAAGGATGGAGACGAGCAACGGTGTCAGGTGACGGCGGCGGAGGTCATGGTCGCCCAGGTCGACAAGGTCGGCTCGCCGATGCTGGGCTCGCATCTCTTAGCCAGCGCGATCTCGGCGCTTCATGGCATCCCCGCCGCGCGTGCGCGCAGAACCGAGTTGCGGCACCGCCTGATCGAGGTTCAGGCCAGCGTCGGCGAGGAGATGGGGGCTTTCTCGCAGGAGATGGACCTCACCGAACTGGTCGAGGCCATACAGAACAAGTTTAAGCCGCTCAGCGTCTACGACAGCCTGTTCGTGTTCGCGATGCTCGACCAAAGCCCCGACCCGGGCAAGCTGAAGGCCGCCGCCACGGACCAAATTCACAAATACCCGCTGTCGTCGTTGTTCGGCGTGGCGCACCTCGACGACGAGGGCAAAGTTATCCATCGCACTGGCAGCGGCGGTGGGCTCGGCGAGCCGGATGGGCCGGTGATCGTCCAGCAGATCGCCCTGGCCGAACGCATCCGCCGCCAGGTCAGCGTTTCGAGCAAGATCGAGCCGGCGCGGCGGACCATGACGTCCGCGCACTACTTCTCCGAGGATACGTTCCTCGCGCTCACCAGCCAGAGCCCGTTCGTTCCGACGGACCTGTCGCAGACCTATGCGCGCGGCTTCAACCGCCTCTTCCAGGGCGACTTGACGAGCGCGCTCTACATCCTGACTCCGCTGTTGGAGGATTCGCTACGCTACGTCCTGAAGTCCCATGGCCATGACGTGACGACCTTCGACAATGCCGGTCAGACCCAAGAGGATCGGACCATCACCTCTCTCTACGATGCCATGCGGGCCGAGCTCGATGGAATCTTCACGCGGGCCATTACCGACGACATCGAGCGCGTCTTTATGAGCCGGCCGGGGCCGGCGATCCGGCACGGTGTTGCCCATGGGCTTCTTCACGATGGGAGTCCCTATGGCGCGGATTCGATCTATGCCTGTTGGCTCATTTTTCGACTGTGCCTGTTCCCGCTGCTTCCGCATCGGGAAGAGCTAGGGCTAGCTTAGGCGTTTCCAACGAACCTCAGGAGTCTGGAGCGAATTCGTGGTCCGTTACTAGCGCATAGCGGAATCTCGCTCGTACGCGCTTCGGCCCCTCACCTCCCCAAATCCCCCAGCCACCCTCTCATCGTCGCCTCATACCCGAACACGAACCGCGCCAACGCCCGGAACACCGGGTTCTTCACGAACCCCCGCTCCTCGATCTCCACCCGCGTCCCGGTCCCGTCGGGCGTCAGGGCGAAGGTCCACTGGCCGCCGTACGGCAGGTCCGGGCTCTCGATGGTGCTGACGAAACGCGCGCCTGGCTCGGTCTCGGCCAGGCGGTAGCGCACCGCCCCGTGGCGGCCGACCTCGCGGAAGCGGGTCGCCCCGTCCGCGCCGCGCTCGACCCCTTCGACGGCCTTCACGTCAGGGCGCCACCTGGGATAGCCGGCCGGGTCGCGGATGCGGGCGGCGACCTCGGCGGGCGGCCGGTTGATGTGGGCCGAGACGCGCGCGACATGGTCCCGCGGCAGGGCGGCGCCGACGGCGGCCAGGGCGGCGATCAGCAGCACGATCAGGCCTACGGCCAGGCCGGCGCCGATCAGGATCGGTGACCGCATCTCAGTTTCCAGGCGATTGGGCGCGCAGGCGCCGGGCGCCCTCGGCCAGAACGGTCAGGCCCTCGACCGCGCGGCGGCGTTCGTCCGTGTTCAGAGTATCGAGCAGGGCGGTCAGCCGCCCCGCGTCCAGCACCGACCCCGCGCGGGTCGCCGCCCGGCCCTGATCGGTCAGGCTCAGACGCCGGCGGCGGCTGTCGGCGGGGTCGGGCTCCAGCGCGATCAGCCCCATCGCCTCCAGCCGCTTGATCTGGGCCGACAGGGTCGAGGCGGCGACGCCGAAGTGGCGCGCCAGGGCGCCGGGCGTCACGCCCTCGCTCGCCCCGGCGTGGGCCAGCAGGCTCGCGTCCTTCTCGGTCAGGCCGCTCGGCGAGGCGTGGCGGCTGCGGTGCTCCACATGGCAGGCGTGATAGACCTGCGGATAGGCGCGCTGGATGGCTTCGACATCTGGGTTCATGGCGCCGAGGCTGGCGCGGCGGAAATGTTTCGTCAAAACGAAGGAAACGGGAGCGGGGGCGTGACGGCGGAATACGCAGGCACGATCCGCGCCCTGGACGCCGCGCCGGAGACGGTCGCGGCCCTGGCTTCGATGCTGGTCGAGGTGGTCGCCGGCGGCGGCTCGGTCGGCTTCATGCACCCGCTGCCGGTCGAGGACGCGGCCGCCTTCTGGACCCGGGCGCTGGAGGCGGCCCGGCGCGGCGAGCGGATCGTGCTGGGGGCGTGGGACGGCGACGTCCTGGCCGCCACCGTCACCCTGCTGCTCGACCTGCCGCCCAACCAGCCCCACCGCGCCGAGATCGCCAAGCTGATGACCCGCCCCGGCTGGCGCGGCCGCGGCCTGGCCCGCGCCCTGGTGGTGGAGGCGGAGCGGCTGGCGGTCGAGCGGGGCCGCACCCTGCTGGTGCTCGACACCGCGACGGAGGACGGGGCGGCGGGGCTGTACGAAGGGCTGGGGTTCCAGCTCACCGGCGAGATCCCCGACTATGCGCTGAAGCCCCACGGGGGGCTGACCGGGACGCTGATCTACTGGAAAAAGCTTGACATTTAGGACGGTGTTCGCTATTTGTTCTCAACCAGTTTCGTAACCTTCTCCCCTTGCGGGAGAAGGTGGCGCGAAGCGCCGGATGAGGGGTCCCGCGACGCCCGGGGAGAGCCGTTGAGACACGCCCGCACCGTAAGGAACCAAGCCCGCCGCCTGCGGCGCGCCATGACCATCGCCGAGACGGCGTTGTGGGCTTTGCTGCGCAGCCGGCGGCTCGAGGGCCTCAAGTTTCGTCGGCAGGTTCCGGTCGGGCCTTACATCGCGGACTTCGCCTGTCTCGAATGTCGGCTGATCGTCGAGGCCGACGGGGAAGTCCACGCGCTTCGCGATCCGGAGCGGGAACTGCGGCGGAGCGCCTGGCTGGACGACGCCCGCTTCCGGGTCGTTCGATTTCAAAACGAGACGGTGATCGACCGGCCACACGAGGTGATCGATACGATCCTGAGGCTTACCGGCCAAGGGCGGCGCGACCCCTCATCCGGTCCTTCGGACCACCTTCTCCCGCAAGGGGAGAAGGCCGCCCAGGAGTCGACCGATATCTACGGCGAATCTACGGTGAAATCACACCTCAAGTGTAACCACCCCGCCCCGGCCAACCACCGATAATACGGTCGATTAACGGTGGTTTTACGGTGTCACTGCCCGCCCGTCGGCGCCGGGGGCGCGGCCGCCGCGGCGGCGCCCTTGGCCGGCATGGCGATGACCACGATCGGGTCGCGCGCCAGCCAGGTCCGGGCCGCCTGCCTGATGTCCTCCAGGGTCAGCGAGCCGTAGATCTCGCGGGCCAGCATGCCCTCCTCGAGGATCTCGTTGTAGTGGGCCGAGCCGGTGATGGTCCCCAGCCAGTACTCGTTGGACTGGGTGCGGGCGTCGAGCTTTTCCAGCAGCGGGCGGCGCACCGCCTCGAACTGTTCCGCGGTGATCTCGCCGCGGGCCATGCGCTGGGCGCTCTTCCTGATCTCGCTGGCCACCACCTCGGTGTCGCCCGGCGCCGCCTCGACGCTGACGGTGAACTGACCCTGGTCGGCGAAGTCGGGCATGGAGGTGTCCGCCCCGGGGGAATAGGTCTTGCCCAGGTCCTCGCGGATGCGGTGGCGCAGGTCGTCGCTCATGATCTGGGCCAGCACGTCCAGGGCATATTCCTCGTGCCGGCGCTTGGGCTCGGCCACGTAGAGCGGCCAGACCGCCCCGACCATGGCCTTCTCGGGCGAGCCCTCGTGGGTGGCGCGCACCACCCCCGGCAGGGTCTTGGGGAAGCGCAGGAACCAGGCGTCGGGGTGGTCGCGCTTGCCCTCCTTGCGGGCGGGAAGGGCGGCGAAGGTCGCGTCGATCATGGCCACGACGGAGGCCTCGTCCACGTCGCCGACGATGCCGATCTCCAGCGGCGCCCTGGTCACCGCCGGGCGCAGCAGCCGGTCGAAGTCCGAGGAGCGCAGCTTTTCCAGGACCGCCTTGGGCGGCAGGGAGTTGGGCGATCCGGGCGCCACCGCCTCGTTCAGCGCGCTGGAGACCACCATCTCCGGCTCGGTCTTCCAGTAGCGGTACAGGCTGTCGATGGCGGTCGACAGGCGCGCGTCCACGTCGGGACGGAAGCCGGGGTCGGAGAAATAGGCCGCCAGGATCTTGAGCTCGTTCTCCAGATTGTTGGACTGCACCTCGGCCTTCAGGACGAAGGTATGGGGCAGCATGTCCAGCGACAGGTTCCAGGTCTGGGTCCCGAACAGGTTGCGCAGGTCCTGGTAGCTGTGCTTGCCCACGCCGCCTTCGGCGAACATGGAGGTGGCGATGGTGGCGGCCATCAGCTGGTCGTTGGGCATCTCGGCGCGGCCGGCGCCGAAGGTCATGCCCACGTCCACCGCCGCCTTCTTGAACTCGGTGTGCTTGAAGTCGACCACCAGGCCGTTGGAGAAGGTCAGGCGCACGAAGTCGCCGCGCTTGATCTCCTCGCGCTTGACCAGCTTGCCGGGGGTCCCGAAGTCCTCGTAGGCGAACTTGTGGCCCAGGATGTCGGGGTCGGTGACCTGCTCGGGCACGGCCAGGGCCTCGGTCTCGGCCCAGGCGGTCTTCACCGCCTCGGGCGTCGGGGCCTGGGGCGAGATGGCCGCGATCAGGGGGCCCGATCCGGACCAGGCCTCGCGGAAGTAGGCCTTCAGGTCGTCGGCGTCGATCTCGCGCGCGACGATGTCGAACACCCGCATCCGCTCCTGGGGCGAGGCGACCACGTCGTGGTTCAGCTCGTTGGACAGCATGCGGCTGGCCAGGTCCTCGCTGGCCCGGGTCGTGACCCCGGCCACCTCCCGCTCCAGCTGCTCGCGCCGGCCGGCCAGGGCCGCATAGACTTCGAGGCCCGTGGGGCCGTGCTCGGCGAAGCGCCGCCGCTCGGTCTCCACCACCTTCAGCGCGGTCTTCCAGTCGTCGTGCACCGGCATGGCCACCACGCAGGCCGAGCGGCCCTCGCCGCCGTCGCTGATGAAGCCGCGGGCCTGGGCGAAGGGCGGGTTGGCCTGGGACGCCATCGGGTCGAGCCTCAGGCTGTAGAGGTCGTCGGTCATGGCCGCGATCAGCTTGCGCTTGAAGCCATCGGCGTCGCGCACCGGCGCGCGCTCGGTCCCGTTCAGGCGGCACAGCTCGACCATCGAGGGCAGGTCCGGGCGCGACAGGGTCAGCACGTCCAGGCCCCGGCTGGGGTCGGGCTGCTTGCGCTCGGCCGGGACGCCGGCGGGGCCGCGGCCCTTCCAGGTCTCGAAGGTGGCCTTGACCTTGGCCTCCAGCTCCTCGGCTGGCTCGTCGCCGACGATGACCACCACCGCGTTCTCGGGCCGGTACCAGCGGTCGTAGAAGCCTCTGAGCCTGGCGCCGGTCATGGTGGAGACGCTGGCCACGGTGCCGATGGGCGAGCGCAGGGTCGAGCGCTGGCCCGGGCGCTGGAACGCCTGGACCGCCTCATAGACCTCCAGCTGCGGGCCCAGCCGCGCCTCGCGTTCGGACAGAATCACCCCGCGCTCGCGGGCGACCGCCGCGTCGTCCAGGTCCATGCCGTCGCCGATGTCGCGCAGCCAGGTCAGGGCCATGTCCACCCGCGCCGGCTCGATGTGGGAGAAGTCGATCCGGTAGTTGGTCTCGAACATGCCGGTGGACGCGTTCAGGTCGCGGCCGAAGGCGACGCCCGCGTGGGCGAACTCGCCGTCCAGCTTGCCCTCGGCGAAGTGCCGGGTGCCGTTGAAGGCCATGTGTTCGATGAAGTGGGCGACGCCGCGCTCGTTGTCGTTCTCCTCGAACGACCCGGTGTCGATGCCCAGCCGGATCGACAGCGCGCCCACGGGGGTGGCGTTGTGCATCACCAGATAGCGCAGGCCGTTGGGCAGCACGCCGCGGCGGACCGCCGGGTCGGGCGCCAGAGTGCGGCTGGCGTTCGGCATCTCCGAGAGGAGCTTGCTGTCCGCCGGGGACGCGAAGACGGGCTGGACCAGCCCCAGAAACAGCGCGGCTGCAACGGCCGCCTTCAACAATCGCACGTGGTCACATCCCCGGACTTGGAGCCCGTCAGCAAAAGTGGTTCCACTTTTGCGCCCGGACAGGCTCCTTACTTTGCGCGTGAACCTAGGGGCGATCTGTGGCGACGGGAAGGCCGTTCACGTGTCTGGGTTGTCACCATGGCCGGCCTGGATCATCGCGCGGATGCGCACCGCCAGGGCCTCCATGGTGAAGGGCTTGGTGACCATCTCCATGCCGGGGGCCAGGAACTCGGGCCGGGCGGCGGCGTCCGGGGCGTAGCCGGTCATGAACAGTATCTGCAAGGCGGGGCGGTGCTGGCGGGCGATGTCGGCCAGCTGGCGGCCGTTCATGCCGGGAAGGCCGACGTCGGTGATCATCAGGTCCAGCCGCGCATCGGAGCGCAGCACGGGAAGCGCCTCGTCGCCGGTTCCGGCCTGCAGCGCCTCGTAGCCCAGGTCGCTCAGCACCTCGACCACCAGCTGGCGCACCGCGGCGTCATCTTCGACCACCAGCACCGTCTCCCCCGCGCCGCGTGGCGCGGGGGTCAGGCGCGGACGCGGCGTCTCGATGGCCGCCGCCCCCGAGGCGCGCGGCAGGCGCAGGCACACGGTGGTGCCGTGGCCCACCCGGCTGGCGATGCCGACATGGCCGCCGGACTGCTGGGCGAAGCCGTAGATCATCGACAGGCCCAGCCCCGTGCCCTGGCCGATCGGCTTGGTGGTGAAGAAGGGATCGAAGGCCTTGGCGATCACTGACGGAGCCATGCCGACGCCCGTGTCGGTGACCCGGATCTCCACATAGTCGCCCGGACGCTGCTCGACCGCCTCGCTCGACCCCGGCTGGACCTGGACGTTGACGGCGCGGATGCACAGCCTGCCGCCCTCGGGCATGGCGTCGCGGGCGTTGATCGCCAGGTTCAGGATCGCGTTCTCCAGCTGGTTGGCGTCCCCCTCGGCCTGCCAGAGATCGCGGTCGAGCTCGACGTCCAGTTCGACCCGTTCGCCGAAGGTGCGGTCCAGCAGGTCGCTCATGGAATTGATCAGTTCGGACACGTCGATGGAACGCGCGTCCAGCGACTGGCGCCGAGAAAAGGCCAGCAGCCGGTGGGTCAGGGCCGCCGCGCGCTCGGCGGACACCATCGCCGCCTCCAGGAAGCGGTCGATGTCGCCGGTGCGGCCCTCGGCGATGCGCCGGCGGGTGACGTCCAGCCCGCCCATGATCCCGGTCAGCATGTTGTTGAAGTCATGGGCCAGGCCGCCGGTCAGCTGGCCGACCGCCTCCATCTTCTGGCTCTGGCGCAGCTGGTCCTCCAGCTGCTTGCGTTCCGTCACGTCGCGGCCGATGCCGTAGCCGGTGTCCCCGTCCGACATCATGGTCCAGTTGATCCAGCGCCAGCCCCCGTCGAGCGTGCGCAGCCGGCAGTCGAAGTTGCGCACCGACTGCGGTCCCATCCCCGCGATGGCCGCCGCCATGGCCTCCAGGTCGTCTGGATGCAGCAGGCCCTCGAAGCCCGAGCCGACCAGGCTTGTCTCCTCCTGGCCCAGCAGGGCGGTCCAGGCCGGATTGACCGCCTGCAGCCGTCCATCCGGCCCCCAGACCCCGATCAGGTCGCGAGACAGGCTCCAGACCCGGTCGCGCTCCTGGGTGCGCGCCTGCACGCGCTGCTCCAGGGTCTCGGCCAGTTCGCGCAGCTTCTCCTCGTTGTGCTTGGCCTCGGTGACGTCGTAGAGCACGCCGACGAAGCGGAACCCCTTGCCCTCGGCGTCGGCCTGGTATTCGCCGCGCCGCGCCAGCCAGCGCGCCTCACCGGTGTCGGCCCGGCGGATGCGGAACTCGCGGAACGACTGGCCGGGCTCGTGGTCCTCGGCCCCGCCGATGATGGCGTGGTCGCCCTCCCGGACCACCGCATTGATGGTGCGGATGGGCAGGGCCTCGGCCGGGTGCAGGCCCAGCAGCCGGCAGAACTGCTCGGAGACCTGGGCGGTGCCGAAGCCGCTCATGTATTCGAAGGTGCCCACCCCGCCCGCGGTCTGGGCGATGCGCAGCTCCTCTTCGATCTTCTTCTGATCGGTGATTTCGCTCAGCACGCCCGTAAACCGCGTGGGCTGCTCGTCCCCGTCCAGCAGCGCGCGGCCGCGCGCCGACACCCAGCGGACGGCGCCGTCCGGCCCGGTCAGTCGGAAGTCGCGCGCGAACACCTCCGCCCCCTGGCGGATGGCGGCCACGGCGATGCGTACGCGCAGACAATCCTCGGCCAGGATCGGGGCGAAGAAGGCGGAACCCGGCAGGCCGCGCGCGGCGGCTTCCTCGTCCAGGCCGTACAGGGCCGCGAAGCGGGCGTCGGCGGTCAGCCGGTCGCTCGTCAGGTCCCAGTCCCAGGCCCCGACTCCGCCCGCCAGGCGCGGACTTCCCATGGGCCTCACCGTGGGCGCGTTCATCGGTCCTGTCCTGTCACGGTCGGCATGGTCTTCAACCCGCCTCCGCCCCGTCGCCCACGACCCGCTCGATGAAGTCGGCGATCAGCCGCTTGAGCGCCTCGATGGAGGGAAGGTCCATGACCATGGCGATGTAGCCGCGGATGCTGCGGTCGTTGATCGCGAAGTTGATGTAGAGGAACAGCACCAGGCCGGCGTCGGCCTCGGCGCCGCCGTGCGGGGCCACGGAGTCCCGGGCCAGGTCGAACAGCCGTCGCCCGTCCCCCCGGATCACCTCCGGGAGGGACATGGCGATCGGCTGACGCAGCATGTTGGCCATGGTCGCCAGGCAGCCGTTGAGGACGATGTTCCCGGTCTCGGCCAGGGCCTCGTCCTCTATGTCGTTGACCTCCGCCTCCGACAGCACGCCGCCCGTCACCGCGCGCACCAGCGACAGGCTGGTGGTCTGGGGGAAGATCAGCAGGGCCCGGCCGGAGAACACGCCGGAAAAGTCCTGACGCACCGCCACCAGGGCCTCGCCCTCGCGCTCGCGGATCAGGGCGGTGGCCGCGGTGCGGCTGACCACCTCGACCGAGGGGACCGACAGCAGGACCTGTTCGCCCACCATCTTGCGCAAGCCCCCCGCCGCGCGGCTGACCCCGATGTTGACCAGTTCGGTCAGGGCGTCCCGTTCGAGCTCGTCGAGGGTGATGTCGAGGTCGGTCATACGCCGGCCCGCAGTTTCAGGGCGGCGCCGGAGAGAAATCCGCGCAGTCCCTCCTCGGTCACCGGCTTGGCCACGAAAGTCGCGTTGGCGGCCCGGGCGCGGGCGATCACCTCGTCCTGGACATTGGCGGTCGCCACCGCGATCGGCATGGCGGGGAAGCGCTCGCGCAGCTCCTCGGCCAGGGTCAGGCCGTCCTTGCCGGGCATGTTGTAGTCGATGATGACCACATCGACGGCCTGTTCGGCGATCACCGCCAGGGCTTCGTCGGCGTTGCCCGCCTCCACCCGCTGCCAGTCGGGTTGCAGGGCGGTGATCGCCTTGCTCACCACGATGCGGGCCAGTTTGCTGTCGTCGACCAGAAGGATCCGGGTCGTCATTCACCGCTCTCCAATATCTCCGCGGTCCCGGAATTCCGGGACGGACGGCTGTGTGCGCTTGTTGGGTCTGTGTCGATCCGGCCCGAGAGGCCGGCTTCACGATGAGCCGGACGGCCCAGGTGATCTCTGAGCCGTTCCAGGGCGGGCGCCACCCGCTCCCGTACGAACGGGTCGGGGCTCTCCCCCTCCAGGGCGGGGGCGAAGGCCAGCAGCACCTGGGCCACCGCCGTGTGCAGCCGGGTGCAGGCCGAGAGGTCCGCGCTCAGGCCGGGATTTTCCATCAGGAGGGCCAGCAGGGGTTCGGCGTCCTCCACGTGGCAGTCGCCTTCGAGCCGGATGCGTTCGCCGTCGCGCCTGACGCTCATCCGGCCAGCTCCGGAAGGTCGAGGACCATCAGCACCTCGCCGTCGCCCATCAGGGTGGCGCCGGCCATGCCGCGCATGCGCGCCAGCAGCCCTGCCAGGGGGCGCAGCACCACGTCGATGCGGTCCTCGATCGCGTCCACCGCCACGGCCGCCAGCTCCTCGCCGGCGCGGACGACCAGGACGGTCAGCTCCGCCCGATCCGGGGCTCCCGGCGCCAGGCCCAGCAGGTCCGACAGCTGCAACAGGGGCACGGCCCGGTCGCGCAGCACGAAGGCCCGGCCCTCGCGAACCGGCACGATCCGGTCGGCCGCTACGCGCGCGGTCTCAACCACCCCCTCCATGGGGACTCCGAAGCGCTCGCCGGCGCTCTTGACCACCATGACCCGGGTCATGACCAGGGCCAGGGGCAGGGTCAGGGTGACGCGCGAGCCGGCGCCGGCCTCGCTGGTCAGGGCCACCCGCCCGCCCAGCCGCGCCACGGCGCTGCGCACCGCGTCCATCCCCACGCCCCGGCCGGACAGGTCGGTCACGGCCGTGGCGGTGGAAAATCCCGGCAGGAAGATCAGCGCGAGCGCCTCGGCGTCGTCCATGGCCTCCAGCGCGTCCGCCTCGAACAGGCCGCGGGCCAGCGCCGTGCGGCGGATCTCGGCCGGATCCAGGCCCTTGCCGTCGTCGCAGACCTCGATGACCACATGGTCGCCGCTCTGGCGCGCGCTGAGGCTGACCTGGCCGCGTTCGGGCTTGCCGGCCGCCTGGCGCGCCTGGGCCGGCTCGATGCCGTGGTCGAGCGCGTTGCGGATGACGTGCAGCAATGGTTCGAACAGGCCGTCGGCGACGGTCTTGTCCACCTCGACGCCCTCGCCCGACAGGACGAAATCCACCGGGCGCGACAGCCGTCCCGAAATCTCTCGCACCAGGCGTGGGAAGCGTCGAAACAGCGGCGCCAGCGGCGCCATGCGCGCCCGCGTCACGGTGCGGTGCAGCCGCCCGATCAGCCGCTCCAGGCCGGCGTGATGACTGAGCACCCCGCGGGCCAGGGCGTGTCCGGACAGGCCCGCTTCCGCCTGGGCGGCCAGGTGGGCGAGCGCATTCTTGGCCACCACCAGTTCGTCGACGATCTCGGCCAGGGCGTCCAGGCGCGAAGCCTCCACGCGCAGGGTGCGCCCGCCGCCGACGGCGTCGCTTCCGGCGGCCGGATCGGCGCGACGTTCGACCTCCGCCAGCTCGATCTGGTCGGCGACCAGACGCAGGGCGGCGCGGACCTCGGCGGCGGGCGCGCTCGACACCAGCTCCAGTACGAGGTTGCACGCGAAGGGATCGAAGGCGGCGGGCGCCGGCCAGGGCGCGCGGGCGGCCAGCCTCAGCTGCACCAGGCCCGGGACGGTGCGGGACAGGGCGAGCGGGTCGTCCCCGAGGAAGAAGCAGTCCGCTCGTGGGACGTAGCGCACGGCGGTCAGGCGGCCCTCCGCCCGGACGTCGGCCAGCAGGTCATCGACCCAGGCGGCGCCGGACGCGAGGGGCGTGGTCCCGAGTCCCGGCCCCGCGGCCGGCTCCGACAGGCTCAGGCTCAGGCTCAGCTCCGCGGCCATCCGCGCGGCGTCGGACGGCAGCCGCCCGGTCTCCTCGAAGTCATCCACCCAGCGGTCGGTCTGGTTGACGCAGGCCAGCAGGGCCTCGATCAGGGCCGCGTCGGCCCTGGCCTCGCCCGAACGCAGGGCCCCAAGCAGGTCCTCCGCCGCGTGCAGCATCCCCGTCAGGGGGCCGAGGTCGAACAGGCCGGTGGAGCCCTTCAGGGTGTGGATGGCCCGGAACGCGCCGTCGAGGCGTTCGCCGTCCTGGGGCCGCGCCTCCAGGGCCAACAGGTCGTCGCCCGCCTGCTGGGTCAGCTCGCGGCTCTCGATCAGGAACTGGTCCAGGAGGTCGTCCATCACGCCTTGCCCCGGCGCTGGTGCACGATGGCGTCGGCGAAGCGCCGGGTGACGAACCGGTCGCTGATGCGGGTCATGGACTCGCTGTGGCCCAGGCAGATGAAGCCGCCGGGCTCCAGGGCATCATAAAGGTTGTTCGCGGCGGTCAGCCGCGAGGCGTCGTCGAAATAGATCAACACGTTGCGGCAGAAGATGATGTCGAAACGGCCTTCGGCGGCGGTCGAGGCCGCGTCGATCAGATTGACCTTGGTGAATCTCACCGACTCGCGCAGGTCGGAGATGATCTGGCGCCGCCCCCCTGCGGTGGGCTCGAAATAGCGGTCGGCCACGTCCGCCGGCAGACGGCTCAGCGCACGCGCGCCGTAGTCCCCCTCAAGAGCCTCGAGCAGGGCGGCGGTGTCGATGTCGGAGCCCACGATCTCGACGTTGTAGGCGTCGACCAAAGGCCAGTTCTCGAGCAGCCAGATGGCGATGGAATAGGGCTCTTCGCCCGATGAGCAGGGAACCGACCAGATCCTGACCCTGTCGCCGGGACCACGGCGCTCGATCACCGCCGGCAGCAGCGAGCGGCTAAGGCAGCGCAGCTGGTGATCCTCGCGGTAGAAGTAGGTCTCGTTGACCGTGAACGCGTTGATCAGGGCCTCGAGCTCGCCGTGGTCGCTGCGCAGGTGTGAAAAATAGACCGCGAAACTGGGACAGCCGGTGCGCTCCATGCGGTCGGCCACGCGGCGCTCGACGTAGTAGCGCTTGCTCTCGCCGAACAGCATGCCGGTCTCGCGGTAGAGGAACTCGCAGAAGCGCTGCAGATCCTCGCCGCTCAGTTCCGGGGTCAGGTCTGGGGGGAGGCCCGGAAAACTCATGCCGCCGCCACCGTCTCGAGCAGCCGGCCCGCCAGCTGGTCCAGCCGCGCCACCACCCCCGCGCCGCCCGCCTTGACCAGGGCGCCGGGCATGCCCCAGACCACCGCGGTCTCCTCCGCCTCCGCCAGGGTGCGCCCGCCCGCCCGGCGCAGGCGCGTCATGGCCGCCGCCCCGTCGTCGCCCATGCCGGTCATCAGCAGCCCCACCATCCGCTCGGCCGGCAGCAGGGGCAGGGCGCTGTCCACCAGCCGGTCGACGCTGGGGTGCCAGCGGAACTCCGGCTTCGATGGGGCGGACATCACTATCAGCCCGGCCGGGCGGCGCACGATCAGCATGTCGGCGTCGCCGCGCGCCACATAGACGTAGCCGGCCACCAGCGGGGTCGGGGCGCGGACCTCCACCACGTTCAGGGCGCACAGGCTGTCCAGCCGCCGCGCCAGGGGGCCGGTGAAGGTCGAGGGCATGTGCTGGGCCACCACCACCGGCCAGGGGAAGTGCGCGGGCAGGCCCGACAGCAGGCAGTCCAGCGCCGGCGGCCCGCCGGTGGAACAG
>CAYSNW010000046.1:0-34211 GCA_964432415.1 uncultured Caulobacteraceae bacterium
GAGGCATGAAGACCCTGACCGCGGGCGGACGCCTGAAAAAGCCGCGCGCGCCGGCCGACGCCGGGGGCAAGCGGCCGGTCCGCGCCGACACGCCGCGCCTGGGCCGCCGCATCACCGCGCACGGCCTGGACGCGATCGCGGACCGCTTCGAAACCGAAGGCCCGGCCTGCATCCCGCGCCTGCGCCGCGAAGACCCGGACCTGTGGCTGGCGCTCTGCATGGAGGTGCGCCTGCGCTACCCCACCGGCACCCGCGGGTACGGGCGCGGCTAGGGAACCGCCGCCTCTCCGCGCGAAGCGCCGTCCTTCCTTGTCCGTGTGTGTCCGTGTGGGTCCGTGGACAATCCCTCCGACCATCGGCGGCGGCAGGACCGAAGAGTTTTGTCCACGGAATACACGGAAGGACACGGAAACAGAGATCAATCCTGCAAACGTACGGTTGGACGATCGACTGCGCCGGCAGTGCCGGCGCGATAAACAAGAATGCGGCGCCGCTTTCAGAACCTGATGCGATTTCCGTGTCCTTCCGTGTATTCCGTGGACAGATCTTTCGATCTCCCGGCGCCTCGACCGAAGAAGGCCCCGCGCCGGCGCGCGCTCCCGAAATGCTAGGCTCCCCCCACGACTCAGGAGCCGCCCATGAACCCCTACCTGGCCCTCTCCACCATCGCCTGCCTGCTGTTCTACTTCGCCACCGGCGCCAACGTCGGGCGCTACCGCATCCGGCACAAGTTCTACGCCCCGGCCATCACCGGCCATCCCGAGGTCGAGCGCGCCATCCGGGTGCAGGCCAACACCCTGGAATGGCTGGTGATCTTCCTGCCGTCGCTGTGGATGTTCTGCGCCTTCTTCGACGCGCGCATCGGGGCGGGCGCCGCCCTGGTCTGGATCGTGGGGCGGGTGCTCTACATGACCGGCTATCTGAAGGACCCGGCCAGCCGCGGCCCCGGCTTCCTGACCCAGGCGGCGGCGACGGCGGTGGTGCTGTTCGGGTCGCTGGCCGGGCTGGTGATGCAGATCGTCCACGACGGCTGGGGCTAGGCCCCTACGGCCACACCCTCAGCGACCCCGCGAAACGCTCGTACTCCGCGATGAACGGCTGGCTCGCCGGCCCGCCGCCCATGGCGGTGGCGATGTGGCGGTTCGCGTAAAGCGCCCGGATGCGGATGCGCATCGTGGCGGTATGGGCGGTGACGTCGCGCCCGGCCACGCCGGCCACGGTGATCGGGGCGATGCTGTCCTGGGTCGCCGCCATATTGGTCAGGGCCCCCTGGACCGCCGCGTCCAGCACCGCGTCGTCGCTGCCGCCGCCCGGCAGGGCGCCATAGTCGCCCGCCGCCGCCACCAGCGCGCCGCGCTCGCCCAACGCCGCCGACACCATCAGGGTCGGCACCTTGGCGCCTGAGACGTCGAGGGAGCTCAGCTGCTCCACCGGCTTGACCGGAAAGTCGAAGGCCACGTGGAAGCTGTCGTTGCGATAGGGCGTCCAGGCGCTGTCCTGGGCCAGGGCGGCGCTCGCCAGGCCCAGGGCGATGACGGCGCCGGCGAGGGCTGTGGGCTTCATGGGCGGGCCTCCGGGACGCGGACCTCGGTCCGGTTCGGTTTCAGGGACGTTCGGCTTCAGGGAAGGATCGACAGGGACGCGATCACCCGGTCGTATTCGGGCAGGGGGGCGCTGCCGGCCGGCACGGCGGAGAACACCGCATAGACCCGCTTGTTCAGGTACAGGGCGCGCGAGCGCATGACGCTGTTGGCGGTATGGGAGGTGAAGTCCCGCCCGACCGCGCCGCCCACATGGATGGTGGTCTCGCTGTCCAGGGTCGCGTGGGCGTTGTTGACCGCCCCCTGCACCCCGCCTTCCAGCACGGTGTCGGGGTTCAGCTCGGCCTGGACGGCGCTCAGGTCGATGGCGGTCACGGCGATCGAGCCGCGCGCCCCCAGGCTGACCTGCCCCATCAGGGTCTTCAGCACCCCGTTCGGGCCCGAGGTCCCGCCGGTCTGCACGGGCATGCCCGGCATCTCGACCTGGAACCGGAAATCGTCATTACGCCAGGTCGTCCACGCGACCTGGGCTGTGGCGGCCGTCGAAAACGCCACCGCGACGGCGGCGGCGAAAAGGGCTGAGCGTTTCATGGCGCCAGCGTCTCACGCTTCCACGGAACGGTCGAGAGGCGGGCCGTGAGGCCTGACGGCACGGCAAAAGAAGATTCTTGTCCACGGAATACACGGAAGGACACGGAAACAGAGATCGATCGTGGAGATGCCCGGTCGGATGATCGACTGCGCCGGCTTCACCGGCGCGATAAACAAGCTTGCGCTGCCGCTTCAGAACTTGGCGCGATTTCCGTGTCCTTCCGTGTATTCCGTGGACAATTCTTACTTCCCGACGCCCCCCTCACAGGCACCAGCGCTCGTTCTCCTGCGCCACCCCCATCCCCTCCGCCTCGATCGCCTTCCGCGCCTCGGTCCCCGCGAACCGCGCCGGGTTGGACCAGTTCAGGTGGATGAACCGCACCTTCTCCCGCTCCCCCCTGGCCAGCCCCTTGAACCGGTCCAGCGACGTCCGGATCATCGGATGCGGGATCTTCGACATGTCCCGCCCCGGCAGCTCCCCGTCGTTCCAGAACGTCCCGTCCAGATACGCCCGGTCCACGCCCTTCAGCTCCGCCTCGATCTTCCCCGCCACGCCCGAGGCCTTGTCCCAGTCCTCCCACCGGTCGATGTCGGGAATGAACAGGGCCTTCTTCCCCGGCCCCTCGATGCGGAAGCCCACGACCTCGGAATACTCCTGCCGGTGGGGCACCACGATCGGCGTCACGCTGAACGCCCCCAGCTTCACCGCCGCCTCCGGGACCAGCGGCTGCAGCGCGATGTTGTCGTAGGCGACCAGCTGCGACCACGGCCCGTTGGCGGACAGGTACTGGCTCATCCGCGGCATGGCCCAGGTCTTCAGCCCCTTCGCCCCGATCACCTCGTGGCCGAAGAACATCAGCCCGGTGTAGTGGCCCATGTGGGCATGGGTCAGAAACACCCCGTCCAGCCCGGCGTTGGCGCGTGAGGTCGGGGGCGCGACGCGGTCCAGCCGATACAGCTGCTCCCGCAGATCCGGCGTCGCCTCGATCAGCCACCGGTGCGTCACGGTCCCGGCCTCGTCCCGCTCCACCAGCGCGATCGAGGTGGCGGTCCGCCGCAGGGCCGGATCCTTCCACGCCGGATCCTCGTCATGCCCCAGCTGCGGCGCCCCCCCGTCCTGGGCGGTGCCCAGCACCACAATCTCGGCGCGACAGGCCTTGGGGGCGGGGGACGTGGTCATGAGGGCGAGCGCCGTGAGCAGGGAGATCATGGCGGGAGGGTAGGGGGGTCTTTCGGGCGTGGGAAGAAGGAAGGATTGTCCACGGAATACACGGAAGGACACGGAAATCGCGCCAGATTCTGAAGCGGCGTCGCACTCTGGCTTATCGCGCCGGCGGAGCCGGCGCAGTCGATCGTCCGGTCGTGCGTTTTCAGGATTGATCTCTGTTTCCGTGTCCTTCCGTGTATTCCGTGGACAAGATTCTTTCTTGCCTTCAGCAAACCATCCGCTCGATCTGAACTTTGAATTCACTGCCGAAATTGACCAAGAGCCCAACCCGCAGCCGGGACGCCTTGAGATAGTTCAGCAGCTGGCTCCGATGTTCAGGCGCGATTGCGCTAACGGCCTTCAGCTCAACGATGACCCTGTCGAAGCACAGAAAGTCCGGCACATAGGACTGTTTCAACAGCACGCCTTTGTAGTGCAGGGCGAGAGCTTGACCGGCTACGAACGGTATCCCTCGGCTGGTGAATTCCAGTGACAGGCATTCTTGATAGACTGCCTCAAGGAAGCCGGCGCCCATGGCTCGGCGAACTTCATAGATCGCCCCGCGAATCCGAAACGTCTCATCCGGCTGCAACAGTGTCGCGTCGTGGTCGTGATCCATGCGCCCCTCCCACAGGTCGCCCCACAATAGAACAAATCACGAACATTTTCCACCACACCCGCCCCACCTTCCCCCCGCCCCCGCCACCCCCTACATCCCTCCCATGCGCCGTATCGCCTCCGTCTACCTGGCCGGTCCCGATCTGTGGTTCCCCGACGCCGCCGAGCACGCCCTCAACCAGCGCGCGCTGTGCGAGGAGGCCGGGTTCGCGCCGTTCACCGCCTTCGACCAGTCCACCGTCGAGTCCGACCCGTCTGAGGTGATGGCGCGCGAGATCTACGCCGACCGCATCGGGCGCCTGCGCCAGGCCGACGCGGTGATCGCCAACCTGACCCCCTGGCGCGGCCCCCACGCGGAGCCCGGCACCGCCTTCGAGATGGGCTTCGCCTCGGCGCTGGGAAAACCGGTCTTCGCCTACCTCAACGTCACCGCCGAGGACGAGGCCGACCTGAAGGGCCGCATCGAAGCCGTCTTCGGCGCCATGCCCGACGAGGACGGCCGCCCCCGCGACGCCCTGGGCAGCGAGATCGAAGACTTCGGCCTCCCCGAAAGCCTGATGCTGTGGGCCGAGGCGCGCCGCGTCTTCGTCATCGTCACCGCCGACCCCCTCGGCGACCTGACGGGCCTCGAACTCGCCCTGCAGGCCGTGCGCGTCTACGCGGAGGCGTAGGCAAGAAAGAATTGTCCACGGAATACACGGAAGGACACGGAAGCAGGGCTCACACTGGAAGGCGCGCGGTCAGCTTGATCGATGGCGCCGGCTCTGCCGGCGCGATCAGACAGGTGGCGCCGCCGATCCCGAATTGAGCGCGATTTCCGTGTCCTTCCGTGTATTCCGTGGACAACCTTTCTTTCTACGCTTCGACCACCCACACCGCCCAGGGACTTGATCCCCGACCCCGTCGGTGAGACCTACTCCCCCCATGACAACACCCCCTCTCGCGAAGCCCGCGGGCTCGCTGATCGACCTGGTCGGGTCCACCCCCATGGTCGAGATCAAGCACATCGACACCGGCCCCTGCCGGCTGTTCATCAAGCTGGAAAACCAGAATCCCGGCGGCTCCATCAAGGACCGCATCGCCATCTCCATGATCGAGGCGGCCGAGAAGGAGGGCTGGCTCAAGCCCGGCGGCACCATCATCGAGGCCACCGCCGGCAACACCGGCCTGGCCTTGGCCCTGATCGGGGTGCTGAAGGGCTACAAGACCCTGCTGGTGGTCCCCGACAAGATGGCGCGCGAGAAGGTCCAGCACCTGCGCGCGCTGGGCGCCGACGTGCGCATCACCCGCTCCGACGTGGGCAAGGGCCACCCGGAATACTACCAGGACATGGCCCAGCGCCTGGCCCAGGCCATCCCCGGCGGCTTCTTCGTCAACCAGTTCGCCAACCCGGCCAATCCGGCCGCCCACTTCCGCACCACAGCGCCCGAGATCTTCGAGCAGATGGACGGGGACGTGGACGCCATCGTGGTCGGCGTCGGCTCCGGCGGGACGCTGACCGGCATCGGCAGCTGGATGAAGCAGCATTCGCCGCGCACCCAGATGGTGCTGGCCGACCCGGTCGGTTCGATCCTGGCCCACTACGTCGAGACCGGCGAGATGATCGAGGCCGGCTCCTGGACCGTGGAGGGCATCGGCGAGGATTTCATCCCCGACAACTGCGACCTGTCGCTGGTCAAGAAGGCCTATTACGTCAGCGACCGCGAGAGCATGGCCACCGCGCGTGAGCTGCTGCTGAAGGAGGGCGTGCTGGCCGGCTCCTCCTCCGGCACCCTGATCGGCGCGGCGCTGAAGTGGTGCCGCGAGCAGACCGAGCCCAAGCGGGTGGTCTCCTTCGTCTGCGACACCGGCGCCAAGTACCTGTCCAAGGTCTACAACGACTTCTGGCTGGCCGAGCAGGGCCTGGCCGACCGCCCGATGCACGGCGACCTGCGCGACCTCGTGGCGCGCCGCATGAGCGAGGGCGGCGCGGTCACCGTCGGCCCCGACGACACCATCGCCACCGCCTACAACCGCATGCGCCAGGCCGACGTCAGCCAGCTGCCGGTGGTCCAGGGCACGCGCCTGGTGGGCGTCATGGACGAGAGCGATATCCTGAAGGGCATCGACAACGACGAGGTCGCCAAGGGCGCGCGCTTCTCGCAAGCTGTGAAGAGCGTGATGACCACCAACCTGAAGACCCTGCAGGTCGACGAGGGGTTGGAGTCGCTGTTGCCGATCTTCGAGCGCGACGAGGTGGCGCTGGTGCTGGATCACGAGGAGTTCGTGGGCGTGATCACCCGCATCGACCTCATCAATCACCTGAGGCTACATCCGCAAGCAGCGTAAAGATAAGAGTTTTCCACAGACCACACAGACCACACAGACATCGCGGTCCATTCTGGCATCGCGATCCATTCTGGACCCGGCGCGCCAGACAGGCCGGTCGCGCCGGCGACGCCGGCGCATTTGCTCATCAATCGCATCGCTAACCGTCCTTGGCGCGATGTCTGTGTGGTCTGTGTGGTCTGTGGATTCTCTTCCTGACCTCTGCAGCGGCCGACCCCGAAGAAACTTGTCCACGGTCCGATCGCCGGTATCTGGACAGCCATGTTCCCCATATGTACCCTCAACTCGACGGTTCGGGGGGCTGGGATGACACGTCTGTGGGGATTGATCGCCGGCGCGGTCGTCTGGTTCGCGCTCGCCGCGGCGGCCTTAGCCCAGCCGTCGCCGACCGCCGGCGCCAAGCCGCGCCTGGCGCTCTCCCGCGTGGAGACGCGGATCCCGGCGGGATCGGCCATGATCGTCCTGCGCGGCGGTTTCCTCTGCGTCCCCCAGAAGACCTTCCCGGCCAAGCCGGAACTGTCCCCCTCGAACACGGCGCTGCTCAGCAGCGCCTTCCGCGACCAGGCCGCCCTGAGCGGCTTCGACGGCGGCAGCCAGGCGCGGTCCATGTTTGCGCAGGACGCGGCGCCGGACGCGCCCTTTCTCGTCGGCGCCAGCGTCAGCCAACTATCGCTTGATGTCTGCTGGCGCACCACGCTCGCGCCCCCGGAGGTGAAGGCGAACCTCCACGTCCAGTGGCAGGTCTATTCGACGACCCAGCGCCGGGTCGTGGCGACGGTCGAAACGGACGCCGCCTTCTCGGGCATGAGCAACCTCGGCAACGATCTCGAGGCGCTCTTGGCCCGCCTCTACGGCGACGCCGCGCATCAGCTCTTCCAGGCCGAGGACCTGCGGCGGGCGGTCACGACCTCCGTGGCCGGGGCGGAGCAGGCCAACGGACCCCTGGCGGTCAACCTCGTGCGGCCCGCGGGCGCGGTGGCCATCGCCGACGCCCTGGGCTCGGTGGTGCTCATCAAGTCCGGCGACAGCCTTGGCAGCGGCTTCCTGGTCTCGGCGGACGGCTATGTCCTGACCGACCAGCACGTGGTCGGAACGGCGTCCCATGTGCGCATCCGCTGGGCGGACGGCATCGAGACCGACGGCGAGGTCCTGCGCGCGGTCGCGGGCCGCGACGTCGCCCTGATCAAGACCGACCCGCGCGGCCGTCGCCCCCTGGCGATCCGCTTCACCCCCCTGCAGCCCGGCGAGACCGTCTGGGCCATCGGCGCGCCGGACGGCCTGCAGAACAGCCTGACGCGCGGGGTGGTCTCCAACCCGGCGCGGATGTTCGAGAACTTCCTCTATATCCAGAGCGACGTGACCGTGACCCACGGCAACAGCGGCGGGCCGCTGCTGGACGATCGCGGCGCGGTGGTGGGCCTGACCGATCTTGCCTACCACGGGCCGCGCGGCGACGATCCGGTCAGCATCAACCTGTTCACCCCGATCCGGGACGCCCTCGACTTTCTGCACGTGGCGCCGCCGCCGGGCGGCTGATCGCTGCGGGAAGGCGCCCCTTCCCGCGACGACCCGGGACGACTAGGTGTGGCGCCTTGAGCTGCGCGCGAGTCCCGCCCCCATGACCGATCTTCCCAACCGCCTGGGCTTTTCCACCCGCGCGATCCATGCCGGCCAGTATCCGGACCCGACCACGGGCGCCGTGATGACCCCGATCTACGCCACCTCGACCTTCGCCCAGTCCAGCCCCGGGGTGAACAAGGGCTACGAGTACGCCCGCGGCAAGAACCCTACCCGCGAGGCCTTCGAGCGCGTGGTCGCCGACCTGGAGAACGGGGTGCAGGGCTTCGGCTTCGCCTCGGGCATGGGCGCCACCTCCACGGTGCTGGAGCTGCTCGACGCCGGCTCGCACATCCTGGCCGGCGACGACCTCTACGGCGGCACCTACCGCCTGTTCGAGCGGGTGCGCCGCCGCAGCGCGGGCCACCAATTCTCCTACGTCGATTTCTCCGACCTGGACGCCGTCGAGGCCGCCATCCGGCCCGAGACGAAGATGCTGTGGGTGGAGACCCCGACCAACCCCCTGATGAAGCTGGCGGACCTGGAAGGCCTCTCGCGCCTGGCCAAGAAGCACAACCTGATCGCGGTCGCCGACAACACCTTCGCCACGCCTTTCATCCAGCGCCCGCTCGAGCTCGGCTTCGACCTCGTCCTCCACTCGGTGACCAAGTACCTCAACGGCCACTCCGACATGATCGGCGGCATGGTCGTGGCCCGCACGGACGAAATGGCCAAGGAGATGAAGTTCCTGCAGAACTCCGTCGGCGCCATCATGGGCCCCTTCGACGCCTTCCTGGCTAATCGCGGGATCAAGACCCTCGCCATCCGCATGCAGCGCCACTGCGAGAACGCGCTCAAGGTCGCCCGCTGGCTGGAGGCGCACGGCGCCGTGGCGCGGGTCTTCTACCCCGGCCTGGAGAGTCACCCCCAGCACGACCTCGCCAAGCGCCAGATGAAGGGCGGCTACGGCGGCATGATCTCGGTGGTGATCGACGGCGATCTGGAGCGCACCCGGCGCGTGCTGGAGCGGGTGCAGATCTTCACCCTGGCCGAAAGCCTCGGCGGCGTGGAAAGCCTGGTCAATCACCCCGCCATCATGACCCACGCCTCGGTGCCCAGGGAGGTGCGCGAGGCCGGCGGCGTCACCGACAGCCTGATCCGCTTCTCCGTGGGGGTGGAAGAGGCCGAGGACCTGATCGCGGACCTGGAGCAGGCCTTCGCCTGAGCCCTATTTGAAGACGTCCAGCATCGCCTTGACGTCCGCGGCGTGCGGCCCGTTCGGCTCCAGCTCCAGATATCTGTGCAGGGCCTCGAGCGCGCCCGGCGCGGCGACCAGCTTGCCGGCCTTGTCCGTGGTGCTGTCCGCCACCAGCAGCGAGCCCTTGATGAACCAGGCGTTCGCCCGCTTCGGATCGGCGGCGATCGAGCGGTCGCAGGCGGCCTTGGCGGTGTCCGTGTCGCCCAGATTGTAGGCCATGGCGCAGACGTTGAACCAGGCCAGGCCCTGGTCAGGCGCGCCGTCGGCGGCGCGGGTGAAGGCGGCCACGGCCTCCTTGTTGCGGCGCTGGCGCGCGAACACGACACCGCGGCCATTGTTGATCTGGCTGAGCGCCGCGGCGCGCTGGGGGGCGTCGAGGCCCGCGGCGAGGGTCTCGGCCTGATCGTAGGCCGCCAGGGCCGCGTCGAACTCGCCCAGCTTCTGCTCGCTCTCGCCCAGCGACAGGGCGTAGGTCCAGCGGGGCTGGAACGCGATCAGGGCCTTCAGCGCGCTGACGGCGGCGGGCCAGTCCTTGGCCGTGGCCGCGGCGTTGTAGCGGCTGATCAGCTCATTTTCCTGCAGCGCGTGGGCGCGGGCGGCCGCCGGATCGGCCGCCGGCTGGGCCGCGGCGGGGGAGGCGAGGGCGAGAACAAGGACAAGCAGCAACCTCATGGCGGGCTCCTCGATCTGTCGGCCGAGCTTAGCCGATCGGCGCGCTCCGCGCGACGCCGCCTAGAAGCTCGCGATCAGGGCGGCGACCATATGTCCGCGGTAGACCTGCCCGTGACCATGGGCGTTGGTGTCGTACCACCGCACATCGGCGCCCAGGGTCCGGGTGAGCCTGCGGCGAAGTCCGAGGTTCCACGCCTGGTATTGGGCGCCATGCTGCTGGCGGCGCTGGCCGATCAGGGCGCTGACCTCGGTGGCGCTGTCCAGACGCCAACCGCCGCGGGCCTCGAACCAGGACGCCTGTTTCGCCGCGCCATAGTTGTCCGGCGACCATTCCGCCCGGCCTCCCAAGGTCAGGCGGCCCAGATGGCGGGTCAGATCGATCCGGTATTCGGTGCTGTTGTCGGTCACACCCGCGTGGGTGCCGGGGTAGCGCTTGTAGGCGTAGCGCAGCTCAAGATCGACATCTCCCAGATGTTGGCGATACCCGAACAGGCTCTGCAGCTCGGTGTGGCCGCCTTGGCTGGACCGATAGCTGTACGCATTGGCGCCGACGTAAAATCTTCCGGCTGTCCAGCGGCCCTTGGCCCAGACCCCCGGGTGGTTCTGGGTCTTGGATGTCTGCTTCCCGCCGATCACATCGGAGCTGTAGCCGAACTCCCCCGACAGGGCGTTCCGTTCCTCGGCCCGGGCAGGCATGGCGAGAGCCAGGGCAAGGCCCAGGCAGACCAGGAGACGCTGCATCATCATGCCCCTGGAAACCATGGCAAGCTGAAGCAAAGCTACACGCTGCCTGAAGCCGCGTTCAGTTTTCAGGTGACCTGACGGTTGTCGAATCCGCGCGCGGCCTCGTCGAACTCGGAGCGCAGGCGCGCCACCAGTTCGGCCACGGGAACGACATCCCTCACCGACCCGACGCCCTGGCCGGCGGACCAGACGTCCTTCCAGGCGCGGGCCTCGTGCTCCAGGTTCATCTTCTGGGCTTCGGGCAGGTTCTTGGGGTCAAGACCGTTATTGATCAATGACTTGGTCATGAAATTTGCCGGCACGCCTGAGATCGCCGGCGTGTAGGTGATGTCCGCCGCGGCGCTCTCCATGATCATGGCCTTGTAGGCCTCCGGCGCCATGGATTCGGTCGTATTGATGAACCGGGTGCCCAGGTAGGCGAAGTCGGCGCCCAGCATCACCGCCGTGGCCACGTCGCGCCCCGTCGACAGGCAGCCCGACAGGATGATCGTGCCCTTGAAGAAGCTCCTGACCTCGGCGACCAGGGCGAAGGGGCTGGCGGTCCCCGCGTGTCCCCCCGCGCCGGCGCAGACCAGGATCAGGCCGTCGACCCCGGCCTCGGCGGCCTTCCTGGCGTGGCGCAGGGTGGTGACGTCGTGGAACACCAGACCGCCGTAGCCGTGCACCGCATCGACCAGGTCCTTGACCGCCCCCAGGGATGTGATGATCAGCGGCACCTTGTGCTCCACCGTCACCGCCATGTCGGCCATCAGCCGGCTGTTGGTCGGGTGCACGATCATGTTCACGCCATAGGCCGCGTCCCCTGGCCCCAGCGCCGCCTTGATCTGGTCCAGCCACTGGGCGTAGCCCTCGGTGGTGCGCTGGTTCAGCGCCGGAAAGGTCCCGATCACGCCGGACTTGCAGGCGGCGATCACCAGGTCGGGCCCCGACACCAGGAACATCGGCGCGGCGATCACCGGCAGCTTCAGCCCCGGCTGGAGGGCGGCGGGTATGGCCATGGCGGGTTCCTGATCAGCGTCCTCATTCGCTACTGATCAAGCGCCGCCATGGCAAGGCTGACGCAAGGTCAGCCCGGGCGCCTCAGTAGACCACCACCTGGGCGCCGCGGCAGTCGGAGCCGTTGCGCTTGATGATGTCCATCTGGACGTGGCCGTAGGCGGAGGAATTCGCCTGGGCGCCGGCGGGCTGGGTGTCCTGGGTGCCGCCGCCTGCCGGCGCGACATCCACCGGCCCCACACCGTAGCCGCCGGTCCCGCCGCAGTCGTTGGTGGACATCACCGCCAGCCGCCAATGGAAGCGGACCCCGGCTCCGGGGCTGCCGTCCTCCCGCTCGACGATGGCGTGGTCCATGGCCTTGAGCGCCGCGCGGCCGTAGGCGGGGTTGGCCGGGGTGACGGACAGGAGCTGGCAGTTGAGCCAGCCGGTTTCCTTCACCAGGCAGTCGAAGTCGGCCGAGATGGTCTGGCCCTTGTGCTGGCCGCTCTGGCTCCAGCCCACCAGGGTCGGCGTCTTGACCCAGCGCAGTCCCGCATCGGCGGGCTGGAACTCGCGCGGCAGTTCGCGGGGCCGGTAGTTTCCGAACCTCAGGGTGTAGCCGAAGGTCCTGCCTTCGGGCGATCCTCCGTCCACGGCGCGGACCTTGACCTTCTTCATCACCCAGATCGCCGAGTCGCCGAACTGGCCGCCCTCGGGCGTCTCCTCGATCACCGTGCAGTCCAGCGTGCCATTGGCCCGCGCGGTGCAGCGCACTGTTGCGGACCCCTTGTTGATGCCCTTGAAGTGCGAGCGCATGGGGAAGAAGCGGCCCATCCACTCCGGCGACGGCGGGTTTTTCCAGGCGAGGCCCGCCTCGGCGTAGGTCGGCAGGCGCGCCTCCGCCACGACGGCGCTCGCCAGGGCGAGGGTCAGCAGGAAGGGCGAGGCGGCTTTCACGCAGGACATGAGGTTCATGGCTGGGTCTCCCGATCCGGAGACGCCAACCTGCACGCAGCCAGCGGTAAAGCTCCATGCGGCGGACCGCATGGAGGATGCGGTCAGAGGCCGTCGACCATGGCTCTCGCCTGGCGCGCCCGACGCCTCAGTAGACCACCACCTGGGCGCCGCGGCAGTCGCTGGAGTTCTGCCGTATGATGTCTTCCTGGGTCCCCGCCAGCGCGCTGCCGGTCGTATGCGCCGGATGCGGCTCGGCCACCGGATCGGCCGAGCCGTGCGGGCTTCCCCCGGGACCGGTGTTACCCGGACCGGAGCCGCCGCAGTCGTTGGTGGCCATCACCGCCAGGCGCCAATGGAAGCGTACGCCCGTGCCGGGGCTGCCGTCCTGGCGCTCGACGATGGCGTGGTTCATGGCCCTGAGCGCCGCGCGCCCGTAGGCGACGTTGGGCGGGGTCACCCCGAGGAGCTGGCAGTTGAGCCAGCCGGTCTCTTTCACCAGGCAGTCGAATTCGGCCGAGACGGTCTGGCCCTTGTGCTGGCCGGTCTGGCTCCAGCCGACCAGGGTCGGGGTCTTCACCCAGCGCAGCCCGGCCTCGGCCGGCTGGAACGCCCGCGGCAGCTCGCGCGGCCGGTAGTTGCCGAACTTCAGGGTGTAGCCGAAGGTCTTGCCCTCCGGCGAGCCGCCGTCCAGCGAGCGGACCTTGACCTTCTTCATCACCCAGATGGCCGCGTCACCGAACTGGCCGCCCTCGGGCGCTTCCTCGACCACAGTGCAGTTCAGCGTGCCGTTGGCGCGGGCGGTGCATCGCACCGTCGCCGAGCCCTTGTTGATGCCCTTGAAGTGCGACCGCATGGGGAAGTAGCGGCCCATCCACTCCGGCGAGGGCGGGGTCTTCCAGGCGAGACCTGCCTCGGCATAGGTCGGCAGGCGCTCCTGCGCCCCCGCGCCCGAAACCCCCAGGCCGACCGCCACGGTCGCGACGGCGCAGGCCACGCTCCATCCGTTGAAGGCACGCATTGTCGTTCTCCCCACAGCAACATTTGGAATGTCGTGGCCAATGGGAGAAGAGCGTCAAGCCCAATGCGGTGAACGGTCCCTGGGAAGCCCTGAAGGCGCGGAAAGGCTTTGCGGCGCGCGTCCGAAGGCTTATCGGGGCGGGATGAGCAGCGACACCTCTCACCTCACCCAACTCGGCCGCGGCGTGCGGGGCTTCGCCAGCCCTGAAGAGGCGGTGCTTGAGCGCGCGGCCAACCCGCATCCGGGCACGCTGTACCTCGCCCGCTTCTCGGCGCCGGAGTTCACTTCGCTCTGTCCTGTGACCGGCCAGCCCGACTTCGCCACCCTGGTGATCGACTATGCGCCGGGCGACTGGCTGATCGAGTCAAAGAGCCTGAAGCTCTACCTGCAGAGCTTCCGCAACCACGGCGCCTTCCACGAGGACTGCACCGTGGCCATCGGCAAGCGCATCGTCGAGACCGCCGAGCCCCGCTGGCTGCGCATCGCCGGCTTCTGGTACCCGCGTGGCGGCATCCCCATCGACGTGTTCTGGCAGACCGGCGTGGCGCCCGAAGGCCTGTGGGTGCCGGATCCGGGCGTGTCGGCCTACCGCGGAAGATGACCGAACCCAGACGCCTCCCGCTCGAACGCTGGGGGCGCGACCTCCTCGTTCGGCTGCAGGCGCGCGCCGACCGCACGCGGACCGGCGCCTGGGCCTTCGAATTCCTGATGTTCGGGCTCAAGCAGGGCTGGGCCTGCCTGTTCGGGGGCCTGATGCTGGCCCTGCTGTTCCTCACCGGATTCGCCTGGCCCCACGGCGCGCCGATCGCGCGCTACGACTTCCTGGTGCTGGCGGCGCTGGTGATCCAGGCGGCCATGCTGGGCCTGAAGCTGGAGAGCTGGGAGGAGGCGCGGGTCATCTTCCTGTTCCACCTCACCGGCACGGTCATGGAGGTGTTCAAGACCGCCACGGGCTCCTGGGAATACCCGGAGCCCAGCATCCTGAGGCTGGGCGGCGTGCCGCTGTTCTCGGGCTTCATGTATGCGGCGGTCGGCAGCTACATCGCCCGCATCTGGCGCATCTTCGACATCCGCTTTTCCAACTATCCGCCGGTCTGGGCCCCCTGGCTGCTGGCGGCGGCGATCTACGCCAACTTCTTCACCGATCACTATGGCCTGGATCTGCGCCTCGGCCTCTACGCCGCCTCGGGCCTGGTTTTCTGGCGCACCGCCTTCTGGTTCACCCCGGACCGCAAGGAGCGTGGCATGCCGATGCTGCTGGGCGCCCTGCTGGTGGCCCTGTTCATCTGGTTCGCCGAGAACATCGGCACCTGGTCCCGGGTCTGGCTCTACCCCAGCCAGCACGGGGGCTGGTCGCCGGTGGCAGTGACCAAGGTGGGAAGCTGGTACCTGCTGATCCTGATCAGCTTCGTGCTGGTGGCCCTGGTCAAGCGGCCGGAACGGAGCGTGCGGACAATCCAGATGGCCCGCCAGCGCCGCTAACCCGCCAGTGGCAGCATCATTTCGAAGGCGGCGCCCCTGGCCGTGGGAAGCACGTCCAGGGTGGCCTCGTTGGCGGCCAGAAGCGCGCGGGCGATGGACAGGCCGAGGCCGGCGCCGCCCTCGCCGCGCCGGGTGGTGAAGAAGGGCTCGAAGACGCGGCGCGCATCGGCCGGCGCGATGCCGGGGCCGTCGTCCGCCAGGGTGATGACCAGCCGATCGGCGAAGGCCGCGGCGGACACCGTCACCGCCGTGGCGCCGGCCTGGCGGCTGTTCTCGAGCAGTGTCGAAATCACCATTTCGATCGTCGAGGCGGGAACGGCGACCTTGGGGATCTCCCCCTCGAAGTTCACCGAGATCGCCAGCTCGCCGGACCTGGCGTCGACGGCGCGGGTGGTCGGCAGGCGCACGTCGACCGAAAGCCCGGCCTCCGGACGCGCCATGTCGGCGCGCGCAAGGTCGAGCAGGCGGGTGACGAGCGCGTCGAGCCGGCGGGCGTCCGCGGCGATATTCTCCAGGAACCGGCGCTGATCCTCCGGCTCCATCCGGTGGTCCTGCAGGATCTCGACGGCGCCCTGGATTCCGGCCAGCGGCGTCTTGAACTCGTGGCTGACGGCGGCGGCGAAGTCACGCAGATAGCGGGATCGGCGGTCGACCGCCTTGGCCATGCGTCCGAAGTCCTCGTACAGCGTCCGGATTTCCACGGCGGCGGTGGCGGGCGCCGGGGGCAGGGCCCCGCCGCCGTTGGCGACGTCCCGTGTCGCGCGGCCCAGGGCCTCGATCGGCCGGGCGATGCCGCGCGAGACCAGGATGGCCAGCAGGGTGATCAGGCCAAGGGTTCCGGCGACGCCGAGGCCGATCTTGATCCGGTCCTGATAGATTCCCTTGAACAGGGCCCGCGGCGAACGCGACGCCAGGACGACTCCCACGACCCGGCCGTCGACCAGGATGGGCCGGGCGTGGTGGATGCGCAGCGCCGAGGCGCGGCTCAGCCACTCCATCGAATAGCGGGGATGGTAGGCGTCGTTGCGGCGCAGAACCGTCCGCGGCTCGCCCGCCAGCGCCGACTTCACCTCCGCAAGATCGGCCAGGCTGCCGCCCTTGCCGTCGCCGCGCACGATTGTTCCGTTGCGATCCAGGATGAGGATCGAGGCAAGCGTCGTGCGGCTGGCGCGCTCGATGACCGGGTCCAGCCGGGTGGCGGCGGACACGGCCTTCGGGTCGGCAGATCCTGTGGGGCGCGGTTCGGATCGGGCCGGCAGGACCGGCGTGGATCCCAGGTCGATGCCGGCCGGCTCGGGCCGATAGTAGTCCGGATCGCGCCGCCGCGCCGGATCGACCGGGATGTCCACCGCCCCGGGCCAGTCCGAGGCGGCGACCGCCGAGACGACGGCGGCCTGGGCGATCAGCTCCGCCTCGGTCTGGCGGACCAGGGTGTTCTCGTAGACCCGCAGGAAGATGGCGCTCAGTCCGGGCAGGACGCCCGAGAAGAGCAGCACCGACAGCAGGATGGTGCGGAGCCTGAGCGCCGGCCAGTGATCGCGGATGAAGGCGCCCAGGCGTGAGGTCACGCGTCCGACGATCCCGATGCGCCCAGGCATGGACCGAGCTGGTAGCCGACGCCGGCGCGGGTCTCGATGACGTCGGACCCGCCGACCAGGGCGAACTTGGCGCGCAGGTTGCGCACGTGGCTGTCGATCGTGCGGTCGGTCATGGCGAAGCCGGGGCCGTGGACGCGGTCGATGATGGCGTCGCGGGTGAAAACCCGGCGCGGCGCGTCCGCCAGCGCACGCACGATGCTGAACTCGGTCACCGTCAGGGGCACCTCGACGTCGCGCCAGGTCGCCCGCCAGCCCTCGGCGTCCAGCCCCAGACGGCCGAAGGCGACCTGACCGGGCGCCGGCGCCGGCGAGGTGCGCGCGCTCCGGCGCAGGATGGCGCAGACCCGCGCCACGACCTCGCGCGGACTGAACGGCTTGGTCACATAGTCGTCCGCGCCCAGCTCCATGCCCAGGACGCGGTCGATCTCGTCGTCGCGCGAGGACAGGAACAGCACCGGCAGGTCGCCCTGGGCGCGCAGCCGGCGGCAGACCTCGATCCCGTCCATGCGCGGCATGTTGATGTCCAGCACCACCAGGTCGGGCGCGCGCAGGGCGATGTCGGCCAGGGCGCTCTCGCCGTCCGCCGCCTCGCGCGTGGTCAGTCCGGCCTTCTGCAGGGCGAAGGTCAGCAGGTCGCGGATGTGCGGGTCGTCATCGACGACCAGGACGGTGCTTTGCATGGGCGCCATGTTCAGTCTCCCGTCGGCGAGGTCAACGGCGCAGGCGGCGGCACGGCCGACGGCGGGGGCGCATCGGCCGGCTGCGGCGGAATGAGCCGCCCGTCCAGGTCGCGATTTCCAGGCGCGGGCGTCGTCAGTCGGCGCTGCTGTTTCATCGCGTCGATCCGCTCGAGGCGGCGCGCGTTGCGCCAGGTCCAGCTGCGCCAGTCGTCCTGGCGGTAGCGCACGTTCAGCTCGATGTCCTGACGGACCGCGGCGACCCGGTCGCGCAGGGCGGCGTTGTGGGTGGCGGCTTCCAGTTCGGCAAGCGAGACCAGGGCAGGCGCGCCGAGGGTGCGCAGATAGCCGAGATCCAGCTCCACGCCGCGTCCGCCGGCCTCGCGGGCGTGGCGCACGTTCCAGCCGGCGGCGAGGGCGCCGAGGTCGACCGTGCTGACCAGCGCCAGCACGGCCAGGGTGACGACGGCATTGGCGTCGATAAGCCAATGGGCCGACCTGCCCCGCAGCATCCGCCAGCAGATCAGAAGCAGCCCCACCCCGACCAGCGCCATCCAGATCATGGCCGCGATACGAAAGCGGGTGAGGGCGTAGGCTTCGACATAGTCGGCGGTGCGCAGCAGGCTGGAGGCGACCAGAAGCATGTTCTGGGCGATCCAGACGACCACCAGGCCCCGGACCAGGGGGCGCCGCGCGGTGTCCGCCCCCGGCTGCAGCGCGACCAGGACGAAGAGGCCGGCGAGCAGGGCGGTGGCGATCAGGGGATAGGCCCCGCGATGGGCGTACTCGGCCAGGCCCATGTGACCGGGCAGGGGGGCGCCGCTCCACAGGAAGGCGATGTCGAGCCCGTTCTGAAGCGCGAACACGGCGTTGAAGACCATCAGGGACAGGGTGATCGAGGTGCTCAGAAAGGCGGAAGGCTTTCCCACGGCGCGCTCGGGCAGGGCGACCAGGGGTTTGCGCCAGCGCGGCCTGAGCAGGCCCAGGGCGAGGATCAGGACGACGGTCCAGAACAGGCCGCGGATGATGGTCTCCAGCGACGGCGACGGCATGGTCAGGTTGGCCAGGGCGTTGGAAATGATGGGGTTCGCCCTCGAAAACAGGGCGAGGAAGACCCCGCCGCCCACGACCGGCATGATCAGCAGGCGGAGCAGCGCCAGCGGCGAGGTCCCCCCCGGCCAACGCTTCAGCCGCGCCAGTTTCAGCAGATCGATCGCCGGGCCCAGCAGCGCGACCATCCACTGCAGCGCCAGCCTCTGCGCCCAGCCCCAGGCTCTCTCACCCGCCGTGACGCGGCGCGACATCACCGCGACGCTCATGCAGAGCAGGAACAGCGCCCAGGCGAGCAGGCCGGGCCGATCCGCCAGGATCAGCGCCAATCCGGCGCCGAGCACGGCGAAACAGAGACCACGCCGGTCCCGCGCAAGCCCCCTCAGACTGATGAGCACCGCCGTCAGGATGGCGAACGAAAACAGGCCGAGGCTCGATCCGGGGAGGCGGGTGTAGAATAGCAGGTCGGCCAGACCGACCAGGGCCGCGGCGAAGGCCAGCTTTATCCAGAATGACGAGCGCGCCAGATGGGGTGTGTGAAGCATGCGGGCCTCCCTTTCGGGACATGCTTCTGCGCGCTCCATGTCGAGCGCGGTTGGGGTGGCCGTGAATTGTCGGCGCAGACCCGGTGCAGGTTCGATGCAGACCGGAGCGTTCAGCCCGTCCAGTCGCTGGTCAGCGAGGCCACGTCCGGCCGCGCCCGCTCCAGCGGGGCCTCCGGCGGGGTGCCGACATGCACGAACCCGGCGATGCGCTCGTTGGGCTCGAGGCCGAAAATCGGCCTCGCCTGCGCATCGTAGGCGTACCAGTCGGTGATCCAGTTGGCGCCGAAGCCCATGGCGGCCGCGGCGGTCAGCAGGTTCATGCACACCGCGCCCGCCGACAGCTCCTGCTCCCAGAGCGGAATTTCCGCCTCCGGGTTCGCGCGCGAGATCACTGTGATGGTCAGGGGCGCCGCCGCCAGCTTGCCCAGCTTGGCGCTCGCGCGTTCGGCGTCCGGCCGTGCGGCGGCGATGCTCTTCAGCCGCTCGATCAGGACCGGCTTGCGAGCGGCTTCGATGATCAGGAACCGCCAGGGGGCCAGCTTGCCGTGGTCGGGGACCCGCGCGCCCAGCGTCAGCAGCCGCTCCAGCTGCGCTGCATCCGGTCCCGGCGCCGCCAGGGTCTGGGACGAACTCGACCGGCGCCGCGCGAGCAGGGCCAGCGTCTGCGGGCTGGCTGCCAGCGGCAGGGGATCGCCCAGTTCGGGACGGGCGATCGCGGGTCGGTCGGTCATGTCGGAGCTCAGGCCTTGCTTTCCTTGGTGTCGCTCTTAGTGATCTGGGGCCTCAGCGCAAAGCCTTCCGACGGGTCGCGCAGCAGATAGACCGTCTCCAGGTCCTGGCGCCGCTCGCCGTCGACGAACACCTCCTCGCGCAGCTTCATCGGATCGTCGCCGCTGTAGAAGCTCTGGCACACCGTCTTGCCGTCCAGCTCCGCCAGGGTGGAGAGCAGGATCGAGCGCAGGCCCGAGGTGGCGGTCGAGGCCACCGGCTTGCCCTCGATGGTGAAGGACATCGGCGTCTTGGCGGCGTTGACCTTGGAGCACACCCGGTCGCCCTCGATCACGTCGACGTCGCCGATGAAGGCCTGCAGGTGCGGGCTTTCCGAGATCAGCATGGCGGTGGTCTCCACCAGCTTGCCGTCCGGGGACAGGCGGATCAGGGTCAGGGTGTTGCAGTCGCCCGAACTGTCGCGCCAGTCATCGCACCAGAGCAGGCCGCGCTTGGCCAGGTCCTGGATCTCGGTGGCCGAGAGCTTGTGTTCGACCTCGGCCACGGCCGGCTGGGCGCGCGCGGGCGCGGCGGCCAGAACCGCGAGCAGGGCCGCAAGGATGGTCGGACTTTTCATGCGGCGATCCATTGAGAGCGGGTCGGGGGCGGGGCATACCGGTCTGCTTCTGCCAAGATAGGGTCCTCAAGCATGGTCGGCGAGCCTTCCTGGGCGAAAGGGTGGAGAAAACCGCCGGCCTGGTCGTCCGGGCAGGGTCGCATCGGCTTCGAAAACCCCTGGATCCGGGTCGTCGAGTACGACGCGGTCGCGCCCACAGGCACTGAAACGCACTACGGCGTCGTGCGCTTCAAAAATCTCGCGGTTGGGGTCTTTCCCCTGCACGAGGACGGCACGGTTACCCTGGTCGGCCAGCAGCGCTTCGCCCTTCCCGGCTACAGCTGGGAGATGCCGGAGGGCGGGGTTCCGATGACCGAGGACCCCCTGGAGGGCGCCCGGCGGGAACTGGCCGAGGAGACCGGCCTGATCGCTCGGGACTGGCGTGAGATTCTTTCCCTCGACCTTTCCAACTCGGTGACCGACGAACGGGCCGTGTGCTTCCTGGCCCGCGATCTGGTCCCGGGTGAGGCGGCGCCCGACGCGACCGAGGCGATCGAGGTCGCGCGCGTGCCGTTCAGGGCGCTGCTGGACGCCGTCGCGGCCGGGCAGATTCGTGACGCCCTTACGGTGGCGGTCACGCTTCGCGTCCACCATATGGCGGTGAGCGGCGAACTGCCCTCGGGCCTGGCGCGGCTCATGCTAGGATAGGACGCCCCGGAGGAGAGACCATGGCGCGACATCTGGAAGTCCTGGACGGCGGCTCCACCGCCTGGCCGGCCCTGCGCGAAGAGGCCAAGGCCGCCGCCCGCGCCGAGCCGGCGCTGGCCTCGCTGCTGCATGCGGTGGTGCTCAGCCATGGCGAACTGGCCACGGCGCTGTCCTTCCAGCTGGCGCGCAAACTCGGCGACGCCGAGGTCGGCGACATGACCGTGCGCGAGATCTGCGCCGAGATCTATGCGGCCGAACCGGCCATCGTCGACGCCGCCGAGGCCGACCTGAAGGCGGTGATGGAGCGAGATCCCGCCGCCAAGGGCCACCTGCAGGCCTTCCTGTTCTACAAGGGCTTCCTGGCGCTGCAGACCCACCGGGTGTCGCACCGGCTGTGGAAGCAGGGACGCGAGACCCTGGCCCTGCACTTCCAGGGCAAGATGAGCGAGCTGTTCCAGGTCGACATCCATCCGGCCGCCCGCATGGGCTCGGGCATCTTCATCGACCACGCCACCGGGGTGGTGATCGGCGAGACCGCGGTGGTCGGCGATGATGTCTCCATGCTGCACGGCGTGACGCTGGGTGGCACCGGCGCCCAGCGCGGCGACCGCCATCCCAAGATCGGCAAGGGCGTCCTGCTCGGCGCCGGCGCCAAGGTGCTCGGCAACATCCTGATCGGCGACTACGCCAAGGTCGCCTCCGGTTCGGTGGTGCTCAAGCCCGTGCCCGCCCACTGCACCGCGGCAGGGGTTCCGGCCCGTCTGGTCAACTGTCCGACCTGCGAGGAGCCGGCCCGGACCATGGATCACACCATGCCCGACATCATGGACTATGTGATCTGAGCTTGAACCGGGCGTGCGAACCCGCCTAAAGCGGGGGCAGGCGAGACCTTCGAGGCGACTTCCGTGAACGACAAAGACATCCAGCGCATCGAGGCGCACCTGCGGCGCACCTTCGCCAACGCCAACATCAGCCTGAAGGCGCGTCCCAAGCAGAAGGACTCCGCCGAGGTCTACGTCGGCGAGGAGTTCATCGGCGTGGTCTTCCAGGACGAGGACGAGGACGGCTCGTTCATGTTCGAGATGGCGATCCTGGGCGAAGACCTCTGATCGCCTGAGGGCGGCGGGCGGACAACAGAAAGGGCGCGCGGGCCAGGCCCGCGCGCCCTCTTGTTTTCGGCGCCTACGCGTCAGTCGTGCGGCTTGTCCGCCGGCGCGGCGGCCGGGGCCGGCGCGGTGGTCGAAGCCGGGACCACGGCGGGGGCGGGCGCCGCGGCGTCCGCCATGGCCTGGGCCGGGGCCGGGCTCGCCGCCGGGGCGGCGTCGGCGACGGTCTCCTTCTCGAGGGTCACCTTCAGCGGGTTCGGCTTCAGGTCCATCATGGCGCCGGAGGTGGCGTCGACGCCGACCCCGATGATGCCGCCGACCAGGACGTTGCCGGCCATGCCCGCGCCGCCGGCGCCGGAGACCGAGTGGGTCACGTGGCCGTGGTAGGGCTTGTAGCCGGCCTTGGAGATGGTGACGTCGAACTCCGTCTTGCGCTCCATGCGGAAGGTGCAGGGCGTCTGGTCGCAGGCGAAGCCGTTGCTGGTCTTGACCTGGGCGCCGCCCGGATCGGTGTCCACGGTCCAGGTCTCGTGCACGCCGCGGGTGATGGTGGCGCAGGCGGCCGTGGAGCCCAGCAGGCAGACAAGGGCGATGGCGCGCGTGGCGCGCGCAAGGATAGATTGCATAGGAAGTCTCCCCCGAAAGCCGACGCGACGGCGACGGCCGCGCAACCGCTATTAGAAGACTCAGGGGGTCGTCAACGGCCAAGCTGGCCTAAAGAACGGCCCCTCCCGTAAAAAGAGAGGGGCCGTACGCTGAATTCATGCGGCTTTTGGGGTCAGATCACCCCGATCATCGAGGCGACCAGAGGGTGGCGCACGATGTCGCCCTCGGCCAGGCGCACCACCGAAACGTCCGAGAGCTGCTCCAGCTTGCCCGCGATGTCCGCCAGTCCCGACAGCTCCGGCAGCAGGTCGGTCTGGTTCGGATCGCCGGTGACCACCATGGTCGAATGCCAGCCCAGCCGGGTCAGTAGCATCTTGAGCTGGACGTAGGTGCAGTTCTGGGCCTCGTCGATGACCACGAAGGCGTTGTTCAGCGTCCGCCCGCGCATGTAGCCGACCGGGGCGATCTCGATCAGGCCCTCGGCGATCAGGGCCCGGACCCGCTTCATCGACAGCCGGTCGGAAAGCGCGTCGTAGAGCGGACGCAGGTAGGGGGCCAGCTTGTCCTCCATGTCGCCGGGCAGGTAGCCGATCGACTCGCCGGCCTCGACCGCCGGGCGCGACAGCACGATGCGGCCCACGCGGCCGGCCTCCAGAGCCTCCACCGCCTTGGCGATGGCCAGGTAGGTCTTGCCCGTGCCCGCGGGGCCCAGCGCCAGCACCAGGTTTTTGGCGTCGATGGCCTTGATCAGCTCGGCCTGGCCGTCGGACTTGGCCTTGATGGTCTTGGTGTAGGACTGGTCCCGGTCTCCGTATCGATTGTCGTGCGCACCCTGGTTGCCGAGGGGAGACCAGCCACCGCGGTCGACGGGAAGACGCCTGATCTTGCCGTCGTCATACTCCGAGGTGTTGAACTCGCCTTCGCGGGCCAGACGCTTGAGCGCACGTTTGGTCATCAGAGCCTCCTGGGGGGCTGGGACAAGGGGCGGGACCGGGTGGTCACTCCCTGGAAAAAAGGCATGAAAAAAGGGCGAGACCGAAAGGTCGCGCCCTGGACAGAGAGGGTGGGAATGCGGAAGGGAGATGCGCCGTCGCCGGGCGGTTCCGATAGGGTGCGGGACCCTGGATCCAGACCGAAGAGACTGGCTGAACGCGCCACTCACCACTCCGTTCTACGAGATCCGAAGCCCACGACCGGGTTCCGAATCGTCACTGACACTATGATGCTATCCTGCTTTCCAAACCGTTAAAGACCAGAAACGTTGCAGTTACGGGGTGTTCGGATGAATATTTATTCGCTCAGCGACAAGACGCCGCAGCTGCCGGCCATTGGCGAATACTGGATTGCGCCCAATGCCGTCGTCCTGGGCGACGTGATTCTCAAGAAAAACGCCAGCATCTGGTTCGGCGCCGTAGTACGCGGCGACAACGACCCCATCACCATCGGCGAGAACAGCAACGTTCAGGACGGCTCTGTGCTCCACTCCGATCCCGGCCTGCCGGTGATGATCGGAAAGGACGTCACCATCGGCCATATGGCCATGGTCCATTCCTGTACGGTGGGCGACCAGAGCCTGATCGGCATCGGCGCGATCATCCTCAGCCGCGCCCGGATCGGGCGTCACACCATCGTCGGCGCCGGCGCCTTGGTGCCCGAGGGCAAGGAATATCCCGACGGGGTGCTGCTGATCGGCTCGCCCGCGCGCGTGGCGCGTGAGCTCAGCGAGGCCGAGATCGCCATGCTCAAGGGCTCGGCCGACCACTATGTCGCCAACTGGAAGCGCTATGTGACCGGGCTGACCCCGGTCGCCTGATCTCAGGCGATGCGGCGTCCGTCCACCGCGGCCAGGCGCAGGTGCGAGCCCTTCTGGTTCCGCGCGAGGTCGGAGCCGGCATAGACCGTCAGCCGGTGCGCCATCTCCACCAGGGGCTGGCCGTGCAGGCGCACCAGCGTGGACAGGGGCTGATAGAAGCCCAGCAGACGGTCGACCTCGCCCGAGGCGCCCACCAGCGGCGCCAGCATCAGCTCCAGCCCCGCTCGCTCCTCGCCCGCGGTATGGGCTTCGGCATAGACGATGGCGGGCTCGTTCCCGGCCAGGCTCGCGGCGGCGGCGTCGCGCACGGCCGCGCGGCTCTGGGCGTTCCACAGGCCAAGGAAGCTCTCGCCCCTGAGGCTGCGGCCGTGCAGGTCCTCCAGCAGGCCGCCGGCCAGGCGGAAGGGCAGGCCGGGCGCGCGGCCCAGCATGAAGGTCTGGGGCAGGAGGTTGGCGAAATGAGCCGGGTCGAAGGCCTCGCGCCGGGGCGCGTTCTCGCCTTCGCGCAGTTCGCGCCAGCCGTCGATCAGCCTGAGTGTATTGGAATGAAACACGATCGGATCCTCCGACCCGCTCGTCGCAAGAGGGGGGCCGAAAGCCGCGCGTCGCGAAATCTCCCGATGAAACTAAGGATTTCGGAACGTTTCTTGCTTCTAATCGGCGGTCGATCAGGGAGACTTCCCCATGCTCGGGCGCTTGTTCACCGGCCCCTTCAGACTCTGGCTCTCAGTCCTTGCGGGCCTCATGCTGTTCGGCGCCGCCGGCGTGGCCGAGGCGTGCTGCACGCCCCCGCCGCCGGCCTGTTGCCAGCCGCCGCCTCCGCCGCCCCCTCCGCCGCCCTCGGGCTGCAACTGTGGCGGCCATTCGGTGGTGGTGCCTGGGGTCAATGTTTCGGTGCAGTCGACCGCCATTGCGATCGCGGGCGCCAGCGCCAGCGCGCGCGGCGGCGCGGGCGGCGAGGTGATCGTCGGCGGTGGTGGCGGCGGCTCCTGGGGCCAGGAACAGGGCTATCCCAGCGTCGTGCCGCTGCTGCATGTCGAGGCCGAGGCCGAGGCTCGCGCGATCACCCGCCGGGTCGCCTACCAGGCCACGCGCAAGTCCTCCAAACGGGTGGTGATCCAGGCGGTTTGCATCGACGACCGGTCGGTGCCGCACCCCGCCTCCCAGGTCCGGCCCGAGCGCGAGGTCGAGGCGTTCTACGAGGGCGAGATCTATCGCTGCATCGCCGGCACGCGTCTGCAGGTCCTGTTCGCCGAATACCGGGGCGAGATCAGCTTCGAGGGCGGGCGCACCATCGACTGCCGCAAGGGCGACGCGCTCTGGCACGAGCACGGCCTGGTCACCTGCCGGCCCCAGAAACCCGCGCGCGACTGCAACGAGCGCAGCCTGCTGCGCCGTTTCGGCGCCGGGGTGAAGATCCTGACCATGATCCGCGAGGAGACCTACACCGCCTATCGCGACGAGGTGGTCACCGAGACCGCCACGGCCAAGGCCTCGGCCTCGGCGGGCGCCATCGTGCTGGACGGCGGGGTCGGCGGCATCGTGCGCTGAACGTCCGCGTCAGACCGGGTTCAGGCGGAACACTGCAAAGAAGAGGCGTCGATGCGTTCGACGTCCTGAGTGCTGACTGCCCCGGCGGGGGATCGCCCGCCGGGGCTTTTTTCATTGGGGCGCCGTCGCCCCGGCCTCGAGGATGCGGCGTCCGACGGCGGGCGTGTAGTGGGCCGCGTCATAGAACAGGCAGGTCGGCCTGGCGCCGGCCGCACAGACGCCGGCGTCGCTGCCGGTGAACCGGGCGTCGTCCGAAAAGTCGAGCAGCCGCGCGTGCGGATCGTGGGCCGCGGCGACGATGGCGGTCACATCGCCCTCCCAGCGCCGGTAGTCGGCGTCCAGCCCCTCCAGCTCCAGCGCGCGCAGATAGACGCGTGAGCGCGGGTGAATGAACAGCACAACCTCGATCCGGCGCGAACGCGCTTCTCCCAGCAATCGCCGCAGGCGTTGCATCTCCTCACGATAGGTCGCCTCGCGCTGGGCCTTGGGCAGGGTCGTGACGGCGCGGAACGAGCGCCTCTGGCCGGTCAGGGGATCGCGCCCCGGGCCCACGCGCAGATCGGCGGTCCCGACCGGATCGGGATCGCCCGGGCGGGTCTCCGCGCGAAAACCCCTTGGCGTGTACAGGGGGCGGCGGCACTGCTCGGGATGGGCGGCGATATGGGTGGCGCGCTCCATGGCCTGCGGCGACAGCCAGCCGTGCCACAGCGCCCGCAGCCGCGGATCGGCGTCGAGGCGCGCGGGGCGCCGATAGGCTCCGGAGGGGGGCGCGGAAAAGCCGCCGTAGTCCAGTCCGATCCAGACGCTCCGCACGCCGCCGCCACGCCAGGCGTCCTCGGCCATGTCCGCGATCTCGGAGAAGTTCGACGCCGACATGGCCAGGTTGAACGCGCCGGGGCCCAGCACCCGGTCGGCGTCGGACTGCAGAAAGCCCTTTTGCACCTTGGAGGCGCCGACCAGGATCACCTTCGGCCGCCCGAGGGCCGCCAGCAGGGGTTTGGAGTCGTGTTCGTCCGTCTTCAGACCCGCCTGGCACAATGTCGGCCAGCCGAGGGTCGGGCCCAGGAGCCCGCGCGGGTCGATGGCGGCGGTCATCGCCGCAAGCGCGGCCGCCAGCAGCAGGACGGTCGCCGCTCCCCAGCCCAGGTAGCGCCGCGCCCGGGGGTCAGAACTGGACATAGACGAACCGCTTGGCCTCGCTCAGGTGCAGCAGCACCATGAGCGTCAGGACCGCCATTCCTACCGCCCAGGCGGGCGTCAGGTCGAACTCCACCCACCCGGGACGCGCCGCCGCCTCGCTACGGGCCTGGCTGTCGGGCCTGGGATCGGTGGCGTTCCAGTTGCGCCGGAAGAACCGGATCGGATCGGGCCAGATCCAGGCGACGAACGCGGCCAACGCCAGGGCGAGCCCCGCGCCGGGACCGAGGTGCGGAAAGGCCTCCGTGAACCAGGTCTTGGCCACGGCCGCGCGCGCGGCCTGCGCGGCGGCCGCGTCCGGCAGGCCGACCAGCCCCCCGTAGATGACACGGGCCGCCTCCAGGGTCGGGGCGCGGAACAGCGCGCCCACCAGACAGCTGACCAGGAAGGTGGCGGCGATCCCGAACAGCCGTCTGGCGCCGGCGGGCCGCTCCGCCTTGTCTCGCGCCGAGGCCCGGAAGTGCAGGACGACCAGGATCGCGGCCTGCAACAGCCCCCACAGCACGAACGTCCAGCCCAGCCCATGCCACAGCCCGGACAGGACGCCGGTGACGAACAGGGCCGCCACCACGGGCAGCCGGGCGTGCCGGACCAGGGGCATGAACACATTGGTCCTCATGAACACCACGAAGCTGATGTGCCACCGCCGCCAGAGATCGAAGCGGTCCTGCGCCTTCAGCGGCGCGTCGAAATTGATGGGAAGCGCGACCCCGACCATCCGTCCCAGGCCGATGGCCATGTCGGCGTAGGCCGAAAAATCCAGATAGAGCTGCAGCTGGAAGGCCGCGATGGCGAACCACAGTTCGGGCGTCGTGGGCCCGCCGCCGGAGGCCGCCGCCTCGAACACCGGCTCCACCGCCCGGGAGAGAGGATCGGCCAGCAGCACCTTCTTGGTAAGGCCGAAGACGAAGATGGACAGGCCGACCGCCAGGTCCTGGGTCGAACGGCGCGCCAGGGCGCCCGAGTCGATCTGCCGGCGGATGTCGTTGAACTGCAGGATCGGCCCCAGGACCAGATGGGGGAAGAAGACCGCGAAGAAGACGTAGTCCACCGCCTTCGGGTCGCGGATCTGGCCCCGGGCGCAGGCCGCCACGAAGCCGATCTCCTGGAAGGTGATGAAGGACAGCGCCAGCGGGATCAGGATGGTGTGGGCGATGCTGAAGCCGTTGCGCGCCGGGTCTGACAGCGCCAGCCACTTGAAGGTGGTCAGCAGGCCCAGGTTGAAGGCGATCGCGGCCCACAGGACCAGCAGGCGGCGCGCCTTTGCGGCCTCCTGGTTGCGCGCCAGCCAGGCGCCGGCCGAGTAGTTGACGATCATCGACACGACCAGGATCGCCAGGTTTCTCGGACCCGAGACGCCGTAGAAGACCAGGGAGGCGCCGATCAGCCAGAGCTGGCGCCAATAGCTCGCCCGCTCGCCCCGGATCAGGCCGAACCCCAGCAGGGTGACGGGCAGGAAGACGGCCAGGAACGGCCAGGACGCGAAGTTCATCGCTCAGGCGGCGACGTGCCGGGGAGACCCGCCGTTCAGCTCGAACCAGTGGCGCGCTCCCGCCTCGGCCGCGGCCAGGGCGGCTTCCTGCTCCGCGCGGCTGTGGGCGTGGGCGATGACCAGGTCCAGCGCCTGTTCGCCGTGCTCCTGGTCGGCCACGCCGTGGACGGCGAAGAAGGCCAGATCGCGCTCGGCGAGACCGTGCTTGCGGAACAGCTCGAACAGCCGCTGCGAGACGGTGGCGAACTTGTACTCCTGTCCGACGAAGAAGTAGGAGACCGCCTCCAGCCAGCGCCCCTCTCTGACCAGGCCCACGCCCGGCCCCGCATGGGCGTTCATCGCCGCCTGCCGGTCGAAATCGGCCGCGGCGCCGCCGCAGGCCTCCAGGAATCGCATCGCCAGCGCGGGATGGCTCTGTTCCGGGCGCGAGACCAGGCCGACGCCGCCCCGCACGAAGATGCCTTCCTCGCCGATCAGGTTGAGCAGCAGGCCGCCGCGGGCGGCGTGGTCCGGGGCCTGCTCGATCAGGTGCGCCAGGGTGGCGCAGAACATGCTCGCCGAGGCGAACACCGCCTGGGCATAGGTCCTGAGCATGGACCGGGGACACCGCCCGGCGCTGAGCGCCTGATAGAAACGCGTCTCCTCGATCGGCCAGGACTCGGCCGCCTGGATCAGCCGCCGGCGGAATTCGGCCTCGGCCAGGGGTTCAGTACTGGAATTCATTGGCCTGGATGCTCTCGAACATCGGCTCGACGAAGCCGTCCGGCGTCAGGCGCCCGCGTTCGGTGCTGCCCAGATCGGGCCACTCGGTGATCTGGAACCGCACGGGCCCGAAGCGGAAGTCGCGAGAGGATCCGCTCTCGCTGGTCTTCAGCAGCGGATGGGCGCCCTCCGGCAGGGCGGCGCGCAGCTGGCTCTCCAGCGCGTCGAGCGAGAAGGCCTCGCCCTCCATATGCCGCCCCATGGGGCCTACCGAGCGCAGGTGAATGTCGCGCACGCCGCGCGCCATCAGATAGGCCAGGAATTCCGGGACATGATGCTCGTTCACGCCCGGCGCCAGGATCATGCCGATGGTCACGTTCATGCGTTCGGCCAGGCAGTTGTCGAGCGCCAGCAGCTTGCGCCGCGCGCAGCGAAGATCGTCCAGCGCCTCGTAAAGGTCGTCGTCGAGCCCGCCGTTGGCGGAGAAATGCAGGGTCCTGAGGCCGGCGGCCTTCAGTTGGGCCACATAGGAACGCCGCCCAAGTTTCAGCCCGTTGGTCAGCAGGATCGGTGTGTGGCCCAGGGCGCGGACGGTGGCGATGATCTGCGGCAGGTCCTCGCGCATTGTCGGCTCGGCGCCCACCAGCCGGATGCGGGCGCGGCGGGGAAGCTGTCCCAGCATGTCGTAGAGCCAGTCGCTCGGCAGGTCGGGCAGGCCGCGCACCGGAATGTAGCAGTTGCGGCATTCCATGTTGCAGCGGTGGGTCAGGTCGACGAATAGGGTCGAGAACGGCGACTGCGACACCGCATAGCGCACGGCCGATGGCGTGAACGCCGCGCGCAGGGCGCCGATCGCCGAGCCCGACGCTTCGCCCGAACCGAATTCAACCGGCGCCACCGACACGAATCCGACACTGCCCCCTTGCGCTCGGCCGTGGAGCTTATGGATTGCGGGCCGTTTCGCCTAGAGCAGACCGTCCTACTTCTTGGGTTCTGCCACCGCGCCGGCCACGATGCGGGCGATCTCGCCGGCCTGGGTGCGGTTGTCCTGGGAGGTGCGGTACAGGGCTCTGAGCAGCGCCTTGTCCCAGCTCGACATCTCCAGGGGCGGCGTCGCCGACGCGTCGAACAGCCTCAGGATGGTCTGGGCGTCGCCCTGGTCCGCGTCGGTGTTGATCTCGGCCAGGGAGACCATGATCACGTAGTCCGCCAGCTGGCCGGCCTTCAGCCCTTTGGTCTTTTCCGAGTCGATGACGACGATGACGTCGTCGAAGTTACGGACCGCCCCGGAATAGGTCAGGCGCGAGGCGGACTTGTCGCCCGCGCCATAGGCGCCGATGTCCTCGCCGCTCTTGGCGGCGTCGAGCCCGCCGTTGACGCTGGCGTCGTACCAGACCCGAACGGGACGCGGGGTCTCCAGGAAGCGCCGGACCCTGGGAGGATAGCCTTCGTCGCCGAACAGCCTGGTGTTCTTCGCGCCCCACAGGCGAAGCAGACGTTCGGGCTCGGGCGTCGCGATGATGAACAGGTTCGGCTCGCAGCGAGGCTTGCCCATGGGTATGCCGGCCTCGCGCGTGACCTCGGCCAGGCGGGCGATCAGATAGACCGCCTGTTCCTTGTCCAGGCCCGAGATCGAGGGGCAGACCGGATCGCGCCAGCGCGCCAGCGACTGCTGGTACGGCGCCCTCAGGCTCGCTGCGACATAGCTGCGAACCGCCTCCTCGGTCGGCGGTTTGACCGTCGGCGCCTGGATGACGACGCCTTCGACGGTGGTGGGATGCGGCGGGGCCGCAGGCGGGGGAGTCTGGGCCGCAGCGGCGCAGGCCAGGACCAGGACGGGCAGGGCGGCGCCCAGCGCCCGCCACCGCAATGATCGCCCGATCGCCCTGGCCCTCATCGCAGGCTCGCCCCGACTGTCCGGACCTTGGGCCCGGCGTACGGTCTCAAACATGGCACGGCCCTGCCGTGCGGCCAAGGTTGGCGGGAACTACGGATCGGGCGGGGTGTTCCGTCGCAGCGGGTGGTTCATCCCGCCTTCCCCTGAGAACGGACTGGCCCCGTGGCTGCGCCACGGGGCCTCTTTTCAGGCGCCGCGGCTCACTTGCCCTCGGGCGTGATCAGCAGCTTCCATTCCTTGCTTTCGTTCAGATATTTGCGCGCGACGCGCTGGACGTCCTCGGCGGTCACCCGCTCCAGGCCGGACAGGGAGGCGCGGATGGCGTCCAGGCGCCGTCCATCGGTCTGGCTGCCGCCGAGCTGGCCCAGCCAGTACTCGTTGGTCGCCTGGGCCTTCAGGATCGTCTCCATCCGGGGCTTGCGGGCGCGGGCCAGCTCGTCGGCGCTGACCGGCTTGTCGCGCAGGTCCGCGGCGATCCGTTCGACGGTCTTGAAGAAGCCGTCCAGCTTGTCCGGCGGCGCCTCGATCGAAGCCGAGACGTAGCCGTAGCCCGGGAAGCTCCAGGACGCGTTCAGCTCGGTCGACGGCGAATAGGTCACCGCCTGCTTCTCGCGCAACTCGTCGATCAGCCGCAGCTGCAGGATCTGCTCCAGCATGCGCAGTTCGCGCGCCTGCTGCGGATTGGACGGGAAGTCGGTCGTCGGCCAGGCCATGAAGCCCACCGCCTGGTCCGCCCGGCCCTTGTGGGTCAGGCGCACGGGCGTGGCGGTCGGCGCCGGGAAGCTCACCCGCGTGGAGTCCGACGGCGGCGGAACCTCGTGGCGGGGCGGCAGAGCGCCGAAGGTGTTCGCGGTCATCTGGATGGCCGTGTCGACATCGATGTCGCCCACGATCACCACCTCGATGGCGCCCGCCGCCAGGGGGGCGGCGATGACGTTTCTCAGGTCCGCCAGCTTCGACTGGTCGATGTGGGCCTGGTCGGGGAAGACCCAGCGCGGATCGCCCGAGTGCAGCAGGGCCTCGCTCTCGCGCCCGAACACCCCGCCGGGGGTCGAGTTCATCTGGTTGATCAGGGTCGAACCGTAGGAGCGCATGCGCTCGAACGGCTCCGGCCGCCAGCCGGCGTCGGTCAGGTAGGCTGCCAGCACCTGCATCTGCAGTTCGAAGTCGTCGCGGCGGGTGTTTCCCGACAGGGTGAAGGCGTTCTCGCCGACGCCGAAGCGGGCGCCGTAGACCTTCGAGGCCAGCACCTGTTCGATCTCCTCGGTGGTCAGCTGGCCCAGGCCCCCTTCCGGGTATTCCAGCCCGGCCGCGAAGATCGGGGTCTGGCGATCGCGCGGCAGGTCCAGGTAGCCGTTGCCGATGCGCACCGAGACCAGCACCTGGTCGGCGCGGAACTTGGTCGGCTTGACGGTCAGGCGCACGCCGTTCTCGAAGCGGACGAAGGTGGTGTCGAGGTCGAGGACCTCCTTGCGCTCGGCCACCTTCCCGGTCTTGCCGAAGTCGGTGTAGGGCCAGGTCTTGGCTGCGACCGCGGCGTTGGCGCTGACCGGCGTCTGTTCGGCCTGGGCGAAGGCGTCCAGCACCGCCTTCTCGCCGCCGTCGATGGCGACAGGCGAGGAGACGAACAACAGCGGTCCCTGGCCGGAGAACTGGGCCTTGAGCACCGCCGAGACGGTCTCGGCCTTCAGGCCCTTCACCGCCGCCTCGAACTCCGCCAGCTCCTGGGCCGGGGAGGTGATCACATCGTCCTCGTTGACGTCGCTGACGATGCCGTCGGCCAGCGATGGCGTGCGGCGGGTGGCGGCCCCGGCCACGGCGTTCTGCAGGCTGGCGCGGAACTCGGTGATCTCGCGGTCGACCTCGCCCTGCTGCACGCCGAACTGCACGGCGCGGCGCTCCTCCTGGTCGGCCGCGGTCATGGCCTCGCGCCACTTGCCGGGCTGGCTGGTGACCTGCAGCTCGGTGACGTCGGCGGACTTCAGGCTGGTGTAGCGGAAGGCGCCGGCGGCGATGAAGCTCGGGTTGGCCCCGCGCGCCAGGCGCTCGAAGCGGCGGTTCAGCACCGCAAACGCCAGCGACCGGCGCCAGCGGTCGGCGCGGCGCGCCTCGGTGTCGGTGCTGAGGTCGGGATCGGTCAGCCAGGCGATCTGGACCGAGGTCGGCGCGCCGGTCTCGACCGCCACGCGCGCCTCCAGGCCGCGCGGCAGGACAGGGCCGAGGTAGGGGTCGGGACGGCCGGGACCGCGGGCCTTCCAGTCGCCGAAGCGGCTGCGGATCTTGGCTTCCATCTTGTCGATGTCGAAGTCGCCCACGATCACCAGGGTCGCGCGGTCAGGCCGGTAGAAGCTGTCGTAGAGGTCGGCGAACAGGGGGCGCTGCGCCTCCTTGATCACCTTGACGTCGCCGATGGTGAAGCGCCGGGGCGGCAGCTGGCCCTTGAAGAAGAAGTCGTAGCTCTTCTTGGCGATGCGGTAGGCCGGGGTGTCGCGCAGCCGCTCTTCCGACAGGATCACGCCGCGTTCGTGGTCGATGGCGGTGGGGTCGAGCTTCAGCTCCCCGCCCGTCTCGCGCATCAGCATCAGGCCGGTGTCGACGGTGTCGTCGTCGGTCTCCGGCAGGTCGAGCTGGTAGACCGTCTCGTCGAAGGAGGTGAAGGCGTTGGTGTCGGGCCCGAAGGCCAGGCCGTGGCGCTCCAGGATCTTGACCATGTCGCCCTCGGGCACATGGGTCGAGCCGTTGAAGGCCATGTGCTCGATGAAGTGCATCAGGCCCATCTGCTCCTCGCGCTCGTTCAGCGAGCCGGCGGAGATGCGCAGACGCAGGGACGCCTGGCCCGGAGGCGTGGCGTTCTTCTGGATGACGTAGCGCATGCCGTTGGACAGCCGCCCGAAGCGCACCGAGGGATCGGGTGCGATGTCGCTGTGGTCCTGGGCCCAGGCGCCGCCGCCCGAGGCGGTGACGGGCGCGGCGCGCGCGGCCGGGGCAGGGGCCGCC
>CAYSNW010000047.1:0-32937 GCA_964432415.1 uncultured Caulobacteraceae bacterium
CCTCCGGCGCCGCCCGCGCCGCCGCGGCCCGCCCCGCCCCCCGAGGTCGTCGCCGAAGAGGTCACCAACGCCGAGTGCCAGCACCGCTACGAGATCATGACCCGCCACGAGGAGCGGCGTCAGCAGCTGCTCTCCCAGCAGGCCGTCGACGGCTGGATCGCCTCGGTGCCGCAGGCCGAGCTCAACAAGACCTACGCCTACACCCCTGACCAGCTCGACTATCTGATCGGCGAATTCACCCGCCAGCAGGGCGAGCACCGCACCAACCTGGCCGACAGCAACCTCACGCCCGAGGTTCGTTTCAAGAGCCGCGCCATGGTCGGCGAGTTCGACGTCTGGCTCAATCTGCTGCGCGAGCTGCGCGCCGCCGCCGGCCGCCACCAGCCAGCCGACCGGGCCGGCAACAGCTTCCTGCGGGCCCGCGCCGCCGCCCAGGCCCGGGCCTCCTCCCTGGCCGGCGAGATCGCCGCCGCCACCGAACTCGTGGCTGAGGATCGGGATTCCTTCGAACGCTGCCGGGGCAAGAAGCCGGCCGAACCGGCGCCCGCGCCCGTCGCCGAGACCGGCCACATGCCCAAGTCCCGGTGGGGCTCCTGGTGGACCACCTACGGCTGGACCCAGTTCACCGCGGCAGGCGCCACCTACGAGGTCGGCTCCGGGCGGTTCTACGCGACCGTGGCCAACGGCGACACGGTGGACGGCTTCTGGATCCAGCCGACCTCCGCCAGCCGGTGCCCGACCCCGCTGGAGGGCAGCTACTACTGGGGCCGGATGCATCTCGTGTTCAAGGACAACGAGGTGAAGGGAACCTGGGGCTACTGCGACGCCGCGCCGGATCAGTTCTTCTACGGCTATCGCAAGGAGAAGAAGTAGGGCGCGGGCGACTGCGCCCTACTCCGCCGGGCTGGGCTCCGGATGGCCGCCGTGGGCGGCTTCCTCTTCCTCGAACTTCTCGATCTGGCGCGCGGTCCACTCCGGCGACTTCGTGAACCGGGCCAGCAGGTTGTAGAACACCGGCGCCACGAACAGGGTCAGCAGGGTCGAGAAGATCGCACCCGTGAAGATCACCACCCCGATGGTGGAGCGGCTGCCGGCGCCGGGGCCGGAGGCCAGGATCAGGGGCAGCGAGCCCATGGCCGCCGAGATCGAGGTCATCACGATGGGCCGCAGGCGCAGGGTCGCCGCCTCGATCACTGCGTCGTGGATCGACATGCCCTCGTCGCGCAACTGGTTGGCGAACTCCACGATCAGGATGCCGTTCTTGGCCGCGATGCCGATCAGGATGATCAGGCCGATCTCGGAATAGGTGTTGATGGTCGACCCCGCGATCAGCAGGCCGAACAGCCCGCCCAGCGCCGCCAACGGCACGGTCAGCATGATCACCGCCGGGTGGATCCAGCTTTCGAACTGGGCCGCGAGCGCCAGGAACACCAGCAGCAGCGCCATGGCGAAGGCCAGGCCCACGGCGTTGGACGCCTCCAGATAGTCCTTGGCCTGGCCGCCCCATTTCACCGTCACCCCGCCCGGCTGTTTCGCCGCCAGGTCCCGATAGAACTTCACCGCCTCGGCGACCGTGTAGCCGGGGTTCAGCTCCGAGGTCAGGGTAATGGTCCGCACCCGGTCGACGCGCGGTCGGTCGGGGGTGTCGCCCCGGACCTCGGTCTTGACCACGTTGGACAGCGGGATCAGCGCGCCGGAATTGGTGCGGACGTACAGCTTGTCCAGGTCGCCCACGTCGCGCCGCTGGTTCAGGTCCGTCTGCAGGATGACGTAGTATTCCTGGCCGTTCTTCACATAGGTGGTCACCTGGCGTGAGCCGAACATGACCCCCAGCGTATTGCCGATCGACTGGGAGGACACGCCGAGGGCCGAAGCCTTGTCCCGGTCGATGTTGACCAGCAGGCGCGGCGAGGTCGGCTCATAGTCCAGCCGGGGGCGCGCCAGACCGGGGTTGTTCTGGGCGGCCTGGTAGATCGGCGTGATCCAGCGCGCGATCTCCTCATAGTCGTTGCCGGCCGCGATGAAGTCGACGTTGGAGCCGGAGCCCCCGCCGCCGCGCTGGAACGGTCCGCGCACGCTGGCGATCACCCGCGCGCCGGTGATGGCGCCCAGCTTCTTATTCAGCTCCGCCGCCGTGTCCTGGGAGGTGACCTTGCGCTTGCTCCAGTCGGCCATGACCAGCGAGCCGTAGCCGGTGTTCAGCTGGCCCGAGCCGCCGCCGGGCCTGGGCAGGCTCAGCAGGTAGCGCGTCGCCACGCCGTTCTTGCGATAGGCCTGCAGATAGGGTTCGGCCTTGAGGGTTTGGGCCAGGGTGTAGTCGTAGCCAGCGCCTTCCGGCCCCTGGATCGAGATGTCGATGCGGCCGCGGTCCTCGTTGGGCACCAGTTCCTTGGGAAGGATCACGAACAGGCCGACCGCCAGCAGACCGAGGGCGAAGACGGTGGCGCCCACGATGATCGCCGGCGTACGCCCGCCCAGCATCATCTCCAGCGAGCGGCGATAGGAGTGCTTCACCGTCTCGCTGACTGCATCCACCTTGCGCGCCAGCCAGCCAGCTCCGGAGGAGGGTCTGAGCAGCTTCGACGCCAGCATCGGCGACAGGCTCAGCGCCAGCAGGGCCGAGAAGAACACCGCCGAGGCCACGGCGACCGCCAGTTCGACGAACAGCCGTCCGATATAGCCCGGCAAAACCATCAGGGGCGCGAAGACGCAGATCAGCACGATGGTGGTGGCCACCACCGCGAAGAACACCTGCTTGGCGCCGCGCTGGGCCGCCACCACCGGCGGTTCGCCCTCGTCCACGTGCCTCTGGATGTTTTCCACCACCACGATGGCGTCGTCGACCACCAGGCCGATCGCCAGCACCAGGGCCAGCAGGGTCAGCAGGTTCAGCGAGAAGCCCAGGGGGGCCAGGACCATGAAGCTGGACAGGATGCAGATGGGGGCCACGATCGAGGGGATCAGCGCCGCGCGCCAGCTGCCCAGGAAGATGAAGTTCACCGCCGCCACCAGCGCGAGCGCGATGGCCATGGTGATCCAGACTTCCTTGATCGACTGGGCGGTGAACACCGAATAGTCGACGATCACATCCAGATGGGTCCCCGTCGGGAGCTGGGCGTTGATCTCGGCCATCTCCTTCTGGACGTTCTTGGAGATTTCCAGGTCGTTGGCCTGGGACTGGCGGGTCAGGAAGATGCCGACCTGTTCAACGCCGTTGGTCTGGAACATGCGCCGGCGCTCGTCCGGCCCTTCCTCGATGCGGGCGACGTCGCCAAGGTGCACCACTGCCGGGCTTCCGCTCTGGGCCGCGGGGGCCTGGGCCGCGACCGTGGGCGCCTGGGGGTTGGCCGAGCGGGTCGCGGTCGAGACCACCGTCGCGGTCGCCGCCGCCCGCGCGGGCGTGATCGGCAGCTGGGCGAAATCGGCAGGCTTCAGATACTGGCGGTTGACGCGGATCGTGTAGTCCTTGGACTTGGACTCCAGAGCGCCGGCCGGCAGCTCCACGTTCTGGGCGTTCAGCGCGTTCTGGATGTCGTCGACGGTCACGCCGCGCGCGGCCATGGCGTCGGGATCGAGCCATATCCGCATGGAATAGAGCTGCGCGCCGGCCAGGCCCGCCTGGGCAACCCCCGGGACGGTGGAGATGCGCTCCACCAGATAGCGGTCGGCGTAGTCCGAAAGCTGCAGCCGGTTCAGCGTCCGCGAGTTCAGCGACAGGAACATCACGGGGGACGAGTCGGCGTTGGCCTTGGCGATCTGGGGCGCCTTGGCGTCCGTCGGCAGCTGGCTGATCACGCGCGAGACCGCGTCGCGCACGTCGTTGGCCGCCGCGTCCAGGTCGCGGTCCAGGGTGAAGGTGATGTTGATGCGCGAGGAGCCGTCGCGGCTGTCGGAGGACACGCGGTCGATGCCCTGGATGCCGGCGACCTGGCGCTCGATCACCTGGGTGATGCGCTCCTCGACCACCTCGGCGGAGGCGCCGACATAGTCGGTCGAGATCGAGACCACCGGCGGATCCACACTGGGCAGTTCGCGCACGGGTAGCGACAGGAAGGCGGCGATGCCGACGACGCAGAGGATGATCGCGGCGACGGCCGCGAACACCGGCCGTTTGACGGAAAGGTCGGAAAGCGTCACGGCGCGTGCGACCTCGCGCCGGACGCACTGGATTGAGCCCCTGCCTGCGCGCCGTCGCCCTGACCGCCCGCCCCGTGGCCGCCGCCGGCCAGGCGCACCGTCTGATTGGGCTGGATGCGGTTCAGCCCATCGCCCACCACCGTCTCACCGGCGGCGAGGCCGTTGCGCACCTCGACCCAGCCGTCCTGGCGCACACCGACGACGATGGTCTTCTGCACCGCGGTCAGCTTGCCGTTCTGCTGGACCAGGGCGAAGACGAAGGGCTGGTCGGTGGAGAACTGCACCGCGGCCTCCGGCAGGCCGACGCCGTTGCGGGTCCCCTGCTGCACCCCGACCTTCATCAGCATGCCGGGCTTGATGCGGCCGCCGGGGTTGGAGAAGCGGGCGCGGGCGGTGACCGAGCGGGTGTCGGCCTTCACGCGGGTGTCGATGCGCTCGATGACGCCGGCGACGCTGACGCCCTGGAAGGCGTCGGCGGTGGCGGTGATCGGGGTGCCGGCCCTGACGGTGCCGACGAAGCGCTCGGGCACGTCGAAATCGACATTGATCACGGCCAGGTCGTCGAGGGTGGCGATCGGAGTGCCGGGCTGGATCAGCATGCCGGGCGCGGCGTCGGACAGGCCGATGGTGCCGGCGAAGGGCGCACGGATCACCCGGTCGTGCAGGCGGGACTGGGCGGTGGCCAGGTTGGCCTTCGCCTGCTCATAGGCGGCCTGGTACTGGTCGAGATCGGCCTTCGGCGCGAAACCGCGCTTGCCCAGTTCCTGCCAGCGTTCGTTGTCGCGCCGCGCCTTTTCCAGCGCGACCGTGGCGTTGGTCACCGCCGCCTGCTGCTCGTCGGTCTTCAGCTCGGCCAGGACCTGGCCCTTCTTGACGTACTGGCCACTGGTGAAATTGATCTTCGTGGCGATCTCGGTGGTCTGGGAGGTCAGGGTCACCGACTGGCGCGCCTTGGCCACGCCGATCACCTCCAGCCGGTCGGTGAAGACATGCATCTGGGCTGTCGCCGGCGTCACCTGGGGCGCGAAGCCGCCACCCGGTCCGCCCTGGCCGCCGCGCCCGCCGCGGCCTCCTCCGCCCTTGCCGTTCGCCGAGGCGGAAACCGCCGCGCCGCCGCCCTGGCCGTCAGCCTTGTGCCCGTTGCCCGTCAGCAGCCGCAGGCCGCCCAGGATGGCCATGAGCCCGACGATGCCGATCGCGATGGCGAGGAAGAAATGACGGCGGATCAAGCGCAGAGGTCCTCGATGGTTGGGCGACTCGCGGGAAATGAACGGCGCAGCTGCGCGCGTCCAACCATATTTCCATGACGGTGGCTACGATTGAACGCGCTCGGCGACTAATCCCGTCGCGCGAGAAAGGCAATTTTTCGGCGGAAGGCCGGTGCGTTCCTCGACCGTCTCAGTCCTGGGCCGCCCCGCGCCGCGAGATCACCCCGCCTACGGCGCCGGCGCGAACGGCCAGGTCGCGGTCCTGGCTGAAGGCGCGCTTCTCGGCCGGCACCGCGTGGCCGCCCATCCGGGAAATCTCCAGCCTCTGCTCCGCGGACATGGAGGCGAACCCCTTGCGCGAGCGCTTCCTCAGCGGGATGACGTGCCCCTCCCCGTCCTGCGGCAGGGCCAGCAGAACACCTGGATCGCAGTCCAGCGCCTCGGCGATCAGCATGACCTCCAGCGTGGTGGGCAGCTTCACCCCCTGCTCGAAGCGCCGAACCTGCTGGTACATAACCCCCAGGTGCCGGGCCAGAGCGCTGGCGCTGACCCCTCGGGCGCGCCGCTGCGCCTCGATCCGCGCGCCGACCTCGACCGCCACCTTGCGCGTCAGTTCCAGAGTGCGCGCCCGGGCCTTGTAGTCGATCGTAGCGTAGTCCCCGGTCTTGCCCCGATACAGCACCCGGATGGCGTCCGCCCGTGCAGCCAGAAGCCCGAAACCCACCGGAGCATCCGCTCCCGCATGAGAGCCGAAAACCTTCGCGATCCGCGCCCATACCCCGTCGCGCGCCCAGCGAGAGAAGCGCCGGTTGACGTTCGACCACAGCCCGAACTCCACCGGCAGGGCCGACCAGGGCCGCTCGCTCTGGAACTTCCACAGCGCCGCGTCGATGAACGACCGGTCGTCGCTGTCCACACCCTTCATGCCCACGGGGCGCCACCCGGCCGGCAACTGGGGCCGGATGCGGTCGAACTGTGCGTCGGTGAGTCGAGCGATATGCACGTGGGGATTGTAAACACGTACAACCGCCACGGCCAAGCTGTTCGCTGAAACGCGCGCCGGTCGAGGCCGTCAACTTGTTCGCCGGACCGGAGAGCTGACCATGCGGGCGCTGTCGTTCAAGGGTCACCGCATTCCGCCGGAGATCATCCGCAGTCCACAACAGCTCCAACCTGCAGCCCCACCTGATCTCCCGCCCTAGTCTGCGAATGCCGTGGGCGGAGGCTTGCGCGGCGATCTGAGGAGAGGAGCGGGATTGAGAATATTGCCCCGTAGCGCAGCCAACCTGGCGAGACCGGTCGGGCTTTGCGCCGCGGCTCGGCTAACCTGACAAGACCCTCTGAACAATTGCGTCAGCTAGTTCATTCGGGCTGGGCGCACTTAGGGCAACTTGGTTCTCAGTGTCAGGTTCATGGCCTCTCCGATCACTTCTCATTCGTAGAGGCATTAAGGTGCCGCCTTCCGGAGTCGTCTCAAATTCCCAACACATCATGCCCTTTTGGAAGTCCTGCCAGCGCTTATACCGCGTATTCTTAAGAACAACGGCGTGCATCGGTTCGGATTTCGGAAAGGGAATTTTCGGATTTCCCAAATAAATTAACTTCGCAATTGCTGATGACCAACCAGCCGCGTCACTCATCAGCACTTTAACAACAGGATCAATGTCAACATAATAGCCACGCGACACCTTACCCATGACAGGCATAAAGACGATGTTATCTTTTATATAGAAATGACCAATCATTTTACTGTTTTATCCCGATAAACTTCAACACAACCCCCTTGCTAGCCGATATCCGGGGACACCGATATCCGGGGACACAGTACCTATATCGCCCCCTCCTCCGCCAGCCGTGGCTTCCGCCCCGGCTTCTGTTTGGCCAGAGCCCTGCCCAGACTCTGCTCCAGGTTGGTCACAAACGCCGCCGATCCCAGGGGCCGCCCCGTCCGTCCGCCCGCCTGGATCGCCTCATGCTCCGCCTTGTCTAGCCCCAGGGCAAGGAACGCCGGCCAGTCGCTGACCCTGTCCCGCAGCGGCGCCACGCTGACCAACTCATCGTCCTGGCCGGCCAGGTGGGCGTGCACGCTCGACCACGGCCACTGCTCGGCCTGCTTCGTCAGGCGCGCCCGTACAGGGTTGAGCTCCACGTAGCGAGCCGCCGCCAGCAGATGGGCCTCGTCCATCGGGACCGAGGCGAAACGCCCCTGCCAGAGATACCCACGCCACCCCTCCCGGAAATTGACCCGGCGGGAATAGCGCCGGTGCGCCTCGGCCAGCGCAGCGCGCAGGCCTCCCGGATCAGCTGGCGTCAGGATCAGGTGCACGTGGTTGGGCATCAGGCAGTAGCCCCACACCGCCACATCGGCCGCGCGGCAACCCTCGCCCAGCAGCTCGAGGTAGGACCGGTAGTCGTCGTCGGAAAAGAACACCTGCTGACGGCGGTTGCCCCGCTGCGTCACATGGTGGGGAACCCCCGCCGCTACGACCCTCGCCAATCGCGCCATGGGGGGACGGTAGCGGCAGAGTTGGGCGTGTCAATTATGTACTGTGTCCCCGGATTTAGGTCAGCTCTGAGATCATTCGCCGTTGGACGCTGGAATTCGGCCCCGCCGCCAACCAAGCGCTGGCACCTGGAAGAGATGGCTGTGAGGATCGGCGGCGATCGGATGTGGCTGTGGCGCGCGGTTGACGACGAGGGCGAGGTGCTCGACGTCCTGGTCCAGCGCCGCCGCAAAAAGTCCGCGGCGCTGAAGCTGCTGCGCACGCTGCCTAGCGTCAGGGCGCCCCGCCCGAAACCACCGTCACCGACAACCTGCCGGCCTATCGCGCCGCCCTGCGTGACCTGGGCCTGACGGCTCGTCACCGACCAGGCAGCCTGCGCGCCAACAATCGGGCGGAGAACTCGCACCTGCCCGTCCGAAGAGGGGAGCGGAAGATGCAGCGCTTGAAGTCCCAGAGCTCAGCGCAGCGCTTCCTGTCCACCCACGCCGCCGTCTACAACAGCTTTAGCCTCCGGCCCCACCTGATCTCGCGTCCTAGTCTGCGAACGCTGCGAGCGGCGGCGCACCGGGTGTGGGATGAGGCTTGGGCGGTTGTGTGAGTTGGGTGAGGAGTTGGACGTTTTGCGCGAGAGCGCGCCTAACCTGACAAGTCGGGTGCCACAGCTATTGCAGATGTGGAAACTTGGCACGTTGTTCGGCTACACGGATCTCGACAAACAAGGGAAAACCTGTCGTCCTATTTCTTCGATACAAATTCAAGCCGACGCCTTTTCGATTTAAGGGACGTTTGAATTTAGGCGAATCTAAGAAAATGGGAACGTTCTCCTAATTCTCCACTTAACCTTTTGCTCGTCAAATGTTGCGTGTTCAATCTCTTCGATTTTAAAATCGAGAACATATGGCGCATTGTCGCGACAATACTCTAGAATCCACTTACAATATCGCTTCACATAATTCTTGTCATTTACGGACAGTGATTTGTCCGCGTCAATCCCATTCAGAACTTGAGCAACCGCCAATTGAGCAAGGCCAAAATCTCGCATGCCAATTGCTATCAACGCTGTGAGTAAATTTGTGTCCGAACCGACCTTCGGCGACGGGATGACCGCGTCATACAGGCCATAAAGCTTCTCCAGTTCGCGCATTGCTTTAGTATACTGACGCGATGCAGATAAGGCCTGTGCCTTGGACCAATAGGCGGCACCCAGGAATGCTTTAAGCACCAGCTAGCCTCCAAAAATTTTCGCCAGAAGGATCACCACTTGAACAATACCGTTGACGGGCCTTTGACTGCTCGAGGGATTTGGGGTGGGCGATCCGCCGGGGCGGGGTGGTGGTGGTGCACCGGTGTCCGCCGTTGGAACACGAGTCTCCGCTTTCGTCTGAGTCCAAGGATCGAAACTCTTACTTGTCTGTGTCGCCCTTGCGCTAGATGCAGCTGCCCTCGAAGCTGGTGCGGTCGCTTCTCCAGCCTCGGCCGCGATCGCCGGAGCGCCCGTCTCTGCGCCTATGACGGCCGCCGGAAGGAATATCCCCCCCGCGACAACAGCCCCCAGTCCCGTGACTTGCGAAACGGCACTGCCGTTTGTCGCGGTGGTCTTGGCATCGCAGCCAGAACCCGCCTTGAGGCACATGGGGCTGTTGATTCCATAGATCGTCTGCTTTTGATTCCACCAGCTGGTCCGCGGTGGAGCGTTCTGCCGCGTACCGCCGCCATTTTGTCGGGGAGGTGGAATGGGCGCGTCATTATCTCCGCACTCACCCGGGCACATCGGCTTGAGGCCGCTGGGATCCGTCGCATCGGTCGGGTCTCCCCTTACATAGGCGTAGAGATCCAGATCCGCCTCATACCCGATCGGATCGGTTTGGAGGAATCGCCCGGTCGCGGGGTCATAGACCCGCGCCTTGTAGTAATAGAGCTTCGCCTCGGGCAGCTGAATCTGCCCCGTGTAGGCGAACCGTGAACCGCCCCAGGCCGGATTCTGCGGCTCGCCATATGGGCCATAGGCATAGACTTGGCCGTTGGCCGCGGTGATGTTCCCCGAACCATCGCTCCAGGCGATCACTGAGCCTTGCGCATCACCGTGCAGCCAACGCCGGTCGCTTGTGCCCGAGCCCTCATACCAGACCAGTGGCTCATCGGTTGCGGGGCCGTGGACGTAACGCTTCAGCACCGTTCCCGAGCCATTGTATTCCGCCGACAGCCGGTCGTTGTTGTAGAGGAAGGTGGTGGCGACCGAGGAGCCGTTGGTCGCGGTGCTGAGCCGCCCCATCGGATCGTAGGTCAGGGTCAGGGACGCTGCGCCGCCGGCGTTTGGCGTCACGGTCAACAGCCTGTTCTCCACATCGTAGGTGAAGGTCCGCGTCTCGTCCTTGGTCAGATTGCCCCGAGCGTCGTAGCCGCCGCTGACCGCCGCCAGGGTAGCGTCCCGGTTCAGCCCGTCCCAGGTCTTGGTCGTCGTCCCCGGCGTGCGGTTGGTCCAGACATACATCTGGTTGGCCGCCGTACGAGACGTCACCTGGCTCGAGGGATTGTAGCCGTAGGTCCAGATCTGGTCCGAGGTGTGGTTCACCGGCGTCTGGTTCAGCTGGGTCAGCCGGTCGGCGGTGTCGAACTGGTAGGCGGTCACCGCCGCGTTGCCGCGGGTGATGCTGACGCGCCGGCCCAGGTCGTCGTAGCTGTAGCGCGCCAGGATGCCGCCTGAGGAGGTCAGACTGGTGGAGCCATGGCAGGTGGCGTTGTCGGAGGTCTTCTCACAGACCTCCGTCACCCGCCCGGCCGGATCATAGACATAGTCTGCCCAGAAGCCCGTGTCCGGCCAGGTCGTGCGCGTGCGGTTCCCCGCGATGTCCAAGGTGAAGGCCATGGTCTTGCCGAAGGTGGTCTCGCTGGTCAGCCGCCCGGCCCCGTCGTAGCCGAACACCACCCCCGACCCCGAGGTCGAGGCGAAGCGGATCGAGGTCGCCCGGCCCGCGTCGTCATAGGCCGTGTAGACATCCGCCGCCGTCCCGCCCGGGATGTCCTTCACCGTCTGGCGGTTCAGAGCGTCATAGGTGAAGCCGATCTTGGAGCCGTCGCGTTTCCAGAGCGCGACCCGGTTGCCCGAGGCGTCGTACTCATAGGCCTCGAAGTCGCTGGCGTTGGACGCAACCCCCGCCGTCGCGCTGGTCGGCCGCGCGGTCACCGGGAAGCGCACATAACGCACCCGGTTGAACCCGTCGTAGATCGTGTCTGTTCGGTTCCAGTTGGCGTCCTGGACGCTCAGCTGCTCGCCATCGGCGCCGTAGACGTAGGCCGCATAGTCCCGCTGCACCGGCGTGCCGTCGTCCAGCGCCGGCGCGCCGAAAGCCTGGGTCACCTTGGTCAGTTGGCCCGCGTAGTCCCAGGTGTTCTTGCTGATCCGGTCGCGGCCTTGGGCCGTGTCGATCGTCGAGGCGGTGCAGGCGTCCGACGGCAGGGAGGAATAGACAGCGGCGTTCATCCGCACCGCGGAGCACAGCACCCGATTCATCCCGTCATAGCTGAGCTGGCTGACTCCGGCCGGAGAATCGACGCGAATCTTGTTGCCTACGGCGTCGTAGGTGACACTGGCGGTCTGCAGCGAGACGAAGCCCGTCCCATCCGCAGCCGTCGTGCCCTTGTCGACCTGGGTCTCGCGGCCGGCGGCGTCGTAGGTGTGTTTCACCGCCGGGCGCTTCAACGGGCCCGAGCCGTCCGGGTCGGGACCGATCTCGTAGAGCTTGCGCCGGTCGGGGAACAGAACGCTGCCGGTCCCCGTCGCATAGACGATGTTGGAGACATTGCCACGCGGGTCGGTGACGGCGGTGACATTGCCCAGGCTGTCAGCGGTGAAGCTGGTGGTGCTGTTCAGCTTGCCCGTGCCGGCGTCGAAGGTGACGCTGGTCAGGAAATGGCTGGTCGCGTCATAGGCGTTGCGCGTGATCACCCCGGTGGGGTCCGTGGCGTCCAGCGGCTGGCCAAGGCTGTTGTAGGTGAAGCTGTAGGACGGGCCGGCGCCGGTGGTTCCGGCCGCGGAGGGGCGCACCAGGGTCGACAGCTGCGAGGCGCCGTTCGTACCCGACGCCACATAGGTCAGATTGGTGGTGTAGCCGCGCGCGTCGGTGACCGTCGCCGGCTTGTTCCAGGTGGTCTCATAAGTCGCCGAGACCGTGATGTCAGGTTCGGCCGTGCTGCTGTCCGTGGGCGTGCCCGAATTCAAGGTCTTGGCGCCCGGTTTGGCGCGCTTGGTCAGCTGCAGGGTGTGATCCAGCCCGTCGTAGGCGAACAGGTCGAGGTCGCCTTCGGGGTAGAGCCGCTCCAGCACCCGCCCGCGCCCATCCCGATAGGTCGTGACGATGCGGCCCAGTTCGTCGATGTTGCGGCTGAGGCTCGCGGCAGGGACGGTGCGCACCGTTGAGCTGGGACGTAGGGTGATGGCGATCGAGGTTCCGCCGGCCGGCATGGTCTCGACGGCGTATTGGCCACCCACCGGGTCGATGCGCTCTCCGCGATAACCCTCGGCCAGGAAGAACTGGTGGGCGGCTCGGGCGGCGGGCGTGCGGATCGCGATGGCGTCCGACGCGCCGTTGATCCGGCCGATACTGTCATAGGCATATTGCACCGACGGGCTGGTCGGGGCGCCGCTGCCGTCGAAATCGGTCGGGGTGAATATCTGGTACGGGCGGCACGCCTGATCGGGACGGTGAGTCAGGTCGCCTTCCACCGGTTGGCGGAAAACCAGCCGCGTCTTTACGCCGGCCACGTCCACCGCATCGAGCGGCGTACAGCCCACGCCCACGGGCGGTCGGGGAATGGACAAGGTCACCCCGGCGTTGGAGGCGACCTGCGTCGGCACATAGTAGTCGTCGCCGTAGGTCAGAGTCAGGTCCACGCCCTGCGGGAAGTGCCAGGTCCCCAGCCGCCAGCCGTGAGTCCCGGACTCGGTGGTCGGGCCGTAGGTGAACTTGAAATAGGGGAAGCTGCGGACGTCACCGTTCTCACCGGTCAGGCTGGCTGTGACGTTGTCGTAGTTCCAGACACGCAGGATCGATTCAGTCTGTCCTCCAGGGAGGTGGATAATGAAGTTCGGCCGGACCGCGCTCCGCGTTCCCGTGACTGTGAGGGTTTGAGCCCCGCCCTTGGCCGAAATGAAGGTGTCATCGGCCAGGCGAAGGAACTGCTGGGCGGAGGCGCCGGACGTCACCGTGGCGACGTTGAACTGCAGCCGGTCGTTCCACCAGTTGGCGATCAGGGCGCCGGTGACTTCCCGCTGGACGCTCGGCGAAGCGCGCCAGAGATCTTGCATCGCGACGAAGCTTGCCAGAGTGGATGCGGAGGCCTCGACCCGACTCTGCCCCATGGGCTCAAAGCCCGAATTCGAGAATGAAACCCCCGAGGTCCAGTTGGAGACCAGTCCGGCCGAACTGCCGCTGAGCACCTCGCCGTTCACGCCCGTCGGCAGACCCGAGTCCGCCGCAAAAGAAGTGCGAAGGGCGTCGCCGTATTCCTCAGTGCGGTCCAGACGATAGGGAAACTCTCCTTGTCCCTTCGACGCCAGCACCGGACTGTGGAAGGAGGCCTGGCCGCTGGCCAGGTCCACCCCTTCGACATTCGAACGGTCGACGAACCGATCCTTGAGGCTCTGAGCCGCCTCCCCCGGATTGAACCGGGTCATCTGAGTGACGGCCGAGGCCCCACCGCCCTTCATCGTGGTGCCGACGCGGGTCAGTACGTGGGCGATCTGCACCGGATCGCCGGATTCGTCGTACTTCGTCGCGATCGCCGCCCCGCCGCGCTGACGGGAGTCCAGCCGGGCGTAGTAAGTCAGCGGCGGGCCGCCGCCGCCGATGGTGATGATCTGATATTCGGAGCCGATGCGATGCCCCGGGCCAAGGAACGACTCGGCCGAGGCCACAACTTCGAAGCCTTGCCCCGCATAGGCCTGCACCTCGTTGGACAGACGGGTCCGCATGAAGGTGACCAGCCCGACATCCAGGGCCGGCACCGGAGATACCGCTGCCGGCGCGGTCGTCCCATTGTCGAAGACGGCGAGGCTGTAGGCGTTGGACGCGGCGGTGGTGGAGGTGAATCGGTAGGCCTTGCGCGTCGTGGTGCTGGGGGACTCGGACGTGGGATTGTTGCCCCAGGCCATCCGCGTCGCGGTCGACGCCACGTCGGGATTGTCCGTAAGCTGCGCTACGACGCTGCCCTCCAGGGCCGCTGCGGTCGCCGCGATGGCATGGACCGCCGCCCGGCGGTTGTTCGCGTCCGAAGTCCGGGAGACCAGACCAAAGCTGGTTTCGAGGTCGACGACCGCGGTCTCGTCCATCGGAATGAACCCTTCCGGCGAGACACCGGGCTCATACCCCGTCCAGTCCGGCAGGGGAGCAACCGGCGCTTCGTTCGCGCTCACCGCGCCGAGGGTGTGAAGGAAGACGGGTCGGGCGTTGGCGAGTTCCGCGTGCAATTCAGTGCTGCGGGTGAACTGGGCCAACCAGGTCGCCGCGAGGCGGGAGCGGGTCATGTCCCCCGAAACGCCCACCACCTCGGCGTCGCTCGGTCCCTGGTCGGTCGGCGCACGGGCCAAGGTCGCAGGATAGGTGTGGTCGCCCGCCTGCTCGCGCTCCCATTTTGCAAGCAGGTTCGGTGAGGTGCGCCCCCAGGCGTGAACGAGAGTCGCCGGGTACAGGAAGTCGACATGCTTGAGCACCGTGGCGTCGCCGTAGGTCCCCGTTCCACCGTCGCCAGACGCCGCAAATGGGTGGTCCGCGGTCATGGTCAGGGGGATGTCGAGGTGGTCCGGCATGTTGATGGCGTAGCCGGTTTGCAGAATCACGCCGTCCAACGAGAGGGACGGCGCCCAGGTGTATGAGGTGGTGGTCAGGTTCACCGCGCTGCTCTGGTGGGCGCTCAACTGCAGCCGCCGGCCATAGATCTCGTCCACAAAGAAGGTCGCGCTCACGAGTGTGGCGCGCGTGGAAGAACTGGTCGCGATGTCGGAAAACAGGATCAGCTTGGCGCGATACTGGTCTGGGACCCCGCCGGTCCAGGTCGATGCGACCGTCGCCGTGTACGCAAAGCTGGTCTGCTTCCACCCGCCGCTCGGCCGCGTCGCGGGGGTCAGGACGTGCCCGCCAACCACATCGGTCATGTCGGCGCCTTGCATGTCCGTCTGCTTCAGTCGCGTGAGCAGGTTCGCGCTGTAGGTCTGAAGCTTTGCTTCCAGGGCCGACCGCGCCAACCCCTGGGCGTAGGGAACAGACGAATCCGTTCCGGTGGTCATCCCGGTCGATGCTGTCGATAGCGGCTCGCCCGTCGTGATCGACATCGCCGCCTTCACGTCGATGCCAGTCTTGTGCTGGAAGACCTTGTAGGAAGGGTCGAAAATGTAGGTCCCGCCGCTGACGTCCGCCTCGACCCAGACATGGGAGAGTGTGACGGACGACACCGTGCCTGTGCACGAACCGGTCGAGCCGGTCACTGTCGCCGGAATGCCCCCGGTGGCGAGAAAATCACAGGCCGCCTGAGCGTTGGACAGGCCCGTCCAGTCCTGGAACTGGGCGCCCGTAAGCGTGATGGTCCCGAATTTGTAGCGCGCTGAGAACCCGGATTCCCGGAGCAACTCGACCATCAATTCGGCCTGGTCGAACGGAGTGCCCGAGCGATCAATAATGACTCCGAGCGGTCCCTTGTGCGCTCCGAACAGGAATTCGGTGTCGATTGAGTTACGCAGATATTCGTAGATCAAGTTCGGATCGTTCTTCAGCGCGCGAGCCAGTTCCTTGATCTCGGGGGCCCGGGGCCTGCCGCCACTAGGGCAGACGGCGGCCACCGGCGTGCCTGCCGACGGCCCATAGTCCCGGCAAAGGCCATCCGTCGACGTGGTAGCCGAACCGTAGTAGGTCGCGGCGGTGGTCGGCGAGACCAGCGTACCCTTGAGAATCCTGACCGAAGGGAGCGGATCGGACGTCGGCGCGGAGCTATCCTGCGCCTGCGCCCCGCCCGCGACGGCCAGACCGGCCGCCAGCCCAGCGAGAATCGCATTTATTCGCAACCGGCCCAGAACAAGCTTGGCAGTTGCAATGACGCGCGATACGCCTGACGCCATGACGTCCCCCCGAACGAGTCCGCGTTCGTGGAACGCGCCACGAATGTGTTGCAAAGCTTGCGAAGACCGTCAATTGTATAAATCGTGAACGCTCGGATTGGTTGAGTTTGTTCGACGAATTCGCTGGGGGGCGACGAGGGATGTCTCGGGGTTCGATCCTGAAGACCGGCGCGGCCGCCGCGGCGCTATTGCTGTTGGGCCCCTGGAGCCACCCCGCCCGCGCTGGAGACAGCACCTGCCCCGCCATGGAATCCAGCCCACCGGCGGGCAAGGAGCTCTACTGCTATGACGCGCTGGGCCGCCTGATCCAGGTCAGCTACGCCGATGGGAGTTTGGTCAGTTACCGTTACGACGCCGCCGGCAACCGAACCCAGCTCAACGTCACCAACCGGCCACCAGTCGCAGTGGCTGATTCGGCGACCACGCCGGCCAGCACGGCGGTCACCGTTTCGGTCCTGGCCAACGACACGGACGCGGATGGCGACACCCTGACCGTGACGGCCGCCAGCACGCCGGGTCATGGCTCACGCACCATCAATAGCGCGACGACCATCACCTACACTCCAACCGGGGGTTACAACGGAACGGACTCCTTTACCTATACGATCAGCGACGGCCACGGCGGCAGTTCCACCGCCACGGTCAGCCTGACCGTCGGAACGGTGACGAACCACAATCCGGTCGCCACCGCCGACAGCAAGACCACCCTGATGAACACGGCCCTGACTTTCGATCCCAGGACCAATGACACCGACGCGGACGGCGACACCCTGGCCATCACCGGCGCCGGTTCGGCTAGCCACGGCACGGTCAGCGTCAACAGCGGGACCAGCCTGACCTACACCCCGACCACCAGCTACTACGGCACGGACAGCTTCACCTACAGCCTGTCCGACGGCCACGGCGGCACAGCCACCGGCACGGTGACCATGACCGTCAACCGCGCGCCCGTCGCGACGGCGGACACTGCCTCGGTCGCTCAGAACACCGCCCAGACCGTCTCCGTCCTGGGCAACGACTCCGACCCCGACGGCGACACCCTGTCGGTCAGCGCGGTGACCAACGGCGCCCACGGCACGGTCACCACCAACGGCACGACCGTCACCTACACCCCGGCCACCGGCTACACCGGCAGCGACAGTTTCACCTACACCCTGTCGGACGGACGCGGCGGCACGGCGACCGGCACGGTCTCGGTGACGGTATCGGCCTCCAGCACGGTGACGGCGGTCAACGATACGCTCACCATCAACCAGAACTTCGACGACGGCACCTCGATCACGCCCTCGGGCTACAAGGATCCGCGCACCAACGACAGTTCCTCGGGCAGCTATTCGCTCAGCATCACCGGCGTGACCCAGGGGAGCAACGGCGGGGTGGTGACCTACACCTCCACGGGCGTGACCTACACCTATCCCTATGCGGTTTCGGACTCGATGACCGACACCGATACCTTCACCTACACTGTGAGTGATGGGCACGGCGGCTCGGCGACCGCCACGGTGACGGTGAACATTACCGCGACCCGCTACTGCAACGGCACGGCCTGTATCGGCGGGTGAGCCGGTCTCATCGGATTGGGCGGTGACGCCACCGGCGCGGGCCTGCTAACGAGGCCGGAAGGCTATCGCCCTGTTCGTCCCCCTGGAGACCCCGCCATGTCCCGACTGCGCGTGAACTGTTTCAGCGTCTCCGCCGACGGCTTCGGGGCCGGCGCCGACCAGAGCCTGGACAACCCGATGGGTCTGGGCGGCATGGCGCTGCACGCGTGGGTGTTTCCGACCCGCAGCTTCAGGGCGATGATCGGCCAGGAGGGCGGCACGACGGGCGTCGACGAGACCTTTGCGGAGCGGGGGAAAGCCGGCCTCGGCGCCTGGATCCTGGGGCGCAACATGTTCGGCCCCGTCCGCGGTCCATGGCCCGACGACCAGTGGAAGGGCTGGTGGGGCCCCAACCCGCCCTATCACGTCCCCGTCTTCGTCCTGACCCACCATGCGCGCCCGCCGCTGGAGATGGAGGGGGGCACCGTCTTCCACTTCGTCACCGAGGGCTTCGAGGCCGCGCTCGACCAGGCCCGAGCGGCCGCCGGCGGGCTCGACGTCCGGGTGGGCGGCGGGGCGGCCACGGTCCGCGAATACCTGAAGGCCCAACTGATCGACGAAATGCACCTGGCCATCTCGCCGGTGGTGCTGGGGCGCGGGGAAAACCTGCTGGCCGGGATCGACCTGAAGGCGCTGGGCTACGAGGCGGTGGAGCACGCCGCCTCCGAGGCGGCGCTGCACGTGGTGATCGGGCGCAAGGGGTAGACTTGACATTCGACCGAATGTTCGCTATTTGTTCTTATTTGCCGCCCTCCAGCTATGTCCGTCATCCTCGGAGCGGAGACCGCACAGCGGTCGTAGACCCGAGGACCCAACAGCGAATCTTGGGCGAAGCTGGGCTCTAGAATCGCGGCGTTGACGTCGGAGCTGTTGGGTCCTCGGGTTCCGTTGCGCGGCCCCGAGGATGACGGGCATAGTTTTGTGGGCAGGCCCTCGCCCCGCTCACCGTAATCTACGGTGAATCTACGGTGAAATTACACCTCAGGCGTCATACCCCGGCGACTTTCGGTCGAGCCGGCGCAGCCAGCCGGGCCAGGCCAGGCCCGACACCCACGGCATGGCCATGGAGGTCTGCTCCTTGACCTCGTCCTGAGCAGCCTGGGAGGCCGCGCTGACGCCCTCGCGGCCCACGCCCAGCGCCATGGTCTGCTGCATGCAGGCCCGCTCCAGGAAGAACATGCTGGTCCAGGCCTCGCCCGCGGTCGAGCCGACCGCGAGGGTGCCGTGGTTCTTCAGGATCATCAGCTTCTTCTGGCCCAGGTCGGCGACGATGCGTTCGCGCTCGCCCAGGTTCAGGGCGATGCCCTCATAGTCGTGGTAGGCGACCTGCGGCAGGATCGCCATGGCGTGCTGGGTCAGGGGCAGCAGGCCCTCCGCCTGGGCCGAGACCGCCACGCCCTGATCGGTATGCAGGTGGATGACGTAGTGGGCGTCTTCCCGCGCGGCGTGGATGGCGGAGTGGATGGTGAAGCCCGCCGGGTTGATGAAGTTCTCGGTCTTCTGGACGACATTGCCCTCCAGATCGACCTTCACCAGCGACGAGGCGGTGATCTCCTCGAAGAAGAATCCGTACGGATTGATCAGGAAGTGGTGCTCAGGCCCGGGGACGCGCGCCGAGATGTGGGTGAAGATCGCATCGTCCCAGCCCTGGAGGGCCACCAGCCGGTAGAGGGCGGCGAGGTCGACCCGCGCGCGCCATTCGGCGTCGCTGACCTGGTCCTTGAGGGACACCATCGAACCGTCGGCCATCTCGGCCTCCATGAGCGTGATTAACGCCGGGACCGTCGCGCCGTGAGTGAACGGCGTCAAGTCAGGGCCGCCTCAGGGCTGTCGTTAAGCTTGTTTTCACGTCGAGGGTCGACCCTTCAAGGGATTCCAGCCGGTCGGAGCGACCCCATGGCCGCAACCCTACGCCAAGCCGGAGCCCAGCCGATGGAGCTCCTGGATCTCGCCCGCTCGCGCGAGACCGGCGATCGTGAGCGCCTGCTGCTGGGCGTGGCGGACCTCTGCAACGGGTCTTCCGACGCCCGCCGCCCCGAAATCCAGGCGCTGCTCGACGACGTCTTCATGGCCCTGGTGGTCGAGGCCGAGCGCGACATCCGCCGCGCGCTCGCCGAAAAGCTGGCTCACGCCGACTGGGCGCCGCGCGCCCTGGTCAACGTCCTGGCGCTGGACGACATCGAGATCGCCCGCCCGATCATCCTCTCCAGCCCCCTGCTGCAGGACCAGGACCTGATCCGTCTGCTGGTCGAGGCCACGATCGAGCACCAGATCGAGGTCGCCCGCCGGCCCAGGCTCGGCTGCGAAGTGGTCGAGGCTATCCTGGACGGCGGCGAACCCGCGGTGATGACCGCGCTCGCCAACAACACCACCGCCGAAGTCGGGGACGGGGCGCTCCAGCGCCTGGTCGAGGCCGCCCGCCGCGTGGCCTCCCTGCGCTCGCCCCTGGTGCGCCACCCGAAGCTGTCGAAACTCCTGGCCGAGCAACTCTACGGCCTGGTCGGCCAGGCCCTGCGCACCGCCATCGCCGAGCGCTTCCGCATCGAAGGGCCCGAATTCGACGCCGCCTTGAACTCGTCGGTCGAGAGCGCCCACCGCGGCAAGGAGCCCGGCAAGCCCTTCGTGGTCGAACGCGACGGCGAGCGCGAGGAAATGGAGCGGCGCCTGATCGCCAAGCTCAAGGCCGCCGGCCAGCTCCGGCCCGGCTACCTCGTGCGCGCGCTGAAGGAAGGCAAGCTGACCCTGTTCGAGAACGCGCTGGCGGAACTGGGCGGCTTCACCGCCAATGACGTGCGCCGCGCCTGCGCCTCCCCCGATCCGGAAGCCCTGGCGCTCGCCTGCGCCTCGGTCGGCATCGATCGGGTGGTCTATCCGGAGCTGGTCGTGCTGGTCCGCGAGGTCAACGGCGGGCGCCCCGGCGTGGGCGGTCCCGACGCGGGAAAACGCTCGGTCGCGGCCTTCAACCGTGATCCCGAGAGCGCCGCGCGCGCCTTCCGAGACCGCATCGCCGGCGTCTGATCGCGCCATCGTCGAAAACCGGCGTTTGACAAGCCGCCCGTTCGAGGCTGGAAGCTGATCCCATGCCTTCGCGCCCCGCCGGCAATTCCGACAGCCCCGCCCCGCCCCGCCCTCCGGTCGAGCGCCTGGCCTTCTGCGCCAGCGACCGGCCCGAGGCCCAGGAGGCCCGCGCGCGCCTGGCGGCCCGCTATGGCGAATGGCCGGAAGACCAGGCCGAGGTGATCGTGGCGCTCGGCGGCGACGGCTTCATGCTGGAGAGCCTGCACGAGCGCATCGCCGCGCCGCGGCCGATCTACGGCATGAACCGCGGCTCGGTCGGCTTCCTGATGAACGACTACGCCGAGGACGAACTGCTGGAGCGGATCAACACCGCGCGCTCCACCACCATCCATCCCCTGGCCATGACCGCCACCACCCGCGACGGGGTCGTGGCCCGGGCCCTGGCGATCAACGAAGTCTCCATGCTGCGCCAGACCCACCAGACCGCGAAGCTGCGCATCTCGGTCGACGGCCGGATCAGGCTCGAGGAGCTGTTCTGCGACGGCGCCCTGGTGGCCACCCCCGCCGGCTCCACCGCCTACAACCTTTCCGCCCACGGCCCGATCATCCCCCTGGGCGCCAATGTGCTGGCGCTGACGCCGATCAGCGCCTTCCGCCCCCGCCGCTGGCGTGGGGCCCTGCTGCCCCATACCGCCGATGTCTGTTTCGAGGTCCTGGAGCCCGACAAGCGCCCGGTCGCCGCCGTCGCCGACAATTTCGAGGTGCGCGACGTGGCCCGTGTCGAGATCCGCGCGGTGCGCAAACCCGCCCTGGTCATGCTGTTCGACGCCGGCCGCACCTTCGAGGAGCGGGTGCTGGTGGAGCAGTTTACAGCCTGAGGCTGCTGCGCGCGCCCAGCAAAAGTGGTGCGCACTTTTGCGCCCGGGGTGCGCGCCACTATGCATGGCAGCCTGTCCGGGCGGCGAACCGCCAACACTTCGCCTGACAGGCTGCTCGTCGCTTAGAACTTCTTAAGCGGCTGCGTGCATGATCCTCCCCAAGTGTGGCCTGCCCGTCGGCGGGCCGCGGGAGATCGATCGTGAACAAGCCCGGCCAAGCCCAGTTCATCCAGCCCACCAACACCCTTCGCCTGAAGGTCGGCGGCGCCAAGTTCGGCGGCATCGATCCCAGCGCGATCGCCAAGGCAGAAGAGGCTCTCAAGAGCCTGTCCGGCCAGTTCGCCCAGTGGCTGAACGACGAGCTGGTCAAGCTCGACGCCGCCCGCGCGGCGATCCGCGACAAGGGCTACACGCCTGAGACCGCCGAGGGGCTCTACCTGCGCGGCCATGACCTCAAGGGTCTGGGCGCCACCTACGAATATCCGCTGATCACCCGCATCGCCGCCTCGCTCTGCAAGATGACCGACGCGCCGGAAGTGCGGATGAAGGCGCCCCTCTTCCTGATCGACGCCCACATCGACGCCATCAAGGCCTGCGTGCGCGACACCATCAAGGACGAGAACCACCCGGTCGGGAAGGTCCTGGCCGAGGAGCTCGAGCGGCGCGTGAAGGATCACCTGACGAGCATCGGCCACGCAGGCTGAGATCCTTCTCCCGTGGGGAGAAGGATGGGTCCCGGTCGCGCAGCGACTGGGAGGATGAGGGCGTACGAAGCGCTCTGAAGCGTCGCGTCCTCACTGCAAACGGTTGTAACCCCTCACCTCCCCGCCGCATCGCGGCGGGTCCCCTTCTCTCCCTCTGGGAGAGGAATCTTTACGCCGCGTTGGCGTGGGCCATCGTCTGCAGGTGGTCCGGCGCGCGGTCGAGCCGCTCGAGCAGGTAGTTCAGGTCCTCGCGCGCGGCGAAGGGCTGCTGGGTGAGGAACCGCTGCAGCACCCGCTCCTGGAAGCGCTCGCGCTCAAACACCGCGCCCTCGGCCTCGACCGAGCGCCAGGACTCCAGCGCCGCCCGGAAGGCCGGGAACAGCCGTGACGGCAGGCCGGCCCGCTCGTAGATGGCGCGGAAGCCCAGCGGCCCCGCGTCGTGCACCATCAGCCAGGTGCGCTCGTGCGGCACCCCGGTCAGTTCGGCCAGGGCGTGCTCGAAGAAGGCCATCTGCCCACGCGCCACAGCCCGCAGAAGCAGGGAGGCGGTCAGGCGCTGGTTCTTGTTCAGGTGCTTGGCGAAGGCGGTGAAGTCGGTCGAGACCGCCGCCTGATCGACCAGATCCACCGTCACCCGCTCGCGCGCCGCCGAGGTCAGCTGCAGCGCGGTTTCGAGTTTCAACGCGTGGTGCTCGACCAGATGCTTGCGCACGGTCTCGCCGACCAGGGTCACCAGCCGCTCGGAGATCGAGACCGGCAGGCTGGAGCGATAGGCGATGGCGCGGGTGACCGACTCGGAATTGGGGAACCGGTCCACCGCCCGCTGCAGGGAGCCCTCGGCGAAGGCGGCGTTGTCGTTGGCGCAGGCCGCGCTGACCGCGTCCTCGACCCCGAACACGGCCACCGCCGCGGTCACCCGCTTGGAGAGCACCGCGCGCTCGGCCACGGCGATCTGCTTGGCGCCGGAGCCGGCCTTGACGATCTCGACCAGGTCCTCGTCGCTGAACACCGGCGAGGCGTTTATGATGGGCAGCGCCACCGACTCCACGTCGCGCGCCAGCCTGAGCGCCGTCTCGCGCGGGATCAGGGGCGAGGCCCTGAGCGTCACCGCCAGCGCGCGGCGCACCAGCTCGGACGTATCGACCGCCAGCATGCGGATGATGTCGGCCGCCGCGGCCCGCTCGGCCTCGGTCAGTTCGGCTTTTTCCACCGTGCGGCAGATCTTGTGCGCGGCGACGGCGCGCTCGTCGGCGTTATCGCCCTTCACCAGTCTGCGGATGTCGGCTTCGGAGAGCCGCATGGGCTTGGTGGTCATGTTCTTGGCCGGAAAAACTCCGTCGGAGCTTGGCCAGATCAACCCTAATGAATCTTTACCTTACCCCGCGCAAACATCGTAACCGGACAGCAACCCTGCCTGATTACAATCGCAGGATGGAAGAGCCCTTCTTCGATCCCAAGCCCGCGTCCCGCATCACGCTTCAGCCCGAACAGGTGGACGAAGCCATCCAGCGGCAGGCGCTCGACGCCCAGGTCAGGATGCTGCCCTACGCGCTGGGTTTCTTCGGCATCTGCCTGCCGGTGTTCGTGATCCTGGCCGCCTATGCGCCCAACGCCGGCTGGCTGGCGGTGTGCCTGGGCGTCTACGGCTTCAACTGGGCCCTGTTCTACGGCGTGGTCGACTGGCTCAAGCGCTCTCCCGGGGCGTCGGAAAACGTCACCCTGCGCACCCGCATCCAGATGGCGGGCGGCCTGCTCTGGGCCATGGCCATCTGGCAGACCTGCTATTTCGCGCAAGGCGCGGGCCCCCTGGCCGAACCGCTGCTTGTGCTCTGCGCCGGCGCCGCCGCCGGCGTGATCTTCTTCTCCTCGCCGACGCTCTCGGGCCTGCTGGTCATCGCCCCGGTGGCGGCGGCAGGGCCGATCATCGGGCTGAAGTCCGATCCGGCCATGAGCTACACCGGCACCCTGGTCCTGTGCGGCTCGGCGCTCGCCCTTGCCCTCGCCCTGATCCTGAACCGGCACCTGCGCGAGCACTTCTCGCTCAACCTCGAACGCGAGGGCCTGATCACCGACCGGGAAAAGGCTCTGCTGGAAGCACGCCGCCTGGCCAAGTCCAAGTCCGACATCGTCGCCACCCTCTCTCACGAGATCCGCAACGGCCTGTCGGGCGTGGCCCATGTGCTGGCCGGAGCGCTGGGCGCCGGTTCGCGCGGCGCCCCCTCGCGCGAGCAGCTGAAGGCCGCCCTGCACGCGGCGCGGGACCTGGTCGACGTGCTGGACGCGACGCTGGATTCCGAGACCGCCGAGGCCGGACGGCTGGTGGTCGCCGCCAAGCCGATCGACGCCCAGCGCTTGGTCCAGGAGCTGGTCCTGCTGCACCGTCCCAACGCCTCGACCAAGGGCGTGGAGATGAGCGCCCACATCGAGGAGAGCCTGACCCAGGCCATTTCCGGCGGCCGCGGCGCGGCGGTGGGCGACAGCGCCCGGGTGCGCCAGGTGCTCAACAACCTGGTCGGCAACGCCGTGAAATACACCATGCGCGGCCGCATCGAGATGCGCGCGCGCCTGATCGACGAACGCCGTATCCGCATCGAGGTGGCCGACTCCGGCCCCGGCCTGTCGGCCGAGGAACTGAAGGTCGCCTTCGAACCCTTCGCCCGGATCGACCGCACCGGCGCCGGCATTCCCGGCGCGGGCCTCGGCCTGTCGCTCTCGCGCCAACTGGCCGTCCTGATGCAGGGCGAGGTCGCCGCTGAAAGCGCCATCGGCGTCGGCAGCCGCTTCTGGCTGGACCTGCCCTTCGATCCCGAGGCCTGCGCCATCGAGGCCGCGGCCGCGACGGAAGAGACCCCCGCCCGCCCGCTCAAGGTGTTGGTGGTCGAGGACGACGCGCTCAACGCCGCCATGCTGCGCGCGGTCCTGGAACAGCTCGGCCACCGGGTGCTGCACGCCCAGGAAGGCCGGCGCGCCATCGACCTGTTGCAGATGAGCGAATTCGACCTCGTCCTGCTCGACGGGCGCATGCCCGGCATGGACGGACCCGAGACCGCCCGAACCCTGCGCGCCCTACCCGGTCGCCCGGCGACCCTGCCGGTGGTGGCCGTGATCGGCGGCGACGCCGAGGAAGCCCAGGCCATGCTCGACGCCGGCGCCGACACCGTGCTGCGCAAGCCGGTCACCGTGGCCAGTGTGGCGCGGGCCGTCGCTGACGCCGGCAAGCCGCGGCCCGAGGCCGAAGCGCGGGCGGTGGCCTAGCAAACCTTCCCACTATGTCCGTCATCCTCGGGGCCGCGAAGCGGAACCCGAGGACCCAACAGCGAATCTTGCTGGAAGCCGCGCGCCCCTTCACCTCGCAGCGTTGATGTGGGGACCTGTTGGGTCCTCGGGTCTACGGCGCGTTCGCGCCTTCGCTCCGAGGATGACGGACATAGTAGAAAAGGGGCTACCCCTTCTCCGCTTCCGGCCCGAAGGCGCCCAGGAGCTGGGCGTCCACCAGCGATCCGCCGCCCAGCTTGTTCTTGCCGGTGAACAGATCCAGCAGTTCCCGGTCACGCTTCAGGTGATCCAGCCGGTCGGCATAGAGGAACCCGCTGTCGGACGGCTCGACCGCGTCCTGCGGCGCCGCTGCTCCGCCCGCGCCGGCCTGGCGCGAGAGGTTGGCGTAAAGCTCGGCGACCGTCGCCGGCCGGCCCCCGTGAAAGAAAATCGAGCGGTTGGCGCCGGCGGCCTCCGGAAACAGGCTGGCCGCCGCCGCCGAGGGGCGCGATCCCATCGCCTCGATCAGCTTCGCCGAGCCCTGCGGCCCCAGGAAATGAGCGGCGTAAAGGTCTCCCGCCGACGGAACGCGTCCGGTGCGGCCCTTCAGGTAGGCGGCGTGGTCGGCTGTAAGCTCCCCGGCCATCAGCGAGGCGGTCTGCGGATCGAGCTTGAGGTTCATCACCGCGCGGCGGGCGGCGGGGTCGGCGACGTGCAGCCGCCCGTCCGGCCCCTTCTGGATCAGCTCGGCGAGGTTACCCAGGCCGTACTTGGGTCCGTAGCGCTTGAGCGCCCCCAGCCAGGTCTGATCGACAAATTGGAACAGGCCCGCGGCCGACGAGGTCGGAGCCCGCGCATTGGCGTTCAGGCCGCTCTCCCGGCGCGCGGTGCGAAGCAGGAAATCGAAGTCCACGCCGGTGGCGCCCGCGGCGCGCCGGATCGCGGCCTCCACGCCGGCGAATCCATGAATCGGGGTCACGGCCATGGGGATGACGCTTTGGCCAACATGGTTAACGCCATCTGAATCCAACCGCCTCAATCTCGGCCATTCCGGCCCCAAAGCCGCGCTTTGTCGTCGCAATGGCGACAGAGGCCGGGCGGACCCTCGTTTTGCGCGAGACCATCAGAAGTTTCGCGGGGAACGAAAGGAAGGGATGCCGCCATGATGATGCAGGCCGCCGGACCGGGAGGGGGCGTGCTGCACGGCCTCACTCTCAGTGAGAACCGTAACAAACTGCCGAAATGGGTGTGGGGACTGGTCGCCGTGTCGGTGGTCTTCCACGGGGGCGTGGGCGTCTGGCTCTACCAACAGAAGTTCGTGGCGCCGCCCGTCGCCCCGCCTGGCGACATCATTCTGGACGGCCCGATGTACAAATGGCCCAAGCCCGACGTCCCGCCCCGGACGCCCCAGACGCCGCCGCGCAACGTGATCAACCCGCACATTCCGCCGATCACGACCCCGCTGGCGCCGCTCGACAATCCGATCATCCCGGTGGACACCACGCCGACCAAGGGCGTGGGCGTGATCACCACCATTCCGGAGATCAAGGGCACGGCCGTCTCCGAAACGCCGGCCCAGACCCCTGCCGCGGCCGTGATCGGCAATCCGCGCTGGCTGTCGCGCCCGAACGCCGAGCAAATGGCGCGCTACTATCCGACCCGCGCGCTCGCCGAGGGCGTGGAGGGCCGCGCCGTGATCCGCTGCCGGGTCACGGCGGCAGGCGAGATGACCGCCTGTTCGACCGTCAGCGAAGCGCCCGCTGGCTATCGCTTCGGCGACGCTGGCCAGAAGCTGTCGCGCTACTTCAAGATCAGCCCCCGCACCGTCGACGGCAAGCCTGTCGAAGGCGCCGAGGTCGATATTCCGATCGGCTTCAAGCTGAACTGAAGGTTTGGGCGCGGGGCTCCGGCTCCGCGCCCGCTCACGCGGTCAGGTTCAACTGCTGCAGCGCCGCTTCCAGGTCGGCCAGTTGGTAGGGCTTGCCCAGGAACACCATCGGCCCGCCCTGGGGGCGATCGGCGAGTTCGCTCTCGTCGCGCCCGGTGGTGACGATGATCGGCATCTCCGGCTTGAGCCGCTGCATCTCCTCGATCAGGTCCTCGCCCGGACGTCCCGGCAGACCCAGATCGATCATCGCGGCCTCAAAGCTCGCCCCCTCGGCATGCAGAGCCAGCGCTTCGTCCACGTCGCCCGCCTCGACCACGCCCAGGCCCAGCACGTCGAGCATGTCGGCGGCCAGCATGCGGATCATGGGTTCGTCCTCGACCACCAGAATTGTCGTCATGTCCATGCTCAACCCGCCTGCGCCCGCGCCAATGCCGCCTCTTCGTCCTCAGCTCCGTCGGCGGCCGCCTCGAAGCTGCGCGTCTCCGACCTTCGCCTGCGCCCGCCCAGCATCTCCCGCAGGCGCGCGGCCAGGGCCAGGCGCTCGTAGGGCTTGTCGATGAGCGGGAATTCGGAATTGTCGACGAAGGCGTTGTCGCCCAGATAGCCGGAGGTCAGCAGCACCTTGAGACCGGCGCGGCGCTTGCGCGCCTCGCGCGCCAGATCAACCCCGCTCATGCCGCCCGGCATCACCACGTCGGAGAACAGCAGGTCGATCCGGTCGTCGCCCTCGATCAGGCGCAGGGCGTCGGTGGCGTTGAGCGCGGTCTGGATCTCGTAGCCCAGACCCTCCAGCATCTCGACGGTCAGGGCCAGTACGGCGGAGTCATCCTCCACCACCAGCAGGCGCTCGGCGCCGCGGGGGGCCCGGCGCATGGGCTCGGCGGCCGGCCGCGCGGCCGCGGCCGCGCGGCTCAGCTTCAGATGCAGGCGGAAGGTCGAACCGGCGCCCGGCTCGCTGTCGGCGGTGACGTGACCGCCGGACTGGCGCACGAAGCCGTAGACCTGGGAGAGACCCAGGCCGGAGCCCTTGCCCACTTCCTTGGTGGTGAAGAACGGCTCGAAGATGCGGTCCAGCACGTCGCGGCGCATGCCCTCGCCGCTGTCGCGCACCTCGATCTCGGCCCAGCGGCCCTCGCGCAGCTCCGGGTGCAGGCGGCCCAGGTCTCCGCCCCCGGACACGGCCCGGGTGGAGAGCACCAGATGCCCGCCGCCGGGCATGGCGTCGCGGGCGTTGACCGCGAGGTTCAGCAGCGCCGTCTCCAGCTGCGCCGGATCGACGTGGGCGCAGAGATTGCGGGCGTCCAGCCGGGTCTCGATGGTCACCGCCTCGCCGACCGCCTGGCGCATCAGGGGCAGGAAGTCCTCGATGAGCCGGTTGATATCCAGCGTCTGGGGATTGAGGTGCTGGCGCCGGGAGAAGGCCAGCAGCTGGCGCGTCAGGCTGCGCCCCCGGTCCGCGGCATGGCGGATGGCGGCGAGCTGGCGCTCGCGCTTGGGGTCCTTCTCGGCCTTGCGGGCCAGCAGGTCGACGTTGCCGAGGATGACGGTCAAAAGGTTGTTGAAGTCGTGGGCGACACCGCCGGTCAGTTGGCCGACCGCCTCCATCTTGCGCGCCTGGGCCAGCTGTTCCTCCAGCGAGCGGCGGTCGGTGACGTCCAGCAGGGTGCCGAACACCTCCTTGGGCTCGCCCTCGGCGGTCGGCGCCAGCACGCCCTGGTCGAGCAGCATCCTGTAGGTCCCGTCGGCGCACAGCCAGCGAAACTCCACGGCATAGGAACCGGTCTCCACCGATCCCGAGACCGCCTTGACCACCCGCTCCAGGTCCTCCGGGTGGATGCGGCTGGCCCCGAAGTTCGGGTCCGAGGTGAAGGTCTCGGCGGAGAAGCCGGTGATCGCCTCGACCCCGTCGGAGACGAACAGGGGGGCGAACGGCGGCTCGGCCCGGCGCGAGGTGAAGACGATGGGAAGCGACTTCAGGATGGCTTCCTGCCGCTCCTGGGTGGCCCTCAGCGCGCGCTCGGCCAGGGCCTTTTCGTTGCGCACCCGGATGTTCTCGTCGAGCAGCCATTTGCGGTGCTCGGACTGCATCTGAATCTCGACGTTCTTCAGGTGCAGGTCGACCAGGACCGAGACCTTGGACCTGAGGATGAAAGGGTCCACCGGCTTGAACACCACGTCCACCGCCCCGGCCGAATAGGCCTGGAACAGGTGGGCTTCGTCGCGGAACACCGCGGTCAGGAACACGATCGGGATGGAGGCGGAACGCTTGCGCGAACGGATCAGGGCGGCGGTCTCGTAGCCGTCCATGCCCGGCATGTGCAGGTCGAGCAGGATCAGGGCGAAGTCCTCGACGAGCAAGCGCCGCAGCGCCTCCTCGCCGGAGGAGGCGGTGACCAGGACATGGCCCAGTTCCTCCAACGCCTGGGTGGCGGCGAAGGCGTTGCGCTCATCGTCGTCGACAATCAGAATCCGGGCTCGCGGCGGCGCCTCCGCCGCCGCGAGCTGTCGGCTGAAATCGGCCGCACTGGGCCGTTTGGCTACGCCGTTCTTCACGTCAGTTGGCCGAGCTCACCATCGACGCCGCCGGTTCGGTGGCCATGCGTTGCGAGTCCGAGCGCTGGATCGACACCCGAAGCACCGAGATCAGGTGATCGATGTCCACCGGCTTGGACACATAGTCCGACGCGCCGGCCTGGATGCACTTCTGCCGGTCGCCCTTCATGGCCTTGGCGGTGACCGCCACGATCGGAAGATCGCCGTAGCCCTCCATGGCGCGGATCTCGCGGATGGTCTCGTAGCCGTCCATGTCCGGCATCATGATGTCGACCAGCACCACGTCCGCCCCCGGCCCCGAGGCCAGCAGATCCAGGCCCGCGCGACCGCTTTCGGCGTACTGCAGCTCGATCCCGTACTCCTCGAGCGCCGAAGCGAGCGAGAAGATGTTGCGGATGTCGTCATCGATCACCATCACCCGCCGCTTGGTCAGCAGGGCGTCCTCATGCCGGGTCTGCACCAGCTTGGCGCGCGCCGGATCGGGCAGACGCTCCAGAGGCTCGTGCAGCAGCAAACTGACCTGATCGATCAGCTGTTCCGGCGTGCGGGCCATGCGCACCATGCCGCCGAACACCGCCAGCCTCAGGCGCCGCTCGTCGGCCGGCTCCAGCTCTTCCGGCGCGAAGACCACGACCGGGTCGGCGTTGGACTCCGACTGCTTGAGCAGGTCGATCAGGTCGTTGGTGGGCACGAAATTGGCCTCCACCACGATCCCGTCCGGCCGTTCGGCGCGCGGCTTGTCCAGAATGGCCTTGAGGCTCTTGGCCAGTTCGACGGTTTTGAAACAGCCGCGCAGCGTCTGGACCGCCTCCTTGTCCTTGCCGACCAGGGCCACGGTGCGCTCCGGATTGGCGACAAAGCTCTTCACCCCTTCCAGGGTGGAGACCACCACCTCGCGCTCCACCGGCTTGTGAGTGAAGCCGAAGGCGCCCATCGACAGGCCGAGGCCCCTCTGGTCGTCGGCCGAGATCACGTGCACGGGGATGTGGCGCGTCTCGGGCATGCGCTTGAGCATGTCGAGCAGGGCCAGGCCGTCCATGTCCGGCAGGCCGATGTCGAGCATGATGGCGTCCGGCCCGAAGCGGCGGGCCAGTTGCGGCGCCGCGGCGCCCTCCCCGGTCACCACCCCCTTGAAGCCGCTCTCGCGCACCAGGGTCAGCAGGATCGAGGCGAAGCGCGGATCGTCCTCGACGATCAGCACCACCGCATCGCCCGGCGAGACGTCGTCCCGGTCGTCAGCCACCGCTTCGCCGGCCTCGTTCTGCACGTAGGAGGGCGTCGGGCGGGCCGGCATCTGCAGCGGCCGGGCCGCTGGCGCCGCCTGGGCCGCCGGGCTGAAGTTCAGCGGCAGGTACAGGACGAACACCGAGCCCTTGCCGGGAACGCTCTCGACCCGCAGTTCCCCGCCCAGCAGGCGCGTGATTTCGCGGCTGATCGAGAGGCCCAGGCCCGTGCCGCCGTACTTGCGGCTGGTGGTGCCGTCGGCCTGCTGGAAGGCCTCGAAGATGATGCGCTGCTTGTCCTCGGGGATGCCGATGCCGGTGTCCTCGACCGCGAAGGCCAGCACCTGTCCGGCCTTGTTGAGGTGGTCGTTGGCCACCGACCAGCCACTCTCGGCGCGCAGCACGCTGAGCTTGACGTGGCCCTTCTCGGTGAACTTGAAGGCGTTCGACAGCAGGTTCTTGATGATCTGCTGCAGGCGCTTGTCGTCGGTGTACATGGCCCGCGGCAGGTCGGCCCCGATGTCGACGATGAAATCGAGTTTCTTGTCCTGGGCGATCTGGGCGAAGGTCCGGTCCATCTGCTCCTTGAGCGAGCCGAAGGGCATCTCGCTGATGTCCAGGGTGACGGTGCCGCTCTCGATCTTGGACAGGTCCAGGATGTCGTTGATCAGGCCGAGCAGGTCCGAACCGGCGTCGTGGATGTTCTTGGCGAACTCCACCTGCTTGGTGGACAGGTTGCCCTGGGCGTTGTCGCCCAGCAGCTTGGACAGGATCAGCAGGCTGTTCAGCGGCGTGCGCAGCTCGTGGCTCATGTTGGCCAGGAACTCCGACTTGTACTTGGAGGTCAGGGCCAGCTGTTCGGCCTTCTCTTCCAGGGCTCGCTTGGCCTGCTCCACCTCGCGGTTCTTGGCTTCCACCTGGGCGTTCTGGGCCGAGAGCAGCAGCGCCTTGTCCTCGAGTTCGGCGTTGGTGGTCTGCAACTCGTCCTGCTTGGTGCGCAGCAGCTCTTCCGACTGACGCAGGGACGCGGCCTGCTGTTCCAGCCGGTCGTTGGTCTTCTTCAGTTCCTCCTGCTGGGCCTGCAGTTCGGAGGTCAGCAGCTGGGACTGCTTGAGCAGGCCCTCGGTCCTCATGTTGGCGGCGATGGTGTTGAGCACGATGCCGATGGATTCCATCAGCTGGTCGAGGAACGACTGGTGGGTTTCGGAGAACTCGCCGAAGGTCGCCAGCTCGATCACCGCCTTCACCTCGCCCTCGAACAGGGCTGGCAGCACGATGATGTTGAGCGGCGCGGCCTCTCCGAGCCCGGACGAGATTTGCACGTAATCCTTGGGCACGTTGGTCAGAAGGATGCGCGACTTCTCGTAGGCGCACTGGCCGATCAGGCCTTCGCGCAGCTTGAACTCGTTGGCGATGTGCTTGCGGTTGTTGAAGGCGTAGGAGGCCGCGAGCTTGAGCACGCCCGCCCCCTCGTCATCCCGGTCGGAGACGTAGAAGACTCCGTGCTGGGCGTTGATCAGGGGCGCCAGCTCCGACAGCACCAGGTTGGACACGGTCGACAGGTCGCGCTCGCCCTGCAGCATGCGGGTGAAGCGGGCCAGGTTGGTCTTCAGCCAGTCCTGCTCGGCGTTCTTCAACGTCTGATCGCGGAGGTTGCGGATCATTTCGTTGATGTTGTCCTTCAGCTCTTCCAGCTCGCCCGAGGTCGACACCGTGATCGAGCGCGTCAGGTCGCCCTTGGTCACGGCGGTCGCCACTTCGGCGATGGCGCGCACCTGGTTGGTCAGGTTGGCGGCCAGCTGGTTGACGTTGTCGGTCAGGTCGCGCCACAGGCCGGCGGCGCCCGGCACCCGGGCCTGAC
>CAYSNW010000048.1:0-32520 GCA_964432415.1 uncultured Caulobacteraceae bacterium
AGGCGCGGCGCCGCCGCCAGGCGCGGTCCCCGCTCGACGCGCGCCGCCAGCCGTCCCGCGATCAGGGCCGACAGGAAGCCGCCGGCGATCACGCCCAGGATCTCGAACACCAGCCAGGCCGACCAGGGCCCGCCCTCGGCCAGGTAGGCGCTGAAATAGCCGTTGGCGGCCGCCGTCTTCGGCGCCGCGACCGAGACCAGGCCGCTGGCCGCGCTGGCGAAGGCGCCCGAGGCGCCCAGGCCCCGCCCGGTCAGGACAAACGCCGCCAGCAGCACCAGCCCCAGGCCCACGCCCATCAGATAGGGGTTGGCGTAGGGACGCGGGCTCATTGGCCTTTCCGCGAAGGATTGTCGACCGGCAGGCCGCGCCGGGCCCAGTCCTCGAAGGAGCCGTCGTAGAGGTAGACCTTGCGGCCCAGGGTGCGGGCGGCGAAGACCACCGCGGTCGCCTGCTGGCCGACATGGCAATAGGCGACGATGGTGTCGCCCGGCTTGACGCCGGCCTTGACGAACAGGGCCGCCAGGGCCTCGGGCGACTTGAACTTCAGGTCATCGCCGGTGACCTCGGTGAAGGGCAGGCTGTGGGCGCCGGCCGCGTGGCCGGAGGTCCGCTTGTCCCTCGGTCCGCCCGGCTGGACGCCGTCGTAGAAGACCTGGGCGCGCGCGTCGATCACCGCGAATCCGGGGGTGTTCAGGTGGCTGCGGACGAAGGCGGCGTCGACCACGCGCGGCTGCATCTTCAGTGCGGAAAGGGTTCCCGTGCGCGCCGGAGCGGTCTTGGCCGTGACCGGATGGCCCTCGTGGGTCCAGGCCCCCATGCCGCCGTCCAGGACCGAGGTGCGCCCGCCCAGGCCCGCCGCGTCCAGGGTGAAGACGATGCGGGTGGACGGCGAAACCCAGTCCTTGCCGTAATAGACCACGATCCGCGACCGGTCGGAGACGCCGAGCGCCGCCAGCCGCTTGCGCAGGTCCTCGGCCTTGGGCAGCTCCAGGGTCAGGCCGCCAGCCTCCGCGCCCGTGACCGAGACGTCCTGCATCTCCACGAAACGGGCGCCGGGGATGTGGGCGGAAGCGAATTCGCCCTTGTCGCCGACGTGGAGCAGGACCAGGTCCGGGTCGTTGAGGTGGTGGGCCAGCCAAGCCGGGGTGACCAGCAGGTCCTCGCGCGGCGAGGCCGAGCCGACGGAAGCGAGCCCCATCAGGGCGAACACGAGAGCCAGGGTTCTGAGCACGACGGCGCCTTTTCCGCTAAGTGAGGTAGCGGAAAATCTTGTGACCCCTTGGTCACAAGGTCGAGGACAACAAACCGACGCTTTCGGACATTGCGCCGAACGGCGCGGGCGGCGCGGTGAACGACCTCAGGCCGCGTCGGCGGCGACCCGGAAGGTGGTGCGATAGGCGCTGGGATTGATCCCGAAACGCCGCTCGAAGGCCCGGCGGAAGGTGTCCGGACTCTGGAAGCCCACCGCTGCGGCGATGGTCTCGATGGTCGCGCGCCCGTCGGTGAGCAGCACCCGCGCCTCGTCCAGCCGCAGACGCTCGACATAGTCGCCGGGGGTGACCTCGAACACCGCCTTGAAGCGGCGGGTGAACTGGCGCGGGCTCAGCGCCACCCGGTCGGCCAGGGCGGTGACGTCGAGGTTGGCGGTCAGGTGGCTGCGCATCCAGCCGATCAGGTCGGCGAAGCGGTCCGGCGCGCGGGTCTGGAATCGCAGGGGTTCGGAGAACTGCTCCTGGCCCCCGGGGCGGCGCAGGTAGACCACCAGGTCGCGCGCGATGGCCATGGCCACGCTGGGACCCAGGTCCGCCTCGACCATGGCCAGGGACAGGTCCACCCCGGCCATGATGCCCGCCGAGGTCCAGAAGCGGCCGTCGTTGATGTAGATGGCGTCCGCGTCGACCTTCAGCGCCGGAAAGCGGCGGGCCACGTCGGCGGCGAAGTTCCAGTGGGTGGTGACCCGGCGTCCGTCGATCAGGCCGCTGGCGGCCAGGGCGTAGAGGCCGGTGCAGACCGAAGCGATCCGCCGGATCGATCCGCCGTTAGCGGCCAGCCAGGCGGCGATCGCGGCCGTGGTCTCGGGGACCCGCACCCCCAGCCCGCCCGGGACGATCAGGGTGTCGATCTCCAGCGGCTCGTCGAGCAGGCCCTGGGGATTGAACACGATCCCCGACTCCGTGACGAAGGGCTGGTCGTTCAGGCCCAGGATCACCGCCCGGTAAGGCGCCGGCTCGCCCGGTCCGGTGCGGGCGCGCGCGAAGATCTCCAGCGGCCCCAGCAGGTCGAACGCCTCGACCCCCTCATAGCCGATCACCGCCACCGTCTTCATCGAACGCTCCCACAGGATGTCCGAATATGTCGGTGTGGGCGTGAAACTGTCGAGAAGGTTCTTGCTACCCGTCCACGTCCAGCGAATAGCCGGCCGAGCGCACCGTACGGATCGGATCGACCTCGGCGCCGTCGTTCAACGCCTTGCGCAGCCGCCCGATGTGGACGTCCACGGTGCGGGCCTCGACATAGACGTCCGAACCCCAGACCGAATCCAGCAGCTGCTCGCGGCTGAACACCCGCCCCGGATGCTGCATCAGGTGGTCGAGCAGGCGGAACTCGGTGGGGCCGAGGTGGATCTCGCGGCCCGCCCGCTTCACCCGGTGCGCCACCCGGTCGATGATGATGTCGCCCTGATTGACCTTGTCCTCGGCCAGGCCCGGGCGGATGCGGCGCAGCACCGCGCGGATGCGCGCGGTCAGCTCGGTCATGGAAAAGGGCTTGGTGATGTAGTCGTCTGCGCCGGTGTCGAGGCCCCGCACCCGATCGCTCTCCTCGCCGCGGGCGGTCAGCATGATGATCGGCACATTGCGGGTGTCGGGACGGCCGCGCAGGCGCCGGCAGACCTCGATGCCGGAGACCTTGGGCAGCATCCAGTCCAGGATCACCAGGTCCGGCTGGCGCTCGTCCGCCTGGACCAGGGCCTCCTCGCCGTCGCCGGCGAGCGCGACCTCGTAGCCGTCCTTTTCAAGGTTGTACTGCAGCAGGGTCGCCAGCGCGTCCTCGTCCTCGGCCACCAGGATGAAGGGGGTCATGCTCCGTATCCCTTATGAGCGGCCGTCGCCGAGGCCGCGCGGGCGCTCGGTGGCCACGTCCTGGCCGGTGACCTGGTAGTGGATGATGCCCGCAAGGTTAGTGGCGTGGTCGCCGATCCGCTCCAGGTTCTTGGCCATGAACAGCAGGTGGGCGCAGGCCTGGATCGTGCGCGGGTCGCCCATCATGTAGGTGAGCAGCTCGCGGAACAGGCTGTCGTAGTGGTCGTCGACCTCGTCGTCGCGGGCCCAGACGTTCATGGCCCGGTCCAGATCGGCCTTGGTGTAGCCGTCCAGGACCTCCTTCATACGCCCGGCCACCAGCCGGCCCATGCGCTCGATCGAGCGGGTCAGCGGCGTGATCGGCTCGGAGTCGGCCAGGACCAGGCCCCGCTTGGCCACGTTCTTGGCCAGGTCCCCGATGCGTTCGATCTCCAGCGAGAACTTCAGAGCCGCCACGATGCGGCGCAGCTCGCCGTTGTTGGGCTGCAGCTTGGCGATCAGCTGGATGGCCTTGAGCTCGACGTCGCGCTGCAGGGCGTCGAGCCGGGCGTCGCGCTCGATCACCGCCTGGGCCATGGCCACGTCGCGCCGGGCCACGGAGGACACCGCGTCGGCGATCTGCACCTCGGCCAGGCCGCCCATGCGGGCGACCTCGGCGGTCAGCTGGTCGATCTCGTTGGTGAAGGGGGTGACGCTGTACTGATTCATAAGGGCCGAGCTTTCATGCGACGGCGCTACGGGTGTTCGATCCCGCGGTTATGACGGTTCCATGACAGTTTTGCGACAGCGTTCAGGGCGCCGGCCGCAGGCCAATCAAGCCGATCACCCCCTCGCGGACTGACATCGCCGATGGCGGCGGCGAAATCCGTGTTTATCCGTGTTCATCCGTGGACAATTCTTCAAACGGCGCCGACGCGGAGAGGTAGGAAGTTTGGCCACGGATAGACACGGATAGGAATAGGATCGCGCTTCGCGCGGTCAGGCCGCTTCGGTTTCGCGTTCGGTGCGCCGCACGGTTTCCACGGCCTGGGGGAAGAAGACCGAAAAGGCCGCGCCCTCGCCGAAGACGCTCTCCACCACCAGGCCGCCGCGATGGCGGTTGGCGATGTGCTTGACGATGGCGAGGCCCAGCCCCGTGCCCAGCCGCTCGCCGCTCTTCTGGCCCTCGACCCGGTAGAAGCGCTCGGTCAGGCGCGGCAGGTGCTGGCGCGCGATGCCGGGGCCGTGGTCTCGCACGCGGATCCTGCAATAGCGCCCCGCGTCGGTGCGGTCCGGCGTCAGCAGCGACAGGCGCGCGGCCTGGCGCTCCTGCGGCTCCAGCGCCAGGTCCAGGGTCAGGCCGGCCAGCACCTCGATCTCGACCGCCCCGCCCGGAGAGGAATATTTCAGCGCGTTGTCGATCAGGTTCTGGGCCACCTGGACGATCTGGTCCCTGTCGCCGACCACCAGGGCCGAGCCCGGGGGCGGCATCAGGGGGGTCAGGGTCACGCCCCGCTCTCGCGCGAGAGGCGCCAGGGCGTCGACCACGTCGGTGATCACCAGCGCCAGATCGGCGCGGCCCGAAGGCGGGATGTGCTCGTTCAGCTCGATGCGCGACAGCGACAGCAGATCCGCGATCAGCCGGCTCATGCGCGCGGCCTGGGCGGCCATGATGTCGAGGAACTTGTCCCGCGCCTTGGCGTCGTCGCGCGCGTGGCCCTTCAGCGTCTCGATGAAGCCGGTCAGCGAGGCCAGCGGCGTGCGCAGCTCGTGGCTGGCGTTGGCCAGGAAGTCGGCGCGCATCTGCTCCATGCGCCGCGCGTCCGTCTCGTCGCTCATGTAGAGCAGGGCGAAGCGCCCCACCGGGTCGGGGGCGGGCAGCGGCCGGGTCCAGGCGCGCCAGAAGCGCTCCTGGGCGCCACGGGTCTCGAACGCCGTGGTGGCCTCGATGCCGCCGAACAGCGCCTCGTCCACGATCTGCAGCACCTCGGGATCGCGCAGCACGGTGACCAGCAGGGCGCCGTCGCGGGGAATGTGCAGGAACTCGCGCGCCGCGGCGTTGGCGAACACCACCTGGCGGTCGACGGTCTCCTCGGGATCGCGGCCGGCCACGACCAACACCGGATCGGGCAGGGCCTCGAGCGCGGTCTCGTAGGACGGCGCGAGAGTGGCCGGCGCGGGTTCGGCGACGGAAGCGTCCCGGCGCGGGCGGCGCAGGCCCAGCGCCACCGCCAGCAGGGTCAGGACCGCCAGCGCCCCCGCCGCCAGCGCGGTCTGGGCCGCGTCCGGCCGGTACCAGGCCACGGCGGAGAGCAGGCCAACGCCGCCCAGCCCGACCGTCAGCGCGCCCCAGGGAAAGGGGCGGCGGGCGGTCGATCGGTCTTTCGGCTGTCTCGCCATGGGCTCTTCGATTCGTCCGGGGCCTGCTCCCGGTAGAGCGGAAGCATATGGCGTTGTCATGACAGGCGAAACCGGAACTCCGCGCGGAACGGGCCGTTCAACGGGCCTGATACGCAGGCGGCGAGCGCCGCCAAGGAGTGCTGTGATGATCACCGACGAACAAGCCGCCCTGGAACGCCGTGACGCCGCCGCCCGGGGGGTCGCCGAGGGCGCCGCCGTCGAGCGCGCCCGCCGGCCCAATGGCGTGGTCTGGACCGTGGTGGGCGCGGTCGCCGCCGTCGCCATCCTGTCCATCGCCTGGATGGCGACCCGCACCAACGACCAGAACAAGATCACGGAAGCCCAGGCCGCCCAGCTGCAGGCCACCACCGACCAGTCCAACGCCGCGGCCCAGGCCGCCGCCCAGCAGGCCGCCCTCGCCGCCCAGTCCGCCAGCCAGAACGCGGCGGTCGCCGCCCAGACCAACGCCGTCAATGGCGCGGCGGCTACGGACGCGGCCATCGCCCGGGCCGAGAACGCGGCCGATCGCGCAGCGCGTCACGCCGATCGGGCGGCCGAAGCTGCGGCGTCGCAGCCGCCGGCTCCCCAGCCGACGCCTCAGTAGGGCTTCAGGCGGCTGCGAGACCCGAGGGCGCGGCCACGACCAGCGGCGCGAACTGCTTGTCGAAGGAGATCATGTTGGCGATCTCGGGCGAATTGACCCCGATGGCCATCGGACAGATGGCGTTGGGGATCACCGAGACGTCGAACAGCTCCTTCACGTGGCCGTCGAGACGGATGAACTCGACGATGTCGCCCGAGCTCAGGTTGACGATCAGCACCCCGCACCACGGGTCGCCGTCACGCTTCTTCAGCTGCTCCTGAAGCTCCAGGCCCTGGAAGGTGCCGTCGCGCGGCAGGGACATGGTCACGATGGCGAAGCCATTGTGGATCGACATGCCTCTGAGGAAGCCCGGGCAGAAGGCGATGTCTTCCTTGGCGCCGGTCTGCTGGTCGACGCGGATGATCTGGCCGCGGCCGGAGTCGAGCGCGTAGAGCTGGCCGTTGTACAGGCGCGGGCTGTGCGGCATCGACAGCTGGTCGGTGACGATGCGGTCGTTCTGAACGTCGATCAGCACCCCGCCCTCGTGGCGGCGCTCACGCCAGCCCGACAGCACGTCCGAGCGCGAGACCGCGGTGACGTACTTGGGCAGGCCGTCTTCCATGCACATGCCATTCAGGTGGCAGCGATCCTCCGCCGCCAGCTTGGAGATGAACTGCGGCTTCCAGATGGGGCGGAAGCCGTACTTCTGGCTGGTGGTGGCCAGGCACGAGAACTTGGTGTTGACGAAGATGATGCGCCCGGCGCGGTCGACGCCCATCTCGTGCACGTCCACGTCGCCCACGGTCTGGGCGTTGCGGGGCACGAACAGCCGGTCGAAGTCGTTGTTGGCCCGCTCGTTGGGCTGCAGCACGTTCTCCAGACGCCAGATCTGGAACAGCGAGCCGATGTAGATGCGGTCGGTCTGGGCCGAGATGCCCATGGCGCGCTGGTAGTTCTGCTGATGGAAGGACACCCGCCCGTCCATCATGGCGCCGACTAGGAACAGCTTGCCGGTCTGGTAGGAGGTGAAGGCCAGGCTGCAGCCCTGGGACGCCATCCAGCCCTGGAAGCCGCGCGAGATCGAGATGTTGGTCTGATCTTCCGCGATCGCCGCGGGCGCCGCGTTCTCGGTTCCCTGCGGTTGGGGCTGTCCGCCCTCGGCCTGGGTCGGGGCGGAGACGTCCACCTCGGCGGCCGGCGCCGCGGCGGGAGAGGTCGGTTCGGTCGCGGCCTGGTCGCCCGCCTTCGGTTTCTTCGCCATGCTCTCGTAATCTCAGGATGAAATCGCCGGCGCCCCCGGCCCCGGCCTCGACTTAGACCATTAGCCTCGCTGAACGCGGCGAACAATGGTCTCGCGCGGACAGCCGGCGGTTCCGCAAAAGAAACACGCCGGCGCCTCCCGGCGCCGGCGTGTCCATCTTCGCCCCTCTGGCGTGGGCCGGCGGCGCAAATGTCCCAAACACGACGCCAGCCCCTGAGGTGTTATCATCCGGTACGGGCGGCCGCAAAGCGGGCCCCGCCACGGTTGAGCTAAAATATCCGTTTCTCGCCTCAGATGCGCCTAACGGACCACATCCGTAAGGTTACGGGGCGGGGCGCCGACGCATGGCGTGGGCGGGTAAGCGCTTGATCCTGGAAGAGAAAAAATGGCGCGCCCGGAACGATTCGAACGTCCGACCCTCAGATTCGTAGTCTGATGCTCTATCCAGCTGAGCTACGGGCGCGTCTGCCCGCCGGGGAGGCCCCGCGGCGAGGGCGCGATACCTAGCCTCGCGACCGGCAGGATGCAAGCCCCAGATACGGCGCCGCGGCGCCCGCGCGTCTTGGCTCAGGTCAGGTCGGCGCGGTTGCGGCCGAACCAGTCGGCGGCCCCGGTTCCGGGCAGGGCTCTGGCCGCATAGACGCCGCGGGCCACGGCGCGGGCCAGGCAGTCGGCGGCCAGGGCCCCCAGCCGCGCCACCAGCCAGGGCCGGCGGGTCTCGGCGCTCGATACGCGTCCGGTGGACAGAGCGAAGACCACGTCGCCGTCGAAGGGGGCGAACACCGGGCGGATGGCGCGCGCCAGGCCCGCCTGGGCCATCAGGGCGATCCGGTGGGTCTCGGACGGGCTCAGCTCCACGTCGGTCGCCACGCAGGCGATGGTGGTGTTGGCCAGCGCCTGGGGATCGGCCTTGGCGTGGGGCCAGTGGTCGGGCACGGCCCAGAGTTCGGCCGGATCGGTGTTGCCGAACTCGCCGTCCAGCTCGAAGGGCGAGGCCCAGAAGGTCATGCCGTCGGGCCCGACCACCGAACCGAAGCTGTTGACGCAGGCGATGGCGCCCACCGTGTAGCCGTCGGCGGTCACCACCGACGCCGAGCCGGTCCCGCCCTTCAGGTCACCCGCCATGGCCCCGTAGCCGGCGCCGGCGCTGCCCAGGGCGAAGTCCGCCCCCGCGGCGGCCACGGCCCGGCGTCCGAGCTCGGCGTAGGGCGGGATCTCGCCCCAGGCCTTCTCCCCGCCGTTGGCCAGGTCGTAGAGGATGGCGCCGCCCACCAGCGGCGAGAGCGGCAGGCCGGGATCGGGCCGCAGCCGGTAGCCCCGACCCCGCGCGCCGAGCACTCCGGCCACGCCGTCCGCCGCCCCCAGGCCGTAGGAAGAGCCGCCGGACAGCACCACCGCGTCCAGCCGCTGCACCAGATTGCCGTGTCCGAGGAGATCGGTCTCGCGCGTGCCGGGGCCGCCGCCGGCGACCTGGCAGGCGGCGACCACCTGGTCCTCGGCCAGGACGACGGTCACGCCCGTGCGGACGCTTGCGTCCTCGGCCTGGCCCACGGAAAGGCCCGCCACGTCGGTGATCAGGTTGCGCGGGCCCGGGTGCGCGCCGGTGCGGGAGGAGCGGGTGTTCATGGCCGGGCTTCTCGCTCAAGCGCGGCGCTTCGTCCACGGGCTTGCATAGGCCGTGCGAGACCGCACCTTAGGAGACGACACGGGAGAATCATGTGGCCTCCTCCGCCGGCCCCGAAATCGAACGGCTGATCTCGCTGCTCGCCAAGCTGCCGGGCATGGGCCCGCGCTCGGCCCGGCGCGCGACCCTGACGCTCTTGAAGAAGCGCGACCAGCTGCTGCTGCCCCTGGCCCAGGCCATGGCCGAGACCGCCGAAAAGGTGCGGCCCTGCTCGGTCTGCGCCGCGCCCGACACCCGCGATCCCTGCTCGATCTGTTCCGACCCGAACCGCGACGCCACCCTGATCTGTGTGGTCGAGGAGGCCGGCTCGCTCTGGGCCATGGAGCGCATGGGCGCCTTCCGGGGCCGCTACCATGTGCTGGGCGGCCTGCTCTCGGCGCTGGACGGCATGGGGCCGGACGCGCTTCGGGTCACCGAGCTGGTCGGGCGGGTGCGTGCGGGCGGGGTGGCCGAGGTGATCCTGGCCCTGCCTGCCACGGTCGACGGCCAGACCACCGCCCACTACCTGGCCGAACGGCTGACGCCGCTGCAGGTCAGCGTCACCAGCCTGGCGCGCGGCGTGCCGGTCGGCGGCGACCTCGACTGGCTCGACGACGGGACGATCGCCCAGGCGCTCAGGGCCCGGCGCCCCGCGTAGCGGGAAGAAGAAGGATTTCACCACGAAGGATACGAAGACCACGAAGGCGGTCGACCGCAGCGCCTGTTTCTTCGTGGCCCTTCTCCGTGATCTTCGTGTGCTTCGTGGTTGAAAATGACTTCCGCTTCGCGGACCCGCGACCATGGCCGCAGTAGGAGCCCTGTTCGAATCCGGCTAAGGAACGGAGCATGAACGTCCTATCCTACCTCCTAGCCGCCCTCGCCCTGATCGCCTCGGGCGGGTTCGCCTGGGCGCTGAACGCCGCTCGCAAGGAGCGCGCCCGCGCCGCCGCCCTGTCCTCCGACCTCATCCGCGCCGAGGAACGGCTGAAGTTCGTCGAGGAAAGCCGCGAGGCCGTGGCCGAAAGCCTCAAGGCCCAGGCAGCCGCCTCCGCCCAGGCGGTGGCCGACCAGATGGTGCAGCGCGCCACCGAGACCTTCCGCGCCCAGGACGTGCTGGCCCAGGCCCGGCTGGAGGCCCAGCTCAAGCCCGTGGCCGAGACCCTGGGCAAGTTCGAGGCCCAGGTCAGCGCGCTGGAGAAGGCCCGCGCCGAGGAGACCGGGGGGCTGAAGGAACAGATCGCCGCCCTGATGCAGGCGTCCACCGCCACCCAGGCCGAGGCGCGCAAGCTGTCGGCGGCGCTGCGCCGCGGCGCCGGCGTCCAGGGCCGCTGGGGCGAGGAGACCTTGAAGAACGTGCTGGAGGCCGCGGGGCTGAACCGCCGCTTCGACTTCGAGGAGCAGGTCTCGCTCGACACCGAGGAGGGGCGCCGCCGTCCGGACGTGAAGGTGCGCATGCCCGGCGGCGCGGTGTTCGTCATCGACGCCAAGGTCTCGCTCAACGCCTTCCTGGAGGCCCAGGAGGCGGTGGACGACGCAGGGCGCGAGATCTGCATGGCCCGCCATGCCCAGAGCCTGAAGACCCACGTCCAGGGCCTGTCGTCCAAGACCTACTGGGATCAGCTGAAAGAGGACTCGCCCGACTTCGTGGCCATGTTCGTGCCCGGCGACGGCTTCCTGGCCGCGGCGCTGGACCGCATGCCCGAGCTGATGGGCGAGGCCATGGACAAGCGGGTCCTGATCGTCACCCCCACCACCCTGTTCGCCCTGTGCAAGGCCGTGGCCTACGGCTGGCGGGTGGAGGAGCAGGCCGCCAACGCCGGCAAGATCGCCGAGCTGGGGCGTGAGCTCTACAAGCGCGTCGCCGACATGGGCGGCCATGCGGCCGCGCTCGGCCGGGCGCTGGAGACGGCGGTGGGCAAGTACAACGCCTTCGTGGGCTCGCTGGAGACCCGGGTCATGACCCAGGCGCGGCGCTTCGAGGAGCTGCAGGTCGATCACGAGGGCAAGGAGCTGACCGAGTTGCCGCCGATCGATTCTGCGGTCCGGCGCCTGACCAAGTTCGAGGAGGCGGAGGCCAAGCCGCCGCTCGCCGTCGTCGCGGGGGATTGAGCGTGCTGCCCATCGCGCTGCTGGTCTTTTCCAACCTGTTCATGACGCTGGCCTGGTACGGCCACCTGAAGTTCACCGGCAAACCCCTGTGGGCGGTGATCCTGGTCAGCTGGGCCATCGCGCTCGCCGAATACTGCCTGGCGGTGCCGGCCAACCGCATCGGCTTCCTGCAGGGCTATACGGTGGGCCAGCTCAAGGTCATCCAGGAGGTGATCACGCTTCTGGTCTTCGCCGGTTTCGCGGTCACGGTGCTGGGCGAAAAGCTGAAGTGGAACCACGCCGCCGCCTTCGTCTGCCTGGTGGCCGCGGTGGGCTTCGTGTTCGCCGACAAGCTGAAGGCGTGAAGCCTGGGGTGGCGCCTGTGCTTGCCGCGGGTCCAGCTTCACCGTAGCGTGCGGCCATGATCTCCACGCGCTACCTGATATATGCCGGCGCCGGGGCCCTGGCCGGGCTGTACTTCATCCTGGCCGCCCTGCCCGGGCTGATCGCAAGCCTGCACTCCGGCGTCATCGTCAAGAAGTCCTATGGCGCGGCGCGCATCGAGCGGGCGATCGAGCCGGAGCGCTTCTGGCGGATGTGGTGGCAGCGCGCGGCGCGCGGCCCCGGGGTGGGCCTGCTGATGGTCCTGGGCGGAACCGCCTACCTGACCTTGAGCTACTTCGCCGGTCCCTGAGCCGCGACGCCGCATCACCTTGACCCCCGCGGCCGCTGATCTTACCTCCCGACCATGGCGATCCGACCCATCCTGACCGTGGCCGACGGCGTTTCGGTGCTGAAGCAGAAGTCCAGACCGGTGGAGCGGGTGGACGACGACCTGCGCGCCCTGATGGATGACATGCTCGAGACCATGTACGCCGCGCCCGGCATCGGCCTGGCCGCCGTGCAGGTGGGCGAGCTGAAGCGGGTGATCGTCATGGACCTGGCCCGCGAGGGCGAGGACCCGCAGCCGAAGTACTATGTGAACCCCGAGATCACCTGGCGCTCGGACGAGCTCTTCTCCTACGAGGAGGGCTGCCTGTCGGTGCCGGAGGTCTATGACGCCGTCGAGCGCCCCGCGCGGGTGCGCCTGACCTACCTCGACTACGACGGCAAGGCGGTCGAGGAAGAGGCCGAGGGCCTGTTCGCCGTCTGCATCCAGCACGAGATGGACCACCTGGAAGGGGTGCTGTTCATCGACCACCTGTCCCGGCTCAAGCGCGAGCGCGCCGTGCAGAAGGTCAAGAAGCTGAAGCGCGACGAGGCGGCGTAGGATCTTCCCGCGCAGCGGGAAGCAAGAATTTCACCACCAAGGACACCAAGAACACCAAGGCGGCAGGCCTTGGCGCATCGGTCTTGGTGACTCTTCTTGGTGAACTTGGTGTCCTTGGTGGTGAAAAAATCCTCCGCTTCGCGCGGCGCCGACTGCTAAAGCCCCGCCCATGCGCATCGCCTTCATGGGCACTCCCGAATTCGCCGTCCGTTGCCTGGCCGAGCTGGTGGCCGCAGGCCACGAGATCGCGGCCGTCTATACCCAGCCGCCGCGGCCGCGCGGGCGCGGGCAGAGCCTGCAGCCCTCCCCGGTCCAGGCCTTCGCCGACAGCTTGAGCCTGCCCGTGCGCACGCCGCTGAAGATGCGCGACCCCGAGGCCGTCGCCGACTTCCAGGCCCTGAACCTCGACGCCGCGGTGGTGGTCGCCTTCGGCCAGATCCTGCCCAAGGCGGTGCTGGACGCCCCCCGCCTCGGATCTTTCAACCTGCACGCCTCCCTGCTGCCCCGCTGGCGCGGCGCCGCGCCGATCCAGCGCGCCATCATGGCCGGGGACGCGGTCACCGGCGTGCAGGTCATGCGCATGAGCGAGGGCCTGGACGAGGGACCGATCCTGCTCACCGAGACCGTGCCCATCGCCTGGGACGACACGGCCGGAACCCTGCACGACAAGCTGGCCCTGGCCGGCGCCTCGCTCCTGCCCCGGGGGCTCGCCGCCATCGAGCGCGGCGGCGCTATCGAGACGCCCCAGGCCGAGGAGGGCGTGACCTATGCCAAAAAGCTCTCCCCCGCCGAGACCCGCATCGACTGGACCCGGCCGGCGCCCGAAGTGGACCGCCACATCCGTGGCCTTTCGCCCTTCCCCGGCGCCTGGTTCGAGGCGCCCTCCGACAAGGGACCGGTGCGGATCAAGGCGCTGATGTCGCGCCTCAGCCCCGCCGCCGGCCCTCCCGGCGAGGTGCTGGACGACGAGCTGCTGATCGCCTGCGGCGACGGCGCCGTGCGCCTGCTCAAGGTCCAGCGCGAGGGCAAGGGGGCGCAGGACGCCGAGATCTTCCTGCGCGGCTTTCCCCTGCCCGCGGGCCAGGTCGTGAGCTGATGCCGCGCTACCGCCTGCTGATCGAATACGACGGCGGCCCCTACAGCGGCTGGCAGGCCCAGGCCAATGCGCCCTCGGTGCAGGAGACCCTGGAAAAAGCCATCGAGGCCTTCTCGGGCGAGGCCGTGCGCACCCATGCGGCGGGGCGCACCGACACCGGCGTGCACGCCACCGGCCAGGTCGCCCACGTGGACCTGGAGCGGGAGTGGCCGGAGAAGACGGTGCGCGAAGCGCTTAACGCGCACCTGCGGCCCGCCCCCGTGGTGATCCTGAACGCCACGATCGCCGCGCCGGAATTCCACGCCCGCTTCTCGGCCACAGGCAGGCGCTATCTCTACCGCATCCTCAACCGCCGCGGCCCGCCGGCGCTGGAGAAGGGCCGGGTGTTCTGGGTCAAGACGGCGCTCGACCACGAGGCCATGCACGCAGCCGCCCAGCACCTCACCGGCCTGCACGACTTCACCACCTTCCGCGACGCCGCCTGCCAGTCGAAGTCACCAGTAAAGACCCTCGACCTCGCCCGGGTCTGGCGCGAGGGCGAGGAGGTCAGGCTGGAGTTCGCAGCCCGCTCCTTCCTCCACCGCCAGGTCCGCTCCATGGCCGGGACCCTGGCGGAAGTGGGCGCCGGGCGCTGGAGCGCCGACGATCTGAAGGACGCGCTCGCCGCCGCCGACCGTCGGCGCTGCGGGGCGGTGGCGCCGCCCCAGGGGCTGTACCTGACCCGGGTGGAATACTAGCTCGACAGCTGGCGTCGGCGTGGTCTTATGGCCCACCGGGGGAGACAGCCATGCTCGACGAACAGAATGCGGCACGCAGGGTCGGCGCGGCGCGGATCGGGATCGGACTGATCCAGGGCATTGTCCTGTGGCTGCTGCTCGAGGCCGGGAAGAATGCGCTGCATCGTGTGTGGCCCGCCACCGACCCCGTGGTCTATGCGGGCCTGGTGGTGATGTTCGCCTTCGCGCCGCTGGTGCTGTTGCGCGGGGTGGGATCGCTCAGGACCGTGACCCTGGTCGGATGGGGCGTGACCGCCGCCGTCCTGACCTATGGGCTGGCGGCCTACGGGGCCTGGCGCGAGAACGGGGGGTCTAACTTCGCCGCCCCGTTCGCCACAGTGATCTTCACCTGCGCGGCCCTGTTCATCGCCCACCACCTGATCGCCGCGGCCGACGCCGAGCGGCGGCTCATCGCGCCCTACCCGGCCTATTTCGACGCGGCCTGGAAACACGCGGTGCAGCTGGTGCTGGCCTGGCTGTTCATCGGCGCGATGTGGGCGATCCTGGGCCTCGGCGCCCTGCTGTTCGGCCTGATCGGCATCAAATTCCTGGCCGAACTGATGACCAAACCCTGGTTCTTCGTGCCCCTGACCACCACCGCCTTCGCCGCCGCCGTGCACCTGACCGACGTCCGCGCCGGCCTGATCCGCGGCATCCGCACCGTGGCGTTGACCCTGCTGTCCTGGCTGATGCCGCTGATGGGGGCGATCATCGTAGCCTTCCTGGTCGCCCTGCCCTTCACCGGGCTGGATCCGCTGTGGAAGCTTGGACGCGCCACCGCCATCCTGCTCGGCGCGGCCGGCGTCCTGGTGATCCTGCTCAACGCCGCCTACCAGGACGGCTCCACCGAAGCCGGTCCGCCGCTGGTGCTACGCTGGCTGGGGCGCGCCACGGCCCTGTCGCTGGTCCCGCTGACCGCCATCGCGGCCTATGGCCTTTCCTTACGCATCGGCCAGCACGGCCTGACCGCCGACCGGATCATCGCCTTCGGATGCGTGTTGGTCGCCGCCTGCTACGCCATCGGCTACGCCGGGGCGGCGGTGTCGCCCGGCGCCTGGATGAAGCGGCTGGAGCTGACCAATGTGGCCACCGCCTTCGTCATCCTGGGCGTGATCCTGGCCATCTTCAGCCCCATCGCAGACCCCGCCCGTATCTCCACCGCCGACCAGGTCCGACGTCTGGAGCAGGGCAAGATCGCGCCGGACAAGTTCGACTACCACTACCTGCGCTGGGATGGCGGCCGCTACGGCAAGACCGCGCTCGAAACCCTGGCCGCGCGCAAGACCGGCCCCGGCGCCGCCGCCATCGCCGAACGGGCGAAGCGGGAGCTGGCCAACGACAACCGATACGATCGTGAACCGTCCGTCGCCCCGGCGCCCGTGACGAACTGGCGCGACCGGCTGAAATCCTGGCCCGCCGGATCGAAATTGCCCGAGAGCTTCCTCAGCCAGAAATGGGACTTGGCGCCCTGCGGAGGAACCGAAACCTGTGACGCCTACCAGATCGACCTTGACCATGCCGGTCCGCCGGAAATCCTGATCAATAGCCCCGGCGCCTGGATCGAAGTCTATTCCCAGGGACCGGACGGCGCGTGGGAGAATGTCGGGCATTTCCGCTCGAATTGCCTGTCCGGACTTGAAGACGCGCTACATGCTGGCCGATTCGCGACTTCGCCGGCGCGGTGGAGCAATCTGACCGTCGGCGGCGAAACCCTGAGGTTCGAGGACCGGGACATCTACGTTTGCAACGGCCGCTCGGCTCAGAAGGCCAGGAAGTAGTTTCCGATCAGCCGCTCGTAGAGATCGGTCAGCCGCTCGATCTCGCCCACGGGCACGCGCTCGTCGACCTGGTGCATGGTCTGGCCGACCAGGCCGAACTCCACCACCGGGCAGAGGCTGCGGATGAAACGCGCGTCCGAGGTTCCGCCCACGGTGTTGGGGTCCGGCCGCACGCCGGTGACCTGCTCGACCGTGTCCAGCACCAGGTCCACGAACGGCCCCGGCTCGGTCAGGAAGGCGTCGCCCGAGTGCAGGAACTCCAGGACGACCTTGCGCCCGGTCTCGGCCTCCGCCGCCCTCGCCTCCGCCTCGATCCAGGCCATCAGCTCGGCGCCCGTGTGGCTGGGGTTGAAGCGGATGTTGAAGCGCCCCACCGCGCGGGCCGGGATGACGTTGGTGGCCGTGTTGCCGACGTCGATGGAGGTCAGCTCCAGGTTCGAGGGCGTGAAGCTGGGATAGCCTTCGTCCAGGCGGCGTGACTGCAGCCGGTCCAGCAGCTTCACCAGCACCGGGATCGGATTGGCCGAGCGCTCCGGATAGGCCACGTGGCCCTGGCGGCCCTCGACCGTGACCCAGACGTTGAGCGAGCCGCGCCGGCCGACCTTGATGGTGTCCCCCAGCGTCTTCACCGAGGAGGGTTCGCCCACCAGGCAGTGATCCACCCGTTCGCCCTCGGCGATCAGGGCCTCGACCACCTTCTTCGTGCCGTCGACCGCCCGCCCCTCTTCGTCGCCGGTGATCAGGAAGGACAGGGTCCCCTTGACCGCCCCGGCCGCGATGGCGCGCTCGGCGGCCACGGTCCAGGCTGCGATGGAGCCCTTCATGTCCACGGCGCCGCGCCCCACCAGCACCCCTTCGTTGATCTCGGCGGCGAAGGGATCGGAGGTCCAGGCGGCGGTGTCGCCGGCCGGCACCACGTCGGTGTGGCCCGCGAAACAGAGGTTGGGGCCGGGGCCTTCCACCCGCTTGGCGTAGAGGTTCTCGATCTCCCCGAACGGCATGCGGCGGCAGGCGAAGCCCAGCCCCTCCAGCTCGCGCTGCAGGATATCCATGGCGCCGGCGTCGGCGGGGGTCACGGAGGGGGCGCGGATCAGGTCGCGGGCGAGGGAGACGGCGTCGAGGCTCATGGCCGGGCTTTAGGGCTTCGCGGCCCGCGGTTCAAACCTTTGCGGCAGGCAAGCACTTGTCCGCCCCGCCGACGCGTCCTAATCGAAAGGCGTGGCCGACCCTCCCGCCGTTTCCGACAATCCGTTCCGCATCCGCGCGTTCGTCCAGCTGTGGATGAGCCGCATGACCTCGGTGCTGGCGCTGCAGCTGCTTGGCACGGCGATCGGGTGGCAGGTCTACACCACCGCCCGCGACGGCGGCGCCTCGGTCAATTCGGCCGCCCTGTCGGTCGGGATGATCGGCCTGGCCCAGTTCCTGCCGATGGTGCTGTTCACCCTGCCCGCGGGCGAGATGGCCGACCGGCGCGACCGGCGCGCCATCGTCATGACCTGCCTGGTCATCGACGCCGTCTGCGCGGCGGCCCTGGTCGCGCTGGATCTGAGGGGTTCTCCGCCGTTCTGGAGTCTGGTCGCCCTGTCAGTGATCCTGGGCGCGACCCGGGCCTACATCTCCCCGGCGTCGAGCGCGCTCCTGCCCATGCTGACCCCGCGCGAGGTCCTGCCCCGCGCCATCACCCTGAACTCCCTCGGCTTCCAGGGCGCGGTCATCGTCGGCCCCTCGGTCGCCGGCCTGCTGGTGCTCAAGAACAATCAGTACTGGGTCAACTACGCCTCCGCCTTTGTGCTGTTCCTGTGCGCCGCGAGCGCCATGGCGCTGATCCGCGAACGCACCAAGCCCGATCCCACAACCGGGTCGCGGATTGAGCTGATCAAGGAAGGCCTGGCCTACACCTGGCGCAACAAGATCGTCTTCGGCGCCATCTCGCTCGACCTGGTCGCGGTGCTGCTCGGCGGCGCCACCGCCCTCATGCCGGCCTTCGCCTTCGACGTTCTGCATGTCGGCCCGAAGGAGCTCGGCTGGATGCGCTCGGCGCCCGGCGTCGGCGCCCTGCTGATGGCGGCCTACTTGTCGAAATTCCACATCCGCCGGCGCGGCGGCCTCTGGATGTTCCTGGCCGTGGCGGTGTTCGGCGTCGCCACCGTGGTCTTTGGCCTGTCCCAGTCCCTGTGGCTGAGCCTCGTAGCCCTGGTGATCCTGGGCGCGGCGGACATGATCAGCGTCAACGTCCGCTCGACCCTGATCCAGCTGTCCACGCCCGACGCCATGCGCGGCCGGGTTTCCTCGGTCTCGATGCTGTTCATCTCCGCGTCCAACGAGCTGGGCGAGTTTGAAAGCGGCATCGTCGCCCGCTTCCTCGGCCCGATCGGGGCGGCGGTGTTCGGCGGGGTGGGCTCGCTGATGGCCACCGGCCTGTGGGCCTGGTGGTTCCCCTCGATCCGCAAGGCCGACCGGCTGAGCTGACCTCAGCCCGATATCCACTCCGTCAGCCCCTCGCGCGCATGCACGTCCTTCAGCGACGGCATCGCCCGCATCCGGTCGATGTAGGCCTTCAGGTGCGGCCACTCGGTCGCCGGCTTCGGCATGTTGCGCGACCAGCGGGTCAACATGGTCCCGACGAAGTCCGCGGCGCTGATCCGCTCGCCCAGCAGGTGGGCGCGGCCGTCCGACAGCTGGCGGTCCATGCGCTCGAACACCGTTTCGATGCGCGCCCGCGCGCTCGCCTGGGCCGCCTCGGCGTTGGCCTCTCCGGCCGCCTCGTTCGGGTAGAACCACTGGCGGAAGCTCGGAAGCAAGGAGTTGGCGAAGAAGACCATCCACTGCAGGTAGGCGGCGCGGTCCGCCGAGCCGGGACGCGGCTCCAGCCCGACCTCCGGGTGCCGCTCGGCCAGCAGCATGGTGAGCGCCACGCACTCGTTCACCGCCTTGCCGTCCACCACCAGGGTCGGCACCCGGCCGTCCGGATTGAGGCTCAGATAGGCGGGGTCCTTCTGGGCGCCCGTCTCCAGGTCCACCAGCTTCAACTCGAAGGGCGCCCCGATGTGGATCAGCATCCAGTGCACCACCAGGCTGGCGGTCCCGGGCGAATAGTAGAGCGTGTACATGGCGTCCCCCGTCTCCGGATCAGTCTCTCAGCAGCTCATTGACCCCGGTCTTGGCCCGGGTCTGGGCGTCGACGCGCTTGACGATCACCGCGCAGCCCAGGGACGGGCCGCCCTTGGGATCGGGCAGCGAGCCCGGCACTACCACGCTGTAGGGCGGGACCCGGCCTCGAAAAACCTCACCGGTCGCACGATCGACGATCTTGGTCGAACCGGACAGGAACACCCCCATGGCCAGCACCGCGCCCTGGCCCACGATCACGCCCTCGGCGACCTCGGCCCGGGCGCCCACGAAGCAGCCGTCCTCGATGATGGTGGGCGAGGCCTGCAGGGGCTCGAGCACGCCGCCGATGCCGGCTCCGCCGGAGATATGCACGTTCTTGCCGATCTGGGCGCAGGAGCCGACCGTGGCCCAGGTGTCGATCATGGTCCCCTCGTCGACATAGGCGCCGATGTTCACGAAGGAGGGCATCAGCACCACATTCCTGCCGATGAAGGCGCCGCGCCGCACGATGGCGCCGGGCACGGCGCGGAAGCCCGCCTCCTGGAACTTGCCCTCGCCCCAGTCCTCGAACTTGTTGGGCACCTTGTCCCACCAGGGCCCGACCGCGCCCTTGTCGAACACGCCGCGGCCCGTGTGCATGACCCGGTTGGCGTGCAGGCGGAAGGACAGCAGCACCGCCTTCTTGAGCCAGGCGTGGGTGGTCCACTCCCCGCTCTTGGGGTCCTTGTCGGCGACGCGGAAGCGGCCCGAGTCGAGCAGGGCCACGGCTTCGTCCACCGCCTCGCGGGCTTTGCCCCGGCTTGCGGGAGTCAGCTTTTCGCGGCCTTCCCAGGCCTTCTCAACGGCGTCGCGGACGGCGGCCAGATCGGTGCTCATGCGGCTTTCCTAACCCTCGCCTCGGTCAGGAACCGGGTGAGGTCACGGGTGCGGTAGTCGACGAAATCGGCGCTGGAGGCCTGGGCGTGCGGCCCCACCAGCACGGTGGTCATGCCGAGTTCGGCGGCGGGCCTCAGGTTCTTCTCCGAGTCCTCGAAGAAGGCGGAGCTGCGGGTCTCCACCGCATGCAGCCGCACCATGGCCTCGTAGGTGGTCAGGTTGGGCTTGGGCACCAGATCGGCGGTCTCGATGTGGAAGACCGCGTCGAACAGGTCGGCGAGACCCAGGTGCTCCAGCACCCGCTCGGCGTGCTTGCCGCCGCCGTTGGTGAACACCAGCCGCCGCCCGGGCAGGCGCGCCAGCGCCGCGCGCAGATCGGGGTCGGGGCTCAGCCGGTCCAGCGAGACGTCGTGGACCTGGTCCAGGAAGGCGTGGGGGTCGATGCCGTGGTTGGCCATCAGGCCGGCCAGGGTGGTGCCGTGCTCCTTCCAGTAGCGGGTGCGCAGCGCCTTCGCCTCGGGCTCGGCCAGGCCGGTCTCGCGCATGACGAACTCGGTCATACGCACCTCGATCAGGCCCATGAACTCGGTCTCGATCGGGTAGAGGGTGTTGTCGAGATCGAAGATCCAGGTGTCGACGTGGGACAGGTCGGCAGCGGTCGTAACGTCGTTCATCCCGCGCGCACCAGGGTGCCCGCCCCGTGGTCGGTGAACAGCTCCACCAGCATGCCGTGGGGCCGGGTGCCGTCCAGGATCACCACCGCCTCGACCCCGGCCTCGACCGCGGCGATGGCGGTCTCGAGCTTCGGGATCATGCCGCCGGTGGCGACCCGGGTCGCGATCAGGTCGCGGGCCTCCGACACGGTCATCTGGCGGATCAGCTGGCCCTTGGCGTCCAGCACGCCGGGCACGTCGGTCAAGAGCAGCATGCGCTTGGCCGAGAGCGCGGCGGCGACCGCGCCCGCCACCGTGTCGGCGTTGATGTTGTAGGTCTCGCCGTCGACCGAGACGCCGATCGGCGCGATCACCGGCACATAGTCGGCGTCGGCGTAGATCAGGGCCTCGATCAGCTGGGGATCGACGTGGCTGGGCTCGCCGACGAAGCCGAGGTCCACCACCCGTTCGATCTCGCTGTCCGGGTCCTTCTTGATCCGGCGGGCCTTCTCCACCGTGATCAGCCGCGCGTCCTTGCCCGACAGGCCGACGCCGCGCACGTCCGCCTCACGGCCCGCGAGCGTGATCCAGTTGGCGATCTCCTTGTTGATGGCGCCCGACAGGACCATCTCGGCCACCTCCATGGTGGCCTGGTCGGTGACCCGGAGGCCGTCAATAAAGGTCGATTTCACGCCCGCCCGGTCCAGCATGGCCGAGATCTGCGGCCCGCCGCCGTGGACCACCACCGGATGCAGGCCCATCAGCTTCAGCAGCACCACATCGGCGGCGAACTGGCGCGCGACCGCCTCCTCGCCCATGGCGTGGCCGCCGTATTTGATCACCACCGTCTCGCGGTCGTAGATCTGGATGTGCGGCAGGGCCTCGGCCAGGGTCCTGGCGGTGGCCCAGCCCTGGTGCTCGTCGCCCGCGGTGGAAGTGGTGTCGTTCATCGGCGCGCGAATAGCCGAGCGGGGCCCGCGTGTCACGGACGAACCTCGCGAAGAGAGCCGCGTCTTTCGCCCCGACGGGGAGCGATGCTAAGCCTCGTTCAAAGGGCTGGGAGGAATTTGAATGAAACGCTGGGTGTTGATGACGGCTGTCGCGGGCGCGGCGCTGGCGATGGGGTGCGCTGCCGAGGCCAAGACCGTGGCGGTCACCGCCGATCGCATGGTCGACGTGGTCACCGGCAAGGAGATCGACAAGCCGGTGGTGGTGATCGTCGACGGGCGCATCACGGCTGTGGGCGTGCAGGGCCAGGTCCAGGTCCCCGCCGACGCCGAACACGTCGACCTGCCCGGCCTGACCCTGGCGCCGGGCCTGATCGACATGCACGTCCACCTCGACAGCTCCCCCTACTGGGGCGGCTACACGGGGCTGCAGTTCACCGACAGCTTCTGGATGGCGGTGGGCACGAAGAACGCCCACGACACCCTGATGGCGGGCTTCACCACCGTGCGCGACGTGGGCTCGGGCAACTACGACGACGTGGGCCTGATGCAGGCGGTGGACGAGGGCGTCATTGACGGCCCGCGCATCATCCCCGTGGGCTACGCCATCGGCTCCACCGGCGGCCACTGCGACGTCAACGAGTTTCCCCCTTCCATGCACCAGAAGGGCGACGCGGTCGCCGACACCCCCGAAGAGGGGCGCAAGATGGTGCGCACCATGAAGAAGTACGGCGCCCGGGCGATCAAGATCTGCGCCACCGGCGGCGTCTTCAGTCACGGCGACACCCCCGGCGCCCAGCAGATGACGCTGGAGACCATGAAGGCCATGGTCGACGAGGCCCACATGGCCGGGATGAAGGTCGCCGCCCACGCCCACGGGGCGTCCGGCATCCGCGAGGCGGTGCTGGCCGGGGTCGACACCATCGAGCACGCGTCACTGGTCGACGACGAGGGCATCAAGGTCGCCAAGGAGCGCGGCGCCTACTTCGGCATGGACATCTACAACACCGACTACACCCAGGCCGAGGGCAAGAAGAACGGCGTGCTGGAGGAGAACCTCAAGAAGGACCGCGACATCGGCGAGATTCAGCGCCAGAACTACCGCAAGGCGCTCAAGGCCGGGGTGAAGATGATCTTCTCCTCCGACGCCGGCATCTACCCTCACGGCTGGAACGCGAAGCAGTTCTCCACCATGGTCCGCTACGGCGCCACGCCGCTGCAGGCCATGCAGTCGGCCACAGTCACCGCCGCCGAGGCGCTGGGCCAGTCCGGCGACGTCGGCCAGATCGCCGTGGGCCGCTGGGGCGACATCATCGCCGTCAAGGGCGACCCCCTGGCCGACGTCAGCGTGCTCGAGCACGTGGCCGTGGTGATCAAGGGCGGGGTGGTGGTCAAAAGGCCCTAAATTTCTTTGTCATCCCACGGTCGCGCGAAGCGCGATCCGGGGGACCCAGGCGACGTTCAGAACAAGCGGTCGCGCCCATTCAATCGGTCGCGCTGATTTCTGAGAGCGCTCCTTGGGTCCCCCGGATCGGCCTGCGGCCGACCGTGGGATGACAGGAAATATTTGAAGTCCGAGCGTCTCGCTCAGTCCTCGAAAACCTCACACGCCAGCGCGATCTCGGCGCGCAGCTCCGGAATCCCTCCGCCCTTTTCGGACGAGGTGGGTTGCACCCGCGGAAACGCCGCCGGCCGCTTGACGATGGCCTTGGCGGTGGCCTCGACCACCTTGTCCAGCTCGCTCGTCTTGATCTTGTCGGCCTTGGTCAGCACCACCTGGTAGCTGACCGCGGACTTGTCGAGCGCGTCCATCGCCTCGTGGTCCGGCGGTTTCAGCCCGTGACGCGCGTCGATCAGCAGATAGACCCGCTTCAGGTTCGGCCGGCCGCGCAGGTAGTCGCGCCCGAGGTTCTGGAACTGCTTGACCGTGCCCTTGGACGCCCGGGCGAAGCCGTAGCCCGGCAGGTCGACCAGGCGCAGGCGCTCGTCGAGAATGAAGAAGTTGACCTCGCGGGTGCGACCCGGCTCGTTCGAGGCCCGCGCCAGCCGGTGGCGGCTGACCAGGGCGTTGATCAGGCTGGATTTGCCCACGTTGGAGCGGCCGGCGAAGGCCACCTCCGGCAGGTCGGGCGCCGGCAGCTGCTCGATCTTGGCCGCGCCCATGACGAAGTCGGCCTGGCGCGCGAACAGCACCCGGGCGGCTTCCAGGTCCTCGTCGGAAAAGGTCACCCCGAGGCCGGAGTCTGTTTGAAGCGCGCCAGGAAGGTGTCGATCGGGTTCTCGACCTTGTGGCGGTGCATCATCACGTACTGCTGAAGGATCGTGAGCGTGGTGGACCAGGTCCAGTAGATCATCAGGCCGATGGGGTAGCGGGCCAGGATGAACATGAAGATCAGCGGCATCATGCGCATGATCTGCTGCTGGGTCGGGTCGGGGGTCGACGGGCTCATCGACTGCTGCAGCCACATGGTGGCGCCATAGAGCAGGGCCACCAGGCCCAGATGCAGCGGGCCGTCCAGGATCGGGCCGATCACCGCCAGGTGCGACGGATCCCAGGGGATCAGGCCGAACAGGTTCCACACCGTCGTCGGATCGCGGTCGGACAGGTCGCGGATCCAGCCAAAGAAGGGCGCGTGGCGCATGTCGATGGTGACGTAGAGCACCTTCAGCAGGGCGAAGAAGACCGGGATCTGCACCAGGATGGGCAGGCAGCCCGCCAGCGGCTTGACCTTCTCCCGCTGATACAGGGCCATGATCTCCTGCTGCTGCTTCATCTGGTCGTCGGCGAAGCGCTTCTTGATGTCCTCCAGCTTGGGCTGGAGCACCTTCATCTTGGTCATGGAGGCGAAGGCCTGGTTGGCCAGGGGGTAGAAGAGCAGCTTCACCGAGACGGTCAGCATCAGGATGGCGAGGCCGAAGTTGCCGACCAGGTGGTAGAAGAACTGGAGCACGATGAAGATCGGCTTGGTCAGCCACCACAGGATCTGACCCCAGTCGATGGCGTCGTTGAAGCGCGGGATGTCGAACTGCTTCTGGTAGGCCTGCAGCACCTCGGCGCGCTTGGCGCCGGCGAACAGGCGCGTGGTCTCCGCCGTCGAGGCGCCCGGCGCCAGATTGCGTTCCGCGCCGTTGAAATTGGCCTGGTAGAGGTCGAGGCCGTTCTGGTTGGTCACCGCCCAGTGGACGGTCCCGGCTTCCTTCTGGTCAGGGACCAGGGCGGTCAGCCAGTACTTGTCGGTGATCCCCATCCAGCCCCCGGTGGAGCCGAGGTCGGCGATGCCCTTCTTCTTCCAGTCCTTGTAGTTGACGATCTTGAGGTTCTTGCGGTCGGTCACCTGCACCGCGCCCAGGTGGACCTGGAAGGCGTTCCAGTACTCGCTGTCGGGCAGGTCGTTGCGCTGGATGGCGCTGTAGGGGCGCAGGCGCACCGGCTTGCCGGTGTTGTTGGTCACCACGTCGGAGACGGTGAACATGTAGCGGTCGTCCACCGCGATGGTGCGGCGGAAGCTCAGGCCGTCGGCGCTCGTATAGGTCAGGGTCACCGGATGGCCGGGGGTCAGCTTGCCCGGCGTCGCCACGGTCCAGGGCGTCTCCGGCGTCAGCAGCGCGCTGCCCTGGGCGCCGATCACGCCCAGCCAGCCGAACTCGGCGAAATAGGCGGCCTTGGTGCCGTCGGGCTTCAGCAGCTCCACCGGCGGGGAGTTCTTGTCGAGCGTCACAGCGTAGCGCGGGTAGAGCTTGCGGTCGGCGTTGGCGTGCTCGGGGCCGGCGGTCAGGAACAGGTTGTCGATCCGCGAGCCCTTGACCGCCATGCTGCCCCACAGCGAGGGCGTGTCGATGCGGATGCGCGGCGAGGCGGCCAGGGCCTCGGCCATGCCCACGGTCTGGGCCACCACCGGAGCGGCCACGGCGGGCCCTCCGCCCTTGGCGGCCTGCTCGGCCTGGGCCTTCTGCATCGCCACGGCGCGGTCATGCTGGAGCTTCTGCTGCGGCCCCATGACGAACTGCTGGTAGAGCAGCAGGATCGCGATGGTCAGCACGATGAAGATGATCGTGTTGCGGGTGTTTTCGTTTTGCATCTGAACTTTCGCGAGGACCTAAGCGCGCTCGGCCGCCCGGTTGCCGGTGGGGGGCGCCTCGCCTTCGGCGGCGAGCCTTATCAGCGCGGTTTTCACATCGTCAAGCAGCCGCGCCCACGGCCGGTCCGGCGTGCCCGAGCGCGCGATCAGCACATAGTCGCAACCCGGGCGTCCGAATTGCGGAATGAGGGCGCGCGCCACCTCGCGCAGACGCCGTTTGGCGCGGTTCCTGACCACCGCCCCGCCGACCTTGCGCGTGGCGGTGAAGCCCACGCGCACCAGCGGTTGGCCGTCCTCGCGATCGCGCATCTGGACCACGACGGCGCCATGGGAACGGTAACGCGCCTGGGCGGCCGCGAGGAACTCGGGCCGCCGTTTCAGGCGTTCGATTGGGAATTCCGCGGGCGCTTGCGCCCCCGTCACTAGGCGGTCAGGCGCTTGCGGCCCTTGGCGCGGCGACGGGCGACGATCTTCTGGCCGTTCTTGGTGGCCATGCGCGAGCGGAAGCCGTGACGGCGCTTGCGCACGAGTCGGCTCGGCTGATAGGTCCGCTTCACGAGATAGGCTCCGGTTCAAAAAGGCGCCTCAGTCAGGGGGCGCCGCAAGAGGGCGCGTGGATAGTCGAAGGACCCGCGTCTGTCAACGCCGAGGCGCCTCCGGGCCGCTTCAGATCGCGCGGTCCGCGCACAACCCGCCTCAGCCTGAGCCGTTATCTGGGAAGCATGGACGAAAAGACCAGAGACCGGATCACACGTTTTGCGCCGCTGGTCATCGTCCTGACCGCGGTGGCGCTGGTCTATGGCACGGGGCTGAACAAATACGTCAGCCTGCACGAGCTGCGGGTGCGCCACATCGAGCTCAAGGCCTTCGTGGCCGACCACTATCTCCTGAGCCTTCTCGCCTACACCCTGCTGTTCGCCGCCATCACCGTCACCGCCATTCCGGGCGCGGTGTTCGTGCAGTTCGCCGGCGGCTTCCTGTTCGGGGCTGCGGTGGGCGGCACGGCCACGGCGCTCGGCGCCACGGCCGGGGCGGTGGTCACCTACTATGTGGCCCGCAGCGCCTTCGGCGATTCCCTGCGCAAGCGGGCCATGGCCGGGGACGGCCTGACCAAAGGTTGGCGCGCGGGGCTGGAGAACAACGCCTTCTGGTTCCTGCTCAGCCTGCGCATCCCGCCCTTCATGCCGTTCGTGATCATCAACGCCCTGGCGGGCCTGGCCGCCGTACCGGTGCGCGCCTATGCGCTGGCGACCTTCCTGGGCGTCTGGCCATCCTCGGTGGTCTGGGCGACCATCGGCCAGGGGTTGGACCGCACCTTCGAGCGCGGCGAGCCGCTCCGGGCGCTGGACCCCTTCGTGGTCTGGCCGCTGGTGGGGCTGAGCCTGCTGTCCCTGGTCCCGACCATCGTCAAGCTTGTGCGCGGGCGCCGGGCCCCGCCCGCCGTCTGAGGCGCCAAGCTCTCGGTTTCGTTGCCGAAACCCGGCGGCTGAAGTAGTCCATGCACACGCGCGCCCATGACGCCGCGCGCGACCGGTCGAGGCTCATGAGGTTCCCACTCGCGATGGGGCGGTTCGGATGGCCCGGGGGGTTGTCCTCCCGCCTCCTGCTGCTCACCGCGGCCTTCGCCCTGATCTCGGGGATCATGATCCTGTTGCCGTCGCTGGCGGCCTATCAGGAGCGCTGGCTGCTGGAGCGGGAACGGGCCGCGGAAGTCGCATCGCTGGCCGTGGACGCCGCGCCCGACGCCATGGTGCGCAAGGACCTGGCCCGCCAGCTGGTCAAGGGCGCGGAAGTCTCCAACGTCGTGGTCAAGACCGACGTCCGCCACCTGCTGGTCCAGGCCCCGGCCATGGAGACCCCGCCGGCGGTGGTCGACTTGCGCCAGGCGCGGGCCCTGAACTGGCTGATGGACCCCTGGCGCACCCTCGGCGGACCGCCCCAGCGCATGATCCGGGTGCTGGCCAAGCCGCGCTTCCGCTCCGGCGAGTTCATCGAGGTCGTGATTCCGGCCGAGCCGCTCCGCCAGGCGCTGGCCACCGAGCTGGTGCGCAGCCTGGGCATATCGCTGGTGATCTCCATCATCGCCGGCGGGGCGGTCTATCTGGCCCTGCTGACCCTGGTGGTCAGGCCCATGCGCCGCATCACCGAGTCGATCGAACAGTTCCGCGACGATCCCGAGGCCCCCTCCCCGCCCCACGTCATGGGCCGCCGGGACGAGATCGGCCGGGTCGAGGAGGAACTGGCGCGCATGCAGGACGAGGTGCGCCACGCCCTGCGCTCGCGCGCACGCCTCGCGGCGCTCGGCCAGGCGGTGGCCAAGATCAATCACGACCTCAGGAACATGCTCACCTCCGCCCAGCTGGCCTCGGAGCGGTTGGCGACCTCGGGCGACCCCAAGGTGGCCAAGGCGCTTCCCCGCCTCGAGCGGGCCCTGGACCGGGCGCTCGGCCTCGCCCAGAACGTGCTCAACTACGGCCGCACCGAGGAGCCGCCGCCCACCATCCGCCGGGTGATGCTCAAGCCCGCCATCGAGGCCGCCGCCGAGGATGCAGGCCTTTCCGACGAGGGCGTGAAGCTGCAGTCCGACGCCGGTCCGCGCTTCCAGATGGAGGCCGACCCGGAACAGCTGCACCGCATCCTGCTCAACCTGATGCGCAACGCCCGCCAGGCCATCGAGAGCGAACCCGACCGGCGCGGCTCCGGCGTGGTCAAGGTCGAGGCGCTGAAAGCCGACGGCATGACGGTGGTCCGGGTCTCCGACAACGGCCCGGGCCTGCCCGAACGTTCCCTCGAGCACCTGTTCCAGCCCTTCGCCGGCTCGGCCCGCAGCGGCGGCTCGGGCCTGGGCCTGGCCATCTCCCGCGAACTCGCCCAGGCCCATGGCGGCGACGTGGTCCTGGTGCGCACGGGTCCGGAAGGCGCGGTGTTCGAGATCCGGCTGCCGGCGAGCGTGAGGGCCTCGGCGGCCAACGACGTCGCTTAAGGCGGCTCAAGCCGCGAAGCGGCGATCAAGAAAGCTTGGACCACCAAGGACACAAAGGACACCAAGAGGTCAGCGCGACATCGCGGTCCGCCCCTCCTGTTCTTCTTGGTGTCCTTGGTGGTGAAATCCTTTTCTTCGCCTGCCGGCGAAGGCAGATCGCCCTCAGTTCACCAGCACCACGCCCTCGCGCCGGGGATCGGCGCCGCCGTCGAAGCGGCCCCCGCGGATGATCATGCCCTGGATGCCCGACTCCTCGCCGGCGCCGGTCTTGACGTCCACGCCGAGCGCCTTGAGGCCCGCCAGGGTCACCGGATCGAACTTCGCCTCCTCGCCCGCGAAGGAATTTCCCCGGGCGATCAGGTTGGGCAGGTTGATGGCCTGCTGCACGGGCATCTTCCAGTCCAGCACCGCCACCAGGGTCTTGAGGTTATAGGCCAGGATCCCCGAGCCGCCGGGCGAACCCAGGGCCGCCACCAGCCGCCCCTGACGGTCCAGTACGATCACCGGCGCCATGGACGAGCGCGGCCGCTTGCCGGGCGCCACCGCATTGGCCGCCGGCGCCCCGTCCGGATCCTTGGGCGAGAAGGAGAAGTCGGTCAGCTGGTTGTTCAGGAAGAAGCCGTCGACCATCCGCCCGGTGCCGAAGATCGACTCCACCGTGGTGGTCATCGACACGGCGTTGCCCCAGCGGTCGACCACGACGAAGTGCGAGGTCCCGCTCGGTTCCATTGTGTGATCGGGCGCCCGCGCGCCGGCGCCTGAGGGGCGCCCCGGTCCCGGCGCGGGTCCGGCGCGCTTGCCGATCAGGGCGGCGCGGGCGGCGACGTACTTCGGATCCAGCAGGCCCTCGACCGGCACGGAGACGAAGTCCGGATCGCCCACGTAGCGGTCGCGGTCGGCGTAGATCAGCCGCTCGGCCTCCGCCAACTGCATCCAGGCCACCGGGTCCTTGGGGCCGCGTCTGGCGATGTCGGTGTGCTCCAGGATCAGCAGGCCCTCCAGCACCGCCACCCCGCTCGACGGCGGCCTGGGCACGCAGACCACATAGATGCGATAGGGCCGGCACAGCGCCGGCGCCTGCTTGGCGCGGTAGGCCTTCAGGTCGGCCAGGGTCATGGTCCCGGCCAGCGGCGCCTGATGGGTCTTGGCCACGATGGCCTCGGCGATCGGGCCCTCGTAGAGGGCGTTCGGTCCTTTGGCGGCCAAGGCGCGCAGGGTGGCGCCATAGGCCGGGCTCTTCAGCACCTCGCCCACCTCGTAGGGGCGGCCCTGGGTTCCGTTGGACCAGGCGATCACGTCGGGGCGGCCATTCTGCGGGAAATGGCTGTGCATGAAGCGCGACAGGCGCGGGCTGACCTTGAAGCCGTTGTCGGCCAGCTCCTCGCCGCGGGCGAACAGGGTGGCCCAGGGCAGCTTGCCGTGATCCTTGTGCGCCATGGCCAGCAGGGCGAAGGCGCCGGGGATGCCGGTGGCGCGGCCGGAGACCACCGCCTCGCCGAAGTTCAGCGGCTTGCCGTCCGGGCCCAGGAACATGTCGGGCGTCGCCCCCATCGGCGCGGTCTCGCGGCCGTTGTAGGCGGTCACCTTGTGGGTCTTCGCGTCATAGAAGGTCATGAAGGCGCCGCCGCCGACGCTGGAGGACTGGGGCTCCACCAGGGCCAGAACCGCCTGCATGGCCACCGCCGCGTCCGCCGCGGTGCCGCCGCGCTTGAGCACGTCCATCCCCGCCTGGGCCGCCAGCGGATTGGCGGCGGCCACGAACATCTGGCCGTGGCCTGAGGGCGCTGCGGGGGCCGGCTTGCGCGCCTGAACAGAAGAGGCCGCGGTCAGCGACAGGCAGAGGGCGAGGATCAGGGAGGTAAGGCGCATGAACGGCTCCGGTGGTCGCACCGACTTAGAGACTGACAGCCGGGCTGAACAGGTCCGTCGTTCAACGCGCGAACGGCGCAGGGTCAGTTGTAACGCCAGGTGATCGGTATGCGCACATGGCATCCGACAAACGAACCCCCGGGCGGCCGTGGGGTCGCGCGGATGTCGAGTACGAACTTGTTCGCGACGCGCAGGGCCCGCTCGCCGTGGTGATACCCCACGGGGTCTTCCTTGATCAGGGTGCAGCCGGCCAGCCGGCCCTGGGCGTTCACGACACAGTCCACGACCGTGTGACCGTCGACGCCCGACGGGTTCTCTACGGTCGTGGGATAGTAGATCGGCTGCGACAGGTCTCCGGGCCTCTGACTCCAGACCGGCTTGTCGATAAGGCAAGCGCTAGGCGGCGACGGCGGACCGGCCAGCGCAAGCAGGAAGCTTACGGCCAGACCACCCACCGGTCAGAACTTCATGCCGGGCAGGGCGCCCGCCAGCGGGCCGGCGGCGTTCTGCATCAGGGCGGCGCGGGTGGTCTCCAGCTTGCGGCAGGCGCCTGAGTGGGCGGCCACGATCAGGTCGGCCAGGATTTCCTCACCGCCGGGCTCCATCAGGGACGGGTCGATCCACAGGGACTTGAGCTCGCCCGCGCCGCTGAGCGTCAGCTTGACCATGCCGCCGCCCGCGTCGGCGTCCAGCAGGGTCGCCTCCAGGGTGGCCTGAGCTTCCTGCATCTTCTTCTGCAGGCCCTGGGCCTGCTTCATCATCGCGCCGATATCCATGGTCCGGTCCTTGGCCTCAGTCCTCGTCGGGGTCGTCGGTGGTGCCGGCGGACGGCTCCGGCGTGGCCTCCACCGCCAGCTGGCGCACGCCCAGCACCTCGGCGCCGGGGAAGACCTTGAGCACGTCCTGGACGAAGGGGTCCTGGATCAGCCGGGCGCGGTCCTCGCCCTCTTCGCGCTTCTGGCGTTCGTAGAGGCTTTCGCCGCCACCGCCGCCCTCAGCCGCCACCAGCCAGGTCTGGCCGGTCCATTCCTTCAGCCGCTGCGACAGCCGCCGCGCCAGGTCGGGCGGCGTGCCGGGGCCGGGCTCGAACACGATGGCGCCGGGCTTGAAGGAGACCAGGCGGATGAAGCGCTCCACATCAAGCTTCAGGCCGATATCGCGCCGGGCGGCCACCAGCTCGACCACGTCCTCGAAGGACTGGGGCCGCGCCATGGGCTCCGCCGCGCGGGCGGGCATCATCTGGGTCGAGGCCCGCGCACCGGTTCCGCCGCCCCCGGAGGGCGGCACGGCCTGGGGACCGGGTCCGGAGCCCCCGGACAGGGGCTGGCCCGACTGCAGACGCCGCAGCGCCTCCTCAGGCCCGGGCAGGTCGGAGGCATAGGCCAGGCGCACAATGGCCATCTCGGCGGCTGCGGCCGGGTCGGGGGCGCGGCGCACCTCGTCGTGGGCCTTCAGCAGCATCTGCCACATGCGCGCCAGCGAACCGGCCGAGACCGAGGCGCCCAGCGCCGCCAGCCTCTGGGCCTGGTCGTTGGGCAGGCGCGTGGCGTCGGGCCCCAGTGTCTTGGCCACGGTGGTCCCGTGGGCGTGCTCCAGCAGGTCGCTGACCACCTGGGCCGGGTCAGCGCCGAAGCCGTACAACGTGCGGAACTGTTCCAGCGCCTCGGCGGTGCGTCCGCCCAGGATCGATTCGAACAGGGCGATGGTCTGGGCCCGGTCGGCCAGGCCCAGCATGTCGCGCACCACCTCGGCCCGAACGATCTGGCCGCGCTCGGCCTGCACCAGGGCCTGGTCGAGCAGGGACAGGCTGTCGCGCACCGAGCCCTCGGCGGCCCGCGCGATCAGCGCCAGGCCTTCCGTCTCGATCAGGGCCCCTTCGGCCGAGCAGACCCTCTCCAGATGCTTGACCAGCACCTCGGGCTCCACGCGCCTCAGGTCGAAGCGCTGGCAGCGCGACAGGATCGTCACCGGCACCTTGCGGATCTCGGTGGTGGCGAAGATGAACTTGGCGTGCGGCGGCGGCTCTTC
>CAYSNW010000049.1:0-31841 GCA_964432415.1 uncultured Caulobacteraceae bacterium
GAAGTTGAGGTCCTTGAAGAGCAGGCGGTCGCCGTAGCCGACGGCGAGATCGCGCCCCTTGAGGATCATGGAGCCGGGGCTGTCGCCGGCCGAACTGCGCGTGCTGCAGAGCCTGCAGTCGCGCCGGGGCGAGCTGGATGAGCGGGAGCAAGCGCTGGCCACCCAGCTGGCGGTGCTCCAGGCCCCCGAGGGCAAGGTCGACGGCAAGCTCAAGGCGCCGAACGACCCGAAGGACCAGATCCAGAAGCTGCTGGTCCAGGAGGACGAGAAGGAGGCGCAGGAGACCAACCGCCTGGTGATCGTCTATTCCGCCATGAAGCCCGCCCAGGCGGCCGCGATCATGACCCAGCTGGACGACAAGGTGCGCATCCCCGTCGCCGGCAAGATGAAGGAACGCACCCTCGCGGCCATCCTCGCCCAGATGCCCGCGGCCGAGGCGAAGAAGCTGACCGAGAAGCTGGCCAACCGCTACGCCTCCTCCGAGGTCATGGCCCAGAAGGCGTCCGACATCGCCGCCGGCAAGGCGCCCGCCACACCCCCGGTCGCCAAGGCCTCCGCCCCCGCCGCCGACAAACCCCGGGTGCGTCGCTCGCCCTCCAGGGCTCCGGCCAAGGTCGCCGCCGCCAAGGCCCCGGCGCCCAAGCCCGTTCAGGCCGCCGCGACTGAAAAGCCCGCGGCCAAGCCCGCCGAAAAGCCCGCCGCGCCCAAACCGACCGGCGCGGGCCCCCAGGCCTGATCGGTCGCAGGCGAAAGCGCCACATCGTTAACCGAAGCCTAACCGCGGCTTGGCACGGTCTGGTCCCATGAAGGGGCAATCCGATTCCCGGCCGCGCCGCGTGCGCTCCGTGCTGAAAAGCACGGTGGCGGCCGTGTGCGCGGTCTCGGTCGGCTCGGCCCCCCTGACCCCCGCCTTCGCGGCCGCCGAGCAGGCGCTGCGCGCCAACGGCCCGGTCGAGGTCCGCGTCGCCAACGGCGGCGACTTCACCCGGGTTGAATTCCTGGGGCCGCTGGGCCAGCGCGCCCAGGTGGTCAGCGCGCCCGGCCAGATCATCGTGCGCCTGCCCAGGGGCGCCCAACCCAACCTGGCGCGCCTGCGCGTCGACCCACCCCCGGGGGTCGCGGGCGTCGACACCCGTCCCGGCGCCAACGGTCTGGAGATCGTCATCAGCCTGGAGAAGGGCGCCTCGGCCAAGACCGGGCGCTCGGACGGTTCGGTCTATCTCAACCTCTACCCCTCCAAGCCCGAGGAAGCCGCCAAGAGCACGACCGCCGACGCCGTGCCGGCCGGGGGCGTGGTCAAGGTCGCCGCGACGCTGGACGGGCAGGCCCTGACCCTGAAGTTCCCTTGGAAGGCCCCGCTGGGCGCCGCCGTGTTCCGGCGCGGCGAGGCGGTCTGGGTGGTGTTCGACGCCAGGGCCAAGCTGGATATGTCGTCCGCGCCCAAGGCGCTCGGCGGGGTCAAGCGGGTGCGCTGGGTCAACGGGCCCGACTTCACCGTGGTGCGCATCGACGCGCCGGAACCGGTGTCCGTTGCGGCTTCCTCCGACGGCCCGGTCTGGACCGTGACCCTCGGCGGTCCGGTCGGCGAGCCGCAGACGGCGGTCAAGATCGATCGCGACGACCAGACCGGCGCCCCGGCCCTGACCGCGGCCCTGGCCGGCGCCACCAAGGTGGTCTGGCTGGTGGATCCGGCGGTGGGCGACCGCTTCGCCGCGGTGACCGCGCTGGGGTCCTCAAAGGCGGTGGACCGCCGCCGCGCCTTCGTCGACACCACCCTGCTCAAGACCGTCCAGGGCGTGGCGCTCGAGGCCCCGGCCACCGACCTGAAGGTCTCCATCGACGGCGATCTGGTGCGCATCGAGCGCCCGCACGGCCTGACCCTTTCGGCGCCCGGCGCCATGGCCAAGGCCGCTCCGGCCGCCGACGACCTGCCCAAGCCCGCGGTGCTGCCCGCCCTGATCGACACCGAGCGCTGGGCCCGGGTCGGTCCCGACGGCTTCCTCGGCCGCTATCGCCACCTGCAGGACCTGGCTGGAATCGAGACCGCCAAGGGCGCGGGGGCCGGGACCGGCGCGCGCATGGCGCTCGCCCGCTTCCTGGTGGGCAGCCAGCTGCAGTACGAGGCCATCGGCGTGCTGGACATGGCCGCCAAGGCCCAGCCCAGCCTGATGAGCGATCCGGAGTTCCGGGGCCTCAGAGGAGCGGCGCGAGCCATGGTCGGGCGCTACAAGGAGGCCCAGGCGGACTTTTCCGCCCCGGTCACCGCCAACGATCCGGCCAGTTCGCTGTGGCGCGGCTACGTCGACTGCAAGCTCGGGAACTGGGCCGAGGCGCGCAAGGCCTTTACCGCCGGCTCCCGGGCCATCGACCTGTTCGATCCGACCTGGAAGTCCAAGTTCGCCGCCGCCCATGCCCAGGCGGCGCTGGAGCTGAAGGACCTGCCGGCCGCCCGTTCGCTGCTGGCCTTCGCCCTGGCGCAACAGACCGATCCCTCGGTCGAGCTGGACGCCCTGCTGATCCAGGCCCGGGTGCTGGAGGCCGACGGCCAGAGCGACCGGGCGCTGGCGGTCTACGAGGCCATCGCGCGCGCGCCGCTGGGCGCCGTCGCCACCCCGGCCCTGCTGCGCGCCACCCGCATCAAGTACGACAAGGGCATGATCCAGGCGCCGGAGGCGGTGCACACTCTGGACAGCTTGCGCTTCCGCTGGCGCGGCGACGCGACGGAGCTGGAGGTGATCTCCACCCTCGGCCAGATCTATCTCAGCCAGGGCCGCTACCGCGAGGCGCTGGAGGCCCTGCGTTCGGCCGGCAACCGCATGGTCGACCTGCCCGCGGCCGTGCAGCTGCAGGCGGAGCTGTCGGAGGCCTTCCGCAAGCTGTTCCTGGAGGGCCAGGCCGACGCGCTGGAGCCGGTGCAGGCGCTGGCCCTGTTCTACGATTTCCGCGACCTGACGCCGGTGGGCGCCGACGGCGACGAGATGGTGCGGCGGCTGTCGCGCCGGCTGGTGGACGTCGACCTGCTGACCCAGGCGGCGGAGCTCTTGAAATACCAGGTCGACAACCGGCTGGACGGGGTGGCCAAGAGCCAGGTCGCGACCGACCTCGCCGCCGTCTATCTGATGGACCACAAGCCCGAGCAGGCGCTGCAGGCGATCTGGGGCTCGCGCACGACGCTGCTGCCCAATGCGCTGAACGCCCAGCGCCGGGTGCTGGAGGCGCGGGCGCTTTCGGACCTGACCCGCTACGACAATGCGCTGGAAGTGCTGGGCAAGGACGCGACCCCGGACGCCCAGGACGTGCGCGCCGAGGTCCTGTGGCGCCAGAAGGACTGGGGCGCCGCCGCCGCCGCCTACGAGAAGCGCCTGGGCGAGCGCTGGAAAACGCCGGGGACCGCGCTGACCGGCGAGGAAGAGACCCGCCTGATCCGCGCCGGCGTCGCCTTCTCCCTGGCCGCCGACCCCAAGGGCCTGGCGCGGCTGTCCGAGCACTTCTCGCCCTTTGTCGACGGCGCGCGCGCGCCCGAAGCCCTGCGCGTGGCGCTGGCGGGCATGGACGGGACCTCGATCGGCCCGGCGGAATTCGCCAAGGCGGTGTCCCAGGCCGACACCTTCGCCTCCTGGGTGGCGGCGATGAAGCAGCGCTTCCGCGCCCCGGCGGCGGCCAAGAGCTAGGCGCTCACATCTCCCCGATCGGCTGGTGCGCGCAGACCGCGTCCAGCGGACAGGCCACGCAGATCGGGTCGTTGCGCTTGCACAGGCTCTGACCGAGCGCCCTCAGCGCCTGCCAGGCGTGCCTGAGCCAGGCCTGGTCCCCGCCGGCGGCGGCGTCCAGCGCCTCGATCGCGGCGCGATAGGTGCGTGCATAGGACTGGTCCCCGGGCGCCACGCCCAGCCGCGCCAGCGCCCGAAGCCCGCTGGAATCCACGGCCGCCCCCGGATGCGTCCCGCTGAACAGCAGGATGCGGTCGGCGGACAGGTCCCCGATCGAGGGGAAGCGCTTGAGCAGCGCCCGGGCCTTGGGCCGGGTCAGGGCCTTCAGCGCCCCGGCCAGGTCGCCGCCATGCTCCTCGACGATGGCGGTCGCTATGGCGTGCAGGCGCCGGGCGCGCAGTTCCGGATAGACGCCGCCCGCCCGCATCAGCTCGATCAACCGCGCCTCGGTCAGGGCCGCGATGGCGGCCGGCGCGTAGCCCACGGCTTCGCCGAACGCCTCGAAGGCGGCGCGGCGGCGCGTCTCCGGGACCAGGTAGGCGCAGACCTCCCACACGATGATCGCCATGGGGTCGCTCAGGGGCGCCTCGTCCGGCGGCGGCAGGGCCGCGATCAGGTTGCGAAGGTCCGAAGGCTTGGCCATGGGGCGAGCTTAGGGCCGCGCGGGGCTTTGCTCCAAGCCTGTCCCGTCGTAAGCCCTCGCCCGTGAGCGAAATCGTCCCCCCCTGCGTCATCCTCAACGAGCCCCAGCTGGCCGAGAACATCGGCGCGGTGGCGCGGGTGATGGCCAATTTCGGCCTTAACGACCTCAGACTGGTGCGTCCGCGCGACGGCTGGCCCCAGGAGCGGGCCTGGGCCTCGGCCTCGGGCGCCGACTGGCCGCTGAACGAGGCGCGCGTGTTCGGCCGCCTCGAGGACGCCATGGCCGACCTGAAGCTGGTCTACGCCACGACCGCGCGGCCGCGCGAGACCCTGCTGCCGATCCTCACCCCGCGCGACGCCGCGAACGAGCTCTACAAGGCCTCCGGCGCGGGGCTGAAGGTCGGGCTGCTGTTCGGCGGCGAACGGGCGGGGCTGGAAAGCGCCGACATCGCCATGACCCACGCGATCGTCACCATTCCCATCGATCCGCGCTTCCGCTCGCTCAACCTGGCCCAGGCGGTGGCGATCAACGCCTATGAGTGGCGCCACCTTGTTCAGGACAGCCCACCCGCGAGTTTCCGGGAGGGGCCCCCGCCCGCCGATCAGGGGCAAATTATTGAGCTTTTTGAGCATTTTGAAACTGAACTCGAGTCTGCGGGGTTTTTTCATCCTCCGGAGAAAAAGCCCGCTATGGTACGAAATCTGAGAGTCGCCCTGAGCCGGGCGCGGTTCACCGACCAGGAAGCCAGAACCTTCCGCGGCGTGATCACTGCGCTCAGCAAGGGGCGTGGGCGTGTGTTGGCCAAGCTCGCCGCAAAGCGCGGGACGGGGCCGGGGGAGTGACGATGGACGCCGCCAGGCTGGAACGCTTCGTGGGCGCGATGTGGGACGACGAGGTCGTTCCCCAGCTCGTCGAGTACATCAAGATCCCGAACAAATCCCCGGACTTCGACCCGCAGTGGGCCGAGCACGGCTTCATGGACCAGGCGGTGGCGCAGCTGTCGGGCTGGGCCAGGTCCAAGCTTCCGGCGCTGCCCGGGGCGACGCTGGAGGTGGTGCGCCTGCCGGGCCGCACGCCCCTGATCCTGATCGACGTGCCGGGCCAGGGCTCCGACACGGTCCTGCTCTACGGCCACCTGGACAAGCAGCCCGAGATGACCGGCTGGTCCGAGGGCCTGGGTCCCTGGATCCCCGTGATCAAGGGTGACAAGCTCTATGGCCGCGGGGGCGCCGACGACGGCTACGCCATCTACGCCTCCATGACCGCCCTGCTGGCGCTGAAGGACCAGAACGTGCCGATGGCGCGCTGCGTCCTGATCATCGAGGCCTGCGAGGAGTCGGGCTCCACCGACCTGCCGTTCTACGTCGACCACCTGGCCGCGCGCATCGGCAAGCCGTCGCTGGTGATCTGCCTCGACTCAGGCTGCGGGAACTACGACCAGCTGTGGCTGACCACCTCGCTGCGCGGCCTCGCCGGCGGCAAGCTGACCGTGAAGGTGCTGGACGAGGGGGTCCACTCCGGCGACGCCTCGGGTGTGGTGGCCTCCAGCTTCCGCGTGCTGCGCGGCCTGCTCAGCCGCATCGAGGACGAGGCCGACGGCAAGGTGCGGCTCAAGGAGATGTGGACCGAGGTTCCGGCCGACCGCCAGGCCCAGGCCCAGAAGGCCGCCGCCGTGCTGGGCGAGGAGGTCTGGACCAAATTCCCCTTCGTGAAGGGCATGAAGCCGGTCGCCGCCGATCCGGTCGAGATGATCCTGAACCGCACCTGGCGGCCCCAGCTGGCGGTGGTCGGCGCCGACGGCCTGCCGGCCTCGGCCAACGCCGGCAATGTCCTGCGCCCCTTCACGGCGGCCAAGCTCAGCATGCGCCTGCCGCCGACCGTCGACGCGCCCAAGGCCGTGCAGTTGATGAAGAGCACGCTCGAGGCCGACCCGCCCTATGGCGCCGACGTGAAGTTCGAGATTTCCGGCGGCGAGACCGGCTGGAACGCGCCCACCCTGGCGCCCTGGCTGGAGACCTCCGTGGACGCGGCCTCCCAGGCCGCCTTCGGCCGTCCCGTGGCGATGATGGGCGAGGGGGGCTCGATCCCCTTCATGGGCATGCTGGGCGCCAAGTTCCCCGCCGCCCAGTTCCTGATCACGGGCGTGCTGGGGCCGCACTCCAACGCCCACGGCCCCAACGAATTCCTGCACATCCCGACCGGCAAGCGGGTGACCCAGGTCGTCGCCATGGTGCTGGCCGACCACGCGGTCCAGTCCGGCGCCAAAGGCGGCGGCGATGCGAGCGCCAAGCCCAAGGGCGGGCTGCTCGGGAAGCTGTTCGGCAAGGGCTAGGCGGATCTAGTCGTCGCTCCGCTTCGGGGGGCGCTCGGCGCGAAAGACGACGACGCCGTCCATCACCTGCGCCCAGCGGGCGGGGACGTAGCGGTGGTTGAAGACGCCGCCCGGGATCAGCCCGTACGCGGACAGGCGCCGTGGCCCCAGATAGACGGCCTCGCCGTCGGGGGTGGGGAAGGCCCGGAATTCGAGCGATCCCGCCGGCGCCGCGGGAACCGGCCGGTTTTCATGGCGAGCGTAGCGCACCGATCCCGAGACGGCGGAAAAGCCCAGGGCGAAGGCCCGCTTTCCATAGGCCGCGTGTACGTAGGCGCCGAGGTTGCGCCCTCCGGCGAAGGACGGGCTGGCGCTGGCGTCCCTGGCGATGTGCACGTTCTGAGCCCAGATGATGATCTTGCTGTGTGGCGCCAATCGTGCGGCCAGCCATTGCAGGTTCCGATGCATCGACAGGTCGCGGCCGGGAGCGTTCTGCTCCGGCTTGTCGAAATCGCGGGCGATGCAGCGCTCGGCGCTGGCGATCATCTGGAGAGTTTCGGTCCGCGTTGGCGCGTCCATTCCCGGCTGCGCGCGCACGGCCGTCCCGATCTCCGCCAGGCACGCCTGCAGGCGCGCGTTCGTGGCCGGGGTGTGGGGCTCGGAAGCGGGATAGTCGAAGAGGATTCGGCGCCGAAACAGCTCGCGGCAGTCCGGCCGCCGCTCCGACGGCAGAAAGCCGGTGAGTTCGGCCGGCATCTGCTCGATCGAATAGAAGGCGTCGCGCGCGCCGAGCTGATCGTCCAGACCGCCGAGGGTCACGCGCCCCGATTTCGCTTCGGACCACAGGAAGGGGATGAGGGAGGCGACCTCCTCGTCGTGGTTCCAGAGCCAGCCGATGGCGGAAGAGACCATCTCCGGCGAAACCGGCTCTCCCCTCCGCAGCCTTCGCGAGATTTCCAGAAAGTCGTAGTGGCTCGCCTCGAAGAAGACCGCGTTGAAGTGGCAGCGCTCGACCAGCCTGCGAACCAGCACGGCCTTGAACCCGATGGCCCTGCCATCGCCGTGGGAGTCGTTTTCGCCGAGCAGGGCGACATCCCTGCCGCACAGGTCGCGCATGGCCGCGTCCATGGCCGCGGACTCCGACAGCCGAAGCGGCGGGCGGGCGCCTGGGCCGCGCACGCCTTCAGCGCTTGCCGTCAACGGAGACAGGAGCAGGGCCAAAAGGATCAGCCGCGACAGGGCGCGGGTTGCGGACATTCCGGTCAACGTCATTCCCCCATTCGATCCATCGCTCGTTGGAAGGCGAACGCAGGGTGGCGCGCCTCCCTGCTTTGACGCAGTCGGGATGAGCATCGTGGCGTTTCCACGACCGTCAATCGGGCGCCGCCGTCGGCTGGCGCGCGTCCGGCCCGCCGTGTAGGAGTTCCTCCTGGAGTGTCAGGGGAACGTCTGTGCGTAATCTCGTTCTGGCGGCGATCGCCGCGTCGGCGGTCTTCGCCACCTCGGCCCAGGCCGCCGAGCCGGCCCTGATGACCAACTTCAAGAACTACTGCGTCGCCCACAGCGGAACGCCCGGGGCCGCCAACGCCGCAGCCGTCGCCGACGGCTACACGCCCTATGAGGGCCCGATGCCGTCCGCCGGCGAGATGCAGGACGCCAAGGTGGTCCAGAAGGTGGTCGACGGGCGAACCTTCCTCGTCTTCACCGGGGTCAGCCACGACGCGCCGAAGAAGGGGCTTCCCGCCACCGACGGCGTCGCCTGCGGCGTCATGGTCAAGGACAAGGATCCGGCGGCCCTCACCGCCTTTCAGGCGTGGGTCGGGTTTGCGCCCATGAAGAGCTTCGGCTCGATGGCGATCTACACCTATCGCGACGGGGCCGGTGGCCGCACCGCCATCGGCGAGGACGACACCGCCGCGACCAAGGCGGCGGTCGACGCGGGGGAATTCTCGATCACGGTCAGCGCCGACCTCGAGGTCGCCACCATGATCGTCCTCGTCCACTCCAGGACCGCGGCCCCCGTCCACTGAAAACGCCTTGCAGCGTTGACTTCTCCCGCCTTCCTCGGCATAAGCCCGCCTTTCCCGCGCCGGCCCCTGGCCGTGCGCGCCGGAATATATGACGGACGACACGTGGACCGCCGTTGCGATCGCGCCTTCATCGTGAAGGCGCCGGGCCGTGTCAAAGACGAAGGCTAACCAATGTCCAAGCGGCATTCCGCTAAGTACAAGCTCGACCGCGCCATGGGGGAAAACCTGTGGGGCCGTCCCAAGTCCCCGGTCAACCAGCGCTCCTACGGCCCCGGCCAGCACGGCCAGCGCCGCAAGTCCAAGGTGTCCGACTTCGGCCTGCAGCTGCGCGCCAAGCAGAAGCTGAAGGGCTACTACGGCAACATCACCGAAAAGCAGTTCATCAAGATCTACGTCGAGGCGTCGCGCCGTAAGGGCAACACCTCCGAGAACCTGATCGCCCTGCTGGAATCGCGCCTGGACGCGGTGGTCTACCGCGCCAAGTTCGTGCCCACCGTCTGGGCCGCCCGCCAGTTCGTCAACCACGGCCACGTGACCGTCAACGGCAAGCGCGTGAACATCGCCTCCTACCGCTGCAAGCCGGGCGACGTGGTCGAGATCAAGGAGCGCTCGCGCAACATGGCGCTGGTGCTGGAAGCCCTGCAGTCGCAGGAGCGCGACATCCCCGACTACATCGAAGTGGGCGATCGCGGCTTCTCGGTGCGCTACGTGCGCATGCCGGACCTGGCCGAAGTGCCCTATCCGGTGAAGATGGAACCCAACCTCGTCATCGAATACTACGCGTCCTGATCGCCGCGTCGTAACGACCGACACGGAAGAGGCCCCCGGCGACGGGGGCCTTTTTCTTTGCCCGGACGTATGGCTAGCTTCTCGCCTTGGGGGAGCACACATGGCCGGGGTTTCGAGACGAGGGGTTCTGGGCGCGGCGGGAGCGGCAGGCGTCCTCGCGACGGCTGTTCCTGTGGAAGCGGGCGCATCGTCCGCAGCGGCGGCCCGGCCGTTCCCGCTCGACCGCGTCACCCTTGCGGACGGACCCTTTCGCGACGCCATGGAGGTCAACCGCCGCCGGCTGCTGGCCACCGATCCGGACCGGCTGCTGCACATGTTCCGCCTGACCGCGGGCCTGGCCTCCACGGCAGAGCCCCTGGGCGGCTGGGAGGCGCCCAACAACGAGCTGCGCGGACACTTCACCGGCCACTACCTCTCCGCCTGCGCCATGATGGCGGCGCGGGGCGACGAGGCGCTCAAGGCGAAGGGCCGGGCGGTGGTCGAGGGCCTGGCCGCGTGCCAGAAGGCGCTCGGCACGGGCTACGTCAGCGCCTTTCCGGCCGAAGCCTTCGACCGGCTGAACCGGCGCGAGCGGGTCTGGGCCCCGTTCTACACCCTGCACAAGATCCTGGCGGGCCTGCTGGACATGCACGCCCTGGCCGGCGACCCCGCCGCGCTCGAGGTCGCCAAGGGCCTGGGCGGCTGGATCGACCGCTGGTCGGCCGCCATCGCGCCCGAGCACATGCAGGCGGTGCTGGACACCGAGTTCGGCGGCGTCGGCGAGTCCCTGTGGAACCTGCAGGCGCAGGCCGGCGACCGCCGCTGGGGCCGGGCGGCCCTGCGCTTCGAGAAGCGCAAGTTCCTGGATCCGCTGGCCGAGCGGCGCGATGCGCTGACCGGCCTGCACGCCAACACCCACATCCCCCAGGTCATCGCCGCCGCGCGTCGCCATGAGCTGACCGGCGACGCGAAGAGCCGGGAGATCGCGCGCTTCTTCTGGACCGACGTGACCACCCACCGCTGCTTCGTCACCGGCGGCACCTCGTCGGGTGAGGCCTGGAAGGAGCCGGTGGGCGCGCTGTCGAAGGAGCTCGACGCCTACACCCACGAATGCTGCTGCTCCCACAACATGCTCAAGCTGACCGACCAGGTCTTCGCCTGGAACGGCGATGCGAGGGCGGCGGACTACGCCGAGCGGGTGCTGTTCAACGGGGTCCTGGGAACCAACCATCCGGCCGACGGCATGATGATGTACTACGTGCCCATGGCCTCGGGCTTCTGGAAGATGATCTCCGAGCACGACCACGGCTTCTGGTGCTGCGACGGGACGGGGATCGAGTCCTTCGCGAAGCTGGGCTCGAACTTCTATTTCCATGACGCGCGCACTCTTTGGGTGAACCAGTACGTCCCCTCCGAACTGGACTGGCGTGAGCGCGGCGTGCGCGTGACCCAGGTCACCCGCTATCCCGAGGACGGCCGCATCCAGGTGCGGCTGCAGATGGACCGGCCCCAGCGCTTCACGGTGCGCATGCGGGTTCCGGGCTGGATGAAGGACGGGGAGGGCTTCCAGCTCGGCCTCAGCGGCGAGCGGACCAATCCCCGGGTCGCCGACGGCTGGCTGATCATCGACCGGACGTGGAAGGACGGCGACTGGATCGAGATCCATCTGCCGATGGCGCTGCGCACCGAAGGCTTTCCCGACGACCGATCGCAGCACGCCCTGCTGTGGGGCCCGCTGGTGCTGGCAGGGAAGCTGGGAGCCGAGGGCCTGCCGGCGGGCGCGCCCTATGCGGAGCCCACGAAACCGCGCGAGGTGCCGGAGTTCAAGGCCGAGCCGGTCAAGGCGCCGGCGCTGGGAGAGGGTGAGCTTCTGGCCGCGGTGCGGTCAGCGGACCAGCCGATGACCTGGCGGGCGGGGAGTGTGAGCCTGGTTCCGTTCAACCGGCTCTGGGGCGAACGCTACGCGATCTACTGGAAGGCTGTCCCCGCCTAGTTCTTTCGAACTGGCGGGGTTCAGACCGAGAGGGTGGCCGCGGCGAGCGCGAAGAACTCGGAGGCGGCGTCGGAGAGGCGGCGGAAGAGAGACATGACTATTGGGCCTTTGGAGGTGTTGGCCCCCCATTGACTTCGCTTTGAACCGATCGCGGCGAAGCTTCAAATTAAATGGGGTTTAGTCCCGTGGCCGCAATGTGGCGGTCGCGCATGGCGGGGCGGATCGTTGCGTCGGGAACACAGGTCGGACAGGCAGTCCCCTCCACCAAACTTCGTTTGGTCCCCCTCCCCTGAAGGGGAGGATCTGGAAGCGGCGCCCTCAATTCCTCCCCTGAAGGGGAGGATCTGGAAGCGGCGCCCTCAATTCCTCCCCTTCAGGGGAGGGGGACCGCGGAACGCGGTGGAGGGGCCTACCTCGCCCTCACACCTTCTCGAACGGCGCCAGCATCGAGGCCGGTATCCGCGACGGGCGCATGGTCTGGGCGTTCACCAGCGCCCAGTCGGTCTTGCCCTGGGCGGCGAGGCCCGTGGGCCCCTCGATGCGGACAAAGCGGGCGAAGCGGGCGCCTTCGGGATCGCCCACCCAGGTCACGGCACGGACCTCGTCGCCGAGCTTGAGCTGACGGCGGTAGTCGACCTCGTGGCGGGTGGCGACCCACGACCAGCCGGCGCGGGTCTCGGCGTCGAACAGGCTGTTCCAGTGGGCCGTGCCCACATCCTGCAGCCAGCGGACATAGACCACATTGTTGACGTGGCCGTTCTCGTCGATGTCCTCGGGCGCGATGGTCAGCGGCAGGACGAAGATCTGCCGGTCGGCGCGGGGCTCCAGGTCGCCGCGGCTCACGCCTCGACCAGGCCCTTTTCGGCGAGGAAGGGCTTCAGCTCGCCCGACTGGAACATCTCGCGCACGATGTCGGAGCCGCCGACGAATTCGCCCTGGACGTAGAGCTGGGGAATGGTCGGCCAGTCCGAGAAGCTCTTGATCCCGTCGCGCAGCTCGTTGTCCTGCAGCACGTCGACGCCGACGAACGAGGTCCCGAGGTGGTCGAGGATCTGCACCACCAGGGCCGAGAAGCCGCAGCGCGGCGCGTCCGGCGTGCCCTTCATGAACAGCACCACCGGATGGGCGGCCACCGTCTGGGCGATGAAGCCGTGGATGGGGTTGTCGCCGGCGGGGGCGTTAGGGGTCACGTCGGTCACGGGGCAGGCCTTTCGGAACAGGCCCTTGAGCTAAGGTTCCGCGACCGTCCGGTCAAGGCGGGCCGCCGCCTCAGAAGGTCACGCCCTCGCACCGCGCCCGTCCGCCGGGATGGGCGGAATGCTTCGACGCGCAAAGCGACACGCCCTTCGCCAGCTCGCGCAGGCGCTCCAGGTCGCGGGCATAGCGGTCGTTCGTGGTGCTCAGCGCCAGGGTCACCATCATGTTCGAGCCCTTGCCCCCCTTGGTCAGGTGGTAGGGGGCCATGATTTCGAGGGTCAGCGACGGGCCGTGGGGCGTGACGCAGCCGGCGGCGGGCTGGCCGAGCAGCACCAGTCCCTTGGGGGCGGGCTTGGCGGTCTTCAGGCACAGGACGTGGGCCAGGGCCGCGGAGGTGGCCGGGGTGGTGACCGTCACCGGGCTGCGGCTGACGATCACCGGGAAGTTGCCGCCCCAGACCAGGCGCACGACCGGCCGGTCGCCGTCAGGATCGCCCTGGCAGGAGTTGCGCCCGTCGAGATAGACGATCGCGCCGTTTTCGGCGCCGGCCTCGCCGGACGGCAGTTCGCACAGGCTCAGCCCCGCGGGCGTGGTCACCTGGAGCTCGGCGGCGTCGCGCGTCCAGGTCACGGGACCCGACGGCGGCGGGGGCGGCGGGGGCGGCGGGGGCGCGGCCACGGCGTGGGCGGCGGCGAGAAGGTAAGCGAGGAGAACCATGGGCGTGACCTAGCCCGAGGTTCGGGCCGCTGTCATCCCGCCTTCTGATCCGAGACGCCGAAACGCGCCATCTCGACCTGGGCGCCCAGGCCCGGAGGCATGTCGCGGTCGGGCACGGCGGCGAGCGAGGCCAGGTGCTGGGGATCGGTGCATTCCACCAGCACCGTCGACAGGGTGGGCTCGGTCAGGGCATAGGCCAAGCAGATCTCCTCGGCCGTCCAGTTCCGGGTCTGGTGCAGGAATGTGTAGGTGCCCATGCCGGCCAGGGGATTGGACTCCGGCTCCTTCGGGCCGCCGAACAGGCCGCGCCGGACGCCGGAGGTCTGCTCGGTCTTCTTCACCGAGGTGAACTCCTCCGGGTACCAGTCGTAGGAGATCACCCCCATGTCGAGGCTCTGGGCGGCCTTGAGCCGGTTGCGCTCCTTCCAGCCCGACCGCAGGCTGTAGGGGGTGACCAGCACGTCAAAGGCGTTGGCCGAGACGTAGGCGTCCATGGAGTCGTTGTTGCCGGCCACGCCCAGCACGCTCAGGCGGCCGCTGGCCCGCGCCCCCTTGAGCGCATCGAGCGCCGGGCGCGACAGTTCGTCGTCGCCGGGGCTGTCCAGCACCGCCAGGTCGATGTGGCCCAGGCCCGAGGCGTTGAGCGCGTGGTCGACCATCGCCGTCAGGGTCTCGGGCGAGAAGTCGCGCACCAGGCCGAGGCGGCCCTTCACCATGCCCAGCTTCATCCCCACCATCACCAGCCGACGCTCGACGGGCGACAGGGCGTCGCCGACCCAGGCGGGAAGCTCCGGATCGCAGCTGGCCAGGTAGTAGGCGTTGATCCCGTGCTCGAGCGCCGCGTGGATCATGGTGCGCACATGCTCGCGGCCCTTGCGGGCGGTCGCGTCGGAGAGGTTCAGGGCGATGGCCGAGGTGGCCATGCCGCTGCGGCCGAAGGGGCGGTAGCGCACGGGTCAGTCCTCCCTGGGAGCGGTGTCGAGGGCCAGGGCGTGCAGCTCCCCGCCCATCTTGCCCTTGAGCGCGGCATAGACGAGCTGGTGCTGGCGCACGCGGGGCAGGCCCCTGAAGGCGCGTGAGACGACGCGGGCGCGGTAATGGTCGCCGTCGCCGGCCAGGTCCTCGATGGCGATCTCCGCATCGGGAAAGGCTTCGACGAGGTGAGCTCTCAGCTCGGCCTCAGACATGGGCATGACCGTACGCGCTCCGGGGCCCCGCACGAGGGACGGAGCCATGGACGATCCATGCCCCGAACCGGTTAATGAACCGGTTAAGAACCGGCCGAGGACGGCGTCGGGAAGTGGCGCCGGCGACGGCAGCGAGGTGGCCCCATACCGGCGGATCGCTCCGCCCTAGGCTGGGCGCGGGAGGTCCGCCCATGCACCGCAGAGCCCTGATCGCCGCCCTGGCCGCCTCACCCCTGGTTTCCCCCACCGCGCGGGCGGCGGGGCCGGCCCTCACGGGGCGGCGTATCGTTCCCTACGAGAACGCCTGGCGGGTCAGCGTGCGCCAGGGCTCCGGCCCCAGCGAAGCGCGCGCCATCTCTTCGGATCAGGTGCGGGCCGTGACCGTCGCCGGCAAGCGCTGGCTCAGCCGGGTCGAAGGGACCACCTCGATCCGGCCGGGGGCCGACGGCCTGCCGTCGGGAGGGTTCTCGATGACCTTCAACCTGTTCGACCCGGACACCCTGTTCTCGCGGCTGGGCGAGAGCCGCGCCGCCTCGGGCGACTGCGAACGGCGCCTGTTCGAGCGGGCCAGGGTGACCATCACGACCCATGCCGGGACCGGTCCGGATCAGATCCGCACGGTGGCGACGCCGGAACCCGCCTACGACTTCAACGGTGGCCTGACCGGTCTGCTGCTGGCCGCCGCGCCGCTGGAGGCCGGCTGGGCCGGCGCCTTTCCGGCGGTCGCCGAGGGCTTCGAGACCGTGCCCGTCCGCGTGCTCGGCCGCGAGGCGGTGGCCGCGGGGTTCGCCGGTCGGCCTCAGGCCTGGGTGGTCGAGGTCGGGGCGCCGGGGTCGGGTTCGCGCTACTGGATCGGCGAGGCCGCGCCCTACGTCCTGCGCGCCGAGACCGTCAATGGAGCCTCGACGGCGGCCTGGGAGATGATCGGCGGCTGATCAGTCGGGGATGCGTCCGGGGTCGGCGAACAGGGCCAGGGTGCGGGCGCGGGCGAGCGAGCAGGCGGCGGCGTCGAAATGATCGGCGCGGTCCGAGCAGAAGCCGTGGCCGGCGTCGTAAACGTAGACGGCGGACGCCTTGCCGGTGGCCCTGACGCGTTCGACGTCGGCCATCGGAATGCTGCCGTCGTGCTGGCCATAGTGCAGGATCAGGGGGACCCTGGGCGTCTCCTCCAGGAAGTCGACGATCAGCCGGCCATAGTAGCCCGAGGCGGCGGCGACGCCCGAACAGCGGCAGGCCGCGACCCAGGCCGCGGTCCCGCCCCAGCAGTAGCCGGTGACGCACACGGGGCCTTCGAGCGCGTCGACGGCCGCCTGCAGGTCGCCGGTGACCAGGGACCAGTCCACCGCGCTCATGGCCGCGATCGCCCGGGGCCGGTCCTCAGGCCCGTAGTCCGCGACGAAGTCCCGCTCGTGGCGGTCGTAGAAGGACGGCGCGATGACATCGTAGCCTTCCCCGGCGTAGTCCTCGCAGAGCTTCCTGATGCCGTCGGTGACGCCGAAGATCTCCTGGGCCAGCACCAGACCGCCCCTGCGCTGGCCCCGGGCGGCGACGCGCCAGGCGCCCAGCTCAAAGCCGTCGGCCTGGCTCTTCAGGGTGATCGCTTCGCCGGCCATGGTTGGCTCCCGGATCAGACGTTGAAGCGGAAGTGCATCACGTCACCGTCCTTGACGACGTAGTTCTTGCCTTCCTTGCGCATCTTGCCCGCCACCGCAGCTCCGGTCTCGCCCTTGAAGGCGATGAAGTCCTCGTAGGCGATGGTCTCGGCCGAGATGAAGCCGCGCTCGAAGTCGGTATGGATCACGCCGGCGGAGACCGGAGCGGTGTCGCCGACGTGGATGGTCCAGGCGCGCGCTTCCTTGGGCCCCACGGTGAAGTAGGTCTGCAGGCCCAGCAGGGCGTAGGCCTCGTGGATCAGACGGTTCAGGCCCGGCTCCTCCAGCCCCAGGGTCTCCAGAAACTCATTGCGCTCCTCGGTGTCGAGCTGGGCGATCTCGCTCTCGATCTGGGCCGAGATGATCACCGCCTTGGCGCCGTCCTTTTTCGCCCGGGCGACGACCAGGTCGGAGAAGGCGTTGCCCTTGTCGGCCGAGCCCTCGTCGACGTTGCAGACGTAGAGCGCCGGCAGCGAGGTCAGCAGCTGCAGCATGTGCCAGGCCTTCTCGTCCTCGGCCGGGACCTGGGCGGCGCGGGCGGGACGGCCGGCGTTGAGCTGGACCAGGGCCAGCTGGACCAGGCGAAGGGTCGTGGCGCTCTCCTTGTCGCCGCCCTTGGCGCGCTTCTCCAGGTTGGGAACGCGCTTTTCCAGGCTCTCCAGGTCGGCCAGCATCAGCTCGGTCTCGATGATGTCCAGGTCGGCCAGCGGGTCGATGCGGCCCTCGACGTGGGTGATGTCGCTGTTCTCGAAGCAGCGGGTGACGAAGGCCACCGCGTCGCAGTCGCGGATATTGGCCAGGAACTGGTTGCCCAGGCCCTCGCCCTTGGAGGCGCCGCGCACCAGGCCCGCCACGTCGACGAAGTTGATGCGCGCCGGAATGATCTCCTTGGAACCCGCGATAGCGGCCAGGGCGTCGAGCCGCGGCTCGGGCACCGCCACGTCGCCGACGTTCGGCTCGATGGTGCAGAAGGGGTAGTTCGCGGCCTGGGCCGCCGCTGTTTGGGTCAGCGCATTGAACAGGGTCGATTTGCCGACGTTCGGCAGGCCGACGATCGCGACTTTCAGGGCCATTTTTCTTCGGGAATTGAGGAGGTGCGGTTGGGAGCGCGCGACCTAGCACGTCTTGGCCGCCAAGGCGAAGGCCGTGTCCTTGCGTCCTTATTCGAAACGCGATCATCTGGCCGGCGAACAGGGCAGGAGACGGCCATGAACCTCGGTTTCGCCATCGCGGCCGCGATCGGCCTTCTCGGCGCCGGCATCCACGTCTTCATCGGCGGGCCCAGGCTGGCCCGGCCCCTGCTGCGCTCCAGCCTGCATCCGTTGGTCATCACCCTGCTGTGGGCCTGCTTCCACATGGTCACCCTGATGGTGCTGGCCATGAGCGCGGTGTTCGCCTGGGCGGCGGTCTCCTACGTCGGCCGGCCGGCGGCGGCGGCCTTCACGGTCGTGGCGCTGGCGGCCTCGCTGCTGGTCGTGGGCGCCGGGTTCAAATGCAAGGTGTCTCCGCTCAAGCTCCTGCCGGCCTACCTGTTCTTCGCCATGGCCGCCTCGGCCTTCTGGGGCCTGGAGGGTACGGTGCTGCCGCTGCTGGCGACTTGAAATAACTGTAACAGTCACCGATATCGATTGGCCGTTTCCAGCCTTCGCGGAGTTCTCCTCCCATGACCGTGCGTCCCGTGATCAAGACCGTGAAGGGCATGCCCACCTCCGACGGCGCCGGCGTGCGCCTGACCCGGCTGCTCGGCACGCCCGAGGCCCAGATGTTCGATCCGTTCCTGATGCTGGATCACTTCGATTCCGCCGACAGCGACGACTACATCGCGGGCTTCCCGGACCACCCCCACCGCGGCTTCGAGACCGTGACCTACATGCTCGAAGGCAGGATGAAGCATGAGGACAACACCGGCCGCACCGGGATCATCGAGACCGGCGGCATCCAGTGGATGCGCGCGGGCCGCGGAATCGTGCACTCCGAGCTGCCTCTGCAGACTGAAGGGCGCATGCGGGGCTTTCAGCTATGGGTGAACCTGCCCGCGCGGCTGAAGATGAGCGCGCCGGGCTACCAGGAGTTCGACGCCGAAAAGATCCCGGTCGAGGAACGCGACGGCGGGGTGAAGCTCAAGGTGATCACCGGCAAGACCAGCCGCGACACAAAGGGACCGGTCGAGGACGCCGCCATCTCGCCGCTGTACTTCGATGTGGTCCTGCCGGCCGGCCAGGTGCTGAGCGAGCCCATGGACCTGGACCTGTCGGTGATGATCGCGGTCTATGAGGGCGCGGTGAAGATCGGGGACGTGGCCGTCCCGGCGCTCGGCGCGGCCTTCCTGGGTCTCGGCGACGAGGCGCGCATCGAGGCCACCGAACACGCCCGCTTCCTGCTGCTGGCGGGCCGGCCGATCCGCGAGCCCGTGGCCAAGTACGGCCCGTTCGTGATGAACACCCAGCAGGAACTGGTGCAGGCCTTCGAAGACTTCCAGGCCGGGCGGTTCTGATCCTTCTCCCTCCGGGAGAGGGAAATCTACGCGGCGATCTTGCCGGCCGCGAAGTCGCGCCAGAACTTCGCCTCGCGGCGGAAGTGCGCCTGGGTCTTGGTCACCCGCTTGTCGAGGTCGGCCAGAATCTCCTTCGCCTGGTCGGCGCGCCCGGTCTCGGCCAGGAACGCCGCCTGGCGCGCCAGGGCCTCCAGGCCCGTCATGCGCTCGACGGCGAGATCGAAGGCCTTCTCCGCCTCGTCGGTGCGGCCGAGCGCCTGCAGGGCGCGGGCCCGGATCAGGTCGCCCTGGGGCTGCTTCGAGCCCGTGGCGGCGAGCTTGGTCAACTGCTCCAGGGCCTCGGCGGGGCGTCCCAGCTCGACCTGGGCGCGGGCGCGTCCGAGCAACAGGGCCGGATCCTCGGCGTAGTGACCCTGGGCGGCCTGGGCGTAGAGCTCCTCCGCCTCGTCCCAGCGGCCGAGACCCATGGCGGCCTCGGCCAGGCGCATGATGTTCTGGACCGTGGGCGCCTCGTCGTACTGGACCTTGGCGACGCGCCAGGTGCGGCCGGGGTCGAGCGCCTGCTGGGCGGCCTGTCCCATGCGCCGGGCGGCCGTGGTCCCGGTCAGGTCCGGGAGCATGATGGCGAAGAAGTAGGCCAGACCCCCCAGCGGCGGGAAACCCAGGATGATCCACATCCAGTACATCGGCTGATTGTTGCGCGAGACGTGCACGCACATCGCGATGGCCGCGAGGTAGTAGAGTCCTACAAGTGGCAGCGGCAGCGCGCCCAGAAGTCCGAACATGGCGTTACGACAGATCCCCCGATCCCCGACGTGCGGATCGCACGCAGGGCTTGCAGCGTCAATCCGGCGCCCGCGCGGACGCCGGTGAGGCTCAGGCCAGGGACTTCAGGAACGGGATCAGGGCGCCGAAATAGGCCTGCTGGTCGTCGTACATGGCCATGTGGCTGCCCTGTTCGGAGATGAACAGCTTCGCGTTCGGGATCAGCGACGCCACCTTGCGCATCTGTTCGGGATCCATCTCGTCGTAGCGCGCGCCCATGACCAGGGTGCGGGTCTTGATCTTGGGCAGGTCGGCCCAGCGCTCCCAACCCTTGAAGTTGCCGATGATGACGAACTCGTTGGGGCCCTGCATCTGGTTGTAGATGGCGAAATTGGCCTTGTTCAGGGAGCGGGTGACCGGCTCGGGCCACGGGTTCAGGCGGCAGATGTGCTTGGTGTAGAGCTTCTCCATCACGATCTGCTGGTACTCGGGCGCGTCGTACTGCTGGGCCGCCTCGTACTTGTCGACCTTGGCCAGGTCCTCGGCCGACAGTTCCGCGCGGAAGGTCCTGGCGTATTCGTTGTAGGCGGTGACCCCGGCGGTCATGTTGGAGACCACCGCGCCCCTCAGGTGCTGGCCGTACTTCAGGGCGTACTCGTAGGTGAGCATGCCCCCCCAGGAATGGCCGAACAGCACGAAGTTCTCGAGGCCCAGGGCCTGGCGCACCTGCTCGACCTCGTCGGTGTAGCGCTCGACGGTCCACAGCCTGGTGTCGGTGGGGTGGTCGGAGTTCCCGCAGCCGAGTTGGTCGTAATAGTACATCTCGATCCCCGCCTGGGGCAGGAAGTCCTCGAAGCACTCCAGGTAGTCGTGGGAGAAGCCCGGGCCGCCGTGCAGCAGCAGGACCTTGACCGGTCCCGAGCCCAGCTTTTTGACCCAGACATTATTGCCGCCGGCGATCGGGACCATGCGCGCGCCCCCGGTCTTGACCTCGTAGGGTTTCGCCGCGGCCGCCGCCGCCATCGCGGGCTGGGCCCCCAGCAGGACGGGTGCAAGCGCCCCCGCCGTCAGGAATTCGCGACGCCGCATGATCAGCCTCCCCCTCCGTGTTGAAGCGGAGACTATACGGCGAAGGCGCCGGGTCGGATCAAGCCTCGCGCGAGGCCTTGCGCGGGTCGGCCTTGGGGGAGGGGGCCAGGCGCATGACCTCGGCCTGGTAGCGCTCGTCCTGGCCCAGCATGGCGAAGGGAAGGGCGTCGGCGCAGGCCTCGACCAGGGCCTTCACCCAGGGCTGCTCGGCCTTGGCGAAATCCGACAGCACATAGCCATGCACCAGCTCCTTGATCCCCGGATGGCCCACGCCCAGGCGCGCGCGACGGAACTCGGGGCCCACGCTGGAGGCGGCGATGGAGCGGATGCCGTTGTGGCCCGCCGCCCCGCCGCCGGTCTTCACCCGGAAGCGGCCCTCGGCCATGTCGATCTCGTCGTAGAAGACCAGCACGTCGGCGGGCTTGAGCTTGTAGAACTTCATGGCCTCGCCGACCGAGCGGCCGGACTCGTTCATGTAGGTCTGGGGCTTGAGCAGCAGGGCGCGGACAGGCCCGTCCGGCGTCTCCACCGTTCCCTCGCGCACCAGGCCCTGGAACTTGGCCTTCTCCGGCCCGAAGCGCCAGCGATCGGCAATGGCGTCGATGGCCATGAAGCCGATGTTGTGGCGGTTGCCCGCGTACTTGGGCCCCGGATTGCCGAGCCCGGCCAGGATCAGCATTGAACGCGTCCTCAAATGAAAACGGCCTCACCGGTGAGGGTGAGGCCGCTTCCGGAATTCATGCAAGCCGGGATCAGGCTTCGGCTTCGGCCTCGGGCGCTTCGCCTTCCGCCGCCGGCTCGACCTCGTTGGAGCGGCCGCCGATGGTGGCGATCACGAAATCGCGGTCGGTGATGGTCGGGCGCGCCCCCTCGGGCAGCACCAGGTTGGAGGCGCGGACCGTGTCGCCGATCTCCAGGCCCGTCAGGTCCACGGCGATCTCTTCGGGGATGTGATCGGCCGAGACCCAGATCTCGACGTCGTGGCGCACGGCGTTGAGCACGCCGCCGCGCTTCAGGCCGGGCGAGGCTTCCTGGTTCTTGAAGTGGACCGGCACGTTGATGCGGATCTGGCCGTGCTCGTCGACGCGGAACAGGTCGAAGTGCACCGGCTGGTCGGTCACGGGATGGAACTGGATGTCTTTGGCGATGACCGGCTGGGTCTCCTTGCCGTACTTCAGGGTCACCAGGTGGCCCATCAGCTTGCCGGTGTAGAGCGCCTTGCGGAACTCGTTCATGCCGACCGCGATCGGCACGGGGGCCAGCTCGCCGCCGTACAGGATGCCGGGGACCTTGGCTTCGCGGCGGGCGCTGCGGGCGCCGCCGGTTCCGGTGCGCTCGCGCACTTCGACGTTCAGAACGATCTCGGCCATGGCCTTGCCTCAAAAATGAAACCGCCGCGCATCCCGCGCGGCTTCGACGGTCAGTGGGGTAGTGCACCCCGGAATTCAGGAGCGCGGCTTATTACAGACTTTCCCGCGGCCACGCAACCGCCGCGGCCGGAACGATCCGGCCGCGGCTTGGGGCGGGCTCTTACTTGTGCTTCCGCTTGGTCGCGCCGTGTTTGGCGCTGGCGCGCGAGGCCCTCGCCGCCTTGGCCGCGGCCTTCCGGGCGTCTTCCTCGGCGGCCTTGGCGGCCATGCGTTCGGTGAACATTTCCTCGTGCGGCGCGGTGCCCACCACCCGCTGCACGCAGCGGCCGGTGTCCATCAGCACGTGCTGGCCGACGCAGAACACGTCTTCATAGTGCGGCTTGGCCACGGCCAGGCACTGGTAGAGGTTCAGCTTGCCCAGCGTCAGGCACTGGGGGCCGGTCGATTCGTCGAGCAGGGCGTTGACCTGCGCGGCGTTCTCGTCGCCCGCCGCGCCCAGGACCGCGAGCGCCGCGATGGCCATGCCGCGGATCACGGTCTCGGTGTAGGGCGGCTTGGCGCTGGCCGGGGAGAGGCTCATGCCCTGGCCGCTGATCGCCGCCTGCATCAGGATGGCGCTATCGCCGCTGGAGCCCTGCGCGGGCAGGCTGGACAGCTGCTTGGCCAGGGCCAGGCGGGCGTCGCGGTTGGGGACCAGTTCCTTGGACCACTTCTCGCGCTGGATGTCGTAGGCGGACTGCTTGACCTGGCCGCCGGCCTTGGCCAGGGCCTCGCCGTCGGCGTTGAGCTTGGTCACGATCAGGCCCGCGGCGCTGTCGGCGCCCGGCATCTGGGCGGCCCAGGCGGGGTCGGAGAAGATCTTGTTGACCATGTCCTGCCGGCCGGCCGGGTCTTTGGCGTAGACCTTCACCCCCGCCACGAAATTGGGGTCCTGCAGGGCCAGGATGGCGGCATAGGCCACCATGTCGCGCGCCAGGGCCTTGGGCTCGTAGGCGGCGGTCTTCTGCATGGTCTCCTGCACGTCGGCGCCGCTGGTGAAGCTGGTCTTCAGCTCCAGCGCCTGGCGCACGTAGCCCTGATAGGCGGCCGCAGCGTCCACCACGGTGTGGGACAGGGTCGTGGGCGGCGGCGGAGGAGGGGGAGGCGGGGCCAGGACCGGCGGCGGGGGCGGGGTCTTGGGCCGGGCGGAGGCCTGGCTCACGGCAAGCGCCGCCACGATGACAGAGGCGACGATGAAGCCGGTGCGGGTCAGGCTGGACTGCATTCGGGGAACTCCCCACTCAAAAAACTGACGGCGAAGGAGCCACTATAGCCGCTGCGCGCGCGGGAGACGACTGCCGAGCGTCGAAGGCCGCGAATCAGTCGAAGAGCTTCGACACCGACTCCTCGTTGGCGATGCGCCGGATGGCCTCGCCGATAAGGGGGGCGACCGAGACAGTGCGGATCTTGGCGCAGTTCGACACCAGCTCCGGCGGCTCGATGGAGTCGGTGATCACCAGCTCGGTCAGCACCGAGCCGGTCACCCGTTCTATGGCGGGGCCCGACAAGACGCCGTGGCTGACGTAGGCCGAGACCGACTTGGCGCCGCGCTCGGTCAGGGCCTTGGCGGCGTTGACCAGGGTGCCGGCGGAATCGACGATGTCGTCGAACAGGATGCAGCGGCGGCCTACCACGTCGCCCACGATGTTCATCACCTCGCTCTCGCCGGGCTTGGAGCGGCGCTTGTCGACGATGGCGATCTCGGCGTTCAGGCGGTCGGCGAGCTGGCGCACCCGCACCACCCCGCCCACGTCGGGCGAGACGATCATCAGCGGGTCGGCGCCCTTGTAATGAGCCTTGATGTCCCGGGCCATGACCGGGATAGCCACCAGGTTGTCGGTGGGGATGTCGAAGAAGCCCTGGATCTGCCCGGCGTGCAGATCCATGGTCAGCACCCGGTGCGCGCCCGCGCGGGTGATCAGATTGGCCACCAGCTTGGCCGAGATCGGCGTGCGGCCCCCGGTCTTGCGGTCCTGCCGGGCGTAGCCGAAGTAGGGCATGACCGCGGTCACCCGCCGCGCCGAGGCGCGGGTCAGGGCGTCGACGCAGATCAGCAGCTCCATCAGGTTGTCGTTGGCCGGGTAGGAGGTCGACTGGATGACGAAGACGTCCTCGCCGCGCACGTTCTCGTCGATGGTGACGAACACCTCGTGGTCGGCGAATCGCCGGACCTGGGCCTTGGTCAGGGGAACATCGAGATAGTCCCCGATCGCCTGGGCGAGCGCGCGGTTGGAATTGCCCGCCAGGAGCTTCATCGGGACCTCGTCATGCCAGCTTGCGGCGGGTTCTAGCAGGGGATGGCGGCGGGGCAAGGGGCGACCGGTCCAAACCGCTCGATCGTCTACTCAAGTAGTGGGAATTTCCCTGCGCCCGCTGAAGACTTCCGTTTATTGCATTCGAAAGCGGCGTTGACGGACGGTCCCTCAAATTATCTCGCATGACTCCGTTATTTGAACTTGATCGCCGCCGCGATGGCGGCGAGATTGTGTCCAATAGCCGAGCTCTCGTTTGGGGGGGCTTTGGCATGCTGGAGGGGTTTCTATGCGCCGTTCGATCACGTCCGCCCGCCGTCAGGGCGCCAAGAACCGCTTTTTCGCCATCGATCCCGCCCGCACCCTGGAAGTGTCGCGCAACGCGCTGATGCTCGGGACGGCGCTCGGCGGGGCCATCGCGGTCTTCACGGTCAGCGCGCCCGAACGGGCGATGGCGGCCGACGTGGTCTGCGCTCCGGACGCCTCCGGCTCCACCACCAACGGAACCGAGACCTGCGCCGGCGCCGGCGACAAGATCGTCTACACGGCCAACGGCGACCTGACCGTCGTGCTCAACGCTGTCGTCACCAATATCAACGGCGTGCAGATCGACGCCTCGGGCGGGGCCTTCAAGGTCGACGTCCATGACGCGGTCGGGGCCGGCTTCCTCTACAACAGCGCCGGCAACGGTCTGGGTATCAAGTCGGCCGGCGGCGACATCATCGTCGACACCACCGTGGGCGGCACGCAGACCACCGGCTCCGGCACCTTCATCCTGGGCACCACCAACGGCGTCTATACCAAGGACACCAGCGGCGCGACGTCGATCACCCTGGGCGCCTACGTCAGCAGCAAGGGCAATGGCGTCAACGCGAACAGCACCACCGGCGCGATCACCATCGTTTCGGTAGGCGGCAACGCCGGCAAGGACGCCCTGGACGCCACCAGCACCAACGGCGACATTTCGGTCCACCAGACCTACGGCTCCCTGAAAGGTGATTTCTACAACTCCGGCAACGGCTACGGCATCAACGCCCACGCCACGGGCAGCGGCAAGGTCACGGTCACGACCGACGTGGGCACGCGCGCCTACGGCAGCACCAACAACTCCGGGATCAACGCTTTCGGCCATTCGGGCACGGTCACGGTCAACCAGAACGGCAGTGTCTTCCGGGGCGGCGTCTCCGGTCATGCGGACGGCGGCGGCTCGGTCTTTGTCCACGCCGATGGCACGGTGAGCGGCGCCGCTGGCGTGGGAGTCAATGCGTCGAGCAGCGGCAGCGGAAACAACGGCGTCAATGTCATCGTCACCGAGCATGGCTCGGTGACCTCGTCGGGCACGGGCGTGCGGGCGGTGAACACGAACACCGGCTCCAACGAGATCGTGTCGATCTTCGGCTACAACAACGTCACCTCCACCGGCGGCGTCGGCCTCTATGCGATGTCGACCGGCGCGGGCAACAGCGCGGTCACGATCCACACCACCGGCAGCGTCAAGGGCGCGGCGGCCAACGCCATCTTCGCCGACGTGCTGAACAACAACTCGGTCAGCGCGGTCGACATCTCGGTCGGCGGCACGACCTATTCCAACGGCCAGGCCATCTTCGCCTACAACCACGGCTTCGGTCAGATCCTGATCAACACCACCGGCACGGTGACGGGCACCAATGGCGAGGGCATCTACGCCCACGCCAACCACGGCCCGATCGACATTCATGCGGTCGGCCAGGTGACCGGCAGCCTGGACGGCATCTCCGCCTACAGCGGCGGCACGGGCGACGTGCACGTCTATGCCGACGGCGGCGCGGTCTCGACCCAGACCGGCAACGGCATCACCGCCAGCGCCAACACGGGCAATGTGGTGGTCACCGCGGGCGGTACGACCAGCGCCAAGGCCGGCGACGGCATCAACGCCTACTCCTTCTCGGGCACGGTCAGCGTCTCGACCTCCGGCGGCAGCAAGGTGACGGGCTCCGCCCGCGGCATCTACGCCTACGGCAACGGCGCCAATGCGGTGACGGTCAACGCCCAGGGCGATGTGACCGGCACGGGCAAGGAAGGCATTCTCGCGATCTCGAGCGGCAGCGGCACGGTGCACGTGACGACCGGCGGCGCAGTGACGACCAGCAACCCGACGTCCTTCTACGCGATCAACGCCAGGAGCGGCACCGGCAACGTCACCGTCGACATGGACGGCTCAGTCACCGACGGCGGCGTGCGGGCGGCCTCCAAGAGCAACGCCTCGACGGTCACAATCAATATCAAGGGCAATATCACCGACACCTACGGTTCGGGCGCGCGGGCGACCAACCTGGGCGCGGTGGTGCTCCACCAGTACAGCGGCACGGTCACCGGCAACTATGACGCCCTGGCCGGCGTGGCCTCGGGCACGGGCACGGTGACGATCACCACCGACGGCGGTTCCTCGACCTCGGGCGGCGGCAAGGGCTCCGGCATCTACGCCCACAGCAATTCCGGCGACGTCACGGTCACGGCCGGCGGCACGGTCACCGATGGCGGCATCTTCGCCCAGTCGAACGGCGGCGGTAACGTCGCGGTCCACAACAACGGCTCGACCACCAACACCCACGGCGCGGGTCTCTACGCCAATACCTCGGGCGGCGCCGGCGGCATCACCATCGACGGCACGGGCGCCGTCGCCGGCTCGACCCGCGGCATCGACGCGCGCAACTACAACAACGGCGCCGGGGTCTCGATCAACCTGACGGGCGGCCAGACGATCACGGGCACGAACGGCGACGGCATCCACGCCTACAACAACGGCACGGGGGCCAGCGGCGTCTCGGTCACCGGCAACGCTGGGGTCACCGGCGGCGCCAATGGCGTCTGGGCCCATGTGAACAATGGCTTCTCGACGGGCGACCTGACCGTCAACCTGACCGGCGCGATCACCGCCACCGGCGGCGATGGCGTCAACGCTACCAACTACGGCACGGGCAAGGTCGGCGTGACCACCGGCGCGGTGGGCGGCACCGGCTTCGGCGTGCACGCCTATTCGGCCAAGGGCGGGGCGGTCAGCGTCACTACCGGCGGCCTGGCCAGCGGCGGCACGGGCGCGGGCGTCTTTGCGCGCACCACCGGCGGCTCGGCCAACATCACCATCAACGTCAACGGCGGCGCCAGCTCGACCTCAAGCAACGGCGTCTATGCCAACAACGCCGGCACCGGCAACGTCGATATCACCACCAAGGCCGGATACAGCATCACGGCCACCAAGGGCGACGGCCTCTACGGCCGGGTCAACGGCGGCAACATCACGGTGCACAGCAACGCCTCGATCACCGCCGATCCGGGCATCAACATGGCGGCGACCGGCGCGGGCACGATCGACGTCTTCTCGGCCGGAGCCATCACGGCGGCCAACGGCGGCATCGTCACCTCGACCGTCAACGGCCACAACAACGTCTATGTCACCGGCACGATCACGGGCGACAGCGACCTGAACAACACGGGCGACGGTGTGCACGCCACCACCAGCGGCACGGGCTCGATCCTGGTCCACACCTACGCGGGCGGGAACATCTCCGGCGACAGCCAGCGGGGCGTCTACGCCAACGCCAACGGCGCCTCGACGGGCGTCAGCGTCATCCACAACGGCAACATCGGGACCAGCGGCAACACGGTCGCCAGCGAAGGCATCGACGCCTGGATCACGGGCGGCGCCACGGCCACCGGCAATGTGTCGGTCACCGGTTCGGGCAACGTCTACGCCAACAGCACCGGCATCTACGCCTTCAATAACGGGACCGGCACGATCACCATCAACACCAGCGGGAACACCACCGGCGGCGGCGACGGCCTGCGCGCAATCGGCTACGGCGGCCAGGTGTCGATCACCAATGGCGGCACGGTGCACGCGTCCAGCAACGGCATCTACGCGCGCCACAACGCGGCGACCGGCGGCATCGACGTCACCAACACCGGCTCGGTCGGCACCAGCGGCACGCCCGCCGGCAATCTCGGCATCTATGCGCGGAACTTCGGCGGCGGCACGGGGTCGGTCTCGGTGACCGGCTCGGGCAGCGTCTACGGCTCCAACGGCGGCGTGCGGACCTTCAACAACGGCACCGGCGGCACGACGGTCAACATCGGCGGCGCCATCGGCACCAACGGCAATGGCGTCAATGCCGTCGACAGCGGCGGCGGGGTGGTCTCGGTCACCACCGGCAGCACGGTCACGGCCGGCAACAATGGCGTCTACGCCAACGCTTCGGGCGGCGCCGGCTCGCTGACGGTGACCACCACCGGCTCGGTCGCTGCGGGCGGCAACGGCATCGTGGCGCTGCAGAGCAACACCGGCGGCCTGACGGTCAACGAAAACGGCGGGGTCACCGGCAAGGCCTCCGGCTCGGGCATCCGGGCGATCGACTACGCCGCCTCGGGCAACGTCAAGGTCCACGTCAACGGCGCGATCGGCTCCTCCGCCGACCACGTCGGCGGCTACGGCGTCTATGCGCGTATTGTCAATGGAGGCTCCGGCTCCCTCACCGTCGACGGCAACGGCAAGATCTACGCGGACGGCCAGGGCATCCGAGCGTTCTCCAACGCCTCGGGCGACACCACCGTCACCGCGGGCGGCTACGTCCATGCCGGCTCGACCGGCATCACGGCGGGCAACACCGGCGGCGGCAGCGTGCATGTGACCGTCAGCAACGGCCTCTATTCGGGCGCCGGCGGCGTGAACGCCTACGCCTTCGGCGGCGGCGCGGGCGGGGTGGACGTCACCACCACCGGCTCGGTCAACGCCTACGGCTCCTACGGCATCCTGGCCCGCACCAACGGCACGGGCGGGGTGGTGGTCACCGAAAACGGCGGCATCACCGGCAACACCTTCGGCAATGGCGTCGACGCGCGCGACTACGCCAGCAGCGGCAGCATCACCGTCCATGTGAACGGAAACATCGGCTCGTCCGGCAACTTCGTCGGCAACAATGGCGTCTACGCCCACATCACCGGCGGCGGCACGGGCGCGATCACCATCGACGGCGCGGGCAAGGTCTACGCCGGCGGCAACGGTCTGGCGGCCACCAGCAACGCCTCGGGTCTGGTGTCGGTGACCACGACCGGCGCCATCGCGGCCAGCGCGGACGGCGTCCACGTCTATGACACCGGCGGCGGCTCGGTCACCGTCAGCGAGAGCGGCGGCGTGACGTCGAGCGGCACCGGCATCTGGGTCCGCGCCTACGGCGGCGGCGCCGGCGTCGTCAACGTCACCTCCGGCGGCGCGATCAACGCCTCCGGCGACGGCATCAACGTCCGCGGCAACGACACCGGCGGCGTCACCGTCAACGAGAACGGCGGCATCAGCGGCAACGCCGGCTACGGCATCCGTGTGCTCGACGACGGGGCCTCCGGCGCGGTCACCGTGCACGTGAACGCCGACATCGGCTCGTCCGGCAACTTCACCAGCAACACGGGCGTCTATGCCCGCACCAGCAGCCTGGCGAACGGCGGCAACGTCACCGTCGACGGCTCGGGCAATATCTACGCCGGCAACCGCGGCATCGACGCGGAGAACGGCGGCACGGGCAACACCTATGTGACCTCGCCCGGCACGATCCACGCCGGCGGCTACGGCATCTACGCCCGCGCCGTCTCCGGCTCGATCAAGGTCACGGACTCCAACGCGATCACCGCGGGCTTCGCGGGCATCCGCGCCTATTCGGTCGGCGGCGGCTCGGGCGCCATCACCGTCACCGCAAGCGGCAACATCAACGCCTCCGGCGCCTACGGCATCTTCGCCCGGAACAACAACTCCGGCGGGATCACCATCACCGAGAGCGGCGGCATCACCGGCAACGCCGGCGTCGGCATCTACGCGCTGCAGAGCGGCGCGGGCGCGGGTGGGGTCACCGTCCACACCAACGCCTATGTCGGCTCCTCCGGCAACCATGTCGGCGGCACGGGCGTCAGCGCGCGCATCACCGGCTCCGGCTCGGGCAATGTCCTGGTCGACGGCTCGGGCGCCATCTTCGCCGACGGCGCCGGCATCATCGCCAACACCAACGGTTCCGGCACGGTGACCGTCTCGTCGCCGGGCGCGATTGTGGCCGGCGGTGCGGGCGTCAGCGCCGGCTCGACCTCCGGCACGATCAGCGTAACCACGCCCAACGCCATCACCTCGGGCGGCACGGGCATCTCGGCCATCGCCTCGGGCGGCGGCGCGGGCTCGGTCACGGTCAACGCCTCCGGCCAGATCGACGCGTCGGGCGCCTACGGCATCTACGCCAAGAACGGCAATTCCGGCGGGATCACCATCACCGAGAGCGGCGGCATCACCGGCAACGCCGGCGTCGGCATCTACGCGCTGCAGAGCGGCGCGGGCGCGGGTGGGGTCACCGTCCACACCAACGCCTATGTCGGCTCCTCCGGCAACCATGTCGGCGGCACGGGCGTCAGCGCGCGCATCACCGGCTCCGGCTCGGGCAATGTCCTGGTCGACGGCTCGGGCGCCATCTTCGCCGACGGCGCCGGCATCATCGCCAACACCAACGGTTCCGGCACGGTGACCGTCTCGTCGCCGGGCGCGATTGTGGCCGGCGGTGCGGGCGTCAGCGCCGGCTCGACCTCCGGCACGATCAGCGTAACCACGCCCAACGCCATCACCTCGGGCGGCACGGGCATCTCGGCCATCGCCTCGGGCGGCGGCGCGGGCTCGGTCACGGTCAATGCGTCCGGCCTGATCGACGCCTCGGGCGCCAACGGCATCCTCGCCACCAACGCCAACACCGGCGGGGTGACCGTCACCGAAGGCGGCGGCATCACCGGCAACACCACGGGCAACGGCATCACCGCCCAAGCCACCGGCGGCGGCGCGGGCGGGGTCACCGTCCACGTCAACGGCGCGATCGGCTCCAGCGGCAACCGCGTCGGCGGCTCGGGCGTCTCGGCCTCGCTCACGGGCGGCGGCTCGGGCGACCTGCTGATCGACGGCGCCGGCAAGATCTACGCCGACGTCAGCGGCATCCTCGCCGTGGGCAAGGCGACCGGCAAGGTGACGGTCAACACCACCGGCGCCATTGTCGCCAACGGCGGCTACGGCGTCAGGGCCTTCAACTACGGCGGCGGCGATGTCACCGTGATCCTGGGCGGGGCGGTCACCTCGTCCAACACCGGCGTCTATGCGCGTGAAAACGCGAGCGGCGGCGCCGGCAAGGTCAGCGTCACCACCAGCGCGCAGATCGACGCGGGCGGCAGCGGCATCGTCGCGGTCAACCTGTCCAAGGGCGGCGTCTCGGTCACCCAGAACGGCGCGATCACGGGCAAGGCCGGCTACGGCATCGTCGCGGTGGACTTCGGCGGCGCGGGCAATGTGGTCGTGAACGCCAATGCGGCGATCGGCACGAGCGGCGACCACGTCGGCAACGCGGGTATCTACGCGCACAATTCATCCGGTTCGGGCTACGTCAGTGTCGACGCCGCGGCGGTGTTCGCCGATGGCAACGGCATCTGGTCCAAGCAGGACGGAACCGGCGGCAACTATGTGCGGGCCCACGGCGACGTGGTCTCGTCCAACGCGGCCAAGGGCGGCGCTGGCATCCGGGCCGACTCGACCTCGGGCTACACCCACGTGGTGGCCTACGGCAATGTGACGGCGGCCAAC
>CAYSNW010000050.1:0-31548 GCA_964432415.1 uncultured Caulobacteraceae bacterium
GCCCGCCTTCGCGGCGCTTGCGGGCCTGCGCGCCCTGCTCGGCCGCCGGGACTGGGTCGAGGCCATGGACCGCGCCGCCCGGGGCCTGGGCAAGCTGCTGTGGTTCCCGCCCTTCAAGATCCGCTTCTACGGAGGCCTCGCATGACGATCGCAACCTGGACCCCGGAAGCCCGCGCCGGCTTCGCCCGCGATGAAGTCTCCGTGCGCCACAGCCTGCACACCCGCGCGATGTTCGACGACGCCCGCCTGGCCGAACTCCTCGACCGCTATCCGCGCGAGAGGCTGGGCGTCTTCACCATGGGCGAGGACGCCGCCGACTGGGGGACCTGGCGCCGGGGCGAGGCGAGCGATCTGAGCGGGACGGAGCTGCTGGCCGAGGTCAAGGCCGGTCGGTTGTGGCTGAACCTGCGGGCGGTCAACGTCAACGATCAGGCCTATGCCGAGCTGTCGCGCGAGATCTTCGCCGAGGTCGAGGCCATGACCGGTCGCAGGACCTTCAAGCAGGACGTGGGCCTGCTGATCTCGTCTCCGAAGGCCCAGGTGTTCTACCACCTCGACATCCCGCTGGTGATGCTCTGGCAGCTGCGCGGCGAGAAGCGGGTGCGGGTCTACCCTGTGGCCGAGCCCTTCGTCGACGAGGCCCAGATCGAGCGCATCGTGCTGGGCGACAGCGCCGAACAGTTCGCCTTCGACCTGGCCTGGGACAAGGACGCGACCGTCTTCGACCTGAAGCCCGGCATGATGGTCTCCTGGCCGCAGAACGCCCCGCACCGGGTCGAGAACGGCGACATGCTGAACCTGTCCCTGTCGATCGAGTTCATGACGGCGGAGGCGCTGATGCGGGCCAATGTGCTTTACGCCAACGGCCTGATGCGCCGCATGACCGGCCGCGCGCCGAAGTCGGCGGCGGTGAGCGGCGCCGGCGCCCTCGCCAAGTTCGCCGTGGCGCGGGCCCACAAGCTGGCCATGAAGGCGCCCCGCGGAAAGGTGCTTCCCGAGAGCTTCCGGCTGAAGAAGGCGGGTTGACCCCAATTCCTCTTCAAGGGAGGGGGACCAAACGAAGTTTGGTGGAGGGGCTTACTCCAGTTGAAGCAACGTTGTGGTCTGCATTCGGCCAAGGCCCCTCCACCGCCTTCGGCGGTCCCCCTCCCCTGAAGGGGAGGAGCCTGCTACGCTCCCGACCGCAGGGGGCCCCCATGAACCAGCCGCTTTCCGCATGACCCCCGACCGCAAGCTCGGCCCCTTCGGCGCGGGCGCGCTGGTGGCGGGCAACATGATCGGCTCGGGGGTGTTCCTGCTCCCGGCCAGCCTGGCCTCGATCGGCTCCATCACCCTGCTCGGCTGGATCGTCACCACTCTTGGCGTGCTGATCCTGGCCCTGGTCTTCGCGGCGCTTGCGAAGCACCGTCCCGAAGCCGCCGGCCTGACCGGCTATGTGCGCGAAGGGGTAGGCCCCTTCCTCGGCTTCCAGTCGGTGTTTCTCTACTGGTGCTCGTGCTGGACCGGTAACGTCGCCATCTCGCTGGCCATCGTCGGCTACCTCGCCGTCTTCCTGCCGGTGCTGAAGAGCGGCCTGCCCTCGGCGCTCGCCGCCGTGGCGGCGATGGCGATCATGAGCGGCGCCAACCTGCTCGGCCCGCGCTTTGTCGGTCGCTTGTCCGGCCTCACCGTCCTTCTCGGCATCCCGCCGCTGCTGATCGTGGGCCTGCTGGGCTGGAGCGTGTTCGATCCGAAGCTGTTCGCCCAGTCCTGGAACGTCTCCGGCCATTCGACCATCGTGGCGGTGCAGGCGTCCCTGGCCCAACTGGTCTGGGCCTTCCTGGGGGTGGAAAGCGCCGCGGTCGCCGCCAAGGTGGTGCGCAATCCCGAAAAGAACGTCGCCATCGCCACCGTCGGCGGGGTGCTGGTGGCCTCGATCATCTACATCGCCGCCTGTTCGGCCATCTTCGGGCTGCTGCCGGCCGCGGACCTGGCCAAGTCCACGGCGCCCTTCGCCGACGCGGGCGGCAAGGTGCTGGGCGCCACGGCCCTGCTGTTCGTGGCCGGCTGCGCCCTGCTCAAGGCCACGGGCACGCTCAGCGGCTGGATCCTGATGACCACCGAGACCGCCAAGACCGCGGCGGACACCGGCCTCTTCCCGCCGGTCTTTTCCGGCGGCGACCGGGTCGGCCCGCCGCGCACCAACATGCTGATCAACCTGTGCCTGATGGCAGGCGTTGCGATGTTGACCATCGAGCCGACGATCGGGCGGCAGTTCAACACGCTGATCAACATAGCGGTGGTGCTGACCGTCTTCGTCTACGCCTTCGCCTGCCTGTCGCTGCTGCGGGCGCCTTCCGCGCGCGGCACGAGCGGCGTCGGCCTGGCGCTGCTGGGGCTGGGCTTCTGCGCCTGGGTCGCGGTCCTGGCCCTGCAGGACCCGGTGACGCTCAAGCTCACCCTCGGCGCCGTCGTCCTGACCGTGCCGCTCTATTTCCTGCGCGGCCTGTGGGCCCGCAAGGCCCTACCAGTCGACGCTCAGCCCGGCGCCTGAGCGCTCCGCCTCGCTCAGGATGAAGGCAGCGGAGACCAGGTCCTCTGCCGCCATGCCCAGCGACTTGAACATCGTGATGTCCTCGTCCGAGCGCCGGCCCTCGACCCGGCCCAGGATCACCTCGCCGACCTCGCCGATCAGGTGGTTCTCTCCCACCACCCCGGCCTCGCGCGCCCGCTTGAACTCCCCGGCCAGCAGCAGCGCGCTGTCGCGGTAGTCGACGAAATAGCGCGACCGGGCCACCGCCTCCGCGTCCACCTCGGCGGTGGAAGGGATCGACGAGCCCACCGCGTTCAGGTGCTGGCCGGGCTTGAGCCACCGCCCCCGGAAGAAGGGCTCCGGCGCGCCAGTCACCAGGCACAGGACGTCGCCCTCAGCCGCGGCTTCCTCGGCGGTGGCCACAGTGGCCAGCGGAACCGGACAGTGGGCCGCCTGCTCCGTCACGAAGGCCTCGGCCTTGGCCGCGTCCCGCCCCCAGACCAGCACGCGCTCGAAATCCCGCACCCGCACCAACGACTCCAGGTGGGTGATCGCCTGCTCGCCGGCGCCGAAGATCGACAGGGTGCGGCTGTCCCTGCGCGCCAGCAGGTCGGTCGCCACCGCGGTCGCCGCCGCCGTGCGGATGGCGGTGATCTCGGCCGCGTCGATCATGGCCAGCGGGCGGCCGTTGTCGGGGTCGAAGGTCAGGACCACGCCCTGGTGCGACTTGATCCCCTGCGCAACCGCGCCCGGAAAGATCGAGATCACCTTGATGCCCAGCGCCTTGGGCTCGCCGGTGAAGCCGGGCATCCAGCCCATCATCCCGGCGCCGTCCGGCGTGCGCACCATCTGGCGGATCGGCTGGATCGCCTCCCCGCTCGAGACGCAGGCGAAGGCCTCGCGCATCAGACCGATGCAGTGGTCCATGGGCATCAGGGCGCGCACCGCGCGACCGTCGATAAGACGAAGCTTGTGTTCCATGGCTGAGGTGTTCCAGCCCGGGCGTCCGCTGGCAAGCCGGTTCGGTTGAGATCGGACGCGCCCGGGCGTAGCGTCCGCGCTCACGGTCAAGCCGACCGATGGAGCCTCCCCCATGCTGCCGGCCCTTGGACTAGCCGTCCTGATGAACTTCGCCCCGGTCCCCTACACGCCCGACGTGCCCCACAACCCGCCGCTGGTGCGCGACTACCTGGCGCTCTGCGACCAGGACGCCAAGGCCTGCAGCGACGTGCTGTTCGACCACATCTGGGCCTCCAGCGTCGGGCCCCAGCATGTCAGCTACTGCGTGCCCGAGTCGGGCATGAGCGAAGCCGAAATCACCGCCAAGGCCGTCGCCTGGCTGAAGGCCAATCCCAAGCTGGCCTTGAGCCCGACCAAGCCGGCGCTGACCAGGGCCATGACCGCCAGCTTCCCCTGCGGCAGACGCTAGATTCGTCTGTAGTCCAGCATCGAGCCGTCCTTGATCTTGCCGCGCAGGCCGATCCAGACGCCGGCGGGGGTGTACCAGTCGTCGATCTGGGTCTCGCCGGTCAGGCTGATCTTCGTCGCCGCCACGGGCCGTCCGCCCGTCGGGGTGTAGGTGTCGGCGCGGCGGCTGGCGGCGAGCTTCAGCGTCTTGCCGTCCTGCGGGTTGAAGAAGGGCGGATGGATCGCGTCCGGGTTCCAGTGGGCCAGCGGCACGGCGTTCGCCGGCAGCAGCACCGATCCCAGCTTGGTGGCGTCGATCCGCACGCCGTTCGGCGCCGATTGGGCGACGACCTTCAGCATCTCGCCGTTGGCGCTGGTGTGCGCCTCCAGGCCCAGGAATTTCGCGCCGCGCCAGTGTTCGGTGCAGCGCCAGGCGTAGCGATACAAGGTGATGGGCCCCAGGGTCAGGGTCAGGTCGACGTCGCTCCGGGCGGTGACCTCCTCACCATTGGTCTGGAAGGTGACCAGGTGATGGCCGACCTTCTTGCCCTGGCGCCAGATCTCGAAACTGAGCCGCCCCGAGGCGGGGACCGCGGCCAGGGCGGGGCGGGGGAGAAGCGTCGGCGCCGCGGTCAGCGCCGCGCCTCCGGCGAGGATCAGGCGGCGGGTCGGGCGGATCAGCAGGTCCGGCATGGGCGAGGCCTCCGTCGCGGGGCGCGAGCTTCCCATACGCGCGCGGACCTGTCCCGGATCATCGCCGGCGCGACCAGCAGCCGCCTCGACAGGTGCGGCCGGGCGGCTCAAAAGAGGGGCCTGCGGTCCGCCCGCGAGGTGAAAATCCTTGCATCGCCGGGTCGGATCGCCAACTGAACGACAAGGCCGATCCCGGCCGCTCGGGGATACTCTTGACCAATACCCGCACCGCCCTGACCGATCAGGTGAAGGCCTCGCTGAAGGCCAGCTTCGCCGCGCCCAAGGTGTTCGACGATCCCTACCGCCACTGGATCGTGTCCGACGTCTTCCCCGCGGGCCTGGCCGAGCGGCTCTATACCCTGCCCTTCCCGACCGCCGACCTGCACGGGGTTTCCGGCAAGCGCGAGCTGCACAACGACACCCGCCACTACTTCGATGCCGCCAACGCCGGCCTGTTCGACGACGTCGCCGCCGTGGCCGACGCCTTCCAGTCCCCGGAGATCGTGAACGCCATCGAGACCTCGACCGGCGCGGACCTGAGCGGGACCTACGTGCGGCTCGAATACGCCCAGGACATCGACGGCTTCTGGCTCGAGCCGCACACCGACCTCGGGGTCAAGAAGTTCACCATGCTGATCTACCTCAGCGAAAACCCCGACCACGACGACCTCGGCACCGACATCTACCGGGACCACGAAACCTGGGCCAAGCGCCCGCCCTTCACTTCCAACACGGCGCTGATCTTCGTCCCTGGCTCCAACACCTGGCACGGCTTCGAAAAGCGCCCGATCCCGCGGGTGAGGAAGTCGGTGATCATGAACTATGTCACCGACGAGTGGCGCGCGCGCGAGCAGCTGGCGTATCCGACGACGCGGGTGAAGTAGGGGGCGGGCCTCCCTCAGCCCCGCCGCGCCGAGATCAGCCGTTTCACCGCCGCCGCCGCCTCGGCCGTGGCGTCCACGGGCCCGGAGGTGACCGGCGGCTCCGGGTCGCCCTCGAAGATGCGCACCAGGTTGCGGTCGAGCAGGTTCTGCAGGAACCCGGAGTGCCGTTTGGCGCCCAGGTCGAACACCTCCACCGGATGCGGCGCCGAGATGCATTCCGACACCATCGAGACGCTGTCGCTGGTCGCCACCAGCCGGTCGGAACAGGCCAGGATCCCCCGGTAGGGATTCTCGCCCTCCATGTCCCAGAGGAACACGCCCGGATCGTCCCGGAAGGTAGCGGCGAGCAGATCGCGCACCTCCATGGGCGTGCGGCGTGATGGGGTGATGGCGAGGGCGCAGCCGGCGTCGCGCAGGCGCTTCAGATAGCCCCCCAGTCGCGCCGCCTGGGCCGAGGCGAAAGGGTACTTCGCTGTGTGCCCGCCCAGCGTCACCCCGACGAGCGGCCGACCCAGGGCCTTGAAGCGCGGCGCCCAGAACGCCTTCGCCGTCTCGAGCTTTTCCGGCGTGAGGTCGTGCAGGGCGGTGGACACCTTGATCACATTGGGCCCGGCCGGGATGGGGTCGTGGTCCATGGCGACGATCAGGTCGAAGGCCGAGGCCATGGTGCGCGGATCCTGCACGTGCACGGTCAGCACCTTGCCTTGGCTCGCTTTCCTGACCGCGATGGACAGGGCCGTGGAGCGTCGCCCGCAGGTGATCATCAGGTCGGGCCAAGGCGGCGACAGGGGCGCGCTGTCGGGCTTCAGGCCCAGCAGCGGGTTCGGCGCCAGGGCGCCCGGCAGCCAGCTCCAGGGCGCGCGCAGGCCCACGGTCTTTTCGATCACGGCGTCGGCCACCGCCTCCGCCAGGCCGCGCGCCTGGGTGCGCATGCCGGCCTCGCCCGTGGTCACCGCCCACGCCACGAGACCGCTCACTTCGCGGGCTCCTTCGCGATCAGGCCCTTGACCTCCTCGTCGCGCCCGCGCCGGGTGACCAGCACCCCGTCGGGGGTGGCGACCACGATCAGGTCCTCGACCCCGACCACGATCACCTTCAGCCCTTCCGCGCGCACCAACAGCCCGTGGCTGTCGTGGGCCAGGACGTCGCCCTGCAACCGGTTGTCGTCGCCGTCGCGCGGTCCGGCGCTCCACAGGGAGGACCAGCTTCCGAGGTCGGCCCAACCCATGTCGGCCTCGACCACGGCGATGGCGGAAGTCTTCTCCATCACCGCCCGATCGATCGATATGGCCGGGGCGGCGGCGAAGGCGTCCGCCTCAAGGCGCAACTCGCCGCCCGTGCGCGCGCCCGTCTCCCAGGCCTTGCGGGTCGCGCTCAGCACCTCGGGCGCCAGCCGTCCGATCTCCTCCAGCGTTTCGCGCACCGGCATCAGGAACATGCCGCTGTTCCACAGACACCCCCGGGCGATCAGCGCCTGGGCGCCGTCCTCGTCGGGCTTTTCCACGAAGCGCGCCACCGGCCGCACAGGCTCGGAGCCCTCGCGAGGCTCGATGTAGCCATAGCCGGTGGCCGGCCGGTCCGGCGTTATGCCGAACAGAACGATCGATCCCCCCGCTGCGCCCTGGGCGGCGCGGCGCACTGCCGCGTGGAAGGCCGCCACATCGCCGACCGCATGATCCGTCGGCATCAGCAGGGCCAGGGCGTCCGGGTCCTGCGCCTGGACCTCGAGCAAGCCCGCCGTCACCGCCGCGGCCGTGTCGCGGCCGAAGGGCTCCAGCACCAGCCGCGCGCTTCTGGCCGGCTCCGCCAGGGCCTGGGCGTGGCGCGCGCCGCCCACCACGATCGGGGGGGCGAACAGGCCGGTGTCGCTCACCCGGTCAAGCGCGTCCTGGTACAGGGTCTGGTCGGTCGCCAGCTTCAGGAATTGCTTGGGCCGTTCGCCTTGCGACAAGGGCCACAGCCGCGCCCCGCCGCCGCCGGCCAGCAGGACAGGATAGATCGGGCGTTCGGCCAAGGCGGGCTCCGTCGCGAAACTGGGCGGAAAAGACACGACCGGGGCGGGTTTGTCACGGGGCGGTTCGGAGGGGCCCTCTTCAACCCCGACGCTTTCCGTGCGAAGGGAGCGCCCTCTCCGCACCGGGGCCGCGAGACCGCCTTGAAGCCAGACGCCACCACCGCTCCCGACCTGACCGTCATCGTTCCGACCTACAACGAGCGTCGCAACGTCAAGGCCATGGTGCGTTTGCTGCGCAAGGCGCTGGACGGCGTCGGCTGGCGTGTCCTGTTCGTTGACGACGATTCCCCCGACGGCACCTCGAAACTGGTCAAGCGCCTGTCGCGGGTGGACGACCGCATCCAGTGCATCCGCCGGGTGGGCCGCCGGGGCCTGGCCGGCGCCGTGATCGAGGGCGCGCTGGGTTCGGCCACCCCCTACGTCGCCGTGATCGACGGCGACCTGCAGCACGACGAAACCCGCCTGCCGGTCATGCTGGCCGAGCTCAAGGCCGGCCGCGCCGACATGGTCATCGCCAGCCGCTACGTCGGCGAGGGCTCGGCCCAGGAGGGGTTCACTGCCGTGCGCGCGGCCGGAAGCCGTTTCGCCAACTGGCTGGGCGTGCGTATCCTGCGCGCCAAGGTCACCGATCCGGTGTCGGGCTTCTTCATGGTGAAGCGCGAAGTCGTCGAAAGGTGCGCGCCACGCCTGTCCACCGAGGGCTTCAAGGTCCTCTTCGACCTGATCGCCACCAACCGCGAACCCCTACGGATCCTCGAATTGCCCTACGAATTCCGCGAGCGAAAAGCCGGCGACTCCAAGCTCGATCATCGGGTGGTGATCGAATACCTGGGCCTGCTGGCGGCCAAGGCCACCAACGACCTGATCTCGCCGCGCTTCATCATGTTCGGCCTGGTGGGCGCCACGGGCTTCCTGGTCCAGATCGGGGTGACCAAGCTTCTCGCCTTCCTCGATCCCCACTTCGGCGCCGAGGCCCTGTCGATCTTCAGCCTGAAGTTCCTGTTCCGCGACGCCATCGGCGCGGGCGTGGCCATGACCACCAACTACCTGCTCAACAACTTCCTGACCTACCGCGACCGGCGCAAGAAGGGTCTGGCCTTCCTCACCGGCTACCTGCGCTTCTGCGCGGCCTGCAGCGCGGGCCTGGTGGTCAATCTCAGTGTCGTGGCCTTCGTGCGCCTGTTCGTGCCCCAGGGGGACCTGCTGGCCACCGCCGCGGGCGTGGGCGCGGGCGCGGTCTGGAACTATGTCGCAACCGCCCTCGCCGTCTGGTGAGCGGAGCGCGGCCGCGCCGCGCGACCCGCTGAACCTCAGGACCCTGGCCTGGGTCGTCGGGGGACTGCTGGTCCTGCGCGTGGCGGCCGCCGCCTCCATCCATCTCTGGGAGGACGAGGCCTACTATCGCCTGTGGGGCCTCTCGCCCCAGGCCGGCTACTACGACCACCCGCCCATGCTGGCCTGGTGGATCTGGATCGCGCGCCACATCGCGGGCGACGGGCCGCTGGGCGTGCGTCTGCTCTTCGCCCTGTCCAGCGCCGCGACCAGCCTGATCGTCTTCGACACCGCCCGCCTGGCCGGCGCCTCGGAGCGCACCGCCGTGCGCGCCGCCATCTGGTACAACGCGACCTTCCTGATCGGGGTCGGCGCCTTCATGGCCGTGCCGGATGTGCCCGCCACCCTGTTCTGGGCGCTGGCGGTCTGGGCGGTGCTGAAGAGCGACCGCGAGCCCTCGCCCTGGTGGAAGCCGGCGCTCTGGTGGGCCGTGGCCGGCGCCGCCGCGGGCCTGGCCTGCCTGTCCAAATACTCCGCCCTGTTCCTGGCCCCGGGCATCCTGCTCTGGCTGATCGTCAACGAACGCAGCCGCGCCCAGCTGAAGACCCCCTGGCCCTGGCTGGCCATCCTGGTCGCCGCGGGCCTGTTCGGGATCAACATCGCCTGGAACGCCGACCACCACTGGCTGTCGTTCTCCAAGCAGTTCGGCCGCGTCGCCGGCGCCCGGCTGAACTTCAAGTACCTGATCGAGCTGGTGGTGGTGCAGCTGCTGTTGATCAACCCCCTGATCACCGCCTTCCTGTGGCGGGCCTACAGCCGCAAGCGCGCGCCCACGGCGGACGGAAACGTCCTGCCGTTCGTGCTGATCAGCGCCCCCTTCATCCTCTATCTGCTGGTTCACAGCCTGCACGACCGGGTCCAGGCCCACTGGCCTGCGCCGCTCTACGCCGGCTTCGCCATCGCCGCCGCCATGATGGCCGAGCACATCCGCCCCGGCTCCGTGTCCGCGAAGGTGCGGGCCGCCGCCCCCTGGGTCGGCATCGGCCTGACCACCCTGGTCCTGATCCACGAGGCCCTGCCTGGCACCGACCTCCCCGGGCGGATGGAGCCCCTGCTGCAGATCCGCCGCTGGCCTGATTTCGCGCGCCATCTCGAGGAAGCCCGGCGCAACGAGGGCGCCCGCTGGATCGGCACGGTCAGCTACGGCACCGCCGCCCAGCTCTCGGCGGAACACGCCCTGACCGTCCCCGTCATCCAGATCACCGAGCGCGAGCGCTATGCCGCCATGACCCGCACCGAGCACGCCGACTACGGACGCCCGGGCCTGGTGGTCGACCTCGCCCGGCGTCTGCGCCGCGAGGATTTGACCCGCTGCTTTGCGGAGGTCACCCCGCTCGGCCAGATCGATCGCGGCCCGACCAAGGGGCCGGTGGCGCCTTACAACCTGTTCCGGGTGGCCAGGCCCCGACAGATCGTCGCCGGAGGCTGCGACCTCGACCGCTGAGCGGGTGTTCAAGCCCCGTGGCGGCGTCTATGTCGTGTCCCAACGGAGACGACTGACCATGTTCGAACGCGAGGCCGCCTGGATCGGCGAACGTCTGGCCGCCCTGCCGGCGGAGCAGCTGTCGCCGGTGATGAACATCGGCTCGCGCACCGAAAAGCCCTGGGTCGACCAATGGATCTTCGCGCCGCTGAAGGCGCGCGGGATCGAGGTCGTGGACGTCGACATCGACGAGGAGTCCGACGCCCACATCATCGCCGACATCCTCACCGACGAGGGCTTCGCCAAACTGAAGGCCGTGCAGCCGAAGCTGGTCCTGCTCTGCAACGTGCTGGAGCATGTCACCGAGCCGGAACTGATGACCCGGCGCTGCCTCGACATCCTGGCCCCGGGCGGGCGCCTGCTGGTCACCGTGCCGCGCGCCTATCCGCACCACCGCGCGCCCATCGACACCATGCTGCGCCCCACGCCCGAGGAGGTGCTAGCCTTCGCTCCCGAGGCCGTGCTGGTCGAGCGCGACATCCTGCCCATGGGCTCCTACTGGGATGTGCTGAAGAAGCGGCCTTGGGTGATCTTCCGCCAGATCCTGCGCGCGCCTTTCCCGTTCCTGGGTTGGGAGCGCTACAAGCGCACCATGAGCAAGCTCTACTTCCTCTACAAACCCTACGAGGTCACCTTCGCGGTGATGCAGAGGAAGGGCGAGGCCGCCTGAATCGCTTCACGCGGCGGCTCAGCGGGTCTTCAGCTGGGCGATGGGGTTGAGGGCCGGATCCAGGGCGAAGTCGGCCGGGGCGATGAAGCCCTTCTTGTCCCACGGGACCTCGATGTCGATCTGCTTCAGACAGCGGGCGACGTATTCGGAGCAGATGTATTCGTCCTCGGGTCCGAGCGACTTGGGCATGTGCCGGTTGAAGCGCCCGAGCGCCACGCGCGTCGCGATCTTCAGCACCTCGGCGTTGTTGAACGGCGCGCCGGAGCGGTCGAGCGCGAACTGGTAGATCTTCTTCAGCCGCGCCTGGCTTACGCCCCGGCCCAGCGCCTTGTGGCGCGCCAGCAGGATCTTGCCAGGGTAGGGTTTTCGCCCGCTCGAACTCTCTGCGATGAAGGAGGACAGGGGCACGGTGCGGACCCCCAGCTTGTCCACGCACTCCACCACGATCACCCGGTCGATGTGGGGCAGGCGGAAGGCCAGGGCCACGTGGCTCCACGGGCTCTTGGTCGCCCAGCGGATCAGCTTCGAGAACGGGTCCTTGCCGGAACACAGCAGGATGTCCCCGTCCTGCACCATCTCGCGCACCTTGGCGTATTCGGTAGGCTTGAAGGTCTCCAGCACGTCTTCGGGGATAGGCATGGGCGGCTCCGGGGGCGTCGCGGAGGTCAACGCCCGAGCAGCTTTGCGGTTCATGCCCGGTTCCAATCGCGGCCCCCGCCGTGCCATGGTCGCTCTCTCGCATGGGGGAGTCGTGGAATGCCGCTGGATCGCAGAAGCCTGCTCAAGCTGACGGCGGCGGCCGTCCTGCCCGCCGCGCCGGCGTTTGCGGCGGGCGCCCAGGGCCGTTACGGGGCGGCGGTCAAGGCGGTGGAGGCCTATGCGCGTCGCCACCTGGTCGAGTTCGGCCTGCCGGGCATGACCATTGCGCTCGCCGACGAGGATGGCTGGTCGACCACCCTGCAGGTCGGGTTCGCCGACATCGACCGGCGCATTCCGCTGGGGCCCCAGCACCAGTTCGAGATCGGATCGATCTCCAAGTCCTTCTGCGCCATCTCGATCCTGCGACTGGTGGAGCAGGGGAAGTTCAGCCTCGACACCCCCGTCGCCGACCTGCTGCCGGGCATCCCCCTGCCGGAGAATTCCGGGATCGCGGTGCGGCACCTCCTGGCCCACAGCTCGGGCCTGCCGGACGACGCGCCCATGTTCCCGCGCGGCGGCGACGGACGCCTGTGGCAGGGCTTCCGGCCCGGAAGCCATTTCTCCTATTCCAACCTCGGCTACGGCCTGCTGGGCGAGATCGTCGAGCGCTCGACCGGCAAGTCCCACGCCGAGGCGCTGAACCAGACCTTCGCCGCCCTGGGCATGAGCGGCGCCCACCCCCTGATCCGCTCCACCGACCGTGCGGGCCTGGCCATCGGCTACGAGCCCCTGCAGAAGGACCGTCCCGTGCCCTGGCCGGTCACGGCGCTGTGCCAGGCGCCCTTCACCGATTTCGCCGAGGCCGCCGGCTCGGTCACCGCCCGTCCCGCCGACATGGCGCGCTACATCGGCTGGCTGATCCAGGCCGGACGCGGCCGGGGCGGCCCTGTTTTCTCCGACGCCTCGGCCAAAGCCTTCACCACCCCGGTGATCAAGGCTCCTGATTTCGGCCCCGAAGCCCAGTATGCGTTCGGCCTGGCGGTCGTGCCGGTGGCCGGGCGGCCGTGCCTGCACCACACGGGCGGCATGGTGGCCTTCTCCTCCTCGATCCACGTCGACGCCCCGGCGGGAGTGGGCGGCTTCGCCTCCACCAACGTCAACATCCAGGGCTACCGTCCGCGGCTCGTGACCAACTTCGCCTGCCAGGCGCTCCGGGCCGTACGTGAAGGCAAGCCCCTGCCGGCGGCGCCCGCGATCGACCTCGGCGACCGCTTCGACAAGGCCGGCGACTACGCCGGGCGCTTCGAGAGCGTCTCCGGCGAGGCCTTCGAGATCGCGGCGAAGGACGGAGGCCTGGTCCTGCGATTTTCCGGGCGCGAGAGCCGCATGCAGCGGAAGGCCGAGGGCGTGTTCATCGTGCGCGACCCGCGCTTCTCGCTGTTCATGATGGCCTTCGAGCGCGACGCCGCGGGCAAGGTGATCCGGGCCTGGCACGGCGACGACCTGTTCGCGCCGGACGCCGCCCATCGTACGCCGCCGCCGGTGCCGGAGCGGCTCAAGCCACTGCTCGGCCGCTACGACAACGACAATCCCTGGCAGGGCGACTTCCGCGTCACGGCCCGGGGCGACACCCTGCTGATCGAGGGGGCCGCGCTCGCGCTCACGCCCGGCGGCTGGTGGCAGGACGCCGACGATCCCAACACCTGCGAGCGTTTTCGCTTCGACGGCTTCCTCAACGGCCACGCCACCCGGCTCAACATCTCGGGCACGGACTTTGTGCGCACGCCCGATGGACCGCTGCCTGTCTGAGCCCTACTGCGCCGTGTCGTCGTAGAACTTCGCGACGTCGGCCTTCAGCTGTTTCAGGGCCTCGGTGTTGAGATAGACCATGTGGCCCGACGGGTAGTAGGCGAAGCGCAGGTTGCCCTTCAGCGTCGGGTCCAGCTGCATGTGGGCCAGGTCGTATTCGGTGCCGAAGAACGGCGTGGCCATGTCGTACCAGCCGTTCAGCGAGAACACCTTCAGGTGCGGGTTCTCCCGCATGGCCGCGGCCAGGTCGAGCGCCGTGTCGGGCTGCAGCTGGGGACGGCCCTGGCCGCCCTGGCCGCCGGGCGCGCGGTGCTTCCAGTCCCAGCCCTGGTTGGCCCCGGGCGCGCTGGTGAAATAGGGCAGGTCGGTGTGGTAGCCGAGCTCATTGGCCGCGTAGTTGTGGAAGGCGGCCACGAAGGCGCCGGTGATGCCGGTGGACGACGGATCGGTTTCGGGGTTCTCGCCGGCGGCGTCCAGGTCGATGCCCTCGAAGCGGGAATCGTAGCGGCCGATGGTGCGCCGCTGGTCGCGCAGCAGTTCCTTGCGGAAGCGGCTGAGGTCGATCCTCAGGTCCGCCTCCTTGGCGAACTGGGCCGAGACGCCGAAGTAGTGCGACATCTGGGCGGCGATGGCGTCGCGCTCGGCGGGCGGCAGGTCCTGACCCTTGGACAGGGCCAGCGCATAGGGCCCACGGGCCCACTCGCGCACTTCGTTGAGGTAGGCGGGCAGATCGGCCGGCTTGTTGGCCACCTTGTCGTGGTACCAGGCGGCGGCCGCATAGGTCGGGGCCAGCGAGACGTAGTTGTGGTCAAAGCCCGGGTCGCGGCTGCCGTAGTTCAGGATCGAGGACAGCAGCATCACCCCGTTGATCTGCACGCCCTGCTGCTGCAGCGCATAGACCAGGCCGGCGGAGCGGGTGGTGCCGTAGGATTCGCCGAAGATGTACTTGGGCGAGGCCCAGCGGTCGTTGGTCTCGATGTAGCGGGTGATGGCGCGGGTGAAGGCGTCGATGTCCTGGTCCACGCCGTAGAACTTGTCGGCCTTGGTGTCGCCGAGCGGGCGCGAATAGCCGGCGCCGATGGCGTCCAGGAAGACCAGGTCGCTCTTGTCGAGCAGGCTCTCGTTGTTGTTGACCAGGCCGAAGGGCGGGCCCGCGGTCGGATTGGGCGAGTCGGTCTTCACCCGCACGGGGCCGAACGAACCCATGTGCAGCCACATGGTCGAGGAGCCCGGGCCGCCGTTGTAGAAGAAGGTCACCGGGCGGTTCTTCTGGCCGGTGGTGTAGGCCACGTAGAACATCGAGGCGATCGGCTTGCCCTGGTCGTCGCGCAGCGTCAGGGTCCCCGCCGTGGCGTCGTAGGCGATGGCCTTGCCGTTGATGGTCACCGAGTGGTGGCTGACCTTGCGGGCTTCATGCACCGGCGCCTGGGCGATGTCCGCGTCCGAAATCTTGCCCTCGCGCGCCGCCTCGACCCGTTCCGAGACGGGGCCCGGACGGTCGGCCTTGTCCGGCTTGCCCGGCTCGTCAGGGGTGGCGGTGGGGGCCGCCTCGCTGCGGGCGGGCCGGCGCTGGGCGAAGGCGTCGGGGGCGATGGCCATCGACAGGGCGGCGACGAGCGCGAGGCTGGATACGTAGCGCATGGAATTTCCCCCAGGGTTCGGCTTTTGCGAAACGAGCGCCCAGCCAAGGGCCGGGCGGGCGGCCTGTCAACGCCCATTCGAGGTCGAAGCGGCAAGCCTGTGTCTTGAACGGGCCGGGAGGCCGGTTCCGGCGTGAGCCTCGGTTGACCCGGACGCGGCGGCGGGCGATGCAGCCGACCTCCAGAGGGTGAGATCATGTCCGAAGACGTCACGGTCCAGGCGGCGCGCGCCATCAGCGAAAAGGTCAGCGGGCCTTTCCCGAAGACCGCCCTGGTGCTGGGCTCGGGCCTCGGTCCCTTCGCCGACGGCATGCAGGCCGACGCGATCATTCCCTACGACCAGATTCCGGGCTTTCCGGTCTCCACCGTCCAGGGCCATTCGGGGCGGCTGGTGGTGGGCTCGGCCGGCGGGGTTCCGCTGGTCTGCATGCAGGGCCGCATGCACCTCTACGAGGGCCATCCGGCCGCGAAGCTGGCGGTCGCCGTGCGCACCCTGCGCCGGCTCGGCGTCGAGACCCTGATCCTGACCAATGCGGCCGGTGGCGCGACCCTGGAGATGACCGCCGGGACCCTGATGATCCTGGACGACCACATCAACCTGTCGGGCCACAACCCGCTGATCGGCCCCAACGACGAGAGCGTCGGTCCGCGCTTCGTCGATATGAGCGAGCCCTACGATCCCACCTTGCGCGCCCTGATGAAACAGGCCGCCGCCGAGACGGGGGTGGAGGTCAAGTCCGGGGTCTATCTGCAGGTCTCGGGGCCGAACTTCGAGACCCCGGCCGAGGTGCGCGCCTTCGCCCGGCTGGGCGCCGACGCCATCGGCATGTCGACGGTGCCGGAGACCCTGGTGGCGCGCCACTGCGGCATGCGGGTCGCGGCGCTTTCGGTGATCACCAACCTGGGCTCGGGCCTGTCGCCCCACGCCCTGTCCCACGCGGAGACCATCTCGGAGGCCGACAAGGCCTTCGACCGGGTCAGCCGCCTGATGCTGGCTTTCCTGAAGAAGCTCTGAACCGCCGCCGCGCCGTGGCCTGGCGGAACGACACCAGCCGCTGGGCCGCCTCGTCCCACAGCGCCAGCCGCACGCAGCGGAAGCTCTTCCACAGGGTCAGCTTGGGCGTGCTCGCGAACTCCGGCACCTCCTTCAGCACCTGCGGCAGGCGGTAGTAGGGGATGCGGCTGTTGACGTGGTGGACGTGGTGCAGGCCGATGTTGGCGGTCAGCCATCCCAGCGGCTGGGGCAGGGCGTAGTGGGAGCTGCCCTCCAGCGCCGCCTCGGCGTGGTTCCATTCGCCCTGGCGGCGGAATATGGCGCCGTCGAACTGGTGCTGAACGTAGAACAGCCAGACGCCCATGGTGGCCGCGAACAGCATGGTCAGGGCGTGGACCAGCAGCACCGGCGTGGCGCCGATCATCCAGCCGAAGCCGAGCGCCAGGGCCGCGATCGCCGCATTGGTGCACATGGCCGACAGCCAGGGCCGCCAGCCGGCCTTCATCTGGCCGATCGGCAGGCGGTGCTGCAGGAAGAACATGTAGGCGGGGCCCAAGCCGAACATCACCACCGGGTTGCGGTACAGCCGGTAGAGCAGGCGGCCCCACAGCGGCTTGGCCAGGTATTCCTCCACGGTCAGCATCTCGACCTCGCCGAGACCGCGGCGGTCCAGGTTGCCGGAACTGGCGTGGTGGATGGCGTGGGTGCGCCGCCAGTAGTCGTAGGGCGTGAGGGTGAAGACCCCGATCACCCGCCCGACCCAGTCGTTGATCGCCTGGCTGCGGAAGAAGGCGCCGTGGCCGCAGTCGTGCTGGATCAGGAACAGCCGGACCAGGAACAGGGCGGCGGGCAGGGTGAGGACCAGCCCCCACCACTGGCCGTACTTGACCAGGACGATGGCCAGGACCCAGAGCGCCACCAGGGGCGCCGCGGTGATGACGATCTCGAAGGTGCTGCGCGCCGCGCTCGGATTGCGGTAGCGGGACAGCATACGGCTCAGCACTTGAGCGGCGGAACGCGCGGTCGGTAAGGACTGGGTCACGGCCCTCACATAGGCTGCTTCCGTGACGGATACGAGGCGGCCTATGCGCGCAGGGTCGCTATCGTATACGCCGTGCCGTGATGGTGACGTCGATCTCGTCCGGGCGCGGGTTGATGAAGTCGATCCGCACCCGGCCGTCCTCGGTCTCGCTGACCGTCCCCGGGATCGAGGAATTGGTCAGGACCCAGCCCCTGGGCAGCACCACCGCGTCGGCGGCGCGGCCGAAGCTGCGGCGCCAGACCAACTCGTCGCCCACCAGCTTGTAGCCGTCCGGATCGGTGTAGGTCTCCGCCATGCGCAGGCGCGCCGAGCCGCCCGGCTCGATCGGCCTGAAGCGGAACACCACCACCTGGGTCTGGGGCCCGACCTTGGCCGGCGCCTCGTCGGCGGGAAGCTTGGCGGCGGTGATCTCGTCGCCCTTCAGCACCGACCAGGGCAGGGTCTCGCCGGTGTCGAGATTCCTGGCCGAAGGATCGGTCACCGTGGAGCCGTCGCGCACCACATTGACGTAGACGCCCACGCCCGGACGGCCCTCGGTGTAGTCGTGGTAGAGCGCGAAGGCGTGGGTCTCGGGGTCCTTCAGGAAATAGACGATGTCGCGGTTCTGGTGGGCCCGCTCGTCGAGCCTCGCCGCCTGGCTGGAGGGGGCGGCCGCCGGGCCTCCGGGCCGGGCGCGCAGCACCAGGGGCGCCTCCGCCGGCGTGGCGTTCCAGAAGCTTATCTTGATGCGGCCGTCCGCCTCCTGCAGCACCTGTGACGGGTAGTTGCTCGACACCAGCCGGTAGCCGGCGGGCAGGACCACCGCGTTGCGCTTCACGCCCAGTGAGCGCTTGAAGACAATGTCGCCGCCCTCGACCAGATAGCTCTTGGCGTCCTCGTAGGTCTTCTCGATCAGCACCCGCGCCTGGCCGTCGGGCGCGGGCACCGGGTGGGCCAGGGCGACGCGGATGTAGTCGGTGTCGAGATCGGCCTCGGGCAGGCCCGTCGCGCGGGCCTCGGCGCCGGAGACCACCTTGAAGGCCAGAGGCTTGCCGGTGGCCCGGTCGCTGACCCGCTCCTCGCTGGCGGTGGAGCCCTTGCGGATGGGGTTGAAATAGGCGGTCGCGCCCGGGGTGGCGTCGGTCACCTCATAGACGATGCGGAACTTCGACGAGCCCGGCGCCAGCAGCTCGTAGCGGGTGTAGGCGTCGACCTCGACCTGCTTGGGCGGAGTCTGGGCAAGAGCCGGAGCGGCGACCAGCGCCAGGGCGAAGACGAGCGCGGGCGTACGGATCATGTGAGTTCCCCAACAACCCCGCCTTGATAGCACGTCTCAGGCGCCGCGGCGGAAGGCCAGGCTGCGGGCGCCGAGGTAGGTCACGCACAGGCCCGCCGCTGAACCGAACGCCAGCGGGATCAGCAGGTGCAGCTTCAGGACCGGCGCCAGGGCGATGGCCAGGGTGTAGACCCCCACATTCAGCACCCCTCCGGCGACCTGCACGGCGACATAGACCAGGGCCTGGCGCAGGGGCGGGTGGCTGCGCGCGCCCTCGAAGGTGAAGGCCCGGTTGAGCAGCCAGGTGGCCATCACCGCGATGGAGAAGGAGACCAGCCGCCCGGTGAAGTAGTTGAGCCCCAGCAGTCCCATGGCCGCCGACAGCATCAGTCGGTCGATGAGAAAGCCCGCGGTTCCCACGAGGGCGTAGCGGAAGAAGGAGCCGCCCAGCAGGCCGATCAGGCGACGCCCCAGGGGGTGGTCCGCGATACCCGCGGGAACCGTCAGCCGCGCCGGCGCGAAGGCGGCGAGACCGGCGAATCCGGCGGCCGAGACGATCCAGACCAGCCGCGCCTGGTAGCGCGGGAACGGGCCCGATAGCGCCCCGCAGATCAACGCATTGATCAACACCGCAACCAGGATCAACGCTAGGATCAGCAGGCTGCGGCCTGCGTCGTCGCCGAACTCCCGGCGGGGCAGCCGGGCCCTCAGATCGGGCTGCGACAGCCGCCACCCGACAAGGCCCAGCGCCAGCAGGAACAGGGCGCCGTGCAGGACCATCGAACCCTCGCGGTTGAGCCGCGAGCGGCAGCCGTGGCGGTCGGCGCCGCACCAGCCCATGCGCTCGATCAGCCAGGGCAGGTTGGTGTCCTTCCAGTAGGTGTTGGTCAGGTAGTAGTGCGGATCGCGCAGGGGATCGTCGACAAAGACCCCGAGCAGCTGGGCGCCCCAGTTCTTCAGCGCGGCGCCGGTCACGCCCAGGGGATCGTACTTCAGCGTGCCGAGCGCGAAGCGGATCTCCTCGCGCTCCATCCGCAGGCGCAAGTTATAGTCGCTGTTGTTGAACACGCCCTTGCCCGGGTCGTCCGACCACATGATCTCGTCGGAGTCGTCCAGCGGCAGGTTGCGGTAGCGGCACAGGCCGTAGTCCTCGCCGTGCGCGCAGGCGAAACGCAGGTAGTCGCGCCCCGGCCCGTCGGCCAGCAGGCGCACGGACAGGAAGGGCGGGCGGCCCGGGTAGTCGCCGGTCTTCCACTCCACCGCCTTCCAGTAGACGGCGTTGGCGGCGAGCGCCGAGGCGAAGCCGATCAGGATCAGCGCTGCGGGCTTGGCGATGCGTTTCCACGACGCCTTGAACCACCACAGGGCCCCGGCCCCGGTCACGGTGAGGCCCAGGATCAGCAGGCCGTGGGAGCCGTGGATGGCGGTGGCGAAGGCGATCAGCACGGCGAGCGCCGCCCGCTCGAGCCAGCCGGTCTTGCCCCAGGCGGCCATCAGGATGGCGACCGCCAGCGCCGCATAGCCGGCGAAGACGTCGGGCATGGCGAAGCTGGCGAAGAAGGGCAGGGTGGACCCGACCGCGGTCGCGGCCTGGACCGCATAGGCGCTCCATTGGGGGGCGTCCGGCGCCAGGATGCGCCACAGCCGCCAGATCAGGGCGCAGCCGATGGCCGCCTGCAGCAGGGTCAGCAGCCACAGGGTCCCGATCCTCTGGGTCAGGTAGAGGACGGCGCCATAGTAGGGCGAGCGCGCCTTCAGCTCGGGGTGGGACATGTGCTGGTCCTGCACCAGCTGCTGCGCCGTCTCGATCTCGTCCTCGTCCCTGGGCGGGGCCGGTCGGTCGAGCACATGCGTCGCCCAGGCGGCCTCGAAGGCGAAGTTGCGGCCGTGGGCCAGGTAGTCGTCGGTGTCGGGAAAGACGGTGGGCCGTCCGTTGGCCAGGATCACCAGCAGCACGGCCAGGACCCCGCACAGAATGGGGCCGAGCGCGCCGCAGCGCGCCCTCGACCAGATCCCGCTCAGCCGGCCCCCCACGCGCGTTTCGCCGTCAGCGGCGCAGGGTGAAGACCGAGGCCAGGAAGCCCGAGGCCGCCAGCTGCACCGCCACCGCGATCGCGGTCAGGCTCAGCACCAGCACCCGCATGATCCCGTTGTAGAGGATCGGCCCAAAGCCGTGGGAGGCCCAGTCGCTCACCGCCCAGACCGCGCCGCCGACCCCCACCAGCAGCAGGACCAGGGCCGCGCGCAGCACCGTCTCCAGGTCCAGGCCCATCAGGAAGGAGCGGAAGCTGGAGGCCGGCGGCAGGATGCCCTCGATCATGGCGTAACGCCGCGCCAGCGAGCCGAACATCACCAGCTGCACCCCGATCAGGATGGCGAAACAGGCCGCCACCAGGGTGTGGATGTCGAGCTGGATGGTGGGCGTCAGCTGCACCGCGCCGGCGGCCAGGAAGCCCGCCCCGATCAGGCCGACCGCGATCAGGGCCAGGCCCGGATAGATGAACAGGAACTTGGGGCTGTGCAGCAGCAGGAAGCGCAGATGGCGCCAGCCGTCGCGCCAGGTCTTCAGGTGCGGCGGGCGCGAGCGGCCGTCGGGCTTCAGCGTGGTCGGGGTCTCCTCGATGCGCAGGCGCTTGAGCGAGGCCTTGACCACCATCTCGGAGGCGAACTCCATGCCCGGGCTCTGCAGGCCCAGCTCCAGGATCGACTGGCGGGAGAAGCCCCTGAGGCCGCAGTGGAAGTCGCCCACCGGAATCTTGAAGAACAGCCGGCCCAGGAAGGATAGCACCGGGTTGCCCAGCCAGCGGTGCAGGAAGGGCATGGCGCCCTTCTCGATGCCGCCCCGGAAGCGGTTGCCCATGACCAGGTCCGCGCCCGCGCGCAACCGCTCGACCATGCCTTCCAGCTTCTCGAAGTCGTAGCTGTCGTCGGCGTCGCCCATGATCACATAGCGGCCGCGCGCCGCGCCGATCCCGCCCATGAGCGCCGCGCCATAGCCCTTTTCCGGAACGGCCACGACGCGGGCGCCTTCGGCCTCCGCCATCAGTTGGGAGCCGTCGGATGAGCCGTTGTCGGCGATCAGGACTTCGCCCCTGATCCCGCTACGCTCGAGGAAGCCGCGGGCCTTGCGCACCACGGTCTCGATGGTCTCCGCCTCGTTGAGGCAGGGCATCAGGATGGTCAGCTCCAGCGGCGACGCATCGTTGTCCGGATGGGCGGCCGCGCGGCGGCGGGGGGTTCTGTTGGTCTGGGCAGCGCTCATGGCGCGCCTTTTAGCGGGATGGAAACGCTCAGGACACGGCGAAATTCGACGCAGGGGCCATCGTCGCGCCGAAGCCAGAAACCTTGTCCCCTTGCGGGAGAAGGTCACGGTGGGGCGTTACCCGCTGTTGCGCAGGCCCGCGGCGATGCCGTTGATGGTCAGGTGGATGCCGTCGGCCACCTGCGGGTCGCGGTCGCCGGCGCGGTGGCGGCGGATCAGTTCGATCTGCAGGTGGTTGAGCGGATTGATGTAGGGCAGCCGGCCCTGGATCAGGTTGTCGAGGTCGGGGTTGTGCTCCAGCAGGGCGCCCTGGCCGGTGATTTTCAGCAGGGCCTGGAGCGTGCGTTCCCATTCCGCCTCGATCAGGCCGAAGAACTTTTTCCCGAGCGCCTTGTCCGGAACCAGGTCGGCGTAACGCCGGGCGATGGTCATGTCGGCCTTTGCCATGACCATCTCCATGTTGGCCAGGGTCGTGGCCAGGAACGGCCACTGGGCGGAGAGCTCCGCCAGCCGGCCCGTCTCGTTCCCGCAGGTCTCGACCGCCGAGCCGAAGCCGAACCAGCCGGGCAGCATCACCCGCGACTGCGACCAGGAGAACACCCAGGGAATGGCCCTCAGGTCCTCGATGCGGCTCGTGCCCGTCCGCGCGGCGGGGCGGCTGCCGATCTTCAGGGTGGCGATCTCGGAGATCGGCGTGGCGGCGCGGAAGTAGTCGACGAAGCCCGGGGTCTCGTAGACCAGGCCGCGATAGGCTTCGAACGAGACTTGGGACAGGGCATCCAGGGTCTCGGCGTGTTTCGGCTGGATCGCCTGTTCGGCCGAGGCCTCCTTCGAAAGATTGGCCAGCACGGTGGCGGCGGTCAGCTTGTCGAGGTTGTGCCGGGCGATGACCGGGTCTGAATACTTGTTGGCGGCGACCTCGCCCTGTTCGGTGATCTTGATCCGCCCGCCCGAGGCCGCGATCGGCTGGGCCAGGATGGCCTCGAAATTGGAGCCGCCGCCGCGCCCGACCGTGCCGCCGCGGCCGTGGAAGAACTCCAGCGCCACGCCGCGCTTCGACGCGACTTCGCAGAGCGCCGTGGACGCCGCGGTCAGCTCCCAGATCGAGGTCAGGTAGGAGCCGTCCTTGTTGCTGTCGGAATAGCCGAGCATGACCTCCTGCACGCCCGCGGGACCGAGCAGGGCCTTGACCACCTCGAGATCCAGCCACTCGGCCAGCACCTTGGGCGCTGCCCTGAGGTCGGGGATGGTCTCGAACAGGGGCGCGGGCCGCACGGCCTCGGCGCCCGAGGCGCCCGGCGCATGCAGGCCGGCCTCCTTGAGCAGCAGCAGGGCCTCCAGCAGGTCGGAGACGGAGGTGGAATTCGAAGTGATGTAGCTGCGGATCGCCGCGGTCCCATAGCGCCGGCGCACCTCCGCGGCGGCGGCGCCCACCTCCAGTTCCGCCAGGGTCTGCTCGGAATAGGCGCCGTAGGGCGAGCGCAGCAGGCGCGGATGGGAGAGTTCGGCGGCCAGCAGAGCCACGCGCGCCGGCTCGTCCAGGGACAGGTAATCGGGCGCGACCCCGGCGGCGGCCAGCAGTTCGGCGACGACCTTGTCGTGGATCTTGGAGTTTTGGCGCAGGTCGATGGTGGCCAGGTGGAAGCCGAAGCAGTCCACCGCCCGGATCAGCCGAGTCAGGCGCCCGTCGCTGAAGATCTCCCCGTGGTTGGCGACCAGCGACGAGCGGGCCGTCTCCAAGTCGCGCTTCAGATCGCCGGCGCCGGCGTAGGGCTCGCCCGCAAGCCCGCTGGGCTTGGGCGCGATGTGGCCGGTCAGGTCGAGATGGGTGGCGCACAGCCGCGCATAGACGCCCGACAGGGCCCGGCGATAGGGCTCATCCTGCCGGTGAGGCGAGGCGTCGCCGGAGCGCTCGGCCAGGGCGCTGAGCTCGGCCGAGACCTGGGCAGGGGGCGAGGCGATCGACAGCTCAAAGCCCAGCGCGTCGACCTCCTCGAGGTAGTAGCGCAGGGCTACCGCCGACTGGCGGCGGAAGGTGTCGCGCAGCACCTCGGCGGTGACGTTCGGATTGCCGTCGCGATCGCCACCGACCCACGACCCAACCTTGAGGAAGCTCGGCAGGGCGATGCCCGGACCAAAAGCCCGCGACCACTGGGAATAGAGCCGGGGCAGCTCGCGCAGGAACACCCGTTCGAAGAAGGAGATGGCGTTCTCGATCTCGTCCTGGACGCCGAGGTTGGTTTTCCGAAGCAGCCGGGTGCGCCAGAAGATAGTGATCTCGGCGGTCAGGGCCGCCTCGATCTCGGCCTTGTGGCCGGGGTCTTCGGCCTGGTCCCAGGCGCCCATCAGGCTCGAGATGGCGCCGACCCGGTCGATCACGCTCTTGCGCCGCACCTCGGTCGGGTGGGCGGTGATCACCGGGGCGATATGGGCCTGGTCCAGCAGGCGCAGCACTGCCTTGGCGCCGACGCCTTCCGCCTTCAGCGCCTCGAGCGCGCCGGCCAGGCTGTCGGGCTTCGAGCCGGCCTCGTCGCGGCCCTTTTCCCGCAGGCGCCGCCGCGCGGCGCGGTCCTCGGCGATGTTGGTCAGCTGCAGCAGGCAGGCGAAGCTGTGCACGAAGCGCACGGTGTCGGCGAGGCTCAGGCCCGCCAGGCGCTTGAGCAGGCCCGTGCCCGCGGGGTCCTCGCCGGCCCGGTGCTCGCGCACGGACTCCGCGCGGATCTCCTCGATGCGGTCGAACAGGGCCTCGCCGTCCTGGGTCCTGATCACGCCGCCGAGCAGGCGGCCCAGGAATCGGACGTCCTGGCGCAGGGGATCGATCGGTCCTTGCAGCATGATGGCCTCCGGGGCGCCGGGGGGAGCCGGCTTTGCCGCAGTGCAGCAATGCGATTAGCGCCTCAGATTGGAAAACGCGCAAGAGGACCGATGGGTACGTCCGAAATCGGATGCGCCGCGATCGGAAATCAAGGCGTGTTCAGCCTCTCCAGCGCGATCTGGACCTGGCGCACCAGCCGCCGGCGGCTGAAGCCGTGGTCGGTCTTGGTGCCCGCCACCCCGGCCGGCCCCATGTCGATGGCCACCGCCCGGCCATCGCCGACGACGTAATAGGCGGGCAGGCCGTCGATGGCCTTGTCGTCGATGCCGATCCGCTTGAGCGACTCGCTCGCGTCCGGGGCGTCGTCGTTGACCGCCGCCACGACGAACTTGCGCGACATGTAGGCGGAAAGCGCCAGGGCGTCGGCCCGGCCGCCGCTGTCGGCGGGCCCGGTCGTGGTCTCCACCCAGCCGTCGAAATAGCGGTCGAGCACATGGCACCAGACACACCATTCCGCGCCGACCGCCACCAGCACCCGCTTGTGCTCGGCCCGCGCCCGGGCGGCGGCCGCTTCCAGGATCGCGCGCTGGCGCACGCAGCCGACATAGATCTTGCCGCTCTCGCGCGGGCAGGTCCTGCCGGCGTCGGGAAAGACCACCAGTCCGTGTTCGCCGACGCGCGGCGTGACCCCGCCCATGGAAAAGGCGCCCGTCCCCAGCGTCGCGATCAGGGCCAGGAGGGCGGCGCGCCTCATGCCGGCAGTCGGGACAGCAGGCCGGCGGCGAATTCCGACAGGGTGTCGTCGCGCGCGCCCATGACGATCACGGTGTCGCCGGCCCGCGCTTCCGCCAGCAGATGCTCGCCGCAGGCGGGGCGGTCTTCGAAGGCGAAGGCGTGGCGGCCGTGTTCGCGCACGTCGCGGGCGATGTCCTCGCTGGTCACGCTGCGGTCGGTGGTGCCGCCGTAGTAGACCGGCTGGGGCATGACCAGGACGTCGTCGGCGTTCAGGTTGCGGGCAAAACCCTCGACGAACTCGGCGCGCATCTTCTTCAGCGGCACGAAGCCGTGGGGCTGGAACAGGATCAGCAGGCGGCCCGGAAAGGCGTGCAGGGTGCGCAACGTCGCGGCGATCTTGTCGGGGTTGTGGGCGAAGTCGTCGATCACCCGGACCCCGCCGGTCTGGCCCACCACCTCCAGGCGCCGCCGGATACCGGAAAAGCCCGCGAGCGCCGAGGCCGCCTCGCTCAGGTCGATCCCGGCCGCGACTGCCGCCCCCAGCGCCGCCAGGGCGTTGGCCACATTGTGCAGGCCCGGCACGTGCAGTTCGACCCGCACCCGCCGCTCGCCGGCGACCACGTCGAAACCGACCGCGTCCGGGGTCTGGGTCACCGCCTCGGCCAGAAGGTCGGCCTTCGGGTCGGACAGGCTGAAGGTGATGCGCGAAGCCTCGGGCGCGGCCGCCGCCAGGGCCGCGGTCTCGTCGTTGTCGAGGTTCAGGACCGCGATGCGCGCTTTGCGGGTGAAGGCGGAGAACAGCTCGCGCAGCTCGTCCATCGACTTGTGGTCCAGCGAGATGTTGTTGACCACCGCGATGGTCGGATCGTAGCGGGCGATCGAGCCGTCGCTCTCGTCCACCTCGGAAACGAACACGTCGGGCGAGCCGACCAGGGCGCTGGCGAAGGGCTGCGCCTCGGTGACGAAGTTCTTCATCACCGCCCCGTTCATCACCGTGGGATCGCGTTCGAGGCGCGAAAGGATCCAGGCGATCATGCCGGTGGTGGTGGACTTGCCGCTGGTGCCCGCCACGCCGATGCGCAGGGGCGCGGCGTTGAACAGCTCGGCCAGCAGTTCGGCGCGGGAGATGACGGCCGCGCCCACGGCGCGCGCGGCCTTGATGTCGGGAACGCTCTCCTCCACCGCGCCCGAGGCCACCACGATCTGGCGGGACGAGGTGACGCCGGAGCCGTCCTGGGCGTGCAGGCCGACGCCCTGGGTTTTGAGGAACTCGAACTTGGCGGCGGTGCGGCCCTGGTCCAGCGCCCGGTCCGAGCCCTCCACCGCATATCCGCGGGCCTTGACGATCAGGGCCAGCGGCAGCATGCCCGAGCCGCCGACGCCGCAGAAGAAATAGGCTTTGTCTCGGCTGGTCATCTCAGGCCAAATCCCCGGCGATACTCGACAGTCAAAGACGCAGCTGGGGTCAAATGAGCCGGTCCGTGGTCAGAATAGGCGTGGTCGCCACCGGATCGCGAGCCGATCCCGAGGTGGCGGTTGAGGTCAAGGCGCTCGCCCGTTCGCTCTACCCCGACAGTCCCCCGGAAATCCACTTCCATCCGAACGCCTTCCTGAGCAGCGGCCATTTCGCCGGCACGGACGCCGAGCGCGCCGACGCCTTTGTCGAGGTCGCCAACGACCCGGCCTTCGACGCCCTCTGGTTCGCGCGCGGCGGCTACGGATCGTGCCGGCTTCTGGAAAACGTTCTGCCCCGGCTGAATCCGTCGGCGAGGGACAAGGCCTATCTCGGCTACAGCGACGCCGGCAGCCTGCTGGGCGCCCTGCACGGCCTGGGATTTCCCCATCTCGCCCACGGCCCCATGTGCCAGGACCTGCGCCGCGCCGGCGGCGAAGCGGCGGTGACCCGCGCCTTGAAATGGCTGGTAGAGCGCGACCCGGCGTCGCTCGAGCCCTCGCTGGCCGACGGACGGCCGGCGCTGGCCTTCAACATGGTGATTCTGAGCCACCTGATCGGCACGCCATGGATGCCCGACGTCACGGGGCGGGTGCTGATGCTGGAGGAGGTGTCCGAACACCTCTACCGGATCGACCGGACCCTGTTCCAGCTGACCTCCCACCCCGCCCTTCGCCGGGCGGCCGGCATACGGCTCGGCCGCTGCAACGACATTCCAGACAACGACCCGCCCTTTGGCCGCACGCCCGAGGAGATCGTCCGCGACTGGTGTGGACGCTCCGGGATCGCCTGGCTGGGTCACGCCGACATCGGTCACGATGCGGGCAACAAGGTGGCGCCCTTTGGCTGAGGCGCCGCTGCCGCTGGAGATCGGCTGGAACCGCAACTGGTGCGCCGTCGTGGCCGCCGCCTGCCTTCCGTTTGCGGGCCTTTCCGCCTGGGCGGCGTGGAGCCTGATGTTTGGCCGTCTCGGCCGCGACGCGGACGAACTGGACGCCGCGATCCAGGCGGCGCTATTCGCAGCCTTCGTCGTGCTGTTCCTTGCGGCGTCCCTGACCTACGCCCTGGCCTGCTTCGACCGCACCCCTGTGGTGGTGGTCTCGGCAGCCGGGATCAGGGACCGGCGCCTGTCGCGCCGGACCATCGCCTGGAGCGACCTGGCCGCCGCCGCGCCCTTCCGCCACAACGGCCAGGACATGCTGGTCCTGTCGCTGAGGCCGGGGGTGCGGCCGCCCCAGCCGGCCAATCCGCTCTGGATCGCGAACCGGTTCGGCGCGCGCCGGGTGGGCCGCGAATTCAGCGTCAAGACGACCGGGCTGACCCACCGTCTGGCTCCGATCGTCGAAGCGCTGGAGGCCCACGCCGGCGCCACAGCGTCACAGCCGCTTGCACGATCGGCCCCGGATCAGTAGGAACAGCGCCTTCGCGCGCCCCAAGGGGCGGGGGCCGGTCCGACCGCCGGCGCCTGTTGCGTACGGAGAGGTGGCAGAGTGGTCGAATGCACCGCACTCGAAATGCGGCATGCCTGCAAGGGCATCGTGGGTTCGAATCCCACCCTCTCCGCCACCCTACGCCAAGGCTTCGGGTGGCAAGCCACGTAGTGGATTGACGGCCGAGGCCGAACCCGCCACCGCAAATCTTTCCCCCTTCAGGATTCCAGTGTCTCAGCGTCTGGCCGCGCCGGCCGAGCTCTCGAGCGACGCGCACCACAAGGTCGTCCCCGGCGCGCCGTCCAGTTCGGCCTTGATCTCCGCGTCGGTAGGCAGGGGCTCGAGCAGCCGGTCGGCCTTGATGCGGTCGACCATCTGCACCCCCATGATGGTCAGCAGCCGGTTCTCCTGGCGCTGGGCCTGGATCAGCGACAGCAGCTGGGCGCGGGTGGCCGCGTCGGTGGGGATCGGGCGGTTCAGGATCGACAGGCGCGCGCCGTCGCGCCACTCCAGCGCGTTCTCCTCGCGGGCCCGGACGGCCTCGTTGTAGACGAAGCTCAGGCCCAGCCGCGTCTTCTGCGGCAGGTGCGAGCCGAGGCCCTCGGCCTGGATGCTGCGCCACACCGAGTCGCCCCAGATGCGATAGGGGGTGTGATAGATGTCGGGCGCCGGCGCGGCGCCGGGTTTCGCAGGCGCGGACCAGGTCGCGCCCGCGGCCAGCACCCGGGCCTCCAGCGCGTCGAGCCGGCGGTTCAGGCAGGCTTCGGTCCGCACCCGCTCGGCCGCGGACACATAGATGTCGTGCAGTTCGCCCTTCAGCGGGTCGTGGGCCTGCTCGACCTTGTGGGCCCAGTGCAGGGCCTCGACCGTCTGCTCGGCGCCGAGGGCGATCAGCACGCCCAGGACGATGATCCCGACCTCGGCCAGGAAACCCTTCAGTCCGTGCACTGGTTTCGGCTTGTGGATGTCCACGGCTCGCCCCTCATGCCCACGCGCCTTTGAAGCATGCCTGCGCCGCGGGCGGAATGGCGGACCGGCGGGGCTGACGCGGGAAAGCGCTTGGCTTAAGGCCTGTCCCAACAAGTCCAGGGAGCGAAACCCATGTCCGGCCGGCCCGACGATCCTTTCCACGCCCACATCTACTTCCCGGCGGAGGCTCCCGCCGCGGCGGAACAGCTTCGCGATCGTTTCCTCGAGATGCGGCGGACGAGCGTCCCCTCGGCGCCCTGCTACGTCGGCGAGCTCAGGCCCCAACCGGTCGGCCCCCACCCGATCCCCCAGTTCGAGATCCATTTCGCCGCCCGCGACCTTGGGGTGCTGCGGCCGATCCTGCAGGCCTCCGGACTGAGGGTGCTGGTGCACCCCCTGACCGACGACGACCTGGCCGATCACACGACCCTGGGCGACTGGATCGGCGAGCCGCTCGATCTGGACCTGAGCGTGCTCGACCCGCCGGGGGTGAATCAGGGCATGGACCGCTTCGGAAAATCGGACTTTTAGCGGTCCGAAGCCTTCCGGCGTACGTGATCGCCGATCTTGAACACGTTCGACGTGTTTCCGCCGCCACAGTCTGCCACCTACAGGTTGTGTGCTGTTGACGGCGCAGCCGGCGCCTGACCACCCTCCCGTCCAGGTGTGCGTTGGCTATGGGGGCGGTCGTGCGGTCGGACAGCAGGAATGCGTCGAAGCGTGGGTTGAATCCCAAGGCTCAGATCAAGCGCTCGCACCGGGCCAGGGCCCTGCTCTGCGCCGCCGCGGCCACCGCCATCACGGCCGGCCTGTCCGCCCCGACGATGGCACACGCGGGCGCGTCCGCCTTCCTCGCCCTGTCGTTCAGCTCGATCCCCACCCCGGTGGTCGGGGGTACGGTGATCAATCCGGTCACCGGCCTGAGCGAGACGATCACCCAGGTCCTGTCGCCGGTGCTGGTGCTCACCAATCAGCACAACACCATCCTGCTGGCCGACACCGTGGGTCAGACCTTCGATTCCAACGGCTTCACCTACACCGTCACCGCGGTGCACACCGTGAGCGGCCGGGTCACCTCGATCGACGCCCAGGACAACCAGTCGACCCCGGTCACGACCACCTTCACCCGCGTCACCGACCAGTCCGGCCTGGTCTTCCCGGGCGGCACCAGCGGCGGCTCGGGCGTGACCAGCCTCAATCCGGTCGTCCCGGTCGGCCAGAACGTCTTTTCCGACATTCAGCGCGGCTCCAACGGCGGCAACGGCCATGCCGGCGGCGGCGTGTCGGTCTGCTTCGGCGCGCTCGGCTGCGTCACCGTCGCCTACAGCCCCACGGCCGGCGACCCCGGCGGTCCGGGGCCCGACCTGACTCACACGCTCACGGGCAACTACTCTTCCACATCCGACAAGCTGCCCGGCATCAGTGTGGTCTCCATCGGCGGCGACGGCGGCAACGGCGGCGACGGCTTCGGCGTCAACATCCCCGGCGCCTCGGGCGGTTCGGCCGGCTCGGGCGGGGACGTGATCGTCAACGCCAGCGGCACCGTCGCCACCAGCGGCAATGAATCCCATGGCATCTTCGCCCAGAGCCGGGCGGGCCACGGCGGCGAGGGCGGCACGGGCTTCATCGCCTCGGGCGGCGGCTCCGGCGGCGGAGCGGCCGGGACGGGTCCGGCCAGCGTCAACTTCTCCGGGACCATCGGCACCAGCGGCATCGGCGCCTTCGGCATCCTGGCCCAGTCGCTGGGCGGCTCGTCCGGGACCGGCGGCTCCAGCTTCGGCATCATCGGCGACGGCGGCAGCGCCAACCAGGGCGGCAACGGCGGCTCGGCCAATGTCGACACCTTCGGGACCATCCACACCACCGGGCTGAACGGCGCCGGCATCGTGGTCCAGTCGATCGGCGGCACCGGCGGCAACGCCGGGACCTCCGGCGGCATCGTGACCTTCGGCTCCAGCGGCTCGGCGGGCGGCAACGGCGGCACGGCCTCGGTCACCGCCCACACCGGCTCGGTGACCACCACCACCGGCTTCGGCGCGCCCGGCATCTGGGTGCAGTCCATCGGCGGCGGCGGCGGCTCGGGCGGCACCGGCATCGGCCTGGTCTCCATCGGCGCCAGCGGCGGCGGCGGCGGCAATGGCGGCTCGGCCACCGCGACCATCCAGACCGGGGCGGTGGTCACCACCACAAACGGAATCTCGCCGGGCGTCTTCGTCCAGTCGATCGGCGGCGGCGGCGGCGCGGCCGGCATCTCCGGCGGCCTGGTGGCCATCGGCGGCTCCGGCTCCGGCGGCGGCATCGGGGGAACGGCGACGATCAATTCCTCCGGCGTGATCACCACCGGCGGCCTGGGTTCGCGGGGCCTGTGGGCCATGTCCATCGGCGGCGGCGGCGGCGCGGCGCTCGGATCCGGCGGCCTGGTGGCGCTGGGCGGTTCCGGCGCGGGCGGCGGAGCCGGCGGCAATGTCACGATCACGACGGGGGCCGGCGGCTCGGTCACCACCACCGGC
>CAYSNW010000051.1:0-29595 GCA_964432415.1 uncultured Caulobacteraceae bacterium
GCCTTGAACATCGGCATGGCCGAGCGCAGGCCGTACTGGCGCGCGACGTAGCAGGCGGTGGACACCACCCCACGCTTGCCGCCGCCCACCACCACCGGCAGGTCGCGCAGCTCCGGCCGATCGCGCTTCTCCACCGAGGCGTAGAAGGCGTCGCAGTCCATGTGGGCGATGGTCAGGCTGTCGAGTTCGGCGTGAACCACCACCCGGGGTGAGCCGCAGGCCGGACAGCGCGAGGCCATGGTCTCGCCGGTCCACAGGCACTCGCGGCAGATGGCCTTCATTCAGGCCACAGCCAGGCCGCCCCGCGCACCCCGGAGCTGTCGCCCCACTTCGCCTTGACCACCGGAGTGGTGAAGACGTCGGAGAAGACATGCGGCGCGATGCGCTCGGGCAGTTGCTCGTAGAGCTCCGCGACATTGCTCATGCCGCCGCCCAGCACGATCATGTCCGGATCCAGCAGGTCGCAGACGATCGCGAGCCCTCGCGCCAGCCGGCCGATGTAACGGTCCAGCGACGCGGCGGCCCCGGCGTCGCCCGCGCGCGCCGCGGCGACGATCGCCTCGCCCTTGAGCGCCTGGCCGGTGACGGCCTCGTGGTCCCGGGCAAAGCCGGAGCCCGAGATCCAGGTCTCCAGGCAGCCGGAGCGCCCGCACCAGCAGCGGCTGGCGTCGATCTCCGCGTGGCTGGGCCAGGGCAGGGGCGTGTGGCCCCATTCTCCGGCGACCCCGTTGCGGCCGTCCAGTTCGCGCCCGTTGACGACCACCCCGCCGCCGCAGCCGGTGCCGATGATCACCCCGAAGACGGTTCGGGCCCCTGCCGCCGCGCCGTCGGTCGCCTCCGACAGGGCGAAACAGTTGGCGTCGTTGCTCAGCCGCACCTCGCGCCCGAGCGCTGAAGCCAGATCCTGGGGAAAGGCCCGCCCGTTCAGCCAGACCGAGTTGGCGTTGCGCATTCGGCCCGTGACCGGAGAGATCGAGCCGGGAACCGCCAGGCCGACCGTTCCGGAGCCGGCCGCGGCCTCGACCGCGCCGACCAGGCGCACGACTTGCGCGATGGCGGTGTCATAGTCGCCGGGATTGGGCGCCCGTTCGCGCGCGACGATTTCGCCCCGGCCGTCCAGCGCCGCGGCTTCGATCTTGGTGCCGCCGAAGTCCACGCCAATCCGGATCACCGCCGCTTCACCCGACCTTAATAGTCAATATGGGACAACCGTAGCCGAAGAGGCGTGGCCTACCCAAAACGCCCCGGAAATGAAACGGTCCGGTGATGATGTCTAAGAAGGTCCTCATCGTCGAGGATAACGAGCTGAACATGAAGCTCTTTCATGATCTGCTCGACGCGCAGGGGTACGAAACCCTTCAGACGCGCGAAGGCCTGTCCGCGCTCGCGCTCGCGCGCCAGCATCGGCCGGACCTGATTCTCATGGATATCCAGCTGCCGGAGATCTCGGGGCTCGAGGTCACCAAGTGGCTGAAGGAAGACGACGACCTCAACCAGATCCCCGTGATCGCGGTGACCGCCTTCGCCATGAAGGGCGATGAGGAGCGGATTCGCGACGGCGGCTGCGAAGCCTATATTTCCAAGCCCATCTCGGTGACCCACTTCCTGGACACCGTGCGGCGTTACCTGGGCTGAGGAGCTAGCACCGAGTGACCGCGCGCATCCTGGTGGTCGACGACATCGAGGCCAACGTCCGGCTGCTCGAAGCCAAGCTGACGGCCGAGTACTATGACGTCATCCCGGCCTACGACGGCCAGCGCGCGCTCGACCTCGCGGCCTCCGAACAGCCAGACATCATCCTGCTCGACGTGATGATGCCGGGCATGGACGGCTTCCAGGTCTGCCGCCGGCTCAAGGACGATCCGCTCACCCGCCACATCCCGGTGGTGCTGGTCACCGCGCTGGACGGCCGCCAGGACCGCATCTCCGGCCTCGACGCCGGCGCCGACGAGTTCCTGACCAAGCCGGTCGAGGACATCTTCCTGTTCGCGCGGGTTCGCGCGCTCACCCGCCTGAAGCTGCTGATCGACGAATTGCGCAAGCGCGAGGAATCGGGGCGCCGTCTGGGCGTGATCGAGACCGCCGGCATGCGGCTGGGCGGCGCAGGCGGCCGGGTCCTGATCGTCGACGACAACGAGCGCCAGGTTCAGCGCATCGTCTCGGAACTGTCGATCGAGCACCGCCCGGTGGTCGAGACCGATCTGGACAAGGCGCTGCTGACCGCGCGCGGACCGGTGGACCTGGTCATCGTCAACGCCTTCGCCCAGAGCTTCGACGGCCTGCGCTTCGCCGCCCAGCTGCGTTCGGACGATATCACCCGCCACCTGCCGATCCTGGCCATCGTCGACACCGACGAGAAGGCCCGCGTGGTCAAGGCGCTGGAGATCGGCGTCAACGACATCCTGGGCCGTCCCATAGACCCGCAGGAACTGGCGGCGCGGGTGCGCACCCAGATCAAGCGCAAGCGCTACACCGATTTCCTGCGGAACAACCTCGACCAGTCGATGGAGCTGGCGGTCACCGACGCCCTGACCGGCCTGCACAACCGCCGCTACATGAACGGCCAGCTCAAGGCGCTGACGGCCCGGGCCGTGCGGGGCGGCGATCCGGTCTCGGTGCTGCTGATCGACATCGACCACTTCAAGAGCGTCAACGACGGCTTCGGCCACGACGCCGGCGACGAGGTGCTCAAGGAGTTCGCCGCCCGGCTGGCCACCAATGTGCGCGCCATCGACCTGCCATGCCGCCACGGGGGCGAGGAGTTCGCCGTGGTCATGCCCGACACCAGGATCGAGGACGCCCAACGCATCGCCGAACGCATCCGGCTGCACGTGGCCGGCGCGCCCTTCCGCATCCAGCATGGGGCTGAGCACCTGGCGGTGACCATCTCCATCGGGGTGGCAGCCACGATCGGCGAGGGCGACACGCCCGAGACCCTGCTGAAGCGGGCGGACGCGGGGCTCTACGAGGCCAAGAGCGGCGGGCGCAACAAGGTCGTGGCCCGCGCGGCGTGAGGCTCGCCATCGAACGCCCTAGTTGGCGTGTTCGCGATCAAGCAGCCACTCCACGCCGGCTGCTGAGATCTTCAACGCCGGAATCCGTCGCAGTTCCTTACGGGGCTCAACTCCGGCCATGAATTGGATGATTTGGTAGGACCGACCGCAGGTCCGCCAGCTCATACAGGGCGCGACATTGGGTTCGGAATCCCAAGGAATCGCCGCCAGTCGGCGAAGTTCGGCGACCGCCTCGCCAAGTGTGAGGAATTCACCGTCCTGGAGTTCGCAATGCAATTCGTCGTCGATGACGAACATCGGACCCGTCTCCGCCGGAGGGTGGCGATCACAAAAAAGCCCGGCGTTTCAGCCGGGCTCTTTCAAATTCCGTAGAAAAACAAGCTCCTACTTGATCTTGCCTTCCTTGAACTCGACGTGCTTGCGCACGACTGGGTCGTACTTCTTCAGCACCATCTTCTCGGTCTTGGTGCGGGCGTTCTTCTTGGTGACGTAGAAGAAGCCGGTGTCCGCCGTCGAATTCAGGCGGATCTTGATTGATGCCGGTTTGGCCATGGCTCAACTCCTGGGCGGGCCGAGCAGACATGCGGGCCACGGAAATTCGGAGCGGCGGACAATACTCAGGAACGCCCGGAAGTCAACGCGGCGGCCTGATCCCGTAGCTTTCCACCGGATCCTCGGGGGTATCGCAGCCGTACTGGCCGTTCAGATCGCGCCAGAAGGTCTTGGTCGGACCCTCGTAGTCGAACTGGATCTGCAACTGGCCGGCGGTGGCGATGCGCATGTAGTCGAAGCCCCACAGCGCCTTGCTGGTCCCGTCATAGTCGTGGCGCCACAGGTCGTGGCCCATGGCCGTCAGGTCCTCGGTGATGGCCCGGACCTCGCGCCAGAAAGGGTCCCAATCGCGCACCGGGGCGACGCGGGCATCGATCAGCACCTCGAGTTCACCCAGCCGGAACCGGCGCTCCTCGTGCGGCATCGCTTCCAGGACGGCGCGTCCGAAGCGGGTCTGGTCATGCCAGGGATCCATAGCGCCTCCTCAGCGCTCGATGACGTGGCGGCCCCGCACCATGCGGATCACAGGCGTCGGCCGGTCCGGCTCGGCGATGCGCGCCTCGACCTCGGCCAGCACGAAGCGGGTGATCTGGGGCAGGTCGAAGCCCGAGGTCTCCGGCAGGGGAATCCAGGCGATCTCGTCCAGCTCCCGGTCGCCCGTGTCCGGCTCCAGCGAGACGAGGGCCGACGCGTCGGCCAGGAAGAACCGCGCATCGAAACGGCGGGTGCGTCCAGGCGGCGTGATGGCCCGCGCCACGAAATCCAGCGCCGCCAGGTCCGGCGCCACGCCCCGGTCAAGGAAGGCGCGCCACGGCCCCACAGCCGGGCGTGGAGGGCAGGGGCGAGCCAGCAGCAGCCCGGTCTCCTCGAACACCTCACGCACCGCCGCCATGGCCAGGGCGCGCGTCAGCGACGGCGAGGCGCCTTGCTCGACCAAGGATCGGGTTCGCGGCGTCAGCTCTGTGGCGGCGGGCCCGCGATAGTCGCTGCGGTCGACCCGTCCGCCGGGGAACACCCACTTGGAGGCCATGAACACATGGCCTGAGGCCCGGCGGCCCATCAGCACCCGCGGCTCGGGCCCGTCGCGACGGATGGCGATCAGGGTGGCGGCGTTTCTGGGCCGCAGGCGCGTGCCGGCGGCGGGCGCGTCCTTGAGGTCGGCGGTGGAGTCGAAGGTCTCGGTCACCCCGTTCGCTTAGCACGGACGAGGAGGGCTCGTTACCCCACGGACGGAGCCCGGACGAGGATCAGGATGTTGAGATCCTTGTCGGGGCGGAAGTTGGTCTTGCGCACCTCGAACCGGGTGGGCCCCGTCTTCCTGATGCCATCGATGCAGACGCTGAGCAGGCTGTCGGCCCTGCCCTTGTCGATGGTCAGATGGAAGTCCCCGATCGGGGACTTCCAGTTGGCGCCGGACTTCAGGACATAGCCGATGCGCTTCTCGGTGAGGGGCGCGTAGTCCGCCTCCATGGCTTTCCTGATCCGCCCCACGGCGGCGAACAACCCGTCATCGAGGCAGTAACGATCCATGTAGTACTTATATTCCTCAGAGGCCTTGAACGTGTCCGACCCGATCGAGGTGCCGGCCGACTCGCCGACGCTGGGTTTGTAGCGATGCTGCACCCGGATTTCGCGACCTGCGGGAAAGACCTGGTCCCAGTAGTAGGTGGTCTTCAGCGTCCAGCGTGGCTCGTAGTGCTTCATCATGCCCTTGCCGGCGTCGTACTCCTCGACTTCGACCAGACCGAGCTTGATCAACTCGTTCTTTTTTGCCTGGGGAAGGCGGTCCAGCGCGGCTTCGGCCGAGGGCAGATGCGGGGCCAGCGGCACGCCGAGAGACTTCAGCAGTTCGGTGCGATCGACGCCCCCCCTGAACGCTCGCTGTTCCACCCGGGCGGAGACCGGATGGCCGTCCACGCGGGTGGTGAAGGCCAGGATGTTGACCGGGTCCTCGGTCGGGATCGAGATATTGTCGTCCGGCCCGTCGACCGTGATGTTCGGCATCGGGAAGGCCACGGTGACCTTCAGGTCCTTCTTGGTGACGTTCAGGAACCGGTAGTCGACCCTGACCTCGCTTTCCGAGATGAACAGGTCTTCGGATTTCATGTCGATGCCGGCGCTCTTGATCAGCACCAGGCCGCCGGTCTTCAGCTCGGCGGAAGAGTCGTTGGCGACGGCCTGCGGCGCACCGACGAGAATGCCCAAGGCTACGGCGGCGGCCAGGCGGGATCGGACGGTCATGATCGAGCCCCCTCGTTCGGCGCGAGGTTAGGCGCCGCTCGCCGCCGGACACAAGCGCGCTCCCCAAAAACGTCGAAAGTCTCCGGGCCGACTCTTACCGCTAATTCACTGGACCGCCCGGGCTCGCGGGATGACGCTCCCTCAATTTTCGGAGGAAAATTGAATGGAACCGACTCCCGAGTGGAAAGCCATTCAGTGGCGCGGCGCTTTCCTGGCCATGGGAACGGCGTTCCTGGCGCTCGGCGCGCTGCTGCTCGACAACGCCGCGCTCGGCGGGGCGCCGATCGGTGTGGGCGCCGTATTCCTGGTGCTGGGGACCGGCCTGATCAAGATCAAGATCGGCCCCGGAAAGTCCTGATCTAGCGCCGCTTGCCGCGCCGGACTCCGGGCGGCGGGCCGCCACGCTTGCGGATACCCAGCCTGGGCCGTGGCGCGTTCGGATTGCCGGCTTCCGGCTCGCTCAGCATCTCGAACAGCAGGCCCCCGGTCAGCGGCAGGGCTTCCTTCAGCTTCACCGTGACTTCGCGGCCCAACGTCCAGCGCTTGCCGGTGCGTTCGCCCACCAGGGCGTGGGACTTGTCGTCATGCTGGAAGTATTCGGCCCCCAGCGTGGAGACCGGGCACAGGCCGTCCGCCCCGGTCTCCTTCAGCCGCACGAACAGACCAAACCGGGTGACCCCCGTGATGCGGCCCGCGAACTCGGCGCCCACCTTGTCCTCCAGATAGGCGGCCATGTAGCGGTCGGTGGCGTCGCGCTCCGCCGCCATCGAACGGCGTTCGGCCGTGGTGACCTGTTCGGCGATGGTCGTCAGCTCCGCGATCTCGCGATCCGTCAGCCCGTCCTTGCCCAGGCCCAGGCCCCGGATCAGGCCGCGGTGCACGATCAGGTCGGCGTAGCGGCGGATCGGCGAGGTGAAGTGGGCGTAGCGCTGGAGGTTCAGGCCGAAGTGGCCGATATTGTCGGGGCTGTAGATGGCCTGCATCTGGGTGCGCAGGACCACCTCGTTGACCACATCCGCGTGCGGCCCGCCGCGGGTCTGTTCCAGCAGCCGGTTGAAGCGCTCGGTCTTGACCACCTCGCCCTTGGTCCAGGGGATGGAGATGGTGGACAGGAAGTCGGCCAGGGCGAAGAGCTTCTCCTGGCTGGGCGCGTCGTGGATGCGGTAGAGCAGGGGGATGCGCTTGGCTTCCAGCGTCTCGGCGGCCGAGACGTTGGCCTGGATCATCATCTCCTCGATCAGCCGATGGGCTTCGAGGGATTCCCGCGGGGTGATCGAGGCGATCTCGCCCTCCGGCGAGATGATCACCCGCCGCTCCATGGTCTCGATGGCCAAGGGCGAACGGGCGTCGCGGCCCTTTTTCATGCAGGCGTAGGCGGCCCAGAGCGGCTTGAGGATGCTCTCCAGGATCGGGCCGGTCTGGTCGTCCGGATGACCATCCACGGCCCGCTGGGCCTGCTCGTAGGACAGCTTGGCGGCCGAGCGCATCAGCCCGCGCACGAAACGGTGGCCGGTCTTGGTCCCGGCCGCGTTGAACACCATGCGCACGGCCATGCAGGCCCGGTTCTCGGCCTGCACCAGGCTGCACAGACCCGAGGACAGGCGGTGGGGCAGCATCGGCTCCACCCGGTCGGGGAAGTAGGTCGAGTTGCCCTTGTCGCGCGCCTCGCGGTCCAGCGCCGAGCCGTGGCCGACGTAGGCCGCCACGTCGGCGATCGCCACCCAGACGACCCAGCCGCCCTTGTTCTTCGGGTCGTCGTCGGGTTGGGCATAGACCGCGTCGTCGTGGTCGCGCGCGTCGGCGGGGTCGATGGTGATCAGCGGCAGGTCGCGCAGGTCCGTGCGTCCCGCCAGCTCCGGCGCCTTCGCCCGGCCGGCCTCGGCTTCCGCCCCCGCCGAGAAGCCCACCGGAATGCCGTGGGTGTGGATCGCGATGAGCGAGGCCGCGCGCGGCTGGTCCTCGCGCCCGACCACCTCCAGCAGCTTGCCGCGCTTGGGGCCGTAACGTTGCGTGGCCGTCCCCACGGCAGCCAGGACCAGGTCGCCGTCCCTCAGCTTGCCGGCCTCGCCCTCGTCGAGGATCAGGGTCTCCTTGGAACGGCGGTCCACCGGCTCGACCCGCGTCTCGCGCCGGCTCTTGCGGATGACGCCCAGCACCTTGTGGGCGCTCTGGCCCAGGCGCTTGATCAGCCGGGCCTCGATCCCGCTGGGAGTCTTTTCAAAACGCACCAGCAGCCGGTCGCCCAGACCCGGCGCGCCGCCGGCCTTCTCCGCCCGGTCCGGCGCCAGGCGCGCCAGGGGCGCGTCCTCGCCACCCTTGGCAAGGCGCACATAAAGGTCGCCGTCCGGGTCGCGCTCGACCACATCGGCCACACCGACTGGCGGCAGGGCGCCATGCTCCGCGTAACCGCGCCGGCCGCGCTTGCCCAACGCGCCTTCCGCCTCCAGCTCCTTGAGCATGTCGCGCAGCGCCTTGCGCTCTGCGCCCTTCAGGCCGAAGGCGCGGCCGATGTCGGACTTCTCCTGCTCGCCCGCCTCCTTCAGGAAGCGGACAAGGGTCGCCTTGTCGGGCAGTCCGATCGGGCGGCGGGGAGCTTTGGGGTGTCTGGGTTTGGCCACAGGCGCTTAGTGGGCGCCCGTGGCCTCCAGCGCAAGAGCCTCAGTAGCGGGTGGGATCGTAATGCTCGCGGGTCGGCTCCCGATCACGGCGGCGGCGCTCGCGCCGGTCTTCGGGCGGCGGCGGAGCCTCGGACTGCTCTTCGCCGTCCCTCGCGGCGGTCTGCCGATACGGGTCCTCATAGCCCGCGCGCCGGCCGTCATCGGGCCAGACGCTGCGGCGCGTGTAGGCCGCCGGCGTCGAGACCGCCTTGGTCATGCACGACGCGGTCTCCTTCAGCCCGTGCTCGCCCATGCAGAAGATGTCCTCGTACTTGGGTCCGGCCACCGCCAGGCACTGGAACAGGTTCAGCTTGGCCATCTTCAGGCACATGTCGTTGGCGGGTTCGGTCATCACCGCCTGAACTTCCTTGGCGTGGTCGTCGCCGGCGCGGCCCAGCACCGCGAGCGCGGCCAGGCTCACGCCACGCAGCACCACCGCCGAGGGCGCGCCCGCGCGGCCGCCATCGGCCTCGCCGCGGGACAGGGCCAGCACGGCGCGCGACAGGTGCGCGCTCGCCTCGGGCCCGTCGCCCGAGCGGGTGGAGGACAGGGTCTTGATCAGGGCCAGGCGCTGGGGCCGGTCGGTGACGGCCTGCTTGGACCAGGCCTGATGCTGGACGTCATAGGCCGACTGCTTCACGACCTTGCCGGCCGCCATCACCCGGTCGGCCTGGGCGGCGAGGGCTGAGGAGGCGCGGGCCGCGGCGCGCTCGGCGCCGGGCAGGTCCAGCACTGCGGCGGGATCGCGTAGCAGCTGGTCGGCGATCCGGCCGGCGCCGCCCTCGCGGGCCGCGCGGCGCAGGCCTTCGACGAATTCAGGCTCCTGCAGGGCGGCCAGGGCGGCGTAGGCGATCTCGCCCGACTGCAGCTGGTTCTGCTCCCAGGAAGCGGAGGCCTTGAGCGCGCGGCGCACGTCATTGCCGTCCTTGAACTTGCCGTTCAGCGAGCCGGTCTCGGCGACGAAGCGGGCGTAGACGGCGGCGTCTTCCAGCGCGCGATGGGAAAGGCCGCTCTGGACATCGAGGCCGGCTTCGGCGGCCTGGCTGGTAGCGGCGGCGCCGGTGGCGAGGGCAGCGGCGAACAGACCGGCGCGCATGGCCGATCGCAGGGTGTGCGGAAACATCGGGATACTCCCCCCAGACACTACGGACGCCCCCGTCCGAAGCGCTCAGTTCAGCCCGTAGCCGTCTACGAATGCCGAACAGAAACGCTCAACGCGTGTAAACCAAGAGCAGACCCCGCCGTCCCCCGGCGAGGTCTGAAATCACGCTAGCGGGGTAATTCCGATCCGTCAGCGGCGAGAACGTCGCAGGCGGATAACTTTGCTGTGACGAGCGGAAGCTTTGCTGTGGGAGATCTGTGTCGGGAACCGTACGAAGATGGTTCATCTGAACCACTCCACTCCCCCTTCTACTATGTCCGTCATCCTCGGAGCGGAGACCGCGCAGCGGTCGTAGACCCGAGGACCCAACAGCGAATCTTGAGTGAAGCTGGGCGCCCAAATCGCTGCGTTGACGTTGGAGCTGTTGGGTCCTCGGGTTCCCGCTTCGCGGGCCCCGAGGATGACGGCCAGAGGGGAGGAGCGTGGTTTTATGCGCTCTTCTTCGCCGGCGCCTTCTTCTTGGCCGCCGGTTTCTTTGCAGCAGCCTTCTTCGGCGCTGCCGCCTTCTTCACCGCCGGCGCACGCTTTCCCTTCGACGGACCCGCCGCGGCCTTGGCGGCGATCAGCTTCACCGCCTCGTCCATGGTGAAGCCCGCCGGATCGGCGCCGCGGGGCAGGGTGGCGTTGATAGCGCCGGCCTTCACGTAGGGTCCGTACTTGCCCGACAGAATCTTGATCGCTTCGCCGGTCTCGGGATGGTCGCCCAACTCCTTGAGCACGGACGCGGCCGCGCGGCCGGGGCGGCTGGCGCCGGAGCGCTTGTCGGCCAGGACGGTGACGGCGCGGTTCAAGCCGACCTCGAAGACCTCCTCGATGGACTCCAGGTTCGCATAGGTCCCGGCGTGCTCGACGAAGGGGCCGTAACGGCCCAGGCCCGCGCTGATGGGCTTGCCGTCCTCGGGGTGCGGTCCCACAACGCGCGGCAGAGTCAGCAGCTTCAGCGCCCGGTCCAGATCGATGTTGGCGGGCGTCCAGCCCTTGGGCAGGGAGGTGCGTCGCGGCTTCTCGGCATTGCCCAGCTGAACGTAAGGCCCGAAGCGGCCGATCTTCAGATGCACGACCTCGCCGGAGACCGGATCGGGGCCAAGCTCGCGGTCGCCCTCCGCCGCCTCGCCTTCGCCGCCGGGGGCGGCCACGGGACGGGTGTAACGGCATTCCGGATAGTTGGAGCAGCCGACGAAGGCCCCGAATTTGGAGGTCTTCAGGCTGAGCTGGCCGGTGCCGCAGGTCGGGCAGACGCGCGGGTCGGTCCCGTCGCCCTTGTCCGGGAAGATATGGGGCCCGAGCGCCTCATTGAGCGCATCCAGCACCTGCTTGACGCGCAACTCCCCGATGCCCTCCACGGCGGCGTGGAAGTCGGTCCAGAACTCGCGCAGCAGCACCTTCCAGTCGAGATCGCCCGCCGAGACCAGGTCGAGCTTCTCCTCCAGCGCCGCGGTGAAATCGTACTCGACGTAGCGGGCGAAGAACTGCTCGAGGAAGGCGGTGACCAGCCGGCCCTTGTCCTCGGGAATGAAGCGGTTCTTGTCCATGCGCACATAGGCGCGGTCGCGCAGCACCCCCAGGATCGAGGCGTAGGTCGAGGGTCGGCCGATGCCAAGCTCCTCCAGCTTCTTGACCAGGGACGCTTCGGAATAGCGCGGCGGCGGTTCGGTGAAGTGCTGGTCGGCGCGGGCCGTGGCGACCTTGCCCTCGGCGCCCTCGTGGACGATCGGGAGGCGGCCGCCGTCCTCGTCGTCCTGGTCGTCGACGCCCTCCTCGTAGATGGCGAGGTAGCCGTCGAACAGAACGACCTGGCCGTTGGCGCGAAGGCCCGTGCGGCCGTCGGCGGTCTCCAGGTCGACCGTGGTCTTCTCGATCCGGGCAGACTCCATCTGGCTGGCGGCCATGCGCTTCCAGATCAGCTCGTAGAGCCGCTGCTGGTCGCTCTCCAGACGTAAGGAGTCAGGGTGACGCGCCAGGCTGGTCGGGCGAATCGCCTCGTGAGCCTCCTGGGCGTTGCGCTGCTTTGTCTTGTACAGGCGCGGCTGTTCCGGGACGTAGGCGGCGCCATAGCGCTGGCCGATAACCTTGCGGGCCTCCTCGATGCCTTCCGGCGCGGTGGAGACCCCGTCGGTCCGCATGTAGGTGATCAGGCCGACCGTCTCGCCGCCGACGTCGATGCCTTCGTACAGGCGCTGGGCGGTCTGCATGGTGCGGGTGGCGGAGAAGCCCAGCTTGCGCGCCGCTTCCTGCTGCAGGGTCGAGGTGGTGAAGGGCGGGGGCGGGGAGCGCCGGGCCGGCTTCTTCTCGACCGAGGTGACCTTGAACTGGCCGGCCTCGACCGCCTGGCGCGCGGCCACCGCGGCTGACTCGTTCGGCAGGTCGAACTTTCCGAGCTTCTTCGCCTCATGCTTGATCAGCCGCGCCAGGAAGGGGCCGGACCCGGCGGTGACGTCGGCCTCGACGGTCCAGTATTCCTGGTTCCGGAACTTCTCGATCTCGATCTCGCGATCGACGACCAGGCGCAGGGCGACCGACTGCACGCGGCCCGCCGAGCGCGAGCCCGGCAGCTTGCGCCACAGCACCGGCGAGAGGGTGAAGCCCACCAGATAGTCCAGCGCCCGGCGCGCCAGATAGGCGTCCACCAGCGGCGCATCGATCTGGCGCGGATTGGCCATGGCCTCCAGCACCGAGGCGCGGGTGATGGCGTTGAAGGTGACGCGCTGGACTTCCTTGTCCTTCACCGCCCGCTTCTTGGTCAGCACCTCCAGCACGTGCCAGGAGATGGCCTCGCCCTCGCGGTCGGGGTCGGTGGCCAGGATCAGGCGGTCGGCGCCCTTCATGGCGTCGGCGATCTCGGACAGCCGCTTGGCCGCCTTGGGATCGACCTCCCAGTCCATGGCGAAGTCCTCGCCCGGACGCACCGAACCGTCCTTGGACGGCAGGTCCCGGACGTGTCCGTAGGAGGCCAGCACCTTGAAGCCGGAGCCGAGGTATTTGTTGATGGTCTTGGCCTTGGCCGGGCTCTCGACGACGACGACGTCCATGCGGAGGGGGTCTTCCAGGCGTTACGGGTGGGGGGCGGCAGAAGGGCGCGAAAGTGGGGGCGGGGGGTAGGCAATGTCAACGAGATGGTGAAAACCCGCTCGAAAGTGGAAACGAAACACCCCACCATCCGCTCGTCTCGTGCCGCTCGGGACAACGCCGTGGTACGAATGGAACCCCGACAGGTCATGAGGTCACTGTGCCGCCAACGGAGAACGTCGCGGTGCGCATCGACGCGCATTTCATCGCAACCACCACAGATCATATGAGCGTCATCGATCCGGTTTGGGAGATTGCGAATTTCTACGAAACTCCAGAGGCTTATGAACTGAGTTTGGCGCCGTTTTCACAAGCCCAACGTCACGTCTGGGCGATGCAGTGGTATCTGTCAGAAGTGAATAACGGCGGTCACGATCAGTTCTACTTCAACTCCACAGGGATGGTTTGGAGAGACGCCTTGGCCGGCTTCGTGGAAGCCGATCTGATGGGCCTTGCCGGAATTCTTCGCGCGTCCACCGAGCGTTTTGACACCCCGCCTTCGCTCAACAGGGATGAAAGGCAGGAGCAATTGGATCGGTGTGCGATTGGGTTCGACGATCTGGACACGCGATTGTACGCAAGCGCGGAATCCGACGGATTCCCCGAAACCATGCTCGCCTTCATAAGGAAGCGGCCCGAAGATTTCTTCTTCGAGGGCACGATAGAGCGCGTGACCTACGCCCCGTTGGACGAGGCGCACCCGAAGAGCCTGGGTCTGATCGAGCGTCTGTGGGGTCGATTCCTGGGCAATCGTCAGCGATAGCCGAGAACGGCCGCCCTCAGACCAGATAGGTCTTGTACAGCCTCAGCATCTCCGCCCAGGCGCGCTCGGCGCCTTCCTTGTTGTAGACAGCGGCGTCCGGCGGGCACCAGCCGTGCTTGCAGCCCTTGTAGACATCCACCGTCACCGGCAGGTGGGCCGCGTCGTAGGCGGCCTTCAGCCTGTTCTTGGACTCCGGGTCGCTCTGGTCGTCGTTGTCGGCGATGGCGAAGGAGAAGGCGGCCTTCATCTGGGGAACGAGCAGGTGCGGACTGCCGGGCTTGTCGGTAGCGACGCCGCCGCCGTGACAGCTCATGCCCGCGCCGATGCGCGAGGGAACGGCCGCGGCCGCCTGCATGGTCATGGGGCCGCCCATGCAATAGCCGTTCACCCCGGCCTTCTTCTTGCGATTGGTGACCTTCTGGCTGTCGAGGAAGGCCATGAAGGCGACCGAGTCGCGGCCCACGCCCTCGGTGGTCAGGGGCTTGCGCAATTCCGCCAGCCTGGCGCGGTCTTCCGGTTTGTTGAAGTCGAATCCGGGCGCCGGCGCGGGCGCGTGGGCCGTGCGGTAGAAGGGGTTCGGGACCAGGACCACATAGCCGCTGGAGGCCAGTCGCCTGCCCATCTGGCGGAAGGCGGGGCGCAGGCCGAAGGCGTCGGGGAACATGATGACCGCGGGCCAACTCCCCTTGCCGGCGGGGTGGAACAGCACCGCGTCGCACGTCCCGTCCGGCGTCTTCACATTGACGTCCGTTTCGACCACCTCGGCGGCCAACGCGGGCCCCGCGGCCGCCGCGCCCAGGCCGGCCGTCGCGGCCGCCGCGAATCCCCGCCGCGACAGGCCCTTCGCCTTCGTGGACGGTTCCAGGCCGGCGGCCTCATTCGCGTCGATGGTGGAGCGGTCGGTCATGGGTCGTCTCCGCGGCGGGACAATCGAAGGCGGGCAACTTGCCTCTGACGAACCGGTTCGTCGAGGGACTTTCGACGGAAGAGGAGCGGCCTGCAGCGCAGGCGGATGGACCGATCTGGATGTCTTCTGCTAAGGCTAATAGCAGTCAAAACACCCGGAGCCTCCTGATGCCGCGCTTGGCCTTCGCCTCCGCAGTCTTCCTGATTACAGCCACCTCTGCCCAGGCTGCTTCCAATCCCGAGCGCCAGCACAACGAGGCCGGGATCCGGGCGGTCGAGGCCCATTGGACCAAGGCCTTCCTGTCGGGCGACGAGGCCTATCTCGGGACCTTGCTTGACGAGGACTACGTCTCCGTCGGCCGCACCGGCATGCCGCGGCCCAAGGCCGAGATCATCGCCCTGGCGAAAAAGATCGCGGCGGGACCGCCGCCGGGGCCCTTTCCGCCGTCGACGCTGAAGGTGGTGATCCGCGGCGATGCGGCGATCGTCACCACCTCCGCCGCCGGCGACGCGTCGGTGGACCTGTTCCGCTGGCAGGGCGGGCGCTGGCATGCCTGGTACTCCCAGCACACGCCGGTCGCGCCGCCGAAAGCCTAGACCGCCTTCACCAGCACGATCTTCTTCTTGCCGGCCGCCAGCTTCAGCACGCCGTCGGCCGTCAGGTCCTTCAGCGTCACCAGATGCTGGCCGTCGGTGATCGCCACGTCGTTCAGGCGCAGGCCGCCGCCCTGAGCCAGGCGCCGCGCCTCGCCACGTGACCCGGCCAGACCGGCGTCGGCGGCCAGGGCCGCGATCTGGACTCCGGCCTCCAGGGTCGCGCGGGGCACCTCCACCGTGGGCAAATCCGCCGACAGCTGGCCCTGCTCGAAGGCGGCCTCCGCGGCGGCGCGGGCGTAGGCGGCGGCCTCGCGGCCGTGGACCATGGCGGTGGCCTCGTCGGCCAGCACCTTCTTGGCCTCGTTGATCTGGGCGCCGGGCAGGGCCTCGAGCCGCGCGATCTCGTCCAGCTCCAGCTCGGTGAACAGGCGCAGGAAGCGGCCGACGTCGGCGTCCTCGGCGTTACGCCAGAACTGCCAGTAGTCGTAGGGGCTGAGCATGTCCGGGTTCAGCCACACGGCGCCGGCGGCGGTCTTGCCCATCTTGGCGCCGGAGGAGGTGGTCAGCAGCGGCGTGGTCAGGCCGTAGGCCTCGCCGTCGCCGACGCGTCGGGTGATCTCCACCCCGTTTACGATATTGCCCCACTGATCGGAGCCGCCCATCTGCAGGGTGCAGTTGTTGCGCTGGTACAGCTCCAGGAAGTCGACCGCCTGCATCAGCATGTAGTTGAATTCGAGGAAGGTCAGCGGCTGCTCCCGCTCCAGCCGCGTGCGCACGCTGTCGAACGTCAGCATGCGGTTGATGGTGAAGTGGGGGCCGAATTTCCTGAGGAAGTCGATGTAGCCGAACTGCGAGAGCCAGGCGTCGTTGTCGACCATGATGGCGTCGGTCGGGCCCTCGCCGAAGGTCAGGAACTTCGAGAAGATGCCTTTGATGCCTTCCAGGTTGGCCTGGATGTCGGCGTCGGTCAGCATCTGGCGCGAGGCGTCCTTGCCCGATGGATCGCCGACCTTGGTGGTGCCTCCGCCCATCAACACGATCGGCTTGTGGCCGGTCCTCTGCAGCCAGCGCAGCATCATGATCTGCACCAGCGAGCCCGCGTGCAGGCTGGGCGCGGTGGCGTCGAAACCGATGTAGGCGGTCACGATTTCCTTGCAGGCCTTCTCATCGAGCCCGGTGGCGTCGGTGATCTGGTGGATGAAGCCGCGCGCCTGCAGGGTCTGCAGGAACTCGGACTTGAATTGGGAATCGGACATCGGGGCAGTCTCCTTGGGCAGGCTTTTCGGCCGGAGACCGTCTCCTTCGCAAGAGCCCTCCCGCCGTTCGGTCGGCGGCGTGGGCGTGTCAGACCGGCCGCTCGTTACAGGGACGAGCGGTAATAGCGCTGGCGAAGGGTCACGCGTGCGGTCATGGGGCGCTAGCTAGTGGGCGAGGCCTGTGGCAGTCAACCGTCATGCGCTTGGCCTTGCAGCTTCACCCGGATTCGCGTTGCGCGGCGGACACGCGTGTCGAGGTAGATGTGGCGCGTCCTACGAGCGACATGCTGCGGCTGCGCTACCATGTGAGCGGCGACATCGGCGCCCTGGCTCTGCCGGCCGTGACGACGCCGGCGCGTGCGAACGAACTCTGGCGCCACACCTGTTTCGAGGCTTTCGTGCGCGGGGAGGGGGAAGGGTACCGGGAGTTCAACTTTTCGCCCTCGACCTGCTGGGCCGCCTACCGTTTCGACGGCTATCGGACCGGTATGGCCGATGCGCCGGACGCTGGAGATCCGCACATCGAAGGCCGGAAGGACTCGCGAAGGTACGACCTGACCGCGTCGCTTCCGCTTGGGGCAGGGCCGTTCCGGCTCGGCCTCTCGGCCATCCTGGAAGATCGTTCCGGTGAGAGATCCTACTGGGCGCTGGCCCATGCGCCGGGCAAGCCGGACTTCCATCATATCAACAGCTTCACGCTTGATCTTCCTGCAGTGGACCAACCATGAAATTCGGAATCGATCGCCTGCTTTCCGACCCTGACCTGCGCAAGCCGCTTCAGGGGCAGCGCGTGTCACTGGTGGCCCATCCGGCCTCGGTGACGGCGGACCTGACCCATTCGCTGGATGCGCTGGCGGCGTGTTCGGATTTGAAGGTCACCTCCGCCTTCGGCCCCCAGCACGGCCTGCGCGGCGACAAGCAGGACAACATGGTGGAGTCGCCGGACTTCAACGACCCGACCCTGGGCATCCCGGTGTTCAGTCTCTACGGCGAGGTGCGCCGCCCGACCGGCCAGTCTATGCACACCTTCGACGTGGTGCTGGTCGACCTGCAGGACCTGGGCTGCCGTATCTACACCTTCATCACGACTCTGCTCTATGTGCTTGAAGAGGCGGCGAAACACGGCAAGTCGGTCTGGGTGCTGGACCGCCCCAATCCCGCGGGGCGACCGATCGAGGGGATGACACTCGTCCCTGGCTGGGAGAGCTTCGTCGGCGCCGGGCCCATGCCCATGCGCCACGGCATGACCCTGGGCGAACTCGGCCACTGGTTCATCAAGCGCCTCAAGCTCCACGTCGACTATCGGGTCATCGAGATGGAGGGCTGGAGGCCGGAGGAGGGGCCTGGCTTCGGCTGGCCGCTGGGCGAACGCGCCTGGGTCAATCCCAGCCCCAATGCGCCGAACCTGTGGATGGCGCGGGCCTACGCCGGCACCGTGATGCTGGAAGGCGCTACCCTGTCGGAAGGCCGCGGCACCACCCGCCCACTGGAGCTGTTCGGCGCGCCGGACATCGACGCGCGCCGGGTGATCGACGAGATGCGAGCGCTGGCCGCGCAGTGGCTGGAGGGATGCCGCCTGCGCGACTGCTGGTTCGAACCGACCTTCCACAAGCATGTCGGCAAGCTCTGCAACGGGGTGCAGATCCACACCGAGGACCCGAGCTACGACCACGAGGCGTTCAAGCCCTGGCGGGTGCAGGCGCTGGGCTTCAAGGCCATCCGGCGGCTGTATCCCGACTACGACCTCTGGCGGGATTTCCCCTACGAGTACGAGCTCGGCAAGCTGGCGATCCACGTCATCAACGGCGGCCCGGGGCTGCAGGAATGGGTCGACGACCCGGCCGCGACGCCGGGGGACCTGGACGCGCTGACCCTGCCGGACGAAGCGGCGTGGGCCGAGGAGCGGCGAGAGCACCTGCTGTACTAGTATCCTTCTCCCGGTCGGGAGAAGGATGGGCCCCGGTCGCGAAGCGACTGGGAGGATGAGGGGCTACGGGAGCCCCTTGTAACCCCTCACCCTCCCATTGCTCCGCAATGGGCCCCGCCCTCTCCCTCTGGGAGAGGGAACGCTACCCCGCCAGCTTCGACACCGTCTGCCCGGCGCGCTTGACCCGCATCTCGGGCTTCTTCGCCTCGACGATCCAGCGGATGTATTCGTTCTTGTGCGAGGGCGGCAGCTTGTCCCAGGCCGCCTGGGCCTGGGGGCGCGTCGCGAGCGCCTTCTTCAGTTCGCCGGGAACCGGCAGGGCTTCGACCGTCATCTCGCTTCCCCCTCTCAGATCGCGGTCATCCCGCCGTCGACCAGCAGCTGATGGCCCGTCACGAAGGACGCCGCGTCCGACAACAGCCACATCGCCGCCTGGGCGATCTCTTCCGGCTCGCCGACGCGGCCCAGCGGGTGGGTCGCCGCCAGGCCCGCCTCGCGCTCGGCGTCGCCCTGGCTGACCTGCTCCATCATCGGCGTGCGGATGATCCCGGGGCAGACCGCATTCACCCGGATGCCCGCCTTCGCGTACTCGATCGCCGCGGTCTTGGTCAGGCCGATGACGGCATGCTTGGAGGCGCCGTAGGCCTCCATCCGGGGCGCGGCGATCACGCCGGCGACCGAGGCGGTGTTGACGATGGCGCCTTTGACCTTGCCCGCCAGCATGGCGTTGATCTCGTGCTTCAGGCACAGCCACACGCCCTTGACGTTGATGGCCATGACCCGGTCGAACTCGTCCTCCTCGCCGCGCGCCAGGGGCTGGCCGTGGCGCGAGACGCCGGCGTTGTTGAAGGCGCCGTCCAGCCGGCCATAGGCCGCCACGGCCGCAGCCACTCCGGCCTCGACCTCGGCGCTGCTGGTCACGTCCATGCGCTGGAAGATCGCCTTGCCGCCGGCAGCCCGGATCGCCCCGGCCACCGCCTCGCCGCCGGGGCTCTGGTCGCACAGGGCCAGGAGCGCGCCTTCACGGGCGAACAGCTCGGCCGCCGCCTTGCCGATGCCGCTGGCGGCGCCGGTGATCAGGATCGACTTGTCCGAAAGCGCCCCCGCCATCGGCGTCAGGCCGGTTCGGCTTCCAGGCGCTTGTCGAGATAGGTCCCGACCCGGCGCTCGACCTCGGGCATGTGCTCGGACCAGTAGTGGTTGGCGCCGGGCACGACCTCGTAGTCGATGACGATGCCCTTCTGGGTGCGCAGCTTGGCGACCACGCGCTCGACCTCGTTGGCCGGCACGATGGTGTCGGACCCGCCGTGCAGGATCAGGCCCGAAGCCGGGCAGGGGGCCAGGAAGGAGAAGTCGTACATGTTGGTCGGCGGCGAGACCGAGATGAAGCCGTCCGTCTCGGGGCGGCGCATCAGCAGCTGCATGCCGATGTAGGCGCCGAACTGGTAGCCGGCGACCCAGCACTGCGTCGCCTGCGGGTTGTTGGCCTGCAGCCAGTCGAGCGCGGAGGCCGCATCGGCCAGCTCGCCCATGCCCGAATCGAACTCGCCCTGGGAGCGTCCCACGCCGCGGAAGTTGAAGCGCAGGGTCGCGAAACCCCGCTTCATGAACAGGTGGTAGAGCTGCACCGCCACGGGGTTGTTCATATGCCCGCCCGCCTTGGGGTGGGGGTGAAGGATCAGGGCGATCGGCGCATTGTCCCGCTTGCCCGGCGAGTAGCGGCCTTCGATCCGCCCCGCCGCCCCGGTCAGAATCACCTCGGGCATATGGCTCTCATCCCCTCAAAAGTCTTCGCCGATCGCGGGCCATAATACTTGACCACGCTACTCGGTTTTCCTATGTCGCACCCTGCGACCGCGGCTCTGCCGAAAGGCCTTCCCCGCGAGGGGCGGGTCTTAGCACAAGCCGCTCGAAATGCGCGCGGATTCTCGAAGGGTGTGACATGCGCCTGTCAACCAAGGGCCGCTATGCGGTGATGGCCATGGCCGATCTCGCCCGTCATGGGCGCGAGCGGGCGGTTTCGCTCGCCGAAATCGCCGGCCGGCAGGAGATTTCGCTCTCCTACCTGGAGCAGCTGTTCGCGCGCCTGCGCCGGGCGGGGCTGGTGAAGAGCGTGCGGGGCCCGGGCGGCGGCTATCGCCTGGCCAAGGCCTCCGCCGACACCTGGATCGCCGACATCGTGCTGGCGGTGGACGAGCCGCTGCGCGCCACCCGCTGCGCCGGCCAGGGCTCGCCGCGCGGCTGCATGCTGGGCGGCGAACGCTGCATCACCCATGACCTGTGGGAGACCCTGGGCGAGGAGATCCACCGCTTCCTGGCGCGGGTGTCCCTGGAAGACGTGATCGAGCGGCGCTCGGGCGCGCTCGCCCATCGGGACGGGGAGGTCGGCGCCGCCGCCTGATCCGATGTCCCTGTCTCCAGCCTATCTCGATTACAACGCCACAGCGCCGATCCGCCCCGAGGCGGCGGAGGCCATGGCGCGCGCGCTGGCCATCGGGGCTAACCCGTCGTCGGTGCACGCGGCAGGGCGAAAGGCGCGCGCCCTGGTCGAGGCCGCGCGAGAGACAGTCGCGCGGTTTGCCGGCGCCTCAGCCGACAATCTGGTCTTCACCTCTGGCGGCACGGAAGCCGACGCCCTGGCCATCGAGAGCGCGGTCGCGGCGGGCTTCTCGCCCCTGATCGTCAGCGCGGTCGAGCATGACGCGGTGCTGGAAGGCGCCCGTGCGGCGGGGCCTGTGGAAATCTGGCCTGTGGACAGTGACGGCGTCGCCGATCTCGGCTGGCTGAAGGCGCGGCTGGCGGAGCTTCCGGCGGGAGTCCGGCCTTTTGTGGCGCTCATGCTGGCCAACAACGAAACCGGGGCGATCCAGCCGGTGGCGGACGCGGCCGAGCTGATCCGCGCGGCGAACGGTTGGCTGCACTGCGACGCCGTTCAGGCGGCGGGAAAGATCACCATCGATTTCAATGCGCTGAGCGCAGATACGCTGGCCCTGTCCGCGCACAAGCTCGGCGGGCCTCAGGGCGTCGGCGCCCTGGTCTGGGGGCCTCGGGCCACGCTGTCGCGCCGGCTGCACGGCGGCGGCCAGGAGCGCGGACGTCGCGCCGGCACCGAGAATCTGGCGGGGATCGCCGGCTTCGCAGCAGCTGTGGACAAGGCTGTGGAGCCTTCGGGGGACAGCCCCGGTCGGGACCGGGCTGCGGCGCGGCTGGCCGAGGCAGGTGCGACCATTGTTTCGGAAGGCGTAGCGCGGCTTTCCAACACCCTCTGCATCGCTGTCCCCGGATGGTCGAGCGAGCTGCAGGTGATCGCCCTGGATCTGGCCGGCGTCATGGTCTCGGCCGGCGCCGCCTGCTCTTCCGGCAAGGTGAAGCCGAGCCGGGTGCTGCAGGCCATGGGGCTGGACGACCTGGCGCCGGGTGCGCTGAGGGCTTCGGGCGGCTGGGCGACCACGGACGCGGACTGGGACCGGTTCGCTGAGGCCTGGATCGAAGCCTACACGCGCCACGCCGGGCGCCGGCAGTCGGCGGCGTGAGGTAGAGTGATGTCGATTTCCCAGGACACCGTCGCCACCGTCGCCGCGCTGGAAAAGTACCAGCACGGCTTCACCACCGACATCGAGCAGGAGTTCGCCCCCAAGGGCCTGAACACCGACGTGATCCGCTTCATCTCGGCCAAGAAGGGCGAGCCGGAATGGATGCTGGAGTGGCGTCTGGCTGCCTACGAGCGCTGGCTGGCGATGGAGGAACCCACCTGGGCCAAGGTCGACTACACCCCCGTCGACTACGACGACCTCTACTATTACGCCGCGCCCAAGACCAAGGACGGGCCCAAGAGCCTGGACGAGATCGACCCGGAGATCCTGGCCACCTACGCCAAGCTCGGCATTCCGCTGAAGGAGCAGGAGGTGCTGGCCGGCGTCGTCGGCGCCCCGCGCTATGCGGTCGATGCGGTGTTCGACTCGGTCTCGGTGGTCACCACCTTCCGCGAGGAGCTGTCCAAGGTGGGCGTGATCTTCATGCCCCTGTCGGAGGCCGTGCGCGAATACCCCGACCTGGTGCGCACCTATCTGGGCTCGGTCGTGCCGGTGTCGGATAACTATTTCGCGGCGCTGAACAGCGCGGTCTTCTCCGACGGCTCATTCGTCTACATCCCGCCGGGCGTGCGCTGCCCGATGGAGCTGTCGACCTATTTCCGCATGAACGCCGAAAACACCGGCCAGTTCGAGCGCACCCTGATCATCGCCGACAAGGGGGCCTACGTCTCCTACCTGGAGGGCTGCACCGCCCCCATGCGCGACGAGAACCAGCTGCACGCCGCGGTGGTCGAGCTGGTGGCGCTGGAGGACGCGGAGATCAAATACTCCACCGTCCAGAACTGGTTCCCGGGCGATCCGGAGACCGGCAAGGGCGGCATCTACAACTTCGTCACCAAGCGCGCCGACTGCCGCGGCGACCGTTCCAAGGTCAGCTGGACCCAGGTGGAGACCGGCTCCTCCATCACCTGGAAGTACCCCTCCTGCATCCTGAAAGGCGACGGGTCGTCGGGCGAGTTCTACTCCATCGCCATCACCAACGGCCGCCAGCAGGCCGACACCGGCACCAAGATGATCCATCTGGGCAAGAACACCCGCTCGCGGATCATCTCCAAGGGTGTGTCGGCCGGGAAGTCGTCCAACACCTACCGCGGCCTGGTCTCGGCCCATCCGAAGGCCACAGGATCGCGCAACTTCACCCAGTGCGACAGCCTGCTCATCGGCAAGGACTGCGCCGCCCACACCGTGCCCTACGTCGAGGCCCGCAACGGCCAGGCCCAGTTCGAGCACGAGGCGACCACCACGCGGCTCTCCGACGACCAGCTGTTCTACGCCATGCAGCGCGGGCTCTCCCAGGAGGAGGCTGTGGCCCTGCTGGTCAACGGCTTCGTGCGCGACGTGTTGCAGCAACTGCCGATGGAGTTCGCCGTCGAGGCGCAGAAGCTGGTGGCGATCAGTCTCGAGGGGAGTGTTGGATGACCGGCTCCCGCAACTCCATTTGTGTTTGAGAACAAGATGCTCTCCATCAACAACCTCCACGTCTCCGTCGCCGACAAGGCCATCCTGAAGGGCCTGTCCCTCACCGTGCCCGCGGGCGAGGTGCATGCGGTGATGGGGCCGAACGGGGCGGGGAAGTCGACGCTGGCCTACACCCTGGCCGGCCGGCAGGGCTATGAGCCCACCGCCGGGACCGTCGGCTTCGACGGCGACGATCTGCTGGCGCTCGAGCCCAACGAGCGGGCGGCCAAGGGCGTGTTCCTGTCCTTCCAGTATCCGCTTGAGATCCCCGGCGTTCCGGCCCTGACCTTCGTGCGCACGGCGCTGAACGCCCAGCGCAAGGCGCGCGGCGAGGCGGAGGTCACTGCGCCGGAATTCCTCAAGCTTGTCAGGACGAAGGCCAAGGAACTTCGGGTCGATTTCGAGATGTTGAAGCGGGCGTTGAACGTTGGCTTCTCCGGCGGCGAGAAGAAGCGGATGGAGATCCTGCAGGCCTCGATCCTGGAGCCGCGCCTGCTGATCCTGGACGAGACCGACTCCGGCCTGGACATCGACGCCCTGAGGATCGTCTCGGAAGGCGTCAATGCGCTGCGCCGCCCCGACCGGGCCATGCTGGTGATCACCCATTACCAGCGGCTGCTCGACTACATCCGTCCCGACCGGGTCCACGTGCTGGCCGCCGGCCGCATCGTCGCCTCGGGCGGACCGGAGCTGGCGCTGGAGCTCGAGAAGTCGGGCTACGACAAGTACCTGCCGGAGGCTGCGTGAACGCACCTCTCCGCATCGACCTGAACGACGCGACCAGCTTCCCGACTCGCCGGGTCGAGGACTGGAAGTGGACGGATCTGGGCCGGTTCCTGCGCGCGGCGCCCGAGCCGACGCCGGCGCTGGCGGTGGCGCCCGGTGGGCCCTTCGCGGCCTTCGGCGGGGCGGAGATCGCCTTCGGCAACGGCCGGGACAGCGCCGGAGCCACCGAAGTCGGCTACGTCGCCCGGGGCGTCGAGACCCTGCGCCTGCGCTTCGTCTCGGCGGCGGAGCAGGGCGGCCACCAGGCTCGCGCCGTGATCGAGGTCGAGGCTGGCGCCGACCTGCTGCTGCTGGAGAGCTACGAGGGCTCGGGCTCGGCCTACGTCGCCAACGCCACGCTGGATATCCGCCTGGGCGAGGGAGCGCGCCTGACCCGCATTGTCCTGCTCGACGACACCGCCGAGGCCCTGTCGATCAGCGTCGCGACCGTGGCCCTCGCGGCCCGCGCCGAACTGAGGCAGGTCGTCCTGACCGGCGGCGCCAGGCTCCAGCGCCACGAGACCCGCGTCATCCACCCCGGTGAGGGCGCCAGCGTCCGCCTGGATGGCGTCTACGTGCTTTCGGGAGACCGCCACGCCGACCTGACCTCCGTGGTCGATCACGCCGGCCCCGGCGGCCAGACCAGTCAGCTGACCAAGGGTGTCGTCTCCGACCGCGCCCGGGGCGTGTTCCAGGGCCGCATCGTGGTGGAGCGCGGCGCGGACCAGACCGATGCGCGCATGGGCCACCACGCCCTGATCCTGGGCGACCGGGCCGAGGTCGACGCCAAGCCGGAGCTGCTGATCTTCGCCGACGACGTGGCCTGCGCCCATGGAAACACGATCGGGGCGCTCGACCAGGACGCCCTGTTCTACGCCATGGCCCGCGGCGTGCCGGAGCCCGAGGCCCGCGCCATGCTCACCGCCGCCTTCCTTGGCGCGGTGCTGGACCGGATCGAGCGCGAGGACGTGCGCGAATGGGCCAACGCCTGGCTGGCCGGGAGGCTCTGATCATGAGCTTCGACGCTTACGCCGCCCGGGCCCAGTTCCCGATCTTCGACCGCAAGATCAACGGCTATCCGCTGACCTATCTGGACTCCGCCGCCTCCGCCCAGAAGCCGCGGGCGGTGATCGACGCCCTGTCGCATCAGATGAGCCATGCCTACGCCAATGTGCACCGCGGCCTGCACACCCTGGCCAACGAGACCACCGAGGCCTATGAGGCCGCCCGCGCCACCGTCGCGCGCTACCTGAACGCCGCCGGCCCCTCCGAGATCGTCTTCACCAAGGGCGGCACCGAGGCTATCAACCTGGTCGCCTCGTGCCTGGGCCAGTCGTTGCAGGCCGGCGACGAGGTGGTGGTGACCGAAATGGAGCACCACTCCAACATCGTGCCCTGGCACCTGCTGCGCGAGCGCAAGGGCGTGGTCCTGCGCTTCGCCCGGGTCATGGACGATGGCTCGCTGGATATGGAGCACCTGCGCTCGTTGCTGGGCTCGAAGACGCGGGTAGTTGCGCTCACCCACATGTCCAACGTGCTGGGGACCATCAATCCGATCAAGGCCGTGGTCGAGGCGGCGCATGCGGCCGGGGCGCTGGTGCTCGTCGACGGCTGCCAGGGCGCGGTCCACGCCGCGCCGGACGTGCAGGACCTGGACGCCGACTTCTACGTCTTCACCGGCCACAAGCTCTATGGCCCGACCGGGATCGGCGTCCTGTGGGGCCGGCTCCGCGTCATGGAAAATCTTCCGCCCTATCAAGGGGGTGGCGAGATGATCGAACAGGTCACTTGCGATACCGTGACTTATGCCGAGCCGCCCATGCGCTTCGAGGCCGGCACCCCGCCGATCCTGGAGGCCATCGGCCTGGGCGCGGCCATCGAGTGGTTGTCCGGCTTCGACCGTGACGCCATCCACACCCACGAGCGCGCCCTCTATGCCCGGGTGGTCGAGCGCATCAATGGGGCCAACTGGTTCACCCCGATCGGCACCGCCCCCGGCAAGGGCGCCATCCTGACCTTCACGGTCGAGGGTGCCCACGCCCATGACGTGGCCCAGGTGCTGGACCGCTACGGGGTGGCCGTGCGCGCCGGACAGCACTGCGCCGAGCCCCTGACGCGGCGTTTTGGTGTGACATCCACCGCTCGCGCCTCTTTCGCCCTATATAATACCGAGGAAGACGCCGACGCCTTTGTCGACGCGCTTCTGAAGGCCCGCACCTTCTTCAGTTGAGACCCATGGACGGAAGCCTGAACACCTCCGAGACGCCCCCCGCCGACGGCGCCGAACCGGCCCTGTCGCAGGCGGAGCTCGACGCCCTGACCGATCGCCTGATCGAGGGGTTCAAGTCCGTGTATGACCCGGAAATCCCGGTCGACATCTATGAGCTGGGCCTGATCTACCGGGTCGACGTTTCGGACGACAAGGACGTGGTGGTCGACATGACCCTGACAGCCCCGGGCTGTCCGGTGGCCGGCGAGATGCCGGGCTGGGTGCAGGGCGCGGTGATGGCGGTGGACGGCGTGCGCTCGTGCAACGTCAACCTGGTGTTCGACCCGCCGTGGGATCCCTCCAAGATGAGCGATGAAGCCAAGCTTCAGCTCAACATGTTCTGACCATGAGCGAAGCCGTCCTCACCCCCCGTCCGCGCCGCCCGCGCCCCAAGGTCGTGACCCTGACCGACCGGGCGGCCGAGCGCGTCTCCGACATCATGGGCCGCGCCGACAAGCCCTATGCCGGCCTGCGCGTTGGCGTGAAGAACGGCGGCTGCGCGGGCCAGGAGTACGTACTGGAGTACGCGGAAGCCGCGGCGCCCCTGGACGAGGTGGTCGAGGACAAGGGCGTCACCATCCTGATCGACCCCAAGGCGATCCTGTTCCTGATCGGAACCGAGATCGACTACGAGACCACCCAGCTGGCGTCCAAGTTCGTGTTTCGCAATCCGAACGAGACCGACGCCTGCGGCTGCGGCGAGAGCGTGACCATCAAGCCGGCCGAGGCCTGATCAGGCCGCCTTTTCCCGACGCTTGACCTCGTCCGGCGCCGGGACCAGCACCGCGCGCGAAACCGGCTGGCCGGCCGCCTCGGCCACCAGCTCGGCGGTTCGGGCCTCGATCGCCTCCTCCAGACGCGCCATGAACTCCGCCTTGGGAAGGCCCGGCTCGATCGGATCGAGGAACTCGATGGTCGCGGTCCCGGGCCGCTTGGCGAAGTCCTGCTGCGACCAGAACAGGCCGAGGTTGGTGGCCTGGGGCACCACCGGCATCTCGAAGTCACGGTACATGTGCCAGACCCCCGTACGGTAGCGGAAATGCTCGCCGATCTTGCTGAGGTGTCCCTCCGGATAGATCAGGATGCGGCGACCATCGGCGCGGGCGATGGCCGCGCTTTCGGCCAGGGCCTTGCGCGCGGTCACCCCGCCGCAGTTGTCGACCACGATGGCGCCGAGCTTCTTCAGGACCGTCGACATCAGCGGAAACCGCTCGAGATGGTCGCCGGTGACGAAGGCCAGGTCCTCGAACTGGGAATAGACGCAGAAGCCGTCGCCCCAGGACTGGTGCTTGGCGGCGATGATGAAGGCGCCTTCGGGCAGGCGCTCCTTGCCGCGCACCTGCAGCCGGATGCCGGCGAACAGGGCCATGGATTGCACCATGCGCCGGACATAGCGGCGGATGATCCAGCCGGTGGCCTTGCGCCCCGGGGTCAGGGCCGCGAACACCGCCATCAGGGTGTAGGCGATCGACAGGATCCAGTAGGCGACGGCGAAGACGAAGCTGCGCATGGGACTCGGGTGTTGGCCTGTGGCGACGTTTGCTTTTCCACGCGCGTTCGGCAAGCTTGCTTCCATGAGCATCAGCCAATCCTACATGGACAGTGTCGCCGAGCTTCTGGCCTTCGTGCCGGAGCTGAAGATCCGCAAGATGTTCGGCGGGGCCGGCGCCTCGAGCGGCGACATGATGTTCGCGATCCTCGACGACGACGAGCTGTGGCTGAAGGCGGATGCGGAAAGCGCGCCCTATTTCGAGGCCGAGGGCCTGGCTCAGTTCACCTATCCGACCAAGGGCGGCGAGCGGATGAGCATGGCCTACTGGCAGGCGCCGGCCGAGGTCTGGGACGACGAGGCCGCCGCACGCAAATGGGCGACCCTGGCCATCGAGGCCGCCATGCGCGGCAAGGCCCGCAAGAAGACGCCGAAAAAGAAGAAGTAGGCGCGACTAGGGGCGCTTACGCCGCTTCGTCCAGCCGCTGGGCGTTGGTGACCTTGTTGCGGCCCGATCGCTTGGAGGCGTAGAGCGCCTCGTCTGCCCGTTCCATCAGGGAGGAGGCGGTTTCGCCCTTCTTGCGCTGGGCGACGCCGACCGAGATGGTCACCGCGCCCAGTTCCTCGTTGGTCGAGCGCCGGCGCAGGCCGCGCGAGGCGATCTCCTCGCGGATGGTGTTCATCGCGATCTCGACCATGCCCGAGGCCTCGCCCGGGAACAGGATCGAGAACTCCTCGCCGCCATAGCGCGCCGCCAGGCGCGGCGGGCCGGCCACCCGCGCCAGCACGCTGGCGACGTAGCGCAGCACCTGGTCGCCGGTCTGGTGGCCCCAGGTGTCGTTGAAGCGCTTGAAGTGGTCGATGTCGACCACCGCCAGGGTCATGGGCAGGCCCGTGGCGTCCGCCTCCTCCAGCGAGCGTTCCATGTGCTCGTCGAAGGCCTTGCGGTTGGCCAGGTTGGTCAGGGCGTCGGTCATGGCGTCGCGCCGCACCTGCTCCAGGTGCTCGCGCAGCTTGGTGACCTCGCGGGTCGAATCGTTCAGCCGCCGCTCCAGGGTCGAGTTGACCAGCTGCACCTTGCGGGTGGCGGCCGAGAGGGTCTCGACCAGCTTCTTCAGGACCGGCGGCTCATGCTCGGCGGTGTCCAGGCCTTCGCCGGCCACCTCCAGCGTGCGGCCGAAGGCCTGCTGCGACTGCTGGGCGGTGGAGATGGCGGCCGCCACGCTCATCAGCTCGCGGCTCAGCTGGGCGCCGGCGTCGCGGATCTCTTCGGAAAGGCGGGCGCGGGGCAGGTAGGTCGAGGCCAGGCTCTCGCTGACTTCCTCGGTGAAGGGCTCGCCCGCGTTGACCATGCGGCGGATTTCCTGGCCCAGCGGGCCGTCCGGATCGCCAACGTAATGCAGCCACAGCTCGAAGTTCAGAGGGGTCGGCCAGACGTCGCACTGCTCCATCTCGCCCAGGGCCCTGCGGGCCAGCGAGTAGGCTTCAGGGCCCCGAAGAGCGACGTCGACTTCAGCCGGCTTCATGCATCCCCTCCACGCGCGCCCGGCGAGGGCCGCGCGAATACCGGGAGAGACTAGGCCAGCGAACCGTAACGACCGGTTAAGCGCGGCCGAAACCGCGCATTTTCAATCCTCAGTTTTCTTTATCGGAGCTGCGCGCAGGAGGAAGGCGGGCGTGTCGGAGCCGAAGCCCACGCCGGCGTCCTCGGTTTCGCGCGGCTCGCGCTCGGGGCGCCGGTCGCGGCGCGGGTCCGGACGGGCGTCGCGGCGGGGCTCGGGACGAGCTTCCTGGCGCGGTTCGCGACGGGGTTCGGGGCGACGTTCGGGCTCCCGAGTGGCCTCGACCGGCGCGGCGGCGACGGCTTCCGGCTCGCGGGG
>CAYSNW010000052.1:0-28939 GCA_964432415.1 uncultured Caulobacteraceae bacterium
CGATCACGCCTTCGGCGATGATGTCGCAGCGCATGATGCCGCCGAAGATGTTGACCAGGATGCCCTTCACGTTCGGGTCGGCGGTGATGATCTTGAAGGCCGCGGTGACCTTTTCCTTCGAGGCGCCGCCGCCGACGTCGAGGAAGTTGGCGGGCTCCGCGCCGTACAGCTTGATGATGTCCATGGTCGCCATGGCCAGGCCCGCGCCGTTGACCATGCAGCCGATGTCGCCGTCGAGCGCGATGTAGGACAGGTCGTACTTCGAGGCCTGGATCTCCTTCTCGTCCTCTTCGGAGAGGTCGCGCAGGGCCACGATGTCGGGGTGGCGGAACAGGGCGTTGTCGTCGAACGACACCTTGGCGTCGAGCACCCGGATGTCGCCGGCGCCGGTGACGATCAGGGGGTTGATCTCCAGCATGGCCATGTCCTTGGCCAGGAACGCCGCATAGAGCTGGGGCAGGAGCTTCGCCGCCTGCTTGGCCGTCTCGCCCGAGAGCTTCAGCGCCGCCGACAGGGCGCGGCCGTGATGGGCCATCACGCCGGTGGCCGGATCGATCGAGAAGGTGATGATCTTTTCCGGGCTCGAGTGGGCGACCTCCTCGATGTCCATGCCGCCCTCGGTGGAGGCGACCACGGCCACGCGCGAGGTCTCGCGGTCGACCAGCAGCGACAGGTACAGCTCGCGCGCGATGTCGGCGCCTTCCTCGATGTAGAGGCGGTTGACCTGCTTGCCCTTGGGTCCGGTCTGGTGGGTCACCAGCACCCGGCCCAGCATCTCCTGGGCGTTCTTCTTGACCTCGTCGACCGACTTGACCACCCGCACGCCGCCCTTGGCGTCGGGCTTCAGCCCCACGAACCGGCCCTTGCCGCGTCCGCCGGCGTGGATCTGGGACTTCACCACGAAGACCTTGGAGCCCTTCAGCGCCTTGGCCGCCTTGATCGCCTCCTGCACCGTGAAGGCCGCGAAACCGCGCGGAACCGGGACGCCGAACTCGCGCAGGACGGCCTTGGCTTGATGCTCGTGGATGTTCATGGAAACCGGTCTCAGGACAGGGGAGGGACCGGACGTTCAGGCCCGGCGCAGGCGCTGCGGTTTATAGGGGAAGCCTCGCGTGCGGTGCAACACGGGAGAGGGCGCGCCGGCTCATGGTGCGGGCTTGGCGTAGGTCAGCAGCATCAGCACCGGGCGCCCGTCCTTGTCGCCCGCCATATAGATCGCCAGCGCGCCGCTCGCGATCAGGGGATTGATCAGGCTGTCGTTGGCGCTGGCGAGCAGTTCGCTCCGGCCGTCGTGAATTCGCATCACCCACAAGGTCATGGGTCCTTGCCGCTGGGTCGGGGGCCCGCCGAGATAGGCCCGCATCATCGCTTCCGCATCCCCGACCGGCGCCCCTTCCGCCACCGTGCAGACGGCGCTTGGGTTATTCGGTCCGGCCGCGACCCGGCTGAAGACCAGATTGCGCGCCGCGCCGGGATCGCCGCGGGCGCGTACGACGGCGCCGTCCGGAAACAAGCTCATGTCGGCGTTCGGCGCAGGCGGCACGGGACGCCAGCCCTCGGCGTCCGCCAGTCGGGTCAGGGTCTCCAGCTCGCCCGCGGCCTTCACGCACAACCGGTCGAAGTCCTGCACCAGTGTGGTCTCGCCCGCCCGCGCCGGACCGCCGAAGAGGGCGCAGGCCAGGATCGCCGGCGCCATGACGCGGATGGAACGCCACCGGCTCACGGCTTGTGCTCCGTGCGCTCGACGATGAGCCGCGGCAGGGGCAGCATGCGCATATAGACCACCACCGGCGCGCCGGCCTGGGTAAGGGTCAGGTAGAAGGCGAGCTCGTCCTTGTCCGCCAGGGCCAGCAGGCTGGCGTTGTCGATCTGGGCGAGCGGGTCGCGCCGGCCGTCGTGTTCACGCACGGCCCACATCGCGTTCGTGCCGTCGTGCCGGTTGTCCGGCGCCGCGAAGGTCGCCTTCAGTTCGGCGGCGACGTCCTCGTCGGATGGCTTGGCCAGGACGGCGCACACCAGCATGGGGTGGTTCTCGCCCCCGGTCGGCACGCTGGTCGTGCCGAAGATCACCAGCCGTATCCGGCCGTCATCGCGCCGGAACCGGCCCTCGAACCGGCCGTTGGCGAAGACCGGGTCCTTCGGCATCATCTCGGACGAAATCGTGTCCCAGTGCTCGGCGTCGAGCAGTCGGGCCACCTCAGTGGGCTGCGCCCGCACCGCCACGCAATAGCGATCCAGGTCCTGAATCACACTGGGTTCGGCCGCGCGCGCGGCGCCCGCCAGGGACGCCAGGGCGAAGATTGAAATGATCAGGGCGCGCATGGTCTTTCCGTCCGTTCAGGGCTTGCCGGCCGGCTGGGCGGCAGGGGCCGCGTCGCCGGGCAGGATTCGCGTGTAGGCCGCCAGTTGCCCGTCCGGCTGGGCGACGAACACATAGGCGGCCGCTTCGCCGCGGTCCGCCGCCGATTCCACCAGCTTGTCATCCATGTCGGCCGTGGTGAGAATCCGGCGGGTCCCGCCGTGCTCGATGGCGGCCCAGGCCGCCACCCTCGCGTCCTCGCGCAGGGGCTTCGCCCCCAGGTCCGCCTCCAGGTCGGCGCGGATCGTTCCGTCGGCCGGGAAGTCCGCCACCGCGCAGACCAGCATGGGATGGCCGCCGCCCTCTCCGGGCAGTCGACCCGTGCCGAACGCCACCACGCGCCGGCCGCCCGGGCGCGCCCGCTGGCGCAGATCGAGGTTCCCGGACCGGAACAGCGGATTGGCCAGCCTGGTCTCCGGCCCCGCCGCTTCCCAGTGTTCGGCCTTGAGGATCGCGTCGATCGCGTCGGGCTCGGCGCGGGTCGTCACGCACAGCCGTTCCATGTCCTGGACAGCGCTGGTTTCGGCGGCGCGCGCGGCGCCCGCCAGGGAGGCCACGGCGAGGGTGGAGAGGATCAGGACGCGCATGGTTTCTCTGTCCGTTCAGCGCTCGGCCGCCGGGGTGGCCGTCGGCGTGGTGTCGAGCGCCAGGAAGCGGGCGTAGACCACCGCGGTCTTTCCCTTGTGGACCTGCCTGAACAGGAGGGCGAGTTCGCCCGCCTGCGCCAGGGCCTGCAGGCGCGCCGGGTCGTTGGCGTCGACAGGCTCGCGCCGGCCGTCGTGTTCGCGCCAGGCCCAGACGGCGCCGCTGGCCTTGCGGCTGACCGGCGGCGCGCCCACCAGCGTCTCAAGGGCGTCATCGGCTTCATCCTCGCCGTTTGCGGCGTCCGACATCACCATGCAGGCGGCCACCCGCTGACCTGGGCCGGCGTCGGAAAGCTCCGTCGATCCGAACATCGCGACGCGCAGGTCCTCGATGTTCCGGTGTTCCCGCCCCTGCAGTTCCCCGGACTTCAGGCCCGGGCTGTCCGGCATGTGCTCAGGCAGGGCGGGGGCCCAGTGCTCGGCGTCGAGCCGGGCCGCCACCGCCTGGGGATCGGCGCGGTTGGCGATGCAGATCCGCTCCAGGTCCTGGACCAGGCTGGGCACGGCCTCCCGGGCCGCGACGGCGTGCGGCGGCTTTTCGGCTGCGTCGGCTGGGTTCACGCACCCCAGGGCGGCGGCCGCCGCCGCGAACATCAAAAGGCGCATTCATCCCCCCGGGCGCACGCCCACGATTGGCCCCGGCGGATGGGCCGCCGTCAAGGGCCGCATCGTGCGCTACATTCAAGAGTTTAGAGCATGTCCGGGCGTAAAAGTGCGGACCACTTTTGCATGACATGCTCTAGTCGACCCGCTCCAGCGCCGTCACCTGGCCCCAGAGCATCCAGAGCCGGTTCCGGTCTCTTTCGACGACAACGATGCGCAGCCGACCGGTGTCCGCTGCCGCCGCGATGGCTTTCAGGTCGTCCTCGGGCACCGGCGTCGGTCCGTTCTTGTCCTCGAGGTAGAGGTAGCCGTCCGTTGAGGCGCCCGGAACGTGCAGGTTGGGCGCGACGCCGATCCAGGCCTGACCCTCCGACCTCAGCGCCTCCAGCTCGTCGACCTCGACGGTGGTCGCCACGCAGGCGCGGAACTCCAGCGCGTCGTGGTCGGTGAAGAACAGCTGGCTGGTCCCCACCCCCAGCAGCGGCGCCGACTTGCCCTCCCCGTGCGCCAGCAGGGCGTAGCTGCTCAGATGCGGAACCTGCACGCCCGACTTCACCTCGAAGGCGGGTTCGCGCCATCCCGCCGCCATGGCGGCGTCGATCACCGGATTCATCTGGGCCCGTTGCGGCACGCAGAAGCCGCGGATCATGGCCAGGGGCGCCGGGATGGCGGGCGCCTTGCCCGCTCCGGCGCAGCCCAGGGCGGCCGCGGCCAGGGCGGCGGTCCAGAGTCCTCGAGTCCGGAATTTTCGAATCATGGCGTCCCCCGACGGCCTTGCGACGACGCTAGCGCTCCGACTTCCGGGGCCCCGTCGACAGGGCGTAGATCAGTGCGACGCCTCGATCGGTAAGGCCGAAGTTGACGACCTCGAGCGTCCCCGCCTTCTCGGCAGCCTCGGCCGCGTCGCTCTGGGCCTCGGTGAAGGGCGTGCGCGTCCCGTCGTGCGAGGTGAAGGCATAGAAGTCGAAGCGATCCATCGAGTGGGTGGGCGCGATTCCCAGGTCGGCGCGCAGGGCGCCTCGCAGCTCGCTCGGCACGGCGCCCAGGACGGTGACGGCGCACAGTTTCATCCCGACCGCGGCGTCGCCCATGAACGCGCCCTCGCCCAGGCTGAGAATGACGTTGCGCCCGTCGATCGTCTTGATCAGGGCCTGGGACGTGCTCAGGCGGAAAGGGTTGGGATCGGAGCCGGGCGCTGGGCTCCAGCCGTCCTGTGCGGCAAGCGTGCGCACGCGCGCCAGGTCGCCATGACCCGCCAGACAGATCGCCTCGAAGGCGGCCAGAGCCGACGACGCCGCCGCCTGCGCCGCCGTGGGCGCGAACCCGAACAGGGCCGCCCCAAGGGCTATCGCCAGCAGCCCCCGGGCGCTGGCCCTCACGGCTTCACCCCCGCCGAAACCACGTAGAGCATCAGCACGCTGCTCGGGTTGAAGATCAGGGTCACCGTCGACAGCTTGCCCGCCCGGTTCGCCGCCGGCTCGGCCGCATCGGGCACCGCGGCGAAGCGGCCGTCACCCTCGCTGAAGCCATAGATCTCGCTCTTGGGATCGGCAAAGCCCGGGGGGACGCCCAGGTAACCGCGCACGGCCTCGCTCACCCCGGCATGGTCCGGATTCTGGCGCCGCAGGCCGCAGACATGGGCCATCACTGTTTCGTCCTCGACGTCCGGACCGTCGCCGAAGATCAGCAGGGTGTGCGCGCCGCCGATGCTGGCCTCGCGCGCCTGGGGATCGACGAGATGGAAGGCGTTGGGCGGCTGGGGCCCGGCTACCGGCTTCCAGCCGTTGCGATCGGCCAGGTCGCGGACGCGCGCCAGGTCGCCGTGGGCCTTCATGCAGACCGCCTCGAAGGCGGCGACCAGGGCGGGCGGCTCCGCCGACGCGGCGCGCGCCGCCTGGGCCATCCCGCAGGCCAGCGCCGATCCCAGCGCCGTAAACATCAAAAGCCGCACAATCGCCCCCCGCGAGCACCAGGCGCGATTGGCCTCTATGCGGCGGCGGCGGTCAAGCCGGAAACCGCCCGTGGGGTGGCGCGCCGGGCGTGGGCGGGCCTACTTCTTCGGTCCGGTCGAGATCCCGTAGAACAGCATCACGCTGCTTTCGGTGTAGCTGATGTCCACCAGGGCCAGCGTGCCGGCCGCCGCGGCGGCGGCGGCGTGTGGGTCGTCGACCGCGACATAGGCGCCGCCGGTCTCGGTGAAGCCGTAGGTCTCGCCGTCGGCGCTGACGTCGCCGGGCGCGATGCCCATGCGCTGGCGCACGGCCGGGGCCACGCCGTCGTGGCCCGGGTCCTTCTGCAGCACCGCGCACATGCGCATGCCCAGCTTGTCGTCGACGATGAAGGGGCCCTCGCCGAAGGTCAGCAGGAAGCGCACCCCGACGATCCGCTTCTCGCGGTTTTCAGGCGCCGTCAGCCGGAAGGGGTTGGGCGGCTGGTCCGTCGTCAGCGGGCCCCACCCGTTCTGGTCGGCCAGCGCGCGGGTGCGGGCCAGGTCCCCGTGCCCGGCCAGGCAGACGGCGTCGAAGGCGGCCACAAGGGCGGGAGTCTCAGCGCGCGCCGCCGCCGGCGTCACCGCGGCTGCGCCGAGGGCGAGCGCGAGCGCCGCCAGGGTCGGTCTGATCATGACGGCGCTCTTTCTCTCTTACGGTTTGAACTGCGGCGGATAGCCCGGCGACAGGTCCATGTAGCGTTTCGACAGGTCGATCTGGCGCGAGCCCATCGGCTGCAGCTGGCCGTGGATGTAGATGGCCACCGGCTGGGTCAGGGGTTCGAACGGGTCGCCCGACCAGACCACCAGGTCGGCGCTCTTGCCCGGCTCCAGCGAGCCCATCTCCTTGTCCACCCCGAAGGCGCGGGCCGGGTTGATGGTGATGGAGTCCAGCGCCGCCTGCCAGCTCATGCCATGGGCGACCGCGTTGCCCGCGTCGTAGCGGGTCTCGCGCACCCGGTGGGCGCCGCCTTCGGCCGCCTTGATGATCACCGGCACGCCCGCGGCGCTGAGCCGTCCGGCGTTGTCGAGCCTGGCCCCGATGTTTTCGAAGTCGTTGGGCAGGTCGGCCAGCGGATAGACGATGACCGAGACCTTGGCCGCCGCGATCTCGTCGGCCATCTCCCAGCCCTCGGCCGCGCCGTCCAGGATGATGCGGATGTGCTCGTCCCGGGCCAGCTTCAGCGCCTGGCGGATGTCGGAGACCCGGTCGACGCTGACCAGCAGCGGCATGCGCCCCTCGACCACCGGAATCAGGGCCTCCAGGTCGGCGCGCGACAGGTGCAGGTCCTGAGTCTGGCCGTGCTCGAAGGCCGACTTGTTCTTCATGTACCAGCGGACGTTGGCGATCGCCTCCTTCAGCTGGACGAACTCGGCCCCGCGGGCGCCCCCCGCGACCTTGGCCCCGGCCCCGCCGAGCGGGGTGACCATGGCCACCCGCGGCTTGACCAGCATGTCCTTCGACCCGGCGGCGAGCTGAACCACCGCCGCCTGGCCCGCGAACAGGCCCGAGACGCTGTGCTCGCCGTCGCCGGCGCCGGCGGTGTAGTCCCGCGCCTCGTCGCTGTCGCCGAAGCCGCCGCCGGCGGGCTCGGGGGTGACGATCGCGGCGGTGATCCCGCCCATGCGCGCCACCGGAATGACGGTGGAGGCCGGGTTCAGCCCGTACTGGATGTCGAAGCCGGCGCCCAGGTCGGCGTTCTTGACGGTCACGTCGTTGCCGAGCGCACCGACCTCGACCGCGCCGAGCTCACTGTCGGAGGCGATCAGGCCGGCGGTCACCACCGCGCCCTTGGCGTCGATCACCCGGGCGCCGGCCGGGGTGGCCGAGCCCTTGGACACCGAGGCGATGGTCCCGTCCTTGATCACGATGGTCCCCGAGGCGATCTCGCCCTGGGGTCCGGAGGTGAAGATGTGGGCGTTGGTGATGGCGATCGTCTCGGCCATCGCGGGCGCCGCGGCCACCAGGGCCACAGCCGCCGCGGCGGTCATCAGAAGCGTCTTCATGTCAGCGGCTCCCCTGGCCGGGCTGACCCAGCTCGAAATCGGACTTGGGCTGGAAGCGCGGGTCATGGCGGTCGTAGACCACCGCGCCGTCGATATAGACCTGTTGGGTCAGGGCGTAGATCGAGAACGGATCCTTGTCCCAGATCACCACGTCGGCCCGCTTGCCGGGCTCCAGCGTCCCGGTCTGGTCGAGGATGCCGATGCCCTTGGCCGGGTTCTTGGTGATCCACATGATCGCCTCCCGCTCGGGGATGTCGATCCCGTCGCGGCGGCCGGCGGAGAGCGCCTCGGCGGCCTCCTGGTTCAGGCGCTGGGTCAGGTCGGCGTCGTCGGACTTGATCACCGCGCAGACGCCGGCCTTGTGCAGCAGGGGCACATTGTCCTCGGTGGCGTCATAGGCCTCCATCTTGAAGCCCCACCAGTTGGCCCAGGTGGCGACGCAGGTGTCGTTGGCCTTCAAAAGGTCGGCGATCTTGTAGGCCTCCACCGCGTGGTGGAACATGGTCACGTGGTAGCCGAACTCCTTGGAGATATCGATCATCGTGGCCATTTCGTCGGCCCGGTAGCAGTGGTTCTCCACCAGGATTTCCCCGCGGAGCACGCCCGCCAGAGTCTCCTGCTGCAGGTTGCGCCCGGGCGCGTCGGCCTTCTCGCCCTTGGAGGCCTTGGAGTGGTACTCGTCCCACTTGCGGCGGTAGTCCTGGGCCCCGATCCAGGCCGAGCGGTAGCCCGCCACATTGCCCATCCGGGTCGAGGGCGAGCGGCCCTTGGAGCCGTACACCCGCTTGGGGTTCTCGCCGCAGGCCATCTTCAGGCCGTAGGGGGCGTTGGGCATCATCATGCCCTGGTAGGTGCGCGAGGGCACGTTCCTGACCGTGGCCGAGCGGCCGCCGATCAGGTTGGCCGAGCCGGGCAGGATCAGAAGCGTGGTCACCCCGCCCTCACGGGCGCGGTTGAAGCCCGGGTCCTGCGGCCAGATCGAATGTTCGGCCCAGACTTCCGCGGTCACCGGCGAGGTCGCCTCGTTGCCGTCGGAGGAGGCCTGGTTGGCCGGCGAGGCGTAGACCCCCAGGTGCGAGTGGGCGTCGATGATGCCCGGTGTCACCCACTTGCCGTGGCCGTCCACCGTCACATAGCCGGCCGGGACGGGCAGGTTGGCGCCCACCGCCTCGATCTTGCCGTCGCGCATCAGCACCACGCCGGAGGGCAGTTCGCCCCCATTGCCGTCGAACACATGGGCGCCGACGATGGCGGTCGGCTGGCTGGGCAGCGGCCGGTAGGTCGAGGCGTAGGCCCCGGAATTGGTCACCGAGTCCAGGCCCGGCTGCAAGGGTTTGGGCTTTTCGGCCGGCTTGGCGGCGGCGGCGCTGGCCTGGGGCGCGGGGGCCCCGGGCGCCAGGGTCGAGCAGGCGGCCGTGAGCGCGGACGCGCTCATCAGCACGGCCAGCAGTCTTTTGGATGTCACTTGGATCCCTCCCGGATTCAGGCTGCGCACTTAATCTTGCGGCGGAGCGCCTGGGAAGGCCGCCTCCGTCGCATTACCGGAAATTCATGAAACCGGCCGAACCCCGAAAAATCAACGGGGCGGCAGCCGCGAGAGCGCCTCGGCCTCGTCCAGTCCCTCGATCTCGACCTGTTTCAGCCGGCTGGTGGTTCCGCGCGCCACGCTCACCGCGCGTTTGCCGAGACCGAGGGTCTTCGCCAGCAGCGCCTCCAGCGCGGCGTTGGCCTCCCCCTCGATGGGCCGGGCACGCACCTTGACCACGAGGTGCGGCCGGCCCTGCTCGTCGGCGCCCCAGCCCTCGACCGAGTCGGCGCGCGCCCCCGGCGTCAGGCGCACGCCGATACGGCAGGACGGCACGGCCTCAGAAGCCGAAGGGGCTGAACATGGCGTAGGGGGCGAGCCGGTTCATGATGAAGCCGATCAGGATCAGGGCCACGAGCGGGGTGATGTCCATGCCGCCCAGGTTGGGGATGAACCGGCGAAAGGGCGCCAGCACCGGCGTCGTGATCGCGTCGAGCAGACGATAGAAGCTGTAGGCGGCGCGGTTGCGCAGGTTGATCACGTCGAACGCCACCAGCCAGCTCAGGATGGCGTTGACGATGATCACCCAGCTCAGGATCTGCAGAGCCCAGAACAGCACCCAGGCGGCCGGGCCGATAACCGAAGACATGCGCGAATCCTCAGAAGGCGTCACCCGCTTGTAGGCGGGCGGCCCGACACCGGCAAGCCGAGGGACGGGCCAGCTCAAGGCTTGCCCAAAGGCTTGCCTTGACACCCATGGGGCGCGGACTTTATGTGCCGCCTCCCGCGCGGGGCTGTAGCTCAGTTGGTAGAGCGCCTCGTTCGCAATGAGGAGGTCAGCGGTTCGATTCCGCTCAGCTCCACCATCCCTTTTTCGGATGGTCCCTCGCGCGGTTTCCCCCATTCCTGATGCTGAACTTCCCGCGCGGCGGTGCGTCGCCGAAGGCGGGAAAAAAGAATTTCACCACCAAGCACACCAAGGACACCAAGGGGTCGGCGTGAAACCGGATCCGTCCGTGCCTTCTCTTCTTAGTGTTCTTGGTGTCCTTGGTGGTCCAAGCTTCTTTCTTTCCCGGCCGCTCCGCGGCGCGAAGTTTCAATCCCCCAGGATATGCTCTAGCTTTCGCCCGTCACGCGGGGGCGTCGATGCGCATTCAAGCTCTTCTGGCGGCCTTGGTCCTGGCCTGCGCCACGCCCGGAACCGGCCACGCCGGCCCGATCCCGACCTTCAAGCCCGAACCCATCCCCGGCGCCGGCGACTGGATGCTGCTCAGGCCCTCCGACCCCCACATGGGCTGCAGCGCCCGCGTCCAGGGCGCCGAGGTCGACACCCTGCTGATGCGCAACACGGTCGGCGCCCTGGTCCTGATGGCCGGCCGTCCGGAGTGGGACAGCTGGCCCACCGAGGGCTTTGGCGTCACCCTCTCGGTCGACGGCGCGGAGCCGGTCGGCCTCAAAGCCGTACAGGCCGGCTCCATCGTGATGATGAAGATCGACGACCCCGGCCTCGCCGCCCGGATCCAGGCGGCGAAGACCCTGGACTGGGTCCTGCCCTCGGGCCGCTACCACGCCGAGGTCGAGGGCCTGGGCATGGCGTACAAGGCGATGCAGGCGTGTTGAGGCCGCGCGCGGGCGGCGCCTTGCGTCCGGGCCCGCGTCGCCCCCAGGGCGCCACCCTCGTTTCGGGAGCGATCATGCGTGGGGTCGGACTGGCGGCGGCGGTTTTCCTGTTGAGCGCCGGCGGGGCCCAGGCCGAGAAGCCCGTCGACCCGACCGCAATCCTCATCCCCGGCGCGGACGACTGGTTCCTGGAGAACTCGACCCCGGAAAGGCGCGGATCCTGCCACGCCTACAGCCTCGCGCCGCCCGTGCTGATCTTCCTGATCCGCGCCGCCGACGGTACGCCGGTGTTCGGCGCCGTCAGCCAGGCGTTCACCGTGAAGGAAGGCCAGCCCGTCGCCGCGACCCTGAGCATCGACGGCGGAGCGCCCATCGCCCTGCCGGCCCGCGGCATCGCGCCCCTGATCCTGGCGCGGATCGAGGACCCGGCTCTGGTCGCCCGCCTCCGCGCCGCCCGGGCCGTGGACTGGACCTTCCCGTCGGGCCGGTACCACGCGGAGATCGCGGGCTGGGGTCTGGCCTTCGATGCGCTGAAGACGTGTTGAGGCGCAGACGCTGACCGCTGGGCCGGGGATTGAGCGGCGGAGCTGGTTGGAGGTTCAGCGATCCTTCAACCGCACTGACTCACCAATCCGGTCGGCGGTGGCCTGATCGCCTTCGACGGCCAGGACATTGACGCGAATCCAGCTTGGCCAGCCCCCGTCGTGGCGGAGGTAATACTCTCCCGCCCGGCGGCCGTCCGCATGCGTCAGCACCGCGCGGCGTCCGCCTCGGTCATAGATGAATCGGTCGCCCCCGCGGGTCCTGGCCGGGTCGGGCCCGCTGGACGAACTAATGTGAACATAGTCGTCGCCTCCGCGAGCGACCCGGATGATGGCGAACCTGAGGGCCTCGGAGCCGTAGGCGCGGGTTTCAAAGCCCTTCGGCAACTGGAGTTCGAAGGCGGCCTGGAGCTGCTTCACGCGTTCGGCGTCGCGGGGGTCGGCGGGAACACGCTGCGCGGAGAGGATTTCGTGGATTTCGATCGTTCCGGAAGGCCGATCCGTGGCCTTCCAGTGGAAGCGGCCTGTAAGGGTCAGCTGTGTTCTGGGCAGGGCGTCCGGTCGATCTAGGCCGGCGCCGAACCGGTCCCAGTCCTGATAGGCGGCGTTGTTGACGATGTCCGGCGCCTCGTCGGGCTGCACGATGCTGTTCAGACAAGCGTCATCGCCCAGACTTGAATGCTCGATCCCGTCCGTTTCGTAGATGGCGCGGACGCGAACTTTCTGGCCCTGGTGGTCAGCCCCGCGCGCGACGAGATCACAGATCGAAACGTTCTTGGGCTCACCGCCCGCGGCCCAGCGGATCGAGGACCAGGTCCGCGTCGCGAACCGACCCGGCGCCGCGCGTTCATCGTCCGACGAGAACGCCCAGATCGCCCAGCCCGTCGCCGCGAGCACCAGGGCGATCCCGGCCGCCACCAGCCACCGTCCAGAACGCACGATCGCCCCCCAACTCGCCAAGGCCGATCAAACCACCCCGGCCCCTCATCGTAAACCAATCCTCAACGCCCGCCGCGCGACCATCGCCCCATGCGCCGCCGTTCCCTCCTGATCGCCCTGCCCCTCGCCGCCGTCCCGGGTCTCGCGCTCGCGGGCGAAAAGAAGAAGAGCGGCGGGACCAGCTTCATCCAGCTCAACACCATGACCGCCAATGTGGCGCGCATCGACGGCCGCCGCGGGGTGTTCACCGTCGAGGCGGGGCTGGACGTGCCCGATCCCGTCCTGCGCGAGCGCGCCAACGGCCTGCTGCCGCGCATCCGCGCGGCCTTCAACGACACCCTCTCGGTCTTCGCCGCCTCCATGCGGCCCCAGACCGCCCCGGATCTCGACCTGCTGTCGAAGAAGCTCCAGGCCGACACCAACCGGGTGCTGGGACGGCCCGGCGCACGGCTGCTGCTCGGCTCCTGCCTGGTCAATTGACGGCGGGCTCCGTCGCCCGCGCCGTGAGCGCAATTCAGCGGCCCCGTGAAATCATCCGATCGTTGAATCGCCGGATCGTGCCCAATACTCGGAAATCCAGGGCGCCCCGGGACGCAAAGGACCGTCCGCCCTTGCATCGCACGCCCTGGACTGCCTCCATGGGAGGGCCGCGGGCGGTCGATCGGATGGCGTGACCCGCGACCGGGCCGCGCCTTATGCTTCTTGAGGCCGCGATCCGCGGCGGGAGCCATTGTCGTGGAACAGACCCCTTCGCAGCAAAGACTGACCGACCTGCTCGGACCTGAGCGCCCCACCCGCTGGGTCACGCGCGAACGGCCCAAGATCGACCGCATCGCCTGCCCCTGGCTGATCCGCCGCTTCCTCGATCCTGAGGCGGTCTTCCTCTACGTCCCCACCGCGCAGGTGTTCGAAGTCGCCGGGCGCGAGCGGGCCGAGCCCTACGACATCCCCGGCGCCCGCTTCAGCCACCGCGGCGAGGCCTGCAGCTTCGACACCCTGATCGAGGAATTCGCCCTCGACAGCGACCCGGCGCTCCAAGTCCTGCGCACGATCGTGCGCGGCGCCGACACCGATCGCCATGAACTCGCGCCCGAGGCGGCGGGGCTGCACGCCCTGTCGCTCGGCCTCGGCCTGGTCTTCGCCGACGACCACGCCCTGCTGGATCAGGGGCTGGTGGTCTACGACGCGCTCTACGCCTGGGCCGCCCACGCCCGTGGCGAGCGGCACGACTGGAACCCCCAGATGATCGCCCGTGGCTGAACCCTCCGCCCCGAGCTTCGCGAGGACCCTGCCGGTCTGGCTGCGCATCGGCCTGCTCTCCTTCGGCGGGCCTGCGGCCCAGATTGCACTGCTGGAACACGAGCTGGTCGAACGGCGCGGCTGGGTCGACGCCAGGACTTTCGGCGAGGGGCTCGGCTACTGCATGCTGCTGCCCGGGCCCGAGGCGCAGCAGCTGGCCACCTACCTGGGCCTGAAGCTGCACGGAATCCGCGGCGCGGTCGCGGCCGGGGGGCTGTTCGTCCTGCCCGGGGCGCTCGTGCTGTTCGCCCTCGCCTGGCTGGCGGCGGCGGGTCGGTCCTGGCCGGCGGTGGCGGCGGTGTTCCACGGGCTGACGCCGGTGGTCGCCGCCCTGGTCGCCCACGCCGTCTGGCGGCTGGGCCGGCGCACGCTCAAGGGCCCGCTGTTCCTGGGTCTCGCGGTCGGGGCGTTCGCGGCCCTCGCCCTCCTGAAGCTCGGCTTTCCCTGGGTGGTCGGCGCCGCCGCCCTGATCGGCGCCCTGTTCGTGCGGCCCGACGCCGCGCCTGAGGAGGCGGCCGAGCCCGTGCGCTGGGGCCGGGTGGGGTTGCGGGCCCTGGCCTATGCGGCGGCCTTCGCGGGGCTGTGGATCGGGCCGGTGGCGCTGGCGCTCGCCATCGGCGGCCGCGACCCGTTCGAGGCGGTCGCGGTCTTCTTCACCAAGGCGGCTTTCGTGACCTTCGGCGGCGCCTATGCGGTCCTGCCCTATGTCGCCGACGCGGCGGTCAACCGCTACGGCTGGCTCAGCCAGGCGGACATGATTCACGGCCTGGGTCTGGCCGAAACCACGCCGGGCCCGCTGATCCTGGTCACCGAGTTCGTCGGCTTCTTCGCCGGCTGGAACGCGCCCGGGCGCCTGAGCCCGCTCGCCGCCGGAGCCCTGGGCGCGGCCCTGACCGTCTGGGTGACCTTCCTGCCCTGCTTCTTCTGGATCCTGGCCGGGGCGCCCGCGGTCGAACGCCTGAACCGGCTGGCCTGGGCCCAGGGGGCGCTGAAGGCGGTCACCGCCGCCGTCGTGGGGGTGATCGCGACCCTGGGACTGACCCTGCTCAAGGTCGCGGTCTGGCCGAACGGCGCCTTCGACTGGATCGGGGCTGTGGCGGCGGCCGTAGCGCTCGTCGCCCTGATCCGGTTCAAGGTGGGCGCCCTCGCCCTGGTCTCGGCCGGGGCGGTCCTGGGGTTGGCGCGGATGTGGGCGGGGGTCTGAGGCAGGCATGGTCATCCTCAGGCGCATGGTCCTTACCGCCCTGGTTGGGGGCCTGGCCGTCCTGGCTCTCTCGCAGATGGGGGGCTGCACCGCCCGTTCGGCCGCTCCGCCGTCCGCCGGCGCGCCGCTGGTGCTCGAACGCACGATCCCCCTCCCCGGCGTCAAGGGCCGTATCGATCACCTCGCCCTCGACCCCGTGCACGAGCGGCTGTTCGTCGCGGCCCTGGGGAATGGCTCGGTCGAGGTCGTCGACCTGAAGACCGGCGCCCCGGCCGGCCGGATCGCGGGCCTCAACGAACCCCAGGGTGTCGGTTATCTTCAGGGTGCGGACGAACTGGCCGTCGCGAGCGGCGGCGACGGCACGGTGCGCTTCTATCGTGGCGCCGACCTCGCGCCCGCCGGTGTCCTCGTCCTGGGTTCGGACGCCGACAACATCCGCATCGATCCGGTCTCGGGGCGCATCGTGGTCGGCTACGGCTCCGGCGCGCTTGCGGTGATCGACCCGGCTTCGCACAGGGTGATCTCCACCGTGCGCCTGCCGGCGCATCCCGAGGGCTTCCAGCTTGCCGGCGGCCGGGCCTGGGTGAACCTGCCGGAGGCCGGCCGGATCGCGGCCGTCGATCTCGCGGGGGCCAGGGTGACCGCTTCGTGGCCGACGCCGGGCCTCCGGTTCAATTTCCCGATGGCCTTCGACCCGGCGAGAGCGGAGGTGACGGCGGTCTTCCGCGTGCCTTCCAGGCTGGTCGTGTTCGACGCCGCCTCGGGGACGATCAGGCAGAGTCTCGACACCTGCGCTGACGCCGACGACCTGTTCCACGACGCGCGGCGCCACCGCGCCTATGTGAGTTGCGGCTCCGGCGACGTCGAGGTGTTCGACGTCCAGCGTTCCGGTTATCGCGCCCTGGGACGGGTCTCGACCCGCCCGGGGTCGCGCACCTCGCTGTTCGACCCCGGGGCCGACCGGCTCTACGTCGCCGCGCGGGCGGGCGCGTTCGGAGAGGCCGCCGCCATCCTGGTGTACCGGCCACAACCATAGCCACCGGACGTCGGTGAGGCGCGGCCCTAGCCCGCTTTCGCCGGCCGCGTCGGCAGGAAGAGCGCCATCGCCAGCAACAGGCTGATCAGCGCCTGGGTGACCTGGGGCACGATGAAGAGATAGCGCCAGTCCAGCCCCAGCATGATCAGGTTGCCCACGAGCCAGACCGCGATCATCGCTGTGGCCTCGCCCGGGCGCCGCTTCTCCTGGTCGGCCAGCAGCCAGAGCGTCACCGCCTGCAGCGCCAGCAGGACCCCCACGATCAGGCCGAAGCCCATGTAGAGCTGCCAGTAGTTCCGCGGCGTGCCCGCCAGGTCGAAGGCCGCGCCCTGCATCGCCCTGCGCGCCGCCGCCTCGACCGCGTTGTTCTCCGCGGGCGCCGAAAAGCCGATGGAATGGCCGACCGCCACCAGCAGCGACAGCCCCGCCGTCAGACGAAGCCAAAGGGACTTGCTCATGGGACTGCTCCGCAAGCGATCGGGCCCGAGGCCCCTACAGTGAAGCTAACACTGCAGTGTAGTCCCCTCCACCAAACTTCGTTTGGTCCCCCTCCCCTGAAGGGGAGGAATGGGAAGCGCCGACCTTAATTCCTCCCCTTCAGGGGAGGGGGACCGCGGAACGCGGTGGAGGGGACTACGTCCCCAACCTCACCCTCAACCCCACGCCCGCCTCGACCGCCCGCGCATAGACCACGGCCGCGGCGGCGACGTCCTGCACGCCGGTCCCCGTCGAGTCGAACACCCAGATCTCGTCGCCATGCGCCCGCCCGTCGTGGCGGCCCAGCACCAGCTCGGCCAGGTCGCAGGCGATCGCGCCCGCCGGCATCGCCCTGGCCGCCACCGCGTGACGGGTGTCACCCATCGCCAGCGCCTGTTCGCGCACATCCGCGGCGACCCTGGCGCGCGCCATCAGCGCCGGTGTCAGCTCGCTCTTCGACGGCGCGTCGGCCCCCACCGCGGCGACGAAGGCGCCGGGCGCCACGTGCGCCACATCGAGGAAGGGCTCGGTCGCGCTGCTGCAGGTGACAATGATCTCGGCGCCCGCGGTCGCCTCTTCCAGCGTCTCTACGGCCCGGCCGCCGCAGCGCTCGGCCAGCCCCTCCGCCCGGTCCGGATCGCGGTCCCAGAGCCGGATATCCGACACCGCGCGCACGGCTCCGATCGCCTCGATCTGGGCCATCGCCTGGGCGCCGCAACCGACCAGGGCCAGCCGCGAAGCGTCCGTCCGCGCCAGATACCGCGCCGCCAGGGCCGAGGCCGCCGCCGTGCGCCGGACGGTCAGCTCTCCGGAGTCCATCACCGCCAGGAGCCGCCCGTCGATGGCGTCGACCAGGACCAGGGCGCCCTGGATGGTCGGCAGGCCGCGCCGGATCGGGTTTTCCGGGACATTGGCGTTGAGCTTGACCGCCACCAGCCCCGCCGGCGCCAGCACCGCCCCCTTGCCGTGCAGCCCGCCCGCCTTCAGGGGCAGATGCAGGGGCGCGGGCGAGATCGCCTGGCCCTCGCCCAGCGCCCGAAAGCCCGTCTCGACGGCGTCGAGCCAGTCACCCGGCGCCATCAGGGCCGCGATCTCGGCGCGCGACAGGATCAGGGTCTCCCCGCCGGTGTCGGCGGGGGCGCGGGATCGTTCGGGAAACTCCAGGGTCGTGTCCATGGCCGCTCCTGGGCTCGGGTCGGACGCTGCGACAAGGCCCGGACGGCCGTCGCCTGGAGGCTACGGCGCCCGCGAGAGCCCGTCGACGTGAAAGCCGCTCACCATCCGCCGTACTTCAGTTCCACGAGCACCGTGCGCTGGGGGAAGGGATGGAAGACGAAGTATTTGCGGTTGAACAGGTTGTCGACGCCGCCGGACAGGGCCCAGCCATGCCCGATCTCGCGCTTCAGATGGGCGTCGGCCACCAGGAAGCCGCCGAAGCCCTGGTAGGTGTTCGATCGCCGGTCGCTGTTGTCCAGGGTCCCGAAGCTCGGGTCCGAATAGCGGGCCGCCAGGCTGAGGCTGGTGGCGGAATCGGCCTGCCAGGTCGCCATCGCCCCGCCCCGCCAGCGCGGGACCTGCGGCGTGTGCTTGCCCACCGCGGCGGGAAAGGCCGCATCGCGAAGGGTGCGCCCGTCCACATAGGTGACCCATCCGGACAGGCTGAGACCCGGGACCAGCACATCCTCGCGCGAGGCCACGACCTCGGCGCCGCGCGAGCGCACCCGCTCCACGTTCTGCACGAAGGAGAACAGGGTGGAGGAGCCAGTGACCAGGGGCGCGGACTGCGACAGCAGGGCGTCGTTCAGGTCCTCCTCGAACAGCGAGAGCCTGAGCCGCGACCGGGTGGTGATCCGCTCCGCCGTCAGCTCGCCGGAGCGGGCGTGTTCGGGCCTGAGGTTCGGGTTGGGCGTGGTCAGCACCGCCCCGGTGGTGATCGCCTGGTAGAGCTCGCTGACCGTGGGAAAGCGCAGCGCCTCGCCGTAGGACGCCTTCAGCCGCCAGCGCTCCGAGGCGCGCCAGGCCAGGGTGGCCTTGGGCGACCATCCCGAGGCGTTCAGCTCCGGCTGGGTCGCCGCCAGGGCGGGGAGCAGGGAATAGTTGAACCCGTCGAAGGCCCGCCAGCGCTCGTAACGTGCGCCCAGCGTCAGGGTCAGGTCGGGGCCGAGCGTCCAGACATCCTGGGCCCACAGGCCTTCGGTGCGCGTGCGGCCCCGGGCCAGCGAGGTCAGGGTTCCCGGCGCGCCTTCCATCCAGTCGCCGGTCGCGTACTTGGGATTGTTCAGCCGGAACTGGTCGAGGTGGACGCCGAAGCTGAAGGCCTGGGCGCCTTGCGGCCGCCACGCCCCGCGCGCGTCGAAGGTGCGCCAGCCGGTCCCGGCCAGGTCGCTGATCGTCCCGGCCCCGCCGGCGTTGGCGGCGGGCAGGGCGCCGCTCGGCGTGCGCTGCCGGTCGCGGGTGAAATCATAGGCGGTGGCCACGGCCTCCCAGTCGAACACCCCGCCGCCGTGCGACTTCAGGCCCAGGCTCTGGGCCCAGTGCTGTTCGTCCAGATGATAGACCCCGCCGGAGAAGGCCGAGGGCGCGACCGTATAGGCGAAGCCACCGATGTTCAGGGCGCCCGAGTAGGCCGGCGCCCCGCCCGCGTCGCGCAGGTAGCTCTCGGCTCTCGCCCTGTCCTCATGCGCGAACAGGCCCAGCGTCCAGGTCGCCTTGAGCGTCGGCGTGAGCGCCCAACCCAGCTTCAGATTGGCGTTGTCCTGGACCTGATGCTCGATGCCGCTGGCGCCGAGAACCGCAATGGCGGCGCCGGTGCGGTTGGTGTCGGCGAAGGCGCCGGTGACCGGGGCGCCGGCGGCGCCGGGCGAGGCCGGGCGGGCGGCGGTGACATAGGTCAGGGGCTGGCCGGTGCTGTCGGTGTGATTGAGGTTGAGCCACAGGCTGAGCGGCCCGCGCCGGTCGCCCAGGCTGAAGGCGGCGCGGCCGCTGCGGTTGTCCTGGTTCGTGCCGTACTGGGCGAAGGCCTGATCCACGGCCTCGACCCGCGCTGTGGCCTCGAACCGCTCCGGCTCGCGGGTGGTGATGTTGATGACCGCGCCCACGGAATTGCCCGGATACTCGGCGGCAAAGGGGCCGTAGAGCACGTCGATGCGGGCGATCTGCTCGGGCGAAACCATGCTCCAGCGCGGCGAGGCGGAAGCGTTGTTGTTGCCGATCAGGGCCGAGAGCAGCACGTCGTCGGCATAGATCAGGCTGCGGGCGCTGGCGCCGACGCCCGAGGTGCGGGTGCTGACCGGAGACTGGACGTCGCCGATGTGGCGCTTTCGGACCAGCACGTCGGGCAGGTATTTCAGCGCGTCCTCGACGTTGGTGACGTTGACGCTGTTGGCGATCTGGTCGGCGGTGACGCCTTCGGCGGTGACCGGCAGGGCGTTGGTGTCGGCTTTGGAGCGGACGCCGACCACCTCCACGGCGCTGACGGAGGGGATGGCGCCTTCGTCCTCGGCGCGGGCGGCGGCGGGGGACAGGAGGGCGGCGAGGACGGCAAGCGAGGCGCCGTGGACAAGACGGGACATGACAGGGGGATTCCGGACGCGTGAAGACGGTCTGCCGGCGCGCGAAGGCGGCCGGCGGCGGACGACGGTTCAGGCGGCGGAAGGGGGGCCGGTGGTGGGTGGCGGCGGGGCGGCGAGGCCCAGGCCGGGACGCTGGTGGGCCGGGAGCGCGAGGGCCGTATTCTCGGCCACGGGCGCGGGCAGGGGCTCAAGGATCCCGGCCGGCTGAGTCAGGGCGGCTGCGGCCGCGGCGAAGGCGCAGGGGTGATCGGGTTGCGACTTGCCCGGGGCATGGTCTGGTTTAGCGGGCGACCAATGGCCGTCCCTGTCCATCACCATGGTCAGGGCGCCGGAGCCGGTGCAGACCACCATGGCGATGGCGCCGGTATCGCTGCGGCCCGGCATGAAGCCCGCCGGGATCAGGGCGCGCAGCAGGATGGCCGCGCAGGCCAGGGCCAGCGCGATCCGCCGCGACGCCATCGAAGAACCGGCCGGGATCATGGCGGGGGCTTTAGGCGGGGGTGGGGACGGTGTCCAGCGCCGTGCGGCCTACTGCGCCGACAGCCCGCCGTCGATCACCAGCTCCGTGCCGGTGACGAACTTGCTCTCGTCGCTGGCCAGGTAAAGCACGGCATAGGCCACGTCGTCCGGCTCGCCGATGTGGCCCAGCGGAATGCCGCGCGCCAGCCGCGCGTGCGCGGCCTCTTCGTCGCCGCCGCTCATGGCCACGAACGGGTCCAGGATCGCGGTCTTGACGAAGGCGGGGTGGACCGAGTTGCAGCGGATGTTGAGCTTCTGCTTGGCGCACTCCAGCGCGATGGTCTTGGAGATCAGCCAGGCCCCGGCCTTGGACGCATTGTAGGCGCCCATTCCCGGCGCCGCGAGCAGGCCCGCCACCGAGGAGATGACCACGATGGCGCCGGGCTGGTTCTGGCGCAGGAAGGGCAGGGCGTGCTTGGTCCCGAGCAGGATGGAGTCGGTGTTGACCGCCATCACCCTGCGCCAGTTCTCCAGGGTCTCGGTCTCTATCGGCGCCAGATCGCCGCCGATGCCGGCGTTGTGGACCAGGATCGACAGTCCGCCCATGGCCTCGGCGGCGTGCGCCAGAACCCGCTTCCAGTCGTCCTCGCTGGTCACGTCGTGGGCGAAGGCGAAGGCCTTGCCCGGATGCTCCCCATTGATCGAAGCCGCCAGCGCCGCGGCCCGCCCGCCGTCCAGGTCGGTGATGGCGACCTGGGCGCCCTCGCGGACCATCATCCGGGCCATGGCTTCGCCCAGGCCTCCGGCCCCGCCGGTGATCAGGGCCTTCTTGCCCGCGACGCGTCCGCTCATCTGTCCGCCCTAGCTCCCGAAGGTCTGGTTCATGAAGTTCGCCAGGGTCACGTCCAGCTCGGTGACCCCGTCCGCGTCGTGGGTGGCCAGCAGCACCTCGACCCGGTTGTAGACATTGGACCATTCCGGATGGTGGTCCAGCTGCTCGGCCCGCATCGCCACCCGGCTCATGAAGCCGAAGGCCGCGTTGAAATCCTTGAAGCGGAAGGTCCGCACGATCGCGTCGCGCCCGGGGGCGGCCTCCCAGCCCGGCAGCCGCGCCAGCGCCGCCTGAGCCCCGATCCGTGCGCGCGCCATGGCCTCATCCCCGCGTGGACAGTGAATGGCGAGGCCTTACGGCTCCCCGCGGCGGGTGGCAAGCGGCCGGTCGGGGACCTGATGAATGGCGCTTAAGACATTCTGGATAAATAGAAAATCGAATTGACACCTCAGGTGTTACTGAGGGTGTTGGTACAGTCGGGAACGCACAATCAGGCTCGGCGTTATCGCCCCATGACCTATACACAGGGAATAGACGCTCCGGGCAATCAGTGGCTGGCGAACCTGTCACTTAGCGACATTGATAGGTTAAAACCTCACCTGTCACATGTTGTTTTCGATCGTGGACTTACACTCTACGACGCAGGCCAAGACGTCGATCAGGTCTACTTCCCGCTCGAGGGGGTCGTCTCCATGATGACCGTGCTCAAGGGCGGGGTCATGGTCGAGACCGCCGTGATCGGGCGCGAGGGCATGGTGGGCGTCACCTGCGGCCCGATGAACGGCCGCGCCAACAGCCGCGCCGTGACCCAGACCGACGGCTCGGCCCTGTGCATGGATATCGAGCGCTTCACCCAGGCCCTGGCCCAGAGCGCCGAGATGCGCCAGGCGCTCAGCCGCTATACCGAGGCCCTGTTCGCCCAGGTGCAGCAGACCGCCGCCTGCAACGCCCTGCACAAGCTGGAGGCGCGCCTCGCCCGCTGGCTGCTGGCCCTGCAGGACCGCTACGACAGTCCGGTCTTCGACATGACCCAGGAGGATCTCGCCGACCTCTTGGGCGTGCGCCGCGCCACCGTCAGCGAAGTCTCCGCGGCGCTCGAGAACCGCGGCCTGATCCAGCGCGGCCGCGGCCGGGTCGAGATCGTCGACCGCAAGGGCCTCGAGGGGGCGGCGTGCGAGTGCTACCGCACCATGCGCAAGACCCTGCAGGACCTTTTGGGGTCGGACGGGGCCTGAAGGCCGCCCGGGCCGTCACGGCTCGTTTGCCCGATGCATGCCGGTCCCCGGATATGATCCCCTTCGCTCTTGCGTACTGCGAGCGAGGCTGCTCGAGTCACCCCGGACTGAGTGGGGATTGCGGGGGCATTCATGGGTCTGGATGTGTCGGTCGGGTACTTGTCCCTTCTGCGCGGTGAGGAGGACGACGATTTCCTCGACGGCGTGAGAGATCAATTCGCGGCGCTCAATCGGAGCCTTCAGGCCGCGGGTCTGGACGCCCATGTGGAGCCCGAGTCCCTCACTGCGGAACGGACTTACGAGGATCGGGTCGGTGGTTACGGCAGTCTGCATCACCTGCGCCGCCTGGCCGCCTGGCTCGCGTTGAAGGGGCGATTGCCTGTCCCGCTGGCCTATCAGGACCGCGCCGACAGTGACCCGATGGTGCTGGCCTTCTACGAGACGCATGACGCGGCGCGGCGTCAGGCGAACGGCTGGCTGGCGCGTCTGTTGGGCCAGGGCGGCAAGCCGCCGCCGCCATACCAGCACCTGATGGTTCATTCCGACTGCGAAGGCTATTACCTCCCCCAGGACTTCGAACGGGTGGTGGTCGACGCCTCGAACGCCGACGGTAGCTTGCAGATGATCGGCTCGGCGCCACGACTGCTCGCGGAATGCCGGACCCTGGCTGAGGCGATCGGACTTCCACCGGACATCGATCCCGATGACGAGGACGAAGTCGAACCGACGCCGGACCAGATCAGGACCCAGCCCTGGCGCGCCTATCCGATCGAGGCCTATGTGCTGAACCGGCTGATCCGGGCCTGCCAGGCGTCCATCGAGTCGGGGGCTGCGGTGGTGTTCTGCTGAGAGGTGATCTGGGGACAGGCGCCCCAGGCGCGGGCCGTCACAGCGCGCTCGCGTGCAGCCGCACACGCCAGAGCGCCTGGCGGGCCTTGACCTCACTCAGCCGGCTGATGTCCGGGAAGTCCTCCCTCAGCCGCTCAAGCTCCTCGAACCGGAACTCGGCCTCCCCGTGCTGCGTCCAGGCCGCCTGCAGCGAAGCGTAGGGGCTGCCGCCGTGCTTCAGGGCGAACCACAGGCCGTTCTTCTGAGTGTCGAGGTGGCGGCTGTGGCCCACCCAGGCCTCGCCCGTGGCCGAGCAGATCACCGCAAAGACGCCCCAGGCGGGCTTGCGCTCCCGGTAGGCGGCCAACGCCGCCTTTCGATCCTGCCGGTTCATGGTCGGGCCCCTTTTCATCCGGGTAATATTGGCATTGTTTTTTACCCGGGTAAATAGGGAGTTGCGAACGAACTACTTGTTGCCTATTTGTTCCAGATGATCCACGCCCAACCAAGTCGCTGCCCCCTACTATGTCCGTCATCCTCGGAGCGGAGGCGCGCTAGCGCCGTAGACCCGAGGACCCAACAGCGAATCTTCCCCAAAGCGGCGCTCCAAGCGCGGAGCGCTGTTCGTGAGGTTCGTGGGTCGAATCTTCCTGCCACGGTGGCTGTGGCCGATTCAAAGCAAGGTTTCGAACCACGAACCTCACGAACCTCACGAACAAGGACAATTGGCGCTTCGCGCCAGGCGCCCAGCTTCAACGAAGATTCGCTGTTGGGTCCTCGGGTCTCCGCTTCGCTCCGCTCCGAGGATGACGGACATAGTGGGAACGGACACAGTGGGGGAGGCGTCTTGTGCCCACCGTTATCTACGGTGGTTTTACGGTGAAAATACACCCCAGGTGTCTCGCCCGGGGCGCCCACCGATTCTACGGTGATTTAACGGTGCAAAAACGGCTCAGGACCAGTCGGGAGCACGCTTCTCCAGGAAGGCCGCGACCCCCTCGCGCGCCTCATCCGCCAGCAGCTGTTCGACCATCAGCCGGCCCGCCGCCGCGTAGGCCTCGTCCAGCGGCAGGGCGCGCTGGCGGTGGACCATGGCCTTGCCGGCCTGGACCACATTCGCCGGCCGCGAGGCGATCCGCTGCGCCAGGGCCATCGCCGCCTCCCGCGCCGAGCCTTCGGCCACGACGCGGTTGACCAGCCCGATGCGCAGCGCCGTCTCCGCGTCGATCATGGCCCCGGTCAGCAGGAGCTCCATCGCCGCCTTGGGCTGAACAGCGCGGACCAGCGCCACACCCGGGGTCGAGCAGAACAGGCCGATGTCCACCCCGGGCGTGCAGAAGCGGGCCTTCTCGCCGGCGACGGCCAGGTCGCAGGAGGCTGCGAGCTGGCAGCCCGCGGCGGTGGCCACCCCCTCGACGGCGGCGATCACCGGCTGGGGCAGGCGCACGACCGCGCTCATCACTTCCGAACAGCGCGCGAACACCGCGTCGTAGAAGCCACGCCCGCCGTCGGGGTCGTTCCGGTGGGCGGTCAGTTCCTTCAGGTCGTGGCCCGAGGAGAAGGCCGGACCCTCCGCGTCGATCACCACCGCGCGCACCGAGGCGTCGGCGGTCGTGGCCTCTAGCGCCTGGGCCAGGGCCTCCAGGGTCGCCGCCGACAGGCTGTTGCGCCGGTCCGGCCGCGCCAGGGTTAGGACCCGGACGCGGCCTTCGTCGGTGACCCGGACGGGGTCGTCCGGACTCAATCGCGCTCCTGCATGGTGGCCTGGGCGGTCGGCTCCCGGTCGAAGGGATTGCCCATGTCCTGCAACGCCGCGCGGCGCATGGCGTCGCCCGTGATGGGCTTGAGCCCCCGCTTGACCAGGGCCGCGTTGACCGCGGCCACGTCCTTGGCCTCGATCGCGTCCATGGCGTGGGTGACGTCGTCGAGCTCACGCCCGATCACCGCCACCCGGTCGGTCAGGTAGGGGGCCGGGCGGCCCTCGTAGGACATCAGCGAGCCGAAGGCGTCGTCGAGCTTTTCCCGAAGTCGGATTTCGCCGGTGATGGCGCCGCCCTCCTTGGTGGCCACGATCTCGCGCCGCTGGTCGCCCGCCTTGGCGGCCAGGGCCTCGAGCTGGGCCTTGAGCGGATCGCCCTTGGGCAGTTCGGAGGCGCGCTGGGATGCGACCAGCTGCAGCCCCTTGATGCGGTCGACCTGGTCGCTCATGCGGCCGAACAGGGCGGTCGCCTGCATGAGGGCGTCGAAGTGGGCCTGGCGGTCCTGGGCGCTGTAGTCGGCGCGCGGGTCCAGCCCGATCTCGACCTTCTGCTCCTGCACCACCCCGTTCTTGGTCATGCGCACGGTGTAGACCCCGGGCGGCACCCGCGGTCCCTGGGTCGAGCCGCCTGCGATCTGGGCGGCGGACGGAACCCGCGGGGGCGGAACCCGCATGGACCAGAACACGCGGTTGATGCCGCGCCGCTTGGAGGGCTGCAGCTCGCCCACCACCTGGCCTTTCGCGTCCAGCACCTGAAGGGTCATCTTGCCGAAGACGTGGCGGGACTTCTGGTAGTAGGTGACCACCATGCCGTCGACCGGGTTCTGGCCGACGAAGGTCGCGTCGCCCTCGGGCCAGCCGCCGTTGCCCTGGATGCGCTGCTGCGCCGGGCGTCCGGGCAGGAAGGCCGCGTCGGCGGTCAGCGTCTGGGGCGTGAGCGCCCGAAGCGGCGAGATGTCGTCGATCACCCACATGCCGCGGCCGTGGGTGGCCATGACCAGGTCGTCCTTCTGGGGCTGCAGCGCGATGTCGCGCACGGCCACGTCGGGGAAGTCGTTGCCCTTGAACTGGGCCCAGCTCGAGCCCGCGTCGATCGAGATCCACAGGCCGTTCTCGGTGCCCAGGAACAGGATGTTGGGGTTGATCCGGTCTTCCTTGATCACGTGGGCCCAGCCGCGCACGCCCGCGGTCGGCAGGGCCTTCCAGCTCTTGCCGCCGTCGCCGGTGCGATAGAGGTAGGGGGTGAAGTCGCCGAAGGTGTGCCGGTCGAAGGTGGCGTAGGCCACATTGGCGTCGTGGCGGCTGGCCTCGACCCAGGAGGTCCAGTTGCCCTTGGCCAGGCCCGCGATATTGCCGGTGACGTTGGACCAGGTCTTGCCGTCGTCGCGGGTCACCTGCACCAGGCCGTCGTCGGTTCCGATCCAGATCAGGCCCTTGGCCTTCGGACTCTCCGAGATCGAATAGATGGTCGTGTGCATCTCGGCGGCGGAGTTGTCGATCGTGATGCCGCCGGACTCCTCCTGCCTCTGCATCTGCGGATCGTTGGTGGTCAGGTCGGGCGAGATCCGGTCCCAGGTCTGGCCGTGGTCGTGGGTGCGGAACAGGAACTGCGAGCCGATGTAGAGCGTGGTCGGGTCGCTGGGCGACAGGGCGATCGGCGTGTTCCAGTTGAAGCGCAGCTTCTCCTTGTAGCCGGCCTTGGGCTGGATCAGCCGCTGCTGCAGGGTGTGGCGGTTGATGCGCCCGATGAAGCCGCCCTGGCTCTCGGCATAGGCGTAGTTGGGGTCGGTCGGATCGGGGAAGACGAAGAAGCCGTCGCCGCCGAACAGGTTCTCCCAGCGGCTGTTGGTGATGCCGCCCGGATACTCGCTGTCGCCGACCCAGGCGGAGTTGTCCTGCAGGCCGCCGTAGACCTGGTAGGGGTCCTTGCCGTCGACGGACACGTGGTAGAACTGCGAGACCGGCAGGTTGTTGACCTTGGACCACAGGCCGCCGCCGGTCTGGCTGATCCACAGGCCGCCGTCGTCGCCGGTGATCACGTGCTGGGGGTTCTTCGGGTCGATCCACACCGCGTGGTGGTCGCCGTGGGTGCCGCCCGCGGCGCTGGCGAAGGATTTACCGCCGTCCTCCGACACGATCAGCGTCAGGTCCGGCTTGAACAGCCGGTCCGGATTGGTCGGGTCGACGATCAGGTTGGCGAAGTAGAACGGACGCCAGACCATCGACTGGGAGCGGTCGCCCTCGGTCCAGGACTTGCCGCCGTCGTCGGAGCGGTAGAGCGCGCTGCGCGTCGACTCGATCAGGGCGTAGATGCGGTTGTGGTCGGACGGCGCGAAGGCGATGGCCTGGCGCCCCCAGGGGCCCTTGGGCAGGCCCTTGGCGGTGGTCGCGTCCATCTTCGTCCAGGTCTTGCCGCCGTCGGCCGTGCGCAGCATCCCCGAGCCGGACGGGGCGTCGGGGCCCTCGCCGCCGGAGCGGAAGGTCCAGCCCTTGCGCCGGAAGTCCCACATCCCGGCCAGCATCACGTTCGGGTCGGTGGGGTCCATGGCCAGGGTCGAGCAGCCGGTCGAAAGGTTGGCGCCCTTCAGGATCAGCTCCCAGCTCTTGCCGCCGTCGGTGGTGCGGTACAGACCCCGATCGGCGCTGTCGCTCCACAGGCGCCCGGGCACGCAGACATAGACCGTATTCGGGTCCTTCGGATGGACGATGATCTTGGAGATCCGCTCCGAATTGGGCAGGCCCATGAAGTCCCAGGTCTGGCCGCCGTCGCCGGAGCGGTAGACCCCGGCGCCGGCCGAGACCGAGTTGCGGGTCCAGCTCTCGCCGGTGCCCACCCAGATGGTGTCGGGATTGGACGGGTCGATGGTCACCGCCCCGATGGACTGCACCGGCTGCTTGTCGAAGACCGGGTTGAAGGTCGTGCCGCCGTCGAGCGACTTCCAGACCCCGCCCGAGGCGGAGCCCACGAAGACGGTCAGCTTGCCGCCGCGCCAGACGGCGTCGACCGCGGCGATGCGGCCGCTCATCTCGGCCGAGCCGATGTTGCGGGCGCCCAGGCCCGAGACCACGCCGGAGTCGATGACGGGGCCGGTGGGGGCGGGAGCGGCGGCAGGCGCCGCGGCGGCGGGTTTCGCGGGCGGCTTGGCCTCGGCGGTCGAGGCGATGAGGGCGGTGATCGCCAGGGCGGCGGCGGAGGTCATGATCAGGGGACGGTTCATGGTTCTGGTCCTGCTCACTTGGCCGCGCCGGGCATGTGGAAGACGGCGTCGTCGACCGGAACGTTGGCCTCGCCCTTCACGTAGATGGTCTTCTGCTTGTCGTTGACCCCGGGAGGCGCCGACTCATTCTCGAAGGGGAAGTAGAAGCCGGCGACCTTCTCGTAGTCGCCGAAGTCGGTGACGGTCAGCTGTTCGCGACCGCGCAGCAGGCGGCGGGTCAGGACCCGGATGGTCATCAGGCTGTCGCTGTCGATGTAATAGGTCAGCTGGTCGCCGGACTTTTCGGTCAGGCGCAGCTTGTAGGTGTCGGTGCCGTCGACGTCCTCCTTGCCGAGGTATTCGACCTTCCCGCCGCGCGCCCTGTAGTCGTAGAGCGGCCCGTCGATGTCGTCGTCGAGCATGTCCTTGATGTCGTCCGCCGACAGGGCCTCGGCGTCCTTGCGGCCGTTGAAGGGCTGCACCTGCCAGCCCACCGCCCCGTCATAGGCCTGGATCACGTCCAGGCCCTGGATGGTGGCGTCGGTCCTGACCTTGCCGGGCCGCGACTTGACCTGGACCAGCTCCAGCTTGAAGTCGCCGGGGAAGATCAGCGTGCCTTCCAGCCGCAGCGTCTTGATCGCCGCCAGCTTGTCGGCCCCGCCGCGCGCCGCGAGCTGGCGCGCGATCAGGTCGTCCGCGCCGGCGGGCGCGGCCTGTTGCCCCAGGGCCGGGCCTGCGGCCAGCGCCCAAAGGCGGGCGCCGGCCAAAAAGGGTCAGCTGAACAACATGCGGGTCCCCGCCACCAGCTCGGCGCC
>CAYSNW010000053.1:0-28333 GCA_964432415.1 uncultured Caulobacteraceae bacterium
GCCCAGGGCCCCGGCCAGGGCCCAGAAGGCGACCAGCGCCAGACGCGTCCGCTCGCTGTCGCGCCAGCGCAGGAGCTGGGTCGCCAGTCCCGGGGCCACCCCGGCGCCCAGCGCGATCAGCACGCCCGCACCCGGCCGCTGGCCCAGCACGATCAGGAGGAGCAGCGCGGCCAGGCAGGCGGCGGCCCAGGCCAGTCCCTGAACCAGCGCGGACGCAAGGGCGGGCTCACGCGTCGAACGCGCGGCCGGCTCGGCTTCCAGGCTGTCGTCGTTCGCCACGAGAATCGCGCACGCTCAGGGGTCGGGGCGCAAGAGTAACCGCCTATGCGCCCGGGCTCCAGACCGCTCCCTCCTCACGAGAGGAGCTATCCACGGTTAACCATCGGTACAGCACAACCCGAAACCGGGTGGTAATCGCGCCATGCGAGAAAGAGGTCCAACCAGAGCCAGGCCAAGGCCGTCCGTATGTCCGCCCTGCCGCGTCCCCACCCGTCCGATTTCGACCTGCCGCGCCTGCCGGACACCGGGCCCCTGAGCCTGAACCCGGTCGCCGCGGCGCAGCCGGCCCCGGCGCCCGCCCAGCCGTTCTCGCCGCTGGAACACGAGAGCGCGGGCGCGAGCGAGGATTCGCGCCGGTCGTTCCTGCGCATGGTCAGCCACGAGCTGCGCACCCCGCTCAACGCCATCATCGGCTTTTCCGAGATCATCAGCGCCGAAATCTGCGGCCCGATCTCGCCCCAGTACCGCGAATACGGCGAGATCATCCGGGTTAGCGGCCACCGCATGCTGCGCCTGGTCAACCAGGTGCTGGAGATCGTCAAGCTCGAGGGCGGCTCCATGGAGCTGGATCCCCGCGCTGAGCTGCTGGACGTGGTCTTCTCCGACGCCATCAAGGCCTCGGCGGAGGACCTGACCTCCCGCGGCGTCACCGTCGATATTCAGCTCCCCGCCCCCTGCCCGGCGGCGCTCGGCGACGCCAAGGCGCTGCGCTCGGCGGTTGCAAACCTGCTGCAGAACGCCGCCGTCTATGCGCCGGAGGGCTCCAGCGTGCGCCTGATCGGGCGGGTGCGCGGGCCGCTGGTGCAGATCGCGGTCGAGGACGACGGCGAGGGTCTGGATCCTGCCGAGCTGCCTCGACTGATGCGCCCCTTTGAGCAGGGCGAGAACGCGCTGGTCCGCCGCACTGAGGGCGCGGGCCTGGGCTGGCCGCTGGTGCTGCTCAACTGCCAGGCCATGGGCGGCCGCTTCGAGGTCGAGACCGCGCCCGGCCAGGGGCTGAAGGCGGTGATCTCGCTACGCCGGGCCGGCTGACTTCATTTGCCCGAAACCGGTCGAGCGCCTATCTCGGCGGCATGAGACCCAGCATTTCCGAAGAGCTCGAGGAACTGGCGGACGAGTTCGACCTGCTCGGCGACTGGCAGGAGCAGCTCGGCTACGTCATCGACCTCGGTCGCGGACTGGAGCCTCTGCGCGAGGGCGAACGGGTCGAGGCCAACAAGCTGCGCGGCTGCGCCAGCCAGGTCTGGCTGATCGCCGAGCGCGACGGCGAAGGACGACTGACGTTCCGGGCCGACTCCGACGCCCAGATCCCCAAGGGACTGATCGCGGTGCTGGTCAGGCTCTATTCGGGGCGCAGGCCGGAAGAAATCGCGGCGGTGGATCCCCAGGTGGCGGCCGATCGGCTGGGCCTGGGCGCCATGCTGACCTCGCAGCGGACCAGCGGCTTGGCGTCCATGGCGGAGCGCATCCGCCGGGAAGCGCGGGCGGCGGCGTAAGATTACGCGGCCTTGACCCCGCTCGGCGGTCCCTCGCGGGGACCCACGATCGCGTCATAGCCCAGGATCATGTCGACGTTGCGCCCGTCCGAGGCGAGCGGCAGGCGCAGCCAGACGATCGACTGGCGCGCGGCGCCGCGCCAGGCCAGGGAGTGCACCCCGGCCGAGGGTTTGCGCCCCTCCACCACCCGGGTCAGCCGGTCGCGCCATTCCGACGCCACGCCCGCGGGGTAGATGGACTCCAGCGGAAAGCCGGTGATCTCGCGGCCGTAGAGGCCGTAGAGGCCGGTGCCGGCCAGGCGCATGCGGAAGTCGAGCGGATCGCGCCGCACGTCGATCAGGCTGATCGTCGGCAGGTGGCGCTTGAAGCGTTCAGGGTCGATGTCGCGCCGCCCCGGGAGGTCTCCCGCCTTGCGTAGCGAGGTCCAGTAGGCGAACAACTCCTCGTGGGCCCGCAAGGCCGAGGCCGGCGCAGCCGTCTGCGCTATCATTTGCGGATCTCGAACCCCTACGATTCACTGAGTTTCATTTTCGCTTGAACGGCGAGTCCGCCACAAGCGGAAAAGAAAACGCCCGCCCCCTTTCGGGAGCGGGCGCCATTGTCTTCAACCGGATCGGAGGCTCAGCGGCCCTTGCGGGCGGGTTTGCGGCCGCCCTGGCCCAGGCCCATCTGCTTGGCCAGGTCCGAACGCGCCTTGGCGTAGTTCGGGGCGACCATCGGATAGTCCTTCGCCAAGCCCCACTTGGAGCGGTATTCGTCCGGGCTCATGTCGTACTTGGTGCGCAGGTGGCGCTTCAGCGACTTGAACTTGCGACCGTCCTCGAGACAGATGAGGTAGTCGGGCGTGATCGACTTCTTGAGCGGAACGGCCGGTTCCTTGGGAGCCGGGGCCGCTTCCACGGCGCCGCCGCTGACCGTGGACAGGGCGCGGTGGACGCTCTGGATGAGATTGGGCAGATCGGTCGCGGAGACCGAATTGTTGCCGACATAGGCGGACACGATATCCGCCGTCATCTCAATGATTTCCGCCTTGTCGTCCATAATGCTTGCTTCCGTCCCGAGGGATTAAAGTTCCGAATCGATTCGGAACTTGGTTTCGATGCGCCTTCAATATAGAGGCACGCCGTGCAAGACAATATCAGGAGCACGTTTTTTAACTGCTTGAGCTTGCGACGCCGCTATCAAGACAACCAGCGTCGCTGTAACGAATTTCGACTGTGCAGCACGCGATCAATCCGGCTTCGCGCGACAGGGGAACCGGCGAAGCTCTAGCGGCCGAAGTCTTGCGCCAGGGCGAGCATGGCCGCGCGCTGTGGAACGGAATACTCGTCCAGCGATTCCTGCGTCCCTTCGCGTATCGCCCGCATCAAAGCCGGGGTCAGGGCCGAGGAAAGCGCCCAGTTCCAGTAACGCAGCACCGTCTGGGCCCGATCGGTGGCGATCATCTCGTAGGTGATCAGAACACGTTCCAGCCCCGGGGCCAGGCTCCCGTCCGCCGCGGTCTCGGGCCGACGCATCGAGCGCCACAGGCTGCGCAGCGAGGCCTTGGGCAGGCCGGTGGACTTGCAAAGAACCGCGATCGGCTCGCCGCCCGGGTCGGAGAGAATCTTGGCGAGGGTCGCGGGTTTGATGCCCGAGAGGTAGCCGATCTCCTCGGCGATCTTGCGGGTCAGCCCGACCTCGGCCGCCTCGATGGCCTGCTCCAGGCTGTCGTAGGGACTCTTCTCGATGGCGGCGCGGTTGCGCTGGCGCCGCTCGATGAACTGCAGCGCCTTGCGCGCCAGCGGGTCCTGCCACTTCTCCTTGGCGCCCATGGCGAAGACATCGTCCACCGCCTCCTGCAGCACCTCTCGCGAGACCGCGAACCGCTGCAGGATGGTGCGGCGCGCGTCGGGGTCGCACCACCAGAACATGACATAGGCGCCGGAGGGCCGCAGTTCCGGACGGCGCAACAGCAGCGGCGCCAGCTCGGGCTGGTTGCGGCTGGCCGCCACCAGAGCCTCCATGGCCGGCTGCGACAGGCGAGCGGTCACGTTGTGCAGCAGGGCCTGCAGCACCGGCGGCTCCAGCCCCTCGACCAGGGTCTCGGCCACCACCTCGGTGACCCCCCGGCGCGAGGCGACCGCCCGACGGTGCTCGATCCCGGCGTCACGCGCGCAGGCGACCAGATCGGCGTCGGTCAGCGAGCCGCAGTCCTCGATCAGCAGGGCCGCGATTTCGATGTCGTCGCGCAGCAGCAGCCGCACCAGGCTGTTGGGAATCTCGTTCAGGGGCGCGAGGCGCAGGGCCACCCGCTTGCGTTCCGCCACCTCGGCTTCGCGCAGCATCTCGACCAGCAGGTCGGCGGTCATGGCGCGCTCGAAGGCGTTGACCCGGCTGGCCGGCAGCGACACCACATCCGCCAGGCGCTTGAGCAAAGCACGGCGCGCGCGCGAGGTCGCGGGCGCCTCGAGCGCAGACTCGCCTTCGATCTCGGGGGCCGGATCGCTCATCGGGCCCATTGAAGCCCGGCCCGGTTAACACTCTGCTCCCGCGGGCGGATCACAACCCGTCGAACAGGGCCGTCGACAGGTAACGCTCGGCGAAGCTCGGCACGATGGTCACGATCAGCTTGCCGGCGTTCTCGGGCCGCGCGGCCAGGCGGAAGGCCACCGCGATCGCCGCGCCGGATGAGATGCCGACCGGCAGGCCCTCGACCCGGGCGACCTTGCGGGCCATTTCGAACGCCTCGTCGTTGCCGATGGTCTCCACCGCGTCGATCACGCCGGTGTCCAGGATCGAGGGCACGAACCCCGCGCCGATGCCCTGGATCTTGTGCGCGCCCGGGGCGCCGCCGGAGAGCACCGGCGAGGCGTCCGGCTCGATCGCCACCATGCGCACCGAAGGCTTGCGCGCCTTCAGCACCTGGCCGACCCCGGTGATGGTGCCGCCGGTCCCGACGCCGGAGACGACGATGTCGACCTTGCCGTCAGTGTCGTTCCAGATCTCCTCGGCGGTGGAGACGCGGTGGACCAGGGGGTTGGCCGGATTGTCGAACTGCTGCGGCATGACCGCCCCAGGGATCTCGGCCAGCAGATCCTGGGCGCGCTGAATGGCGCCCTTCATGCCCTTTTCCGCAGGCGTCAGGTCCAGTTCCGCCCCGAGCAGGACCAGCATCTTGCGCCGCTCCATAGACATGCTTTCGGGCATGCACAGGATCAGGCGGTAGCCCTTGGCGGCGGCCACGAAGGCCAGGGCGATGCCGGTGTTGCCGCTGGTGGGCTCCACGATCACCGAGCCGGCCTTGAGCACGCCCTGAGCCTCCAGGGACTCGATCATCGAGGCGCCGATGCGGTCCTTGACGCTGGCGACCGGGTTAAAGAACTCGAGCTTGGCGGCGACGTCGGCCAGCGGCTTCAGCTCGGCCGCCAGGCGCGGCAGCCGCACCAGGGGCGTGTCGCCGATGGTGTCGATAATGGAGTCATAGATGCGCCCCCGGCCCGCGCGGCGGAAGCGGGCGGCGTCATAGGCGGGAGCGGCGGCGGTGGCGGCGTCGGTCATGAGACTCATCCTGCGGCGTGGCGTCACAGATAGGAGAGGCGCCGCCGCCTTGGAAAGGCCTCACCGTCCCGGCAAGGACGACGTTTCTCCCGTTACGCGCGGGCGTTGTGGGATTTGCGGTGTCCAATCGGCTTGGGGAATCGAATCGTTGACTCTCCCGCTTGTCGGCGACTCGCAAATCACCCTACGATTCGGGTCGAGGGTTAGGATTAACCAATCTTAAGTAACTGCCGCCCTAGCGTGACTAGGGAAACCCGGGGTCCGCACGGATTCTGGTCACGGTAGCGCTTCGCCGGGAGGGGCTTGATGCGAGTTCTGTTGATCGAGGACGACAGCGCCACGGCGCAAAGCATCGAGTTGATGCTGAAGTCCGAGGGATTCAACGTCTACACGACCGACCTCGGTGAAGAAGGCGTCGATCTGGGCAAGATCTACGACTACGACCTGATTCTGTTGGACCTGAATCTTCCTGACATGTCCGGGCTCGACGTCCTGCGTCAGCTGCGCGTGGGCAAGGTCAATACTCCGGTGATGATCCTGTCCGGGACCTCGGAGATCGACACCAAGGTCAAGACGCTGGGCGGCGGCGCCGACGACTATATGACCAAGCCCTTCCACAAGGACGAGCTGGTCGCCCGCATCCATGCGGTGGTGCGCCGCTCCAAGGGCCACGCCCAGTCGGTGATCAAGACCGGCGAGATCCTGGTCAATCTGGACGCCAAGACCGTCGAGGTGAACGGCCTGCGCGTGCACCTGACCGGCAAGGAATATCAGATGCTCGAGCTGCTCTCCTTGCGAAAGGGGACGACTCTCACCAAGGAGATGTTCCTCAACCATCTCTACGGCGGGATGGACGAGCCCGAGCTCAAGATCATCGACGTGTTCATCTGTAAGCTGCGCAAAAAGCTCGCAACGGCTGCGGGCGGCAAGCATTACATCGAGACCGTCTGGGGCCGCGGCTATGTGCTGCGCGACCCGCAAGAGGCTGTGGCCACCGTCGCGGCCTGACCGAGTTCAGTACCAGTAGCGTCGCGTTTAGTATCCCCCCGCGCCCGGCCAGCCCCCCTGGCCGGGCGCACTTATTCAGTAAGAGTCTTGGGCCCGGCCAGCCCCCCTGGCCGGGCCCACTTGTTCAGTAAGAGTCCGGCCCGGCCAGCCCCCCTGGCCGGGCCCACTTGTTCAGTAAGAGTCCGGCCCTGCCAGCCCCCCTGGCGGGGCCTCTTGCTGTCGGGGCTCAGGGTTTGGCGGACGGCACGGCGATCTCGAGATCGCGCGTGCAGGCGGCGAGCTTGGCGCCCGCTTCTCCGCGGGCAAGGGCCGCGGCCATGGCCAGGCGGGCCTCGTCGAGTCTGCGGTCGATCTCCTCGGGCCTGACCTCGGCCTTGCTGGCCTTGACGGTCACCACCGCGATCCAGTGCGACATCGCAAGCTTGAGCGCGGGCGAATAGGCGCCAGCCTCGGCCTGGGCCTCGGCCAGTCCCGCACAGTCCAGATCCTGGGCCCATTGCCGATCGCTCAGGTCTTTCAGCGCCGCCTTGCGCGCCGGATCGGGCGCCGTCGCCATCAGCATCAACAGGATCGGGATCATGGGCGCGCCTCCGGGGCCTTTACCGCGCAGGCCTGGCGTTCCGCCGGATCGGCGCCCGCGCCGGCCCCGCGCGCGGCCTGCATGCGCCGCACGATCTCGGAGGGCTTCAACCCTCCGTCCATGGCCATCTCGATGAAGCGCATGCGCCAGAAGGTGAAGTCGATCAGCATGGCGTCGACGGGCTTCGCGGCGGCCTGAACGTCGGCGGAGGTGATCCCCATGCAACGCTCGGCGCGGTGAAAGGCGGCCGGGTCGGCGACGCTATCGTCCGACAGTCGCCAGGTCAGGGGAATGGTGATGCGCCTGCCCGCGGTGGCCACGCCGTCGGCGGTGGCCGGCTTCATCCGGAAAGTCGGGGCCAGCGAGAGGGTCGCCGCGCCGAAGCCGGCGTCCGGTGGCGTCTCCGAAACCACGTGGCAGTCACCCAGCGCGCCCCTGGCGTCGACCGCGCAGTCGATCACCGCGCGCCCGTTTACCCCCTTGGCCAGGGCGTCCTTCGGATAGGCGGCGGCGATGTCGTCGCCGTTGGGCCGCGCGCTCCACTGGGGATGGGTCAGCTGGATCGGCGTGGGATCGGCGCCCAGAAGCAGGGCCAGGAGAATGATCATGACCAGGCCTATTTCGGTTTCGAAGGGGCGTCGAGCGGCCGCTCCACCTCGGGTGGGGTGATAGCCAGGCAGTGGGCGCGCTCGTTGTCCGCCTCTGCCTTGGGCAAGGCCATCTTCTCCAGCCTGTCCACGTCCATCAGGGCGTTGATTTCCGCGGCGCCCTTGCCGGCCTGCAGGTAGTAGCCGAGCAGGCGCACCGTCCAGAACAGGTATTCCGACCGTCGCGTCCCCGCGTATCCGCCGGTCGTCTCGGCGTCGGCCATGGCGCGGCCGGCGCAGAGCTCGGAGTCCGCAAAGCTGGGCTGGAACAGGTTCGGCGCCGCCGGAACCGCGGGCGCTACGGCCGCCGGAGCGGCATCGGGCGCCCCCAACAGCAAAACCAGCATCAGGGCGGTCATGGCTTGGCCTTCCTCTGGACCATCGCCTCGGCGGCATAGCGTCGGCAGTTCGACAGCCGGGCCTTGCCGCCGTCGGTATCCGCCGCCGCCTCTCCGGCCAGCCGGGCAGCCTCCAGCCGCTTGCCGATCTCGGAGGGCTTGAGGCCCCGCGCGGTCGCGAAGGAATTGAACATCAGGTACCAGATTCCATAAGCCTGATAGCTGGCTTCGTCGGTCACCGGATGGGCCTGGATCGCGCCCATGCAGCCCTCGGCGTACTCCAGGGCGTCGGCGCCGCCGAAGGCGATCATGTCCTGCTTGAAGGAGAAAGGCACCCGCACCTCGGCGCCCCCGACCGGCTTGCCGTCCACCGTCTGGGGGTGCATGCGCACCAGCGGCGCCACCTTGGTCAGAACCGCCTCGCCGAAGCCTTCGCCCGCGGGAGTCTCCTCCACGACGGTGCAGTCGGTGAGGGTCTCGTCGACGGAGACCTTGCACTGGACGGTGACGTGCCCCTCGATCCCGCGTTCGAGCGCGCCCGCCGGATAGGCCGCCTCCATGACGTCCGCGTCGGGGCGCACGTCCCAGCTGGGGTTGACGATGACGTGTTTCGCCGGCGCGGCGCCGAGAAACAGCATCCACAACAGTCCGAACACATCGCCCCCCAAACGCCCGCGTGCCGATTAGCACCCCAGGGGCCGCGGTTGTAAAGCGACGCCCGTCGCGGTGGACGGCGCCGTCCACCCATGCTCATTTAGGTTTCGATTGAAAACGGGAGCGCGCGCGTGCAGTGGTTCAGGCGTCTGTTCGGCCGGTCCACGGCCCCCGGAAATCCATCCTCGAAGGAGCCCCCGATGAGCGCGCTGCAGAACCGTCAGGCCCGGCTGGCCTCCCGCCCCGTCGGCGTGGTCAAGCCCGAGAACTTCAGCTTCGAAACCCACCCTGTGACCTCGCCCGGCGAGGGCGAAATCCTGGTCAGGGTGCTCTACGTTTCGCTGGATCCGGCCATGCGCGGCTGGCTGAACGAGGGCAAGTCCTACATCCCGCCCGTCGGGATCGGTGAGGTGATGCGCGCCGGCGGGGTCGGCGTGGTGGTCGAGAGCAACGATCCCGCCTTCCAGCCCGGCGACCATGTGGTGGGCATGACCGGCATCCAGCAGTACGCAAAGGGCTCCGCCAAGGGCTTCACCAAGATCGACCCCAAGTTCGCGCCCCTGACCACCTATCTCGGAACGCTGGGCATGCCGGGCATGACCGCCTACTTCGGCCTGCTTGACGTGGGCGCGCTGAAGGACGGCGAAACCGTGGTGGTGTCCGGCGCCACCGGGGCTGTGGGCGCTGTGGTCGGCCAGATCGCCAAGATCAAGGGCTGCAAGGTGGTCGGCATCGCCGGCGGGGCGGAGAAGTGCGCCTACGCCACCGGCGAACTCGGCTTCGACGCCTGCGTCGACTACAAGGCCGAGGACGTGCGCGCGGCCCTGCGCCAGCACTGCCCCGAAGGCATCGACGTCTATTTCGACAACGTCGGCGGCGACATCCTGGACGCGGCCCTGGCCAATCTGAGGCGCGGCGCGCGCATTCCGATCTGCGGGGCCATCTCCCAGTACAACAGCACCACCGGCGTGAAGGGCCCGTCCAACTACCTGTCCCTGCTGGTCAACCGGGCGCGGATGGAGGGCTTCGTGGTGTTCGACTTCGCCGCCCGCTACGGCGAAGCCGCCCAGGCCATGGGCCGCTGGATCCTGGAGGGCAGGCTGAAGGCCAAGGAGGACGTGGCCGACGGCGGCGTCGACGCCTTCGTGCCGACCCTGAACCGGCTGTTCTCTGGCGACAATTTCGGCAAGCTGGTGCTGAAGATCGCCGACGCCTGAGACGATCCGTCGCCGGACGATTGCGCCGGGCCGCGACAGCGGCCAAGCTCATCCCCAACTCTGGGAGGAGGAACGCATGATCCGTTCGGGGGCGCTCGCCTTGACGCTGGTGCTGGGCCTGGCCCTGGCCTGGTTCGCCTGCAAGACCCCGCCGCCGGCGCCCGCTTCAGCCCCCGCGACCGCCTTCTCCTCCGAACGCGCCTTCGCCGACGTCAAGGTCATTGGCGCGGAGCCGCATCCGGTGGGATCGGCCGCCCATGACAGGGTGCGTGACTATCTGATCGGCCGGCTGAAGGGTCTGGGCCTGCAGGTCCGCACCCAGCGCGCGCAGAGCTTCAAACAGGACACCCGCCGCGGCGAGACCTGGATCAGCGGCGCCGACATCGAGAACATCATCGCCGTCATGCCCGGACGCGACCCGAAGGCGAAGGCCCTGGTGGTCTCGGCCCATTACGACAGCGCCCCCGCCTCTCCCGGCGCGGCCGACGACAGCGCGGGGGTGGCCTCGGCGCTCGAGGTCGCGCGGGTCATGAAGCACAGGGGCCAGCCCGTCCGCGACGTCATCTTCCTGATCACCGACGGGGAGGAACTGGGCCTGCTGGGCGCCAAGGCCTTCTTCGAGAAGGACCCGGACGCGGCGCGCGTGGGCGCCGTGGTCAACATGGATACCCGCGGCGGCGGCGGGCGGACCTTCATGTTCGAGACCGGCCGCGGCAACGGCGAGATGATCGACGTCTTCCGCAGGACCGCGATCCAGCCCAGCTCCAACGCCCTGGCGGTCTTCCTCTACGAGCATATGCCCAACGGCACCGACTTCACCCTGCCCAAGGACAAGGGGATTCAGGGGCTGAACTACGCCTTCATCGGCCGCTCGTTCGACTACCATGCCGCCTCCTCCACCCCCGAGCGGCTGGAGAAGGGGGCCCTGCAGAACATGGGCGACCAGGTGCTGGCCTCTTCCAGCGCGCTCGCCTTCGGTAACCGGCTGCCGGCCAAGGCGCCGGACCTGGTCTATTCCGATGTGTTCGGGACCTTTGTGATCGCCTACCCCCCGGCGATGGGCTGGCTGGTGCTGGCGCTGGGCGTCGCCCTCGTCGGCTTCGCGGTATGGCGCTTCAAGGCGGCGGACGAGTTGAACTGGCTCGAGCTCGCGCGCGGCGCGTCGGCCGCCCTGTTCCTGCTGCTGCTGTCGGCCACGGTCCTGCACCTGGCGCGGGTGGCGACCCTGGTCCCCTCGGGCTTCGCCGAGCAGCGACCGCTGCTGGCCCAGTTCCCGCTCTATGAAGCGGCCCTCGCCGCGCTGGGCCTCGGACTCAGCCTGCGGGTGTTCGGCGCCCTGCAGCGCGGCAATGTGCGCTTCGTCGCCGCCGGCGTCGCCCTGGTCGCGGGCCTGCTGGTCTGGCTGGCGGGGCAGTGGATCGTGGGCCTGGGCCTGGGGATCGCCGCCGCGTTGCTGGCCCTGTTCGCCTTTGCGAGGCCCGTGCGGGCGCCCGGCGCCTGGGCGGGCTTCGCCGTGCTCTGCCTTGTCTTCGCTCTGATCGCCCAGGTCACCGCGCCGACCATCGCCTTCCTTTTCGCCTGGCCTCTGGTGCTGGCCGGCCTCGCCGGCGCCGCGGCGGCCATGGCGCGCAGCTTCGAGAGCCCGACGGCTGTGCTCAGCTCCACGATCCTGGGCCTGATCGGCCTGGGCTGGGCGATGTCGCTGGCGCATGGGGTCGCGCTCGGCATCGGCACGGACCTGCCGGCGGCGCTGGGCCTGCTGGTGTTTCTGGGCGCGCTGGCCCTGGCGCCCCTGATGGGCGTCGACAGCGGCGCCTTCCGTCAGGGCGCAGGCGTGCTGGCGCTCGGCTGGATCCTGATCGCCGTGATCGCCTTCCGCGACCCGACCAGCGTCGACAAGCCGCGCATCAGCGAAGTGGTCTATGTGCGCGACATCGACAGCGGCAAGACCTGGCGCGCCAGCCTGGCTCCGACCCTCGATCGCTGGTCCGACGGCGTTCTGAAGGCGGACGGCGGCACGATCGGCCATGAGACGCTCGCGCCGCTGACCCGGGCGCCCGTGTTCGCCGCGACGGCCAAGGCCACCGCCGTACCGGCGTCAGGCCTGCGCTACCAGGAAGACGATGCCGGCTCGATCAGCGTCTACGCCCCACAAGGCTATCTGCAGCTGACCATCGCCGCGCCGAAGACCGACCGGATCGTGGTCGCAGGGGTCGCGCTCGATCCCAAGTCGCTGGCCCATGGCCTGGTTCACCTGAGCTGGCTGGCCGCCCGGACGCCCGCACCGCAGCCGCAACCCATCCTGTCGCTCCGCGACATTGGCCCGGTCAGCCTCAAGTACGCGCTCCTGACCCCCGGCTGGCCCTCGGACATCACGCCGATCCCGCCGCGGCCCAAGGACGTCATGCCCTGGTACCTGTCCGACGCCACCGCCGAGATCGGAACGCTGAAGCGTCGTTAGCGCCTCGGATCGACCGAACTAACGATTCTATATTTCCAGAAATATGGAATCGTGCGAGTTGGGCAACCATGGAAACCGCCTCGGCCGTCTCGGCTCTGTCCGCCCTCGCCCACCCCACACGCCTCGCGGTGTTCCGCCTGCTCGTGTCCGCCGGCGCGGAGGGCGTCGCCGCCGGTGAGATCGCACGCCGGACGGGGACTCTGCCCAACACCCTGTCAAGCAGCCTGAGCATCCTGGCCGCCGCGGGTCTGGCCCGGTCGCGGCGTGAGGGACGCTCGATCGTCTACAGCGCCGCCTACGACCGCATGGGCGAACTGCTGACCTTCCTGGTCGAGGACTGCTGCGGCGGCGATCTTGCGGCCTGCGGCCCTGTCGCCGAGGCCCTGACACGCGTCCAGTGCGGAGCGCCCTCCCCGTGCTGAGCCGGCGCCTGGCCTGCGAAGCCCTGGGCACGGCGCTGCTGCTCGCCTGCGTGGTCGGATCCGGGATCATGGGCGAGCGCCTGGCCGGTGGAAACGTGGCGATCGCGCTCCTGGCCAATACGCTGGCGACCGGCGCGGCCCTGGTCGTGTTGATCTCGGTGTTCGGTCCCATCTCCGGCGCCCACTTCAACCCGGCGGTCACCCTGGTGATGGCGCTGCGGCGCGAGATCGGCGCACGCGAGGCCCTGGCCTATGGCGCGGTCCAGCTCTGCGGAGCGGTCCTGGGCGTCTGGCTCGCTCACGCCATGTTCGGCGAGGCCGTGCTGCAGGTCTCGACCAAGCTCCGCGACGGACCGGCCCAGATGCTGTCGGAGTTCGTCGCAACCTTCGGCCTGATCGCGACCATTCTCGGCTCCGCGCGCCATCGCCCGGAGGCTGTCCCCGTGCTGGTCGGCCTCTACATTACGGCTGCCTACTGGTTCACCGCCTCGACCTCCTTCGCCAATCCGGCCGTGACCCTGGCCCGCGCTCTCAGCAACACCTTCGCCGGCATCGCGCCGGCCTCCGCGCCCGGGTTCATCCTGGCCCAGATCGCGGGCGCCCTGGCCGCGTCCGTCGCCTTCGGCTGGCTCTTGCGGCCGGCCGCGGCCCAGGCCACATCCGCCGTCTCCAGGAGGGCCTCATGACCGATTTCCCCGTCACCATCTTCCACAACCCCGCCTGCGGGACCTCACGCAACACCCTCGCCCTGGTGAAGGCCGCCGGCTACGCGCCGGAGGTGGTGGAGTACCTGCAGACCGGCTGGACGGTGGAGCAGCTCAAGGGCCTGCTCGCGGCCATGGGCATGACCCCGCGCCAGGTGATGCGCTCCAAGGGCGATCTCGTGGGCGAACTCGGCCTGACCGATCCCTCGGTCTCAGACGAGACCATCCTGAAGGCCATGGTCGAGCATCCGATCCTGGTCGAACGCCCCATCGTGCGCACACCCTGGGGCGTGGTGCTGGCCCGGCCGTCGGAGAAGGTGGTCGAGGTGCTGGAGCACGCGCCCGAGAGCTTCACCAAGGAAGACGGGACGGTGGTCGCCCTCTAGCCCGGGGGTTTGCCGCGATTGGCGCGAGCAGTGGCCAATTCCTGGCGCAGCCGGGCGTCGTCCGGTCGGGACGGGCTCGCCGCCTCGAAATCCACGATCGCAGCATCCCAACGCTTCTGATGCATTTCGATTTCGCCCCGATTGATCAGGCCGTGGGAATTGCCCGGCTCGATACGGATCGCGGCGTCGCAATCGCGAAGCGCAGCCACGAAATCGCCGGTCGACCGTTTCGCGAAACAGCGCTCCGAGTAGGCGTTGGCGTAGCCGGGATTGAGTTGGAGGGCCTTGTCCAGGTCGGCCACGCCCTTCGCGTAGTCGCCTGCCTCGTCATAGGCGTAGGCGCGTTCGAGATAGGGCTTGAACCAGGTCGGGTTGAGGCGGATCGCCTCGCTCATTTCACGCATTCCGAGCCCCGCCTGACCCAGTTCGTTGTAGACCCAACCGCGTTCGTAGTGGGCGTCGGACCAGTCGGGATCGGCGGCGATGGCGTCATCGAAGGCCTTGCCGGCGGCCGGCCAGTCGCGCTGTTTTTCGGAGGCCATCCCACGGGCGTAGGCGCGTTCGGCGGCGGCATGATCGTGGCGGGGCGTACAGGCGCCCAGCAGCGCCAGCAGGATCAGGGCGCGGAGCCTCACGCCACCCGTCGAAGATGGGTCGGGTTCTTGCAGTAAAGTCCACGGCGGCCGGGGACCGGGCGGTAGATCTCGGTCAGGCCGTGGGTGGTTTCGTTCAGGCCCAGGAACAGCAGGCCGTCGTCGGCCAGGGCCTGGCCCAGGCGCTCCAGGGTGGCGGCGCGGGTCGGCTCGTCGAACTGGCTGAGCACGTTGCGGCAGAAGATGACATCGAAACGGCCGAGCGGCTTGGGATCGTGCATCAGGTTGAATCGGCCCCAGCGCACGGCCTGGCGCAGACGAGGCGAGGCGCGCCAGTTCTCGTCGATCTTTTCGAAGTGGTCGACCAGACGCTGGGCGGCCAGGCCCCGCTGGACCTCGAACTGGGTATAGAGGCCGCTCTGAGCCTTCTCCAGGCAGCGGTCGGAGACATCGATGCCGAGGATCTCGACACTGCCCTGAGGCGCCTGCTCGGCCAGCAGAGCCAAGGAATAGGCCTCCTGGCCCGTGGAGCAGCCGGCGCTCAGCACCCGCACCGCGCCGCCGGGCCGGGCTGAAGCCAGGGCCGGGAGCACCTCGCGGGCGAACTGTTCGAAGGGCAGCTTGTCGCGGAAGAACTGCGTCTCGGTGACCGCCAGGGCGTCGACCAGGGCGCGCATCAGGGCCTGGTCACGGGGCTTGTCCAGCGAGGCGACCAGGGCCTCGACGGACGGGTAGCCTTCGCGGCGGGCGACCGCGCCCAAGCGGCTCTCGATCACGGCGGATTTTTCGACCGGCACGACCACGCCACAGGCGGCCTTGACTAGGGCCGCCAGACGCTCGAGCTGCTCGCGGCCGATCGCCATCTCAGACCAGCCCCGCCTCGGAGAACTTGGATTCCAGGATGTCGCCGTCGAAGGGCTTCATGACATACTCGTCCGCCCCGGCGCCCAGCGCCTCGCGGATGCGGGCAGGGTCGTTCTCGACCGTGCAGAACAGGACAGTGGGCGCGTCGCCGCCGGGCTCGGCCCGCAGCTGGCGCAGGAAGGTGATGCCGTCCATCACCGGCATGTTCCAGTCCAGCAGAACGGCGTCGGGCATTTCGGAGCGGCAATAGGCCAGCGCTTCCGCGCCGTCGGCGGCCTCCGAGACTTCGAACTCCATATCCTCGAGGATCCGGCGCGCCACCTTGCGGATGATGCGGCTGTCATCGACGACCAGACAACTCTTCATGGAAAGCCGACACTCCGAACACGCCGAAAGCGGCCCCCGAAAGCGGGGGCCCGCGCGGGCATATTTTGCGGTTGCGGTTAAGGAGTGGTGCAGACGCGCCCCATTCGGACGCTTCGTCGCGGCCGGACGCGGCCCCTCAGGGTCAGGCGGGAAGCCGGATGCGGATCTTGACCAGGTCCTGATCGGTCTCCAGTTCCAGGCTCCCGCCGGCGTCGGCCACCACCTGCGACAGCCAGAAGGCCTGGATCCATTGACCGGCGAGGCCTTCGGTCAGCCGCTCGCCCCTCAGACCCGTGGCGGTCTCCGGCTTGAGCCGGGCGCGGGGTCCGCGCGCCTCGACCGCCAGCAGCACCGCGTCCGGGTCCTGGCGCGCCGCGATGGAAGCCCGGCCGCCGGTCGGAAGCGCGCCGCCTCCGAGGTAGGCAAGGTTGAGCAGGGCGCGCGCCGCCGGCTTCTCGAAGGTCTGGATGTCCACGGCCCAGTCCAGTTCGGCCCGGATATGGGCGAACATGCCGTCGATCACGCCCTTGAGCTCTGCGGCGTCGAAGCGCTCGGCCGACGTCGCCGCCCCGAAGGCGATGCGCGCGAAGTGCACCAGCGAAACCATCTTGTGGGCGCTAGCCTCGATCAGGCCCATCGCCTCCTCGCGCATGTCCTGGGCGGAGGGGTCCTTGAGCAGGTCCAGGCCCGAGACGATGGCGCCGGAGGGACTGATGAAGTCGTGACACAGCTTGGCCGCGACGAAGGACGCCAGATCGGTCGCCCCGAACGGCTCGAAGACCGCCTCCGGGGCCGCCCCGGAGGCGGAAATTTCGGAATCCAAGGTTACGCGGTCAGGATCGATCATGTGGCGCCTCTCACACGGCGCCAAACTGAAGTGATTTGCCGCTTCTTCAAACCGGTTCGGCGCCCTAGGTAGGGGTCAATGCAATCCGCCGCCCTTGTAGAATCGACCGACCTCGGACGAATGCTCGCCGAAGTCGCCGAAGACGCCGCCGAACTGATCCTGCCCTATTGGCGCTCCGACCTCGCCGTCGAGCGCAAGGCCGATTCCAGCCCCGTCACCGAAGCCGACCGCCGCGCCGAGGACCTGATCCTGGCGCGCCTGGCCAGGCTGTTCCCCAAGATTCCGACCATCTCCGAAGAGGCGGCCGAAAATGGCGGCGTGCCCAAGGCCGCGCCCGCGCGCTTCTTCCTGATCGATCCGCTGGACGGCACCAAGGGCTTCGTGCGCGGCGCCGAGAGCTTCACCGTCAACATCGGCCTGATCGAGAACGGTCAGCCGGTCGCCGGCGCCGTCGCCGCCCCCGCCACCGGCCAGGTCTGGTTCACGACCGGCGAAGGCGCCTTCCGCCGCAAGGTCCGCGGCAATGACCTCACCCAGATCCGGGTCCGGGCCAAGCCCGACGCGGGTGTGGCCCTGGTCAGCCACACCCTGACCGACGAGGAAGCCTCGCGCCTGGCGGCGCGCTACGGCTGCCCGGTCTGGCAGGGCATGGATTCCTCGGTGAAGTTTTGCCTGATCGCCGAGGGCCGCGCCGACATCTACCCGCGCCCGGGCCGGACCATGGAATGGGACACAGCCGCTGCCGACGCGGTCCTGCGTTGCGCGGGCGGCCGCGTGTTCACCGACAGCGGCCAGCCGCTGGCCTACGGCAAGGCCGACCAGGGCTTCGCAAACCCCGGATTCCTGGCCGTCGGGGGCTGACACCCCAGGAACCACCGGGCCTTCGCCGCATTAGGTCTCCGAGAGGGCCGTCGCTTCCCGCGCCGGACGCTCACCCTCGCAAGGAGCTCCCCATGGTCGCCAAGACCCCCGCCGCCAAGCCCCGCCGCACCCGCGCTCCGGCCAAGCGCGCCGCGCCTCGCGCCGCAGCGCGCACGGCGAAAACGGTCGTGCGCGAGGCCACCAGCGCTCGTGAGCTGGTCCTAGAAAAGACCGCGCCCGTGCGCCGCTCCATCAAGGCCCACCCCCGTCTGATCGGCGGCCTGGTGCTCGGTGCGGGCCTCGTGGTCGGCGCCCTGCTGCTGCGCCGCTTTGCGCCAAACCAGGCCAAGCGCCTGGGCGCGGCGGCCGCCAGCCTTGCCATCACCGCCGGCGCTCCGGCCGCCCTGGCCTATCTGCAGAGCGCCCCCAAGCGCATCGCCAAGTCGAAGGTCACTCGCGACGCCATCAGGAGCCTGCGCAAGACGCCGTCGAAGATCGCGGACCTGCATCTGGCCGACCGCACCCGCGACGCGGCGGAGACCATGATGAAGCGGGCCAAGGACCTGCGTCACCAGCTGACGCACTGACGTCTCAGGGTTGGGGTTCGACAGCGCGCCCGTCTGCCTTGAACACCTGGCCGCCCTTCATCACGAAGCGCACGCGCTCGAACTCGCTGACGTCGGCGAGCGGATCGCCGGCCACCGCGATAATGTCGGCGTAGCGCCCCGCCTGGATCGAGCCGATGCGGTCCGACGCCCCGATCAGGTCGGCGGCGTTGCGGGTGGCCGCGAAGATCTCGTCCATCGGCGCCATGCCGGCCTGGCGCATCAGCACGAACTCGCGCGCGTGGTCGCCTTCGCCGATGTCGGTGCCGTAGGCCACCTTGACCCCGGCCTTCAGGGCGTTCGGGAAGTTCTGGATCGGGAAGACGTCGTTGGCGATCTCCTTGGCCGCGGTGCCCGGGGGCAGCAGTTCGGGGTGCTCGCGCGCCGCCTTCAGGAAGATATCGTAGACGGTGAGCGTCGGGACCAGGTAGGTCCCGTGGCTCTTCATCAGGGCGTAGGCCTCCGGATCGGCGAAGGAGCCGTGCTCGACGCTGTCCACCCCGGCCCGCACCGCGTGCTTGATCGCGTCCGGCGGATAGATGTGGGCCGCGACCTTCAGCCCAAGACCGTGGGCGGTGTCGACCACCGCCTTCATCTCCTCGTCGGTCATCAGCATCCGGTGCGGGTCGTCGCCGGTCGAGGCGATGCCGCCGGACGGCATCATCTTGATCAGGTCGGCGCCGCGGCGCTTGTGCTCACGCACCCGGATGCGGCCCTGATCGGGGGTGTCGACGATGCCGTTGGCGAAGCCCGGATGTGAGAAGTCGGGGTCCAGCCCGTTCATCGGATCGCCGTGGCCGCCCGTCGGCCCCAGCGGCTCCAGCGACACCCACAGGCGCGGGCCCGGCACGGTCCCGGCGTCGAAGGCGTTGCGGAGGGCTACGGTCTCATCGCCGCCGCCCACGTCACGGCCGCTGGTGAAGCCCTGCAGCAGCATGGCGCGGCCGTAACGGGCGCCGTTCAGCGCCTGGTCGATGGCGGTGTGGGTGAAGACGTCCTCCAGCGCGTTGGTCTGGCTGGGCAGCTTGGCGGAGATGTGGATGTGAACGTCGATCAGGCCCGGCAGGACCGTTGAGGTCGACAGGTCGATGACCTCGGCCCCCGCGGGCGTCACGAAACCCGGCTGCACCCCGGTGATGCGGTCGTGGTGGACCAGGATGGAGACCCGGTGCTGGGGCGCGGCCGAGACGCCGTCGATCAGGGTTCCGGCGTGGATGACCAGATCGCGGGCGGAAGCGGCGGTTGCGAGGGCGGACAGGGCCACGCCGAGCGCCAGCGTCTTGAGTTTCATGAATTCCCCCAAAGAATAGGATCAGGCCGACAGAGCGTAGGCCTCACCCAACCAGTCAAGCAGCTCCGCGTCCACCTCTCCCGGTCCTTCCAGCAGCATCTCGTTGTGGAACCGGTTGGCCGAGACCTGCTCGACCTTGCGGACGCGGGCGCTGTCGAGCGGCGCCGCGGTGCGGATGTTGAGCAGGATTGAGCCTTTCCTCGGGTGCACGCCCGCGAAGGCGGAGCGCCGCGCCAGGTGGATCGAAGTTTTCTTGGCCTGAACCTCGAAGGGGCCCAAGGCGGCCAAGGCGGTGACCAACCGGTCAAAGGTCGCGCGCACCTGCGGTTCGCGGCCAACAAATAGAGCGTCGAGATCGTTCATGGACCCGCCTCCCCGCGCTCCATTCGCCGCAGTCGAAGAGCGGCGTCAAGGTTCGGTTCCTTCACCCCGGATTAACGCCGCTGACCGATTCATTAAGCCTGTCGCTTTGTCGAAGGCCTCCTGCGTTGCGCAACCTGATCTCCGCCGTCGAGCGCGTCGATCCCTTGACCCTTTCAGGTCGGGTGGCGGCGGTGAACGGCCTGCTGATCGAAGCGCGCGGCGGCCTGACCCGCCTGTCGGTCGGGGCCCGGGCCGAGATCGAGCGCCGCGGCGAAAGCGCGCTGCCCGCCGAGGTGGTCGGCTTCCGCGACGCCCGCGCCCTGCTGATGCCCTTCGGACCGGTGGAGGGCGTGGCGCCCGGCGCCGAAATCCGCATCATGTCCGACGCCGCGAGCGTCAGACCCACCACCGGCTGGCTCGGCCGGGTGATCGACGCCTTCGGCAGGCCGGTCGACGGCAAGGGCCCGCTGCCCATGGGGCCGGCGCCCTACGCCCTTCGCGCCCCGCCCCCCTCGGCCCACGCCCGCGGTCGGGTCGGCGAGCGCCTGGACCTGGGCGTGCGCGCCATGGACGTCTTCACCTCCACCTGCCGGGGCCAGCGCCTGGGTGTCTTCGCCGGATCGGGCGTGGGCAAGTCGGTGCTGCTGTCCATGCTGGCGCGTGAGGCCAGTTGCGACGCCGTCGTAGTCGGGCTGATCGGGGAGCGGGGCCGGGAGGTCCGGGAGTTCATCGAGGAGACGCTCGGCGAGGCAGGCCTGAAACGCGCCATCGTGGTGGTCGCCACCTCCGACGAGCCGGCGCTGAAGCGGCGCCAGGCGGCCTATCTGACGATGGCCATCGCCGAATACCTGCGCGACCAGGACCTGGAGGTCCTGTGCCTGATGGACTCGGTCACCCGCTTCGCCATGGCCCAGCGCGAGATCGGCCTGGCCGCGGGCGAGCCGCCGACCACCAAGGGCTATACCCCTACCGTCTTCACCGAACTGCCCAAGCTGCTTGAGCGCGCCGGCCCTGGCCCAATCCGCCCGGACGGCACCCAGGCGGGGCCGATCACCGGCCTGTTCACCGTGCTGGTGGATGGGGACGACCACAACGAGCCGATCGCCGACGCCGTGCGCGGCATTCTCGACGGTCACATCGTCATGAGCCGCACCATCGCCGAGCGCGGCCGCTTCCCGGCCATCGACGTGCTGAAGTCGATCAGCCGAACCATGCCCGAGTGCCAGCAGCCCGCCGAGCGCGAGATCGTGCGCCGCGGCCGCGAGGCGCTGTCGGCCTACGCCAATATGGAAGAGCTGATCCGCATTGGGGCCTATCGCACCGGCGCCGATCCGGTCATCGACCGCGCCATCCGGCTGAACGGTCCGCTGGAAGCGTTCCTCCGCCAAAACAAGGACGAGGTCACGCGGCTGGATCAGTCCTTCGCCGACCTCGCCGCCATCCTCAACGAAGACGCTGTCGCCATGGAGCTGACATGAGCAAATGGGCCCAATCCCTGATCCGCCTGTCCGGCTACGAGGTCGAGACCCTGCAGAAGCGGCTGTCGGAAATCACCACTCGGCGCGCTTCCGCAGAGATGCGCGTGGCCGTCCTGGACGCCGAACATGAGGTCGAGCGCGAGCGCGCGACGATGGACGCACACGCGGCCATGCAGATGGCCGCCTATGTCGAGGGCTGGAAGCTGCGCCGCGCCAATGCGGTGAGCGATCTCGATTTCGTCTCCGCCGAGGAGCTGGGCGCCCGCGACGCCCTTGCCCGCGCGTTCGAGGAGCAGAAGAAGTTCGAGCACGTGGCCGAGCTGTCGCGCCTGCAGGATGTGGCGCGCATCGCCAAGCAGGAGGCGGCGGCCATGGACGAGGTGGCGTTGCGCCGCGCGGTCAGGTGAGGCTCTCCCGCCGCGGCGCCCTTGCCTCGGCCCTGGCGCTGGCCGCCTGCGGACGCCAGGCGGCCGCCGGTCCCGAGCCGGGGCCGCTGAAATCCCTGGCCCGCTTCCCCATCGGCGTCGCGGCCATGACCGGCCAGTTCGACGACCTGGGCTGGAGCGAGCTGGTGCGCCGCCAGTTCGGCCGCGTCACCCCCGAGTGGGAAATGAAGACCGAAGCCCTAGCCGGGCCCGGCGGCTACGACTTCCAACGCCCGGACAGCCTGGTCTCGCGCGCGGAAGCGATGGGCCTGAAGGTCCACGGCCACACCCTGGTCTGGTACGCCGAGACCTCTAGGGAGTTCGAACGGCTGGACGGCCAGAAACAGGCCTATGCCGAAGCCTACCGCGCCTATGTGACGACGGTGGCGGGACGCTATCGCGGCAAGGTCACGGGCTGGGACGCGGTCAACGAACCCCTGAGCGACGACGGCGCGCTCAGGGACTGCCGCTGGCGGCGCAACCTCGGCGACGGCTACATCCGTCTGGCCTTCCTGCACGCCCGCGAGGCGGACCCCGCCGCGCCGCTGTTCCTGAACGACTATGACCTGGAGACCCGCCCCGCCAAGCGCGCGGCCTTCCTGCGCCTCGCCGAAGGGCTGTTGAAGGCCGGGGCGCCGCTCACCGGCGTGGGGACCCAGACCCATGTCAACGCGGCCCTGGAGCCCGGCGCCATCAAGGCGGCGGTCGCCGACCTGGCGAGCCTGGGCCTGCCGGTGCATGTCTCGGAGTTCGACGTCAGCGTGAAGGTCGGTCAGCTGGCGGCGCTGAGGGCCGAGGGTCTGGAGCAGCGGCAAGCCGCCCTGGCGGCGGAGACGGTCGAGGCGGTCATGCGCCTGCCGCAGCGGCAGCGCTACGGCATCACCCTCTGGGGCGCACGGGACCGGGATTCCTGGCTAAGACGGCCGCCGGAGGACAGGGGCCTGATCCGCGACCGCCCCCTGCTGTTCGACGACAACGGGCGGCCCAAGGCCGCGGCCCGGGCCTTCGCCGGAGCGCTCTCCTAGGGTTTTGGGGGCGCCGTGGTCGGCGGCGGCGGCGGCTGTTGTTTGGTCGTCGGTTGCTTGGTGGTCGGCTTGCGGCCGCCCGTTGACGGCGTGCCCACCGTCGGACCGTTGGGCGTGATCGTGATCGAGGGCAGCAATCCCTTCAGGCTCGGCCGCTTGGGCTTGGGCGGCGCGGTGGTCGTGGGCGCCGGCTGAGTCGTGGTGGTCGTCGCCGGACCCGCTGTCGCCGGTGACTGGGACTTGGGCGGCGCAGTCGTCGGCACGGTCGCTGTCGGTTGCGCCGTCGTGGTCGTCGCCGGTCGGGTTGGGCCGCCCTGGGGCCGCGTCGGCGGGGTCTGAGGAACCGTCTGGCTCGTCACACCTGGCAGAGTCCGGCCCGGCAGTTGGGGCTGGGGCGTCGTCACGGTGGGTCCCGACCGCACCGGGCCGGTCAATGGCGGCCCGCTCGGCTGTGGCCGGGGTTGGACGGGTACGGTGGTTCCCGGCAGCACGGCGCTCGGGCGGCCCCCGGCGCCACGCGGGCCCTGGAGGCTGGGGGGCGACGCAGGGTTCACGGGGACCGGGATGGGCGTGGGTAGGATATAGGCCGGAGGAATGGGCGGAGGCGGCCTGTCGCCATCGAACGGCGGCAGGCGGTCGGTCAGGCGCTTGCCGGCGCGCGGATTGAGGCGGAAGGGATCGGAGACCCGCTTGCCCACCACGGCGACCGCCTGGCCGGGAATGCGCAGGGTGACGGTCCGCTCCTCGGTGCGCACTTCGATGACGCCTTCGCGCAGCACGATCACGGTCGCGGTCTGCGGATCGTCGGCCAGGCGCAGGCCCCCGGCCCAGTCGCCGAAAAGCTCCACCGCCACCGTTCCGACCGCGGCCTCGAACATGGTGCCGCGAACTCCGATGGCGGCAGAGGGCGTGCGGAAGGACTCCTGTTCGGGCGCCTGGGACTGGTCGCCGCCGTTGGAGGCGAAGCGGAAAACGCCCTTGACCACGCTGACCCCGACGCCGGTCACCCCGGGCTTGGGGTCGTAGACGAAGCGGTCGATGGTCAGATGGGTGTTGGCCCCGACGCTGAAGGTCGAGTTGTCGCGAAAACCGATCTTGAGCTGGGCCGCCTCGGCGGTGGTGATCTCGTCGAGGTAGCGGACGGTCCCCTGCACCTCGGCGGCGCGCCAGGCGCTCTCGCCCTGGCTGTGGGTCTGGACCGCGGGCTGGACGGCGGTGTTGACGCCGACGCTCTCCTGGGCGGCCGGGGTGGTGTTCGCGGCCGGAGCGGAGCCGGAAGGCGCAACTGCGGATGGAACAGTGTCGGCGCCGGACGCCGGCGCCTTGGCCGGAGTCTGGCCGTCGCAGGCCGCCAGAAGCGCGAGCGCGGCAAGGATCAGAAGCCGTTTCACCCTTGGACCTCCCGGTCGCCCCCCGTGGGGTGAACTGGGCCGCATCCTACGGCAATCGGGGGTCCCGCGCCATGGTGACGCTGGAGAGCGGGCCTAGAGCCCGCCGTCCGGTCCTTCGGGCGCCGCCGGGGGGGCCTTTCGCGTACGCGACGGCGCGGTGGTCACCAGCATCTGGGCCTCCAGCTTGCCGCGCATGGCCCTGAGGTCGTCGGCGATGCGGAACACCGCCACATAAAACTCGCAGACCGAGCGCCAGATCAGGGCGCCGGCGCAGATCATCAGGAACCCGATCACCACCAGCGGGATGATCAGCATCCACCGCATCGGCCCCTCCTCCCGCCAGGCCACGCCGACGGCGGCGCCCAGGACCGAGCAGGACGCGAGCAGGAAGATGCACAGGCCCGCCCAGTAGATGATGTGGATCACCGGGCCGGTCATCAGCCGGTCGAAGGTCAGGAGGTCCCAGAACAGGTCCTGGGGCGAGGTGGATCCGAAGGCGCGGATCGACTCCCGGGTCGAGGGCCGCGAAGGGGTCGGATTGCCGCTGGCATCTCGGGCGGGCTGACGCGCCATGACTCGCTCCGTGAGGGAACGAATTCAGCTATCAGCCCCGCCGGGCGGGCGCAATCGCCACCCGCCCCAAGGGTGTTTCAGCCGCGCGCGATCAGCTTGCCGGCGACGGCGCCGAGGACGCCGAACACGGCCGAACCGGTCGTGCCCAGAAGGATGAGCTTGGCCGGGACGTCACCGAGCAGCCAGGAGACCAGGATGCCCAGCGCCGCGCAGATGGCGCCGGCGGCCAGGCCGCCCAGCAGGGCCATCAGCCAGCCGTCGCCAGCCGCGCGGGCGTAGAGGAAGCCCGCGACCAGGGACAGGCCCAGGCCTCCCCACATGTAGACACCGCGGAAGGACGGCACGTAGTGGCCGATGAGGACCATGGCGATCTGGGCCACGGTTCCGATCGCCGTGGCGGCGACGAGTTCTCTGAGGTTCATGGTCTCCCCCTAGTTCTTCTTCTCGGCCGGCAGGTGCGCCGGCCCCTGCGGCCCGCCCGAGCCCTCGAAGTGCTTCTTCAGCATCTCCAGCAGGTAGGCGTTGCCCTGGTGGAAGAAGCCGTAGAGCTCGTCCCAGTCCGCGCCGGAGCGATAACCGGAACCCGAGACCGTCAGTCGAGTCCTCCCCGGCCCCGCGTCCTCGAACTGGATGATCGTGGCCACCGTCCCGAACAGGTCGCCGTGCTTGAAGCCCTTCGGAACCTGGACGTTGCGGAAGACCAGCAGCTCGTTCGGCACATAGGCCAGGATCTCGTGGCGGATGTTGCCCGGATCGCCGATCTTCGCCTTCGGATCGTAGCTGGCTTCCAGATGGCCGCCGACCTTCAGGTCGATGGCGGCGACCGGCGCCTCCCAGCTTTTCAGGCCCTCGGAGGTGGCGAAGGCGGCCCAGACCGCCTCGCGCGGCGCCTCGATGACGATGGACTCGCGCAGCAGCCTCTGACCGTCGGCCTGGGTGAGCGAGGTGTCGTCCACATGGGGCATGCCAGCGACCGGCGAAGCCTGGGCGCCGGCGGCGCAAAGGGCGAGCGCCAGGGCGCCCGATAACAGCAGTCTCATTGAATCCCCTCCATCGGCCGTCTTTCCTTTGGTTCGGCGGAGGCGGCCTGCTCCAGCCGGGTGACGTAGTCGCGCAGCATCTCCACGCCCGCATCGAAGGCGTCGAGGTTGCGCTGGGTTCGCGATTGCATGACGCCCCCCTCCATGACCGACAGGGTCAGGACGGCGAGCTTGCCGGTGTCGATCCCGGCCGGAAGCCGGTCTCGCGCGGCGTCGAAACAGCCCCGCACATGCTCGACCCAGCCGTCGAAATTGTCGGCCAGCAGGTTCAGCACCGGGGGGTCCGGCTCGTGCAGTTCCAGCGCGATCGAGCCGATCGGGCAGCCGTACAGGCAGCGGGTCATCTCCAGCGCCTGGCGGTAGCGGGCCAGCAGGGCGAACACCCGCTCGATCGGGTCCTCGATCCCCTCCCAGGCCGGCGCCAGCAACATCGGATAGATGCCCTCGCGATAGGCCTCCAGCACCGCGACCAGCAGGTCCTGCTTGGTGGCGAAGTAGTGGTACAGGCTCCCGGAATTGGCGCCCGCCTCGTGCAGGATGTCCGACACCGACGTCGAGCCGAAACCCTTGTCCCCGAACAGCCGCATGGCGGTGAAGACGAGCTTGTCGCGGGTCGATTCCATGGCCGGGGCGCTCCTTGATTGATTGTTCAACTAACATTGGTTGAATGCTCAATCAAGTTAGATCGATTCAGCCTGCCCCTGAGCAGGGCTCGCCATGCAGGCGACGCTGCTAGATCTGGCCGACGGTCTTCAGCCGGGCGCGAGGATGGATCTCGTTCTGGCTCATCACCACGGTCTGGCCGCGGAAGCGCTCGATCAGGGAACGGACGTAAGGTCGGATCGGCGGGCTGGTGAGCAGGATCGCGGCGTCGCCGTTCAGCGCCGCGCGTTCGAAGGCATCGCGCACCAGGCGGATGAACTCCTGCAGCTTGGACGGCGCCAGCGCCAGCTGCTTCTCTTCGCCGGGGCCGACAAGGCTTTCGTGGAAGGCCTGCTCCCAATCCGGCGTGAGGGTGACGATCGGAAGCGTGCCGTCGTCGGCCTTGTTCTGGAAGCAGAGCTGCTTGGACAGCCGCGTACGCACGTGCTCGACCAGCTGGGTGACGCTGGAGGTGTGGGGCGCGGCCTCGGCGATGCCCTCCAGGATCTGGGGCAGGTCGCGGATCGAAACGCGTTCGCGCAGCAGCGACTGCAGCACCCTCTGGATGGTGGTGACGGTGACCACCGAGGGCACCAGGTCCTCCACCAGCTTCTTCTGTTCGGGCCCCAGCTCCTTGAGCAGCTTCTGCACCTCGCCGTAGCTCAAGAGGTCGCTCATGGCGTCCTTGAGGATCTCGGTCAGGTGGGTGGTGAGCACCGTGGCCGGATCGACGATGGTGTAGCCGCGGAAGGTCGCCTCCTCGCGCAGGCCCTCATCGATCCAGGTGGCGGGCAGGCCGAAGGCGGGCTCCTTGACGTGCTCACCGGGCAGGTCGACCTGGCGACCGTGCGGGTCCATGGCCATCAGGCAGCCCAGGCGAACCTCGCCGGCGCCGGACTCCATCTCCTTGATGCGGATGGCGTAGCCCTGGTTGGCCAGGCGCATGTTGTCGAGGATGCGGACCGACGGCATGACGAAGCCGTACTCACCCGCGAGGGTGCGTCTGAGCGCCCGAATCTGGTCGGTGAGGCGGCGGCCTTCCAGGTCGTTGATCAGGCCGAGCAAGCCGTAACCCAGCTCGACCTTGATGTCGTCGATGGCGAGCGCATTGGAGATCGGCTCCTCCTCGTCGGTCGCGGGCTTGGTCTCCACCACGGCGACGGGCTCGGGCTTTTTGTGACCCATACGCCAGGCCAGGACGCCGGCGCCGAGCGCGATCGCCGCGAAGGGCAGGATCGGCATGCCCGGGATCAGGCCGATTACGCCCGAGGCGGCCGAGACCATTCCCAGGCTGACCGGATTGGTGGCCAGCTGGGCCACCAGCGCCTTGTCGGCGGAGCCCTCGACGCCGGACTTCGACACCAGGAAGCCCGCGGCGATCGAGACGATCAGGGCGGGAATCTGGGTGACCAGGCCGTCGCCGATGGTCAGCAGCATGTAGGAGTTGGCCGCGGCGCCCGCGTCCATGCCGTGCTGCAGCACCCCGATCAGGATGCCGCCGATGGCGTTGATGAAGGTGATGATCAGCCCGGCCATGGCGTCGCCGCGCACGAACTTCGACGCGCCGTCCATGGCCCCGAAGAAGGTCGACTCCTGTTCGACCTCCTTGCGCCGTCGCTTGGCCTCGGTCTCGTCGATCAGGCCCGAGGACAGGTCGGCGTCGATGGCCATCTGCTTGCCGGGCATGGAGTCCAGGGCGAAGCGGGCGGCCACCTCGGCGATGCGGGTCGAGCCCTTGGTCACCACCACGAAGTTCACGATCACCAGGATGGCGAAGACGATCACCCCGATGATGAAATTGCCCTGCATCATCAGCTGGCCGAAGGCCTTGATGATGTGGCCCGCGCTCTCGGCGCCCTCGTGGCCGTGGGACAGGATCAGTCGGGTCGAGGCCAGGTTCAGGCCCAGCCGGTACAGGGTCGCGACCAGCAGCACGGTCGGAAAGGCGGTGAATTCCAGCGGCTTCTTGATCAGAAGCGCGGTCATCAGGATCAGCACGCTCATCGTGATCGAGACCGCCAGCAGAAGGTCGAGCACGACCTTCGGCATGGGCACGATCAGCAGCACGACGATCAACACGACACCGAGGGCGAGGGCCACTTCCCCACGCATCACCCAGCCCCAGACCTCCTTGCCTGAGGGGCGCTCGTTCATGAAGGTCTGGTAGGCGTCAGCCATGCTGACGGCCGTTGAGACAGACGGTCAGAGAGACGCGTTCCTTCCCCCCTCGAGGGGG
>CAYSNW010000054.1:0-28069 GCA_964432415.1 uncultured Caulobacteraceae bacterium
CCCAGGCGGACACCGACGAGCGGCTGCGCCGGCTGGAGGACCAGCGGCGCACCAACCTGGTCGCGCCCTCCCCGCCGCCCCGCCCGCTGGCCGATCCCCGGCCCTTCGACCAGCCGGCGCAGGATCGCGCGAGCACCGTCGAGCGGCAGCTGCGCGAGATCGACAGCTGGATCGCCCCACCCCCGAAAACGCCCAAGGTCTAGAAGGCGACCTGGGTCCTGACCGCGAAGGTATGCAGGGTCTGGCCAATCTGGGCGCCGGCCGGCGGGGTGAGCGCGCCCGCCCCGAAGGCGGCCGCGCCCGGCGAGAGCCGGTCGACTTCGGTCGACTGATACTGGGCCGACAGCTTGATCAGGCTGTTCAGGTACCAGTTGGCGCCCACGCTCCAGACCCTTTGGTCGCCGCCGCGCACAGCTTCGGCAGTCGGCGCCGTGCCCGCCGCGCCGGCGTGGTAGTTCAGGTCGGCGACCGAGTAGCGCGCCGCCAGTTCCAGCGCGCCCCAGTCGCCCCTGGCCAGGTCGAACGGGTGGGCGATGGCCGGGCCGTCGAAGCCGCCGGTCGCCGGGTTCCAGCGGCGGTTCTCGCCGGTCGGGAACCAGCTGCCCTGCACATACCAGCCCGAGAAATGCGGATCGGAGAGGGGCGAGCCCCGGCGCTGGATGCTCAGAACCTCATACTCCCCGGCCAGATAGAAGCTCTTCCACCGGGCGCCAAGCTCGAGCCCGGCGCTGGTGTAGTGGCTGGCGTCTATATTGCCCGTGTCGATCAGCTGGGTGGCGTCGATGCGCAGCTCCGGCCGGTCGCGCAGGCGAAGCGCATAGCGGCCGGAGGTGACGTCCGGCCCGTTGTCCCCGGGGGTGAGCACATAGGTCGTGTTGGCGCCCAGATGGGCAACCCAGTCGTCGCCCTTGAAGGGGGCGAAGGCGGCGCGGGCCACGATCGCGCTCTGGGCGCCGTTGTTGGAGGCCCCGATCACATTGCCTGTCCAGGCCAGCGAACCGAACCAGCGTTCCCCGTTGGCATAGGCGGCCACCGCCTCGCGCCCGTCGCCGCCGGCGGTCGCCCGCACGATCTCGGCGATCGAGGCGCGCTCCTGGAACAGCGATTGGGTGTTGGAGGTAGCGTCCTCCAGGCCCGTCGACGGCGCGAAGGCGCCCGCCCGGATTCGCAGCGGCTTGAAGCCCGAGTACTGGACGTAGGCCTCGTTGATCGTGGCGCCGCCGGCGTTGCCCGCCCCGCCGAAGTCGACCACGGCGCTGTAGTCGAAGTCGCCGAAGGCCTTGCCGCCGAAGCCGATGCGGGCGCGGCGGAAGTTGACGCCGTCGCCGAGGTCCCGGGCATGGGAGGTCTGGGACGCGTCGCCCACCGAACCCCGGCGGAAATCCGTCGCCAGGGGCCCCGCGGAGGCCTGGCTGTAAACCCCCGCGTCCGCCTGGACGGTCAGCCTGGGCTGGAAGGAGAAGCGCCCGTCGCCGCTGGCGATCGCCGGCCTGCCGCCCGCGACGCTGACGCTCGCCGTCTCCTGGCTGGGCCGGGGCGCCTGGGCCGGATGGCTCGTGGCCTTCTTCAGATCGGCGACCTCGGCCCGCAGGCTTTCGATTTCGGCCTCCAGCTTGCGGATGCGCTCATCGTTGTCGCCCGTGGATTGGGCGAGGGCGGCGTCCGCCCATCCGCTCATGGCCAGGATCGATGCCCCTGCGCAAAGCAGCCGGCGCAGGCGCGTTGAACTTGCATAGGCCATTTGAAACCTCCATGGCGCGGACCTGGGTGTCGCCGAAATTCCTATTAACTGAATAGATATTAAGCCATCCCGATACCCCACCCGGTCAATAGAGTTTTACTCCGCCCACTGCGTAGCCCGCCTCAAGTTCCGGGGCCGCGGGCGCCGACGTTGGCCGTACGCCGCTTTTGGGCGTACGACTTGCCGGACAGAACGGGAGGACGCAATGCGCTGGCAGGGCGGGGAACGGGACGGGGACGTCGAGGATCGGCGCGGGCTGGGTCCGGCGCGCATCGGCGGAGGCATCGGCCTGGGCGGGGTGGTCATCGTCCTGATCGCCTATTTCGTGTTCGGGATCGATCCGCGGGCGCTGCTGTCGGCCGATCCGGGCGCCGGGTCCGAGCAGCAGCAGGGCGTGGCCGGCTCGCCCAAGGACGCCGAGGGCGCCTTCGCCGATACGGTCTTCACCTCGGTCAACCGCAGCTGGGCCGCGCAGTTCCAGCGCGAGGGCCGCGTCTGGGAAAAGCCCGTGCTGGTGCTCTACGACCAGGCCACGACCACCGCCTGCGGCTTCGGCCAGGCGGCCATGGGCCCGTTCTACTGCCCCAACGACCGCAAGGTTTACCTGGACCTCGGCTTCTTCCGGGAGCTGGAGAGCCGCTTCGGCGCCTCGGGAGAATTCGCCCGCGCCTATGTCATCGCCCACGAGGTCGGCCACCACGTCCAGAACCTGGAAGGAATCAGCGAGAAGGCTGAGGAGGCGCAGCAGGCCGCCGGCAGCCGGCGCGGCGCCAACCGTGTCTCGGTCAGGGTCGAGTTGCAGGCCGACTGCTACGCCGGGGTCTGGGCCAAGTCCTACGCCGGGACCGGGCGCATGGAGGACGGTGACATCGATTCCGCCATCAGCGCCGCCGCCGCGGTCGGCGACGACCGGCTGCAGCGCGAGAGCCAGGGCGTGGTCATGCCCGACAGCTTCACCCACGGCTCGGCCGCCCAGCGCACGGAGTGGTTCCGCCGCGGCTGGTCGAGCGGCGATCCCGCGGCGTGCGACACCTTCTCGGGGAGCCTCTGAGCCCATGAAGGATTTGCGGTGGCTGGCCGGCGCCCTTTCGGCCGTCCTGACCCTGCTCGCCTCGCCCGCGCTCGCCGAGGATCATGCCTGCGAGACAGAGGCCCGGGACTTCTATCTCTGGTCCGTCTCCACGGCGGAAGATGCGACGGTCACCAACGCCACGGCCGCAAACCTGGCCTGGAAGGATGCGCCGGTGCTCGGCGCGGCCGACCTGAACCCCCGCGCCCTCGCGGCCCTCGGCGGCAGGCCGGCGATCGTGAAGGGCGCCACGCTGAAGGGCGCGGACTTCTCCGGCCTGACCCTGAAGAACATCTGCTTCGTCGACAGCGATCTCGACACCACCCACTGGACCAACGCCCGGCTGGAGGGCGTCGCCTTCCTGCAGACCAAGCTCTACGACGCCGACTTCCACGGCGCACACATCGCCAGGAGTGCCTTCTTCAACGCCGACCTGGACGACCTTGTGGGCGCTCGCGCGGACCTGCGCGAAGTCCTGATCGCCGGAGGGACTTTCAGCGGCCTGGACCTGCGTGGCGCTGTCCTGGACGGCGTCGAAATGCACTGCAGCCTGATCGTCACTGACGATACGTGCGAATGGCCTGAGCGGACTGTCCACGTCGAGGGCGCGACGCTGCGGCGCACCCTGTTCAGCGTGTACAGAACCGACAAATGGAGCTTCGAGGGCGCGCGTCTGGACCATGCCACGGTCGAACTCAATCAGCTGCCGCAGTTTAGGGGCGCGATCGCTCTGAACGCCGTGACCATCGCGGCTTCCGGCTATGGCAGTGAAAAGGTCGAGGTCTCGCCTGAGGAATGGCAGGCGATCGCCGCCGCCCTGGTCCCGGAGCGCGAAGGACCTTCCTTCGACTGCGCCCGCGCCGCAAGCCCGGTCGAGCGCCGCATCTGCGCCCCGGGGGCCTCGAACGTGAACCCCCTGAAGCTCGCCGACGCCAACCTGGCGGAGGTCTACCGGGCCGCGCTCGGCGCCGGCCGGGTCACGGCGGCGGATCAGCGACGTTGGCTGGCTACGCGCGACGCCTGTCTCAGCAGACCCGAAACCGGTGCGCCCGGGGCGGCGACCGTCGAAGACTGCCTCAGCGGCCTCTATGCCGCGCGTCAGACCGAGCTCGAACGCCTGGCCTCGCCGCCGACCTGGCTGCGCCACGGCGAGATGATCCTCTATGTCTATTCCGATCCGCCTTTCGCCAAGGCGTTCCGGGCCACTCCGACCTATAGCAAGCTGGTCCCGGTGATCGTCGACAGCTCCAGCAGCACCCTGGTCGTGACGGTCGGCGCCGAGCCGCACGGGCTCTCGGTGAGCGGCGCCGCCTGGGGCGCCAACGGCCACAGCTGCGGCATGGGGGCCGCGGGACTGACCCTCGATCCGAAGACCGGCTGGTTCGTGGGCCCCCACAAGCCAACCGACGGCGATCGCCGCACCCGCGAGCCGGTCGTTCGGCTCTACGGCGACTGGGCCGAGACCGAGGATTTCCATGGCGACCTGGAATCCGACTATGGCGGCTGCGGCATGCGGGCCTATTTCGGGCGCATGAACCGAATTCCCGCCACGGCGGAGCAGATCAAGGCCGCGCTGAAAGCCGTGGGGCCGGAGGACTGAGCCTCAGCCGAGCGCCTGGTTCAGCAGCCAGGCCAGCCTGACCCCGCCCTTGGCCAGCTGGGTTCCGGCCACCTGCACCGCGTGCTGCAGATAGGTCTGGTTCAGCTTCACCGGCATGACCGTGTCGGCGCAGGTGGGGCGCGACGGCAGGTCGTAGGCCCAGGCCTTGGCGATATCGAAGGACTCCTGCGCCCAGGCCCTGGTGTCGCCCGCGCTCCAGTTCGAGACCATCTCGGGCGTGACCCGGGCGTCGAGCTTCGCCGCGATCGCCTCGGGCGAGCCGCCCAGGGGGTGGACGGCGGCCGTGTCCCAGAAGGCATGCAGGTTCATCGGCTTGGTCAGGCCCGCGAAGGTGACCGGCACGCAGTTGCCGCCCCGGTCGTTGTGGTCGATCGCGTGCAGGGGCTGGTGCAGATCGCCCACGAAATGGATCAGGAAGCGGAAGGCGCGCTGGCGCTCCTCGGCCGTGGTGGCTGGGTCGCGCAGCTCGGCGGCGAATTCGCCGATCTTGTCGATGACGCAGTCGTCGGCCGGCCCATCGCTGGCCTGGCCGGGGGCCACTGCGGGGAAGTTGTAGCAGGCCGCCGCCACGTCGGGCTTGTCGATCTCGATGTCGGCGAAGTGCCACTTGGATCCGAGATGTTCGGCCGCGCCGACCTTGTCCGCCCACAGCGACAGGTCGCCCAGAGTGTGCGGGACAAGGGTGTTGGTGTCGGCCTTTACCAGGGCGTCGACCCTGGCGCGCACCGCCGGCGTCAGATGCCGGTAGGCGATCAGGACGGTGACCCTATGGCCGATTTCGCCCCAGGCGAAGGCCGGACCGGCGGAAAGGACGACGGCCACCGAACACAGGGCGGCGCTGATGAGCTTACGCATGAACATCCTCGAACAGGTCGCGGAACATCGCCCCGTGTCCGTCGTTTGTCCAACGCTCCCCGTTGGAGCGAGAAGGACAGTTCCCATGAATAGAGACCGCATCGACGGCGCCGCCAAGGAAACCGCCGGCAAGATCAAGCAAGCGACCGGCAAGGCCGTTGGCGACACCAGCCTGGAAGCCAAGGGCTTCGCGGAAAAGACCACCGGCAAGGCGCAGAACACCCTCGGCAAGGCCGAGGACGCCGTCCGCAAGAACTGACGTCACGACGTCCGGGTCCGCATTCAGCGGATCGCCAGCAAGCCCTCGGCGACCTTCCGCGCCGGGGGCTTTCTTGTGTCTGGAAGCACGGCGGGCTGGCGACCCCGGCAGGACTCCAACCTGCGACCTCGGCTTTAGGAAAGCCTTGCTCTATGCAGCTGAGCTACGGGGCCGTGGCCGTCCAGATAGCCTCAGGCCGCGGTCCTGAGAAGCCGCCGCAACGAAAAAGGCCCCGGACGTTTGCGGCGTCCGGGGCCCCTCTCATCCGAGCTGGGGGGACTAGTAGCTCGAATTGGCGATCACATCGATGATCAAGCCGGTGGCGATGGCCGCGAGGATGTAGTCGCCGCGGTCGTCGCGGATCCAGCGGTAGCCGCGGGGCGCGGGCCGCAGGTGGTAGCGATAGGGGTCGCTGACGTAGTAGCCGCCGTAACCGCCGCGCCAGTATTCGCCGCGGCGCCATTCGCGCCGGCCACGGTTGTCGCGGTCCCAGCCGCGATGTTCGCCACGGTCCCAACCGCGATGGTCGCCCCGATCGTAGCCGTAGCCGTAGCCGCGGTCATACCCGCGGTCGTGCCCGCGGCCATGGTCCCAGGACTGGGCCGAGGCGACGCCGCCGCCGAGCAGGGTGAGCGCGGCCGCGCCGGCCAGGATGCTCTTGAGAGGGGTCATCTTCATCGGGGTACTCCTTTGCGGCGCACCGGGGAGGGAGCGCCTTACGGTCTGCTGTCTAACGCCCCTCCGCTGACCCCGACCTGAACGGGCCTGGTCAGGTCTGGTTCATCTTGGGCAGCGGCCGCCGGCGATCGGGAACACGAATTGTGGTTAACGGACAATGGGATACAATGGGTGGTATAGAACAGGGCCCGAACCGGCACAGGTCGCCGATTCGGTCATGATTCGTTTCGCCCCTGTTCGGGGCGCCGCCGCTCGGCCGTTAACCGCCACGCTATTCGCCCCCGGCGACGCCGCGTCGCGCTTGCCGGACGCCCCGCGAATCTCCACCTTCAGACCATGAGTGACCGGACAACCGGCCTGGCTGCGTCGCGTCTGGCGGCCGTTCTCGGCCCCACCAATACGGGCAAGACCCACCTGGCGGTCGAGCGCATGCTGGGCCACGCCTCGGGCATCATCGGCCTGCCGCTGCGCCTGCTGGCGCGCGAGATCTACGACCGGGTGGTCAGGCTCAAGGGCCCCCGCGCCGTCGCCCTGATCACCGGCGAGGAGAAGATCGTCCCGCCCCACGCCCAGTATTTCGTCTGCACCGTGGAGGCCATGCCGCTCGACCGGACGGTCGAATTCCTGGCGGTGGACGAAATCCAGCTGTCCGCCGACACGGAGCGTGGCCACGTCTTCACCCACCGCCTGCTGCACGCGCGCGGCCGGCAGGAGACCATGCTGCTGGGCTCAGGCACCATGGGCCCCCTGATCCGGCGCCTGCTGCCGAACGCCGAACACATCGGCCGCGAACGCTTCTCCAATCTCAGCTGGGCGGGGTCGAAGAAGCTGACCCGCCTGCCCCGGCGCAGCGCCGTGGTCGCCTTCTCCGCCGACGCGGTCTACGCCATCGCCGAGCTGATCCGCCGCCAGCGCGGCGGGGCCGCCGTGGTCATGGGCTCGCTTTCGCCGCGCACCCGCAACGCCCAGGTCGCGCTCTACCAGTCCGGCGAGGTCGATTTCCTGGTCGCCACCGACGCCATCGGCATGGGCCTGAACATGGACGTCGACCACGTGGCCTTCGCGGGCCTGCGCAAGTTCGACGGCAAGCGGACCCGCTGGCTGCACGCCACCGAGATCGGCCAGATCGCCGGGCGCGCCGGACGCTTCCGCACCGACGGGACCTTCGGGGTCACCGGCGACTGCCCCGACATGGACCCGGACCTGATCGAGGCGGTGGAGAACCACCGCTTCGAGCCGGTCACCCAGGCGGAGTGGCGCAATCCGGCCCTGGACTTCTCTTCCCTCGCCAACCTAGTGCGCTCGCTCTCGGCGCCGCCGCCCGATCCGGGCTTGAAGCTCTCGGCCGAGGCGCTGGACGAGACCACGCTCAGGAAGCTGATCGCCGACGAGGACATCGTGCGGGTCGCGAAGAACCGCGCCCACCTGCACCGGCTGTGGGAGGTCTGCCAGATCCCCGACTTCCGCAAGACCACGCTCGACGAGCATCTGCGGCTCGTGCGCGGCGTCTTCGACCTGCTGACCGGGCCCGAGGGGCGCCTGACCGACGACTGGATCGCGCCGCAGTTCAAGAGCCTGGACCGCACCGACGGCGAAATCGACGCCCTAGCCACGCGGCTCGCCGGGGTGCGCACCCTGGCCTACGCCTCCAACCGGCCGGGCTGGCTAAGGAACGCGGTCGAGTGGCAGGCCAAGACCCGCGCGCTGGAGGACCGGCTGTCGGACACCCTGCACGAGAAGCTGATGGCCCGCTTCATCGACCGGCGCACCAGCGTGCTGATGCGGGCGCTGAACGTCAGCCAGGAGGTGCTGGCCGGAGTGGCCGCGGACGGAGCCGTCACGGTCGAGGGCCACTATGTCGGCCGGCTGAAGGGCCTGCGTTTCGACCCGGCCCAGGGATCCAGCGCCCTGGAAGACCGCACCCTGCGCCTGGCCGCCCAGAAGGCGGTGGGACCCGAGGTGGCGCGCCGGCTCGGGCGGCTGGCCGGCGCGGCGGATGCGGACTTTGGCGTCCTGCCGGACGGGGTGGTCACCTGGGAGAACCAGGCGGCGGCGAAGATCAGCGGCGGGAGGCCTTTCTCGCCGCGCCTGCGCCTGTTCGGCGACCTCGGCCCCGAGCCGACGCGCGAGCGGGCGGTCCGGCGCATGGAGGCCTGGCTGGCCGGCGAGGCGTCACGGCGGCTGGCGCCCATGAAGCGGCTGGAAGAGGCCGTGGCCTCCGGGTCGCTCAAGGGCCTGGCCCGCGGCGTCGCGCATCAGCTGATCGAGGCGGGCGGGCTGATCGACCGGCGCGCGGTGGACGATCAGGTGCGCGCCATGAGCCAGGGCGAGCGGCGGGCGCTTCGGGCGCTGGGCGTGCGCATCGGCGCCTTCAGCCTATGGATGCCGGGCCTGCTCAAGCCCTTCGCCCGCACCCTGGCCTGCGCCTTCGCCGAGGAAGCCTGCCCCGGCTTCCGCGCCTCGTCCGACCGGATCAGCGACCTGCCGGGCCGGGCGCCCGGGCCACGCGCCCTGGCCGCCCGGGGCTTACGCCTGTGCGACGGCCTGGCGGTCCCGGTCGAGTTGCTGGAGCGGCTGAACGGCGCCCTCTACGAGGGGCCGCGTCAGAACGGGGCCCTGACCCTGGTTGAGGCGGATCTGACGGCGCTCAAGCTCGATGAGGCGCAGGCGTCGCGCATCCTGCGCGCGCTCGACTTCACCCCTGCGAAGAAGGCCGCGCCCGGGGAGCCCAGCCTGTGGCGCGCCCGCAAGCCGCAGACGGCGCCCGCGCCCAGACCGCCGCGCCCCGACTCGCCCTTCGCGGCGCTCGCCGGCCTGACACCCGCGCCGGCCCCCGAACCCCGCCGTAAACGGGCCAGGCCCCGGGGAAAGCGCCCGGTGCGAGGCGCCTCGTGAGCGGCGCCGATCCCGGCTGCCGGGTCGATGTGTGGCTGTGGCGCGCCCGTTTCTTCAAGACCCGCTCGCTCGCCGCGGCCGTGGTCGAGGCCGGGCGGGTGCGACTGTCGCGTCCGGGCCTGGCGGACGTCCGGCTCGACAAACCCTCGCGCACGGTCAGGCCTGGCGACGTGCTGGTCTTCGTCCTCGGCCAGAAGGTGATGGCGGTGCGCGTGGAAGCCTCCGGCGAGCGCCGCGGCCCTGCGGAGGAGGCGCGCACGCTTTACAGCTCGGTTCCGGTTGGGAATTCCTCATCGGACGGTGACGCTTCGACCGGTTGACACCTGAGCCCCGGCGCCCCATCTCGCACCCGCACACAGTCCCGCCGGCCGCCGGCGGCGCGTCTTCGTCGAGCCCAGAAATCCTATCGAGTCTGATTGATGACCTACATCGTCACCGACCCCTGCGTGAAATGTAAGTTCATGGACTGCGTCGAGGTCTGTCCGGTGGACTGCTTCTACGAAGGCGAGAACTTCCTGGCGATCAATCCGGACGAATGCATCGATTGCGGCGTGTGCGAGCCCGAATGCCCGGTGGACGCCATCAAGCCCGACACCGAGGATGACCCGGACGGCAAGTGGCTGAACATTAACGCCACCTACGCCAAGGTCTGGCCCAACATCACCCGCATGGGCACGCCCCCGGCCGACGCCAAGGATTTTGAACGCGAGACCGGGAAGTTTGAAAAATACTTCAGCGACAAGCCCGGCGACGGCTCCTGACCCCAGGCCGCCCGGCACGATTCCCTAGTTCTCGCCTTTGGATTCAAGGGAAAGGCGCGCAAGCGCGAACAGTCGTGCCGGAGAAGGCCCCGGCGCGGGGTCGTATTCGCTCGCAAGCCTTTCTTTCCTGAAGAATTTATGCTAGTGTCACAAATGTACGGCGGACCTCCCAAAGCGTCCCGCCTTCATTGCGTGAATCGAGAGCAGCCGCCGAAAGGCGCGCCCATTCGACAGAGGTTGGGTGTCTCAATCTAGGTCTTAGATCGACGTTTTTCGAAGCCCCGCGAGGGGCTTTTTCGACGCTGGACCTGTGTGTGTGCGGGTCGACTTCTCGCGTCGTCTTAAATTCCGAGAGGACAGAAAACAAATGACGAGCAAGCAAACCGGACTGGACTTCAAGGTCGGGGATCACGTGGTTTATCCGGCGCACGGCGTCGGCAGCGTGGCCGGGATCGAGACCCAGGAAGTCGCCGGCATGTCCCTCGAGGTCTATGTCATCACCTTCGACCACGAGAAGATGACCCTGCGCGTTCCGACCAAGAAGGCCAAGACCGCGGGCCTGCGTCCGCTGGCCGCCGGCGACGTCGTGTCCAAGGCCCTGACCACGCTCAAGGGCCGCGCCCGGGTGAAGCGCACCATGTGGTCGCGCCGCGCCCAGGAATACGAAGCCAAGATCAACTCCGGCGACCTGATCTCGATCGCCGAGGTGGTGCGCGACCTGCACCGCGCCGAGAACCAGCCCGAGCAGTCCTATTCGGAGCGTCAGCTCTATGAATCGGCGCTCGACCGCATGGCCCGCGAAGTCGCCGCCATCGAGCGGATCGACCGCGACGCGGCCGTGGCCATCCTGACCAAGTCGCTGACCAAGGCGGCCTGATCGGACCGTAATCTACGGTGATTTTACGGGAACGCCCGGCCGCAAAGCCGGGCGTTTTTCGTTGGGACGCTAGGCGCAGCCGTGTCCTGACTGCAGCGCCGAGGGATGGCCGCAGTGTTCGCAGGCCTTCCAGCCCTCCAGGCCGGCCATCGCGAACTTCCCGCGCAACAGGCCGTCGGTGGCCTCGACGATCGCCAGACACTCCTGCGCGCTGAACCGACTGTGGCCGCTCGCCCAGGCGAGGCGATCGGCGAAGGACGGAAACCGGGGCGCCTCGCCCCAGGCGTGATCCGGGCTCGACGGCATGCGGCTGCGGCCGATCAGATGCATGTGGACGTTGCGGTGCTCAGGCCCGGTCTTGGGCCCCACCGGTTCGGCCGCCGGGTTCAGCGCCCAGTTGCCGGCCTCCCAGTAGTTTATGCAGCCGCCCGCAAGCTGGGGCAGAACCTTCAGCATCGCCTCGCCGGTCGCCGCGACCAGCCAGGACCAGGCGGTCAGTTCCGCGACGCTCAGCACGCTGCGTTCCCACACGGGGCGCGGCGGGTCGATCACCAGATTGCCGCCGTCCTCCCGGTCGGCCAGCGGCACGGCCGGCAGAACGATGCTTCCGCCGGGGCAGCGATAGAGGACAAGCGGACCGGCGACCGGGGTCAGGGCGCCACTCCGGTCACGTGCACGCGCTCCAGCTCGATCACCGCGTGGCCGAGCGGGGTATCCGCGTCCAGGAAGGAGATCACCCAAGGACCGCCCTGCCCGACCTCCGCGAAGCCCAGCAGGATCGGCTTGTTCAGGCCCTGGTTCTGCTTGTTGGCGGCCTTCTTCTTGAATCCCGCGATCTCGCGGAAGCGCACGGTGCAGCGCACCGGATTGACCAGGCCCAGCCGTTTTTCCCGTGAGGTGGGGGTCGAGACGCCGCGGTTGAGGAACTCCAGGTCGTAGCGCTGCTTGCCGTCAAAGAACTTCCACACCCCGCGGCAGAATTGGCCCTGGTTGTCGCCGAGCGTAATGCGCATCAGCCCGGCCAGGGGATCGGTGGCCTCCAGCCTCTGGGCCCGGCTGGCCGGCGGATCGCCGAGCTTGCCGCCGTAGCCGGGTTGGGCCGCGGTGGTGACGTCCGCGCCGGTCCAGGTCACATCGACCTTGCGGTTGGATTTGCCGTCGAAGTTCTGCCAGACGAAGGATCCCGGTTCGGCCTCGCCCTTGGCGATATGACCCTGGGCGCTGGCGCGCACGTCGACCTTCTTGAACAGGGCCAGCACGCCCGAGCTCTTGACCCGGGCGTTGGAGCCGAATCCGCTGTCGCTCGCCGCCTCCTCGATGGAGACGTCCAGCACCCGCACCAGCAGGCGCCCGCCATAGCCCAGCGACAGATGGAACTTCACCCCAGGCCCCTCGGCCCGGACCGGGGCGGCGGCCAGGGCGGTGGCGAAGGCTGACGCAAGGACTGGGGCAAGAAGGCGTTTCATCACGGGTCTGCTCCGGGGCGCGAGGCCACAGAACCACAATGACGCCGCAACTTGAACCACGCCTCAGGATTCTCGTCCCGCGCTTGACGCCAACGCCCTCTGCGGCGTATATCGCCCGCTCTTCGCGCGGGGGCCCGCCTCCCGCGCGTACTTCTTTTTGCCGAAGGTATTCGCCATGTCGCGCCGTTGCGAACTCACCGGGGTCGGACCGATGGTCGGCCACAACGTGAGCCACTCCAACATCAAGACCAAGCGCCGGTTCCTGCCGTCGCTGCGCGAGACCGCGCTGCAGTCGGAAGCGCTGGGCCAGTCGTTCCGCCTGAAGATCAGCAACGCCGCCCTGCGCACCCTGGACTTCCGCGGCGGCCTGGACCCGTTCCTGCTTAAGGCCTCCGACGCCGACCTGTCGATCCGCGCCGTGCGCATCAAGCGCCAGCTGAAGGCCAAGCTCGCGAGCGCCCAGCCCGCGGCCTGATCCGAGGCGCACCAGACGATTTGATGAGGCCGGCGGAAACGCCGGCCTTTTTCTTTGGCCCTCAAACCTTCCAAACGAACCCCTGCACGATCATCTCGACCGGCTCGGCCTCGGACAGGCCATAGAGCTCAGTGATCACCGCGCGGCACAGGCCCACGATGTCGCCCTCGTGGACGCGGAGGTAGCGCCCGTCGGCCCAGCGCTCCTCGCGAGGCTCGAAGCCCAAGGACTGGGCGAAGGCCACAAAGGCCGCCTCGTCGCGGATGTTGCGCGAGGCCAGCAGCACCCAGTCGAAACCGACCTTCCCGTTCTCGACGGAGAACTGCAGGTTCAGGCTTACATCCTCGCCCGGCGGGCCCGGGAGCTTGAACAGGAAGGCGGCGAAGGCCGGAGAGGACCGGGTCGCGGCCAGGGCCTCGATCACCTTCGGAAGCTGATCCAGCCGCACCTGAAAGGTCGGGACCCGACGGGACTTGATCCAGAGGTCGAAGGCGAACAGACCCGCCATGATGACGGCGAACCCGAGGATGCCGTTCATCCACCACACGTGCGCGACGTCAGCCTCGCGCCACGGAGGCGGCGGCCGCCTGCAGGGTGCTCTTCCTCGGCCGCGCCGCGACCTTGGCCGGCTCCAGCCCCAGCGCGCGTCGGGGCTTGCTGACCTCGGCGCGGCCCTTCTCCTCGAACAGCTCCGCCAGCCGCTCGACCATGGCGCCGCCCAGCTGTTCCACGTCGACGATGGTCACGGCGCGGCGGTAGTAGCGGGTAACGTCGTGGCCGATGCCGATCGCGGTCAGCTCCACGGGCGAGGCGGTTTCGATCTCGGCGATCACCGAGCGCAGGTGGCGCTCCAGGTAGTGGCCGGAATTGACCGACAGGGTCGAGTCGTCCACCGGCGCCCCGTCGGAGATCACCATCAGGATGCGCCGCTGCTCGGGCCGGGCAATCAGGCGGTTGTGGGCCCAGAGGAGGGCCTCGCCGTCGATGTTTTCCTTCAGCAGCCCCTCGCGCATCATCAGGCCGAGATTCTTGCGCGCGCGCCGCCAGGGCGCGTCGGCGGCCTTGTAGATGATGTGGCGAAGGTCGTTCAGCCGCCCGGGTTGGGCCGGCTTGCCGGCCTTGATCCAGGCGTCGCGGCTCTGGCCGCCCTTCCAGGCGCGGGTGGTGAAGCCCAGGATCTCGACCTTGACCCCGCAGCGCTCCAGCGTGCGGGCCAGAATGTCGGCGCAGACCGCCGCGACCATGATCGGCCGCCCCCGCATCGAGCCGGAGTTGTCCAGCAGCAGGGTCACCACCGTGTCGCGGAAGGGCGCCTCCTCCTCCCACTTGAACGACAGGGGCGCAGTGGGATCGACGATCACCCGGGTCAGGCGCGCGGCGTCCAGCACCCCTTCCTCCAGATCGAAGGTCCAGGCCCGGTTCTGCTGAGCCAGCAGGCGGCGCTGCAGCTTGTTGGCCAGGCGCGCGACGACGCTGGAGAGGTTGTTCAGCTGCTGGTCGAGGTAGGCGCGCAGGCGGTCCAGCTCGGCCGGGTCGCACAGCTCCGCGGCGTCGACCAGCTCGTCGAATTCACGGGTGTAGACCTTGTAGGCGGGTTCCGGCGCGCCGTTGTCCTTGATGTCGGGGCGGTTGGGCAGCAGGCCCTCGCCCATCTCCGGCGCTTCGTCCGACATCTCGCTGTCGTCCGGTTCGGAGGAGCCGCCGTCGTCCTCGATCGAATCGGCGTCCGGATCGGCGTCCTCGGAGCGCTCCATGGAGGCGCCCTGCTGGCCCTCGTCCTCGCCGCCCTCCTCGTCGTTCTCGCCGGACTCGGGCTGCTTTTCGCCCTCCTCGTTCTCATCGGCCTGATCGTCGCCCATGTCGTCGCCGGGGTCGTCGCCGAGGTCGAGGTCGCGCAGCACCTGGCGCGCGACGCGGGCATAGGCCTTCTGGTCGTTGACCGCCTCGGCCAGGCGGTCGAGGTCCTTGCCGGCGCGGGCCTCGATGTCCTTGCGCAGCATGTCGACCACGGCCCTGGCCCCGTCGGGCGGAGCGTCGCCGGTCAGGCGCTCGCGCACCATCAGCCCCAGCACCTCGGCCAGGGGGGCCTTGGAGGGGTCGGGGGTCGGACGCAGGAAGCCGTTGCGCTCCAGCCGGGCCTCCAGCGCCGCGCCCAGGTTGGCGCGCACGCCGCCCAGCGCATTGGCGCCGATGGCCTCGATGCGGGCCTGCTCCACCGACTCGAACACCCCCGCCGCGATCGGATCGGCGGGGCGCTGGCGCGAATGGGTGGCGTCGTCGTGGTGGGCGAGGCGAAGCGCCATCTGGTCCGCCAGGCCGCGGATACGCGCGGCCTCCTTGGGCGTCAGGTCGCGCGGCGGATGGGGCAGCACCGCCTGCTTGCCGACCAGGCGCGGGCCGTCGCCCCCGAAGGTGATCTCCAGGTCCGGCTGTTCCGCCAGCGAGCGGGTGGCGTAGGCCAGGGCGCGCTTGAACGGTTCGGTGGGCGGTTCGGGCTTGGTCGCCATGGCCGGTCAGATAGCGTGCGCCCGGGGCCAGCGTAAGTCCCTGATCGGTTGCGCGGCGTTGACGGCGGCCCCGCGCGCGGCCACGCTTGGACGATGCTGCCCCGGAGAGCGCGGATGCGCCGCCTGTTTCCCGCCCTTGGATTGGGCCTCATGCTGGCCAGCGCCGCCGTCGCGGCGCCGGCCGAGCGCTGGCTGACGCTGGACCTGCGCGGCGCCGACCATGGCGCGGTGGCGGTGAACCTGAACTCGGTCAAGCCGACCGAGACCAAGGGCGTGACTTCCGCGGACGTGCTGGTGGTCGACGATGTGGGCTCCTGGCTGGTCACCTACGAGGCCGACTGCCGCAAGGACAAGCTGCACATGGCCGAGCGCTCGGTGGTCGACCGCAGGACCGGCAAGGTCGAGGGCGTCACCAAGCTGGACGCCGCCTGGTCCAAGCCCGCGGCCCCGGCCTTCCAGCAGCTGTTCGGGATCGTCTGCCGTCACGAGACCGTGGGCGGCACCCTGATCGCCGACCGGCGCTCGCTGATGTGGTATCTGACCCAGCCCGTGCCTCAGCCGCCGGAAACGGCGCCGGGGCCAAAGAAGACGGCGCCCGACTTGTAGTCCACCACGAAGGTCGTCCGGTCGCCGCGCTTCAGCTTCAGCAGCGCCTTGCCGGCCTTGTCGGAAAGCGTGATCTGGTCCCCCTTCACCGACCATTTCGCCCAGGCCTTCGCCTTCCATTTCGCCGCGCACGTTCCGACGCGCTTGAGCGTCCCGGAGGTCCCGGCCTTGTCGGAGGTCACGGTAAAGCCGCAGGCGTCGGCGTTGTCCGGGCCCGACAGGCTGAAGGTCCCGCTCATGATCTCGTGCGGAGAGGACTTGCCGGCCAGGTCGCCGCGCGACAACACCAGGGCGTCGGCGCCCTTCACCTCGGCCATGTAGTCGCCCGCGCGGCTCTTCCGGAATTTCAGGACCGGTTTCCTCAGCGGATCGATCAGCTCGATGTCGCCGGTCTTGGTGAGCGTCCAGGCGGCGACGTCCTCCAGGTCGTGATTCTTGCGGCAGGTCGCGGAGACCTCCACACCCGCGCCACCGATGGCCATGTCGGTCCCGAGCTTCAGGGTGCAGGCATAGCCGCCTTCCGTCGAGGGCGAGAGGGTCCAGGTTCCCGCGTAGGGGCCGGCCCAGGGCGCGGGCGCCTCCTTGGTGTGCGCGGGCTTGGCGAGGGCCGGCGCGGCCGCAAGCAAGAGGGCGGCGGCGAGGGTCGGGCGGATCATGAGGGGCGTCTCCGGGGTGGGGCCAGCTTGCCCGGACCGCGGGGAAGGTCAACCGCCGGTTCCGCTTGACCGGCCCGGCGCGAGGTCTAGTGTCGCCCCGTTCTCCGGGGGGCCGCGCCTGAGCGGCTGAGAGGCGGCTGAAGCCGCGACCCGTCGAACCTGATCCGGGTCATGCCGGCGAAGGGATGGGAACGGCCGATCAGTCTTTTGGCCCCCTTTCGCCGGCCTGGCGCGGATCCTCTTCAACCGGGAGCCCGCGAATGAACCTCCACACGCCCAAGACCCTGACCGAGGTCAAAGTCTCCGCCGAGCCGCGCCCCGGTTCGCACAAGGTCTATCAGCCGGGCGTGCTGTTCCCCGACATCCGGGTGCCGTTCCGCGAGGTGCCGCTGCACCCTTCCGCCAACGAGCCGCCGGTGACGCTGTACGACAGCTCCGGCCCCTACACCGACGCCGGCGTCACGGTGGACATCGCCAAGGGCCTTTCCCGGCCGCGCGACGCCTGGGTCATGGGCCGAGGCGACGTGGAGTTCATCCAGGGCCGTGAGGTCAAGCCGGTGGACAACGGCAATGTCTCGGCCGAGCGCGCCGCGCCTCAGTTCCCGAACCTGCCAAAGGTCATGCGCGCCAGGAACGGCGCCGCAGTGACCCAGATCGCCTACGCCCGGCGCGGGATCATCACGCCCGAGATGGAGTTCGTGGCCATCCGCGAGAACCTGCGCCGCGAACAGCTGGCGGAGGTGGTGCGCGACGGCGAGGACTTCGGCGCCTCGATCCCCGACTATGTGACGCCCGAATTCGTGCGCGACGAGGTCGCCCGCGGCCGCGCCATCATCCCGGCCAACATCAACCACGGCGAACTGGAGCCGATGGCGATCGGGCGCAACTTCCTGGTCAAGATCAACGCCAACATCGGCAACTCCGCCGTCACCTCCTCGATGGAGGAAGAAGTCGAGAAGATGGTCTGGGCGATCCGCTGGGGCGCGGACAACGTCATGGACCTGTCGACGGGGCGCAACATCCACACCATCCGCGAGTGGATCATCAGGAATTCCCCCGCCCCCATCGGCACGGTGCCGATCTACCAGGCGCTGGAGAAGGTCGGCGGCGTGGCCGAGGACCTGAACTGGGAGGTCTACCGCGACACCCTGATCGAGCAGTGCGAGCAGGGGGTGGACTACTTCACCATCCACGCCGGGGTCAGGCTGCCCTTCATCCACCTGACGGCGAACCGGGTGACCGGCATCGTCAGCAGGGGCGGGTCGATCATGGCCAAGTGGTGCCTGAGCCACCACAAGGAGAGCTTCCTCTACACCCACTTCGAGGACATCTGCGAGATCATGAAGGCCTACGACGTCTCCTTCTCGCTGGGAGACGGCCTGCGTCCGGGCTCGATCGCCGACGCCAACGACCGGGCGCAGTTCGCCGAACTGGAGACCCTGGGCGAACTGACCCAGGTGGCCTGGAAGCACGACTGCCAGGTGATGATCGAGGGCCCGGGCCACGTGCCAATGCACAAGATCAAGGCCAACATGGACAAGCAGCTGGCCGCCTGCGGCGAGGCCCCGTTCTACACCCTGGGCCCGCTCACCACCGACATCGCGCCGGGCTACGACCACATCACCTCGGCCATCGGGGCGGCCATGATCGGCTGGTTCGGCACGGCCATGCTCTGCTACGTCACGCCCAAGGAGCACCTAGGCCTGCCCGACCGTCAGGACGTCAAGGACGGGGTGATCGCCTACAAGATCGCCGCCCACGCCGCCGACCTGGCCAAGGGGCACCCGTCGGCCCGCGCCTGGGACGACGCGCTCAGCAGGGCCCGCTTCGAGTTCCGCTGGGAGGACCAGTTCAACCTGGGCCTCGATCCGGAGACCGCGCGCGAATACCACGACGAGACCCTGCCCAAGGACGCGCACAAGACCGCCCACTTCTGCTCCATGTGCGGGCCCAAGTTCTGCTCGATGAAGATCACCCAGGAAGTCCGCGAATACGCCGCCGGCATGTCCCCCAACGAAATCCAGGCGGGGCTCGCGGAAATGAGCGAGAAGTTCAAGGAGACGGGCGGGCAGATCTATGTGGAGGCGGAGAAGGTCTGAGCGGCTTCGTCGCGACTGCGACCGCAGGCTGAATCACCCATCTCGACGAGAAAGCGTGGCCGGAGGCCCGTGTCGTAATCCTTGGGCAACGCCCTTGTCGCACCCTGCACACGGTCCTTGACCCGCAGGCCCCGGCCTTGCGACACACAAATTCTCCTGTTGCGAGAAAGGACGGCGTCGAATGGGCCTGATGGCGCGTGTCGGACGTGAGCTGAAGTTCCTCGGCCGGCTGAACCGCCTGCTGAAGCGCATCAAGCCGGTCGACCCCAATTCGACGAACCTGGTGGCCGACGACTTCGAAAAGGCCGTCGACCAATGGCCGAACAATGTCTGCGTCATCTGCGACGACCGTCAGGTCACCTATCGCGAACTGGACATGCTTGCGAACCGCTACGCCCACTGGATCAAGGGCCGGGGCGTGCGCAAGGGCGAGACCATCGCCCTGTTCATGCCCAACCGCATCGAATACCTGGCGATCTGGCTGGGCTTTTCCAAGGTCGGGGTCGCCACCGCCCTGATCAACAACAACCTGACCGGCCCGGCCCTGACCCACAGCCTGGCGATCTCGGGCGCCGCGCACCTGCTGGCCGACTTCTCGACCTACGAAGCCTACGAGGACGTGCGCGAGACCCTGGCCAAACCCATGATGCTGTGGGTGCTGGGGCTGCGCGGCGACGACGAGACCTCCGACCGCCGGGGGCTGGACACCGCGGTCAAGGGCGCCTCAACGGTGCGCCCGGATAAGGGATCGCGCGCAGGACTGCAGGCGCGCGACACCGCGCTCTACATCTACACCTCCGGCACCACCGGCCTGCCCAAGGCCGCGCGCATCACCCACGCCCGGGCCCAGATGTACATGCTGGCGCTCGCGGCCGCGACGGAGGCGACGGAGAAGGACCGGGTCTACTGCTGCCTGCCGCTCTACCATTCCACCGGGGGGCTGGTGGGCGTGGGCGTGGCGCTGATGAACGGCGGCGCCCTGGTCCTGCGCAAACGCTTTTCCGCCTCGCAGTTCTGGCCCGACGTGGTCGAGCACGGCTGCACCATGTTCGTCTACATCGGCGAACTGTGCCGCTATCTGGTCAACCAACCCGAGACCGAGCTGGAGCACCAGAACAAGCTAAGGCTGGCCTTCGGCAACGGGCTCAGGCCCGAGGTCTGGACGGTGCTGCAGAACCGTTTCCACATCCCCGAGATCCTGGAGTTCTACGGCTCGACCGAGGGCAACGTCTCGCTGTTCAATTTCGACGGCAAGCCGGGCGCTATCGGCCGCATCCCCAAGTATCTGCGCTCGCGCTTCAACATCCGCCTGGTCCGCTTCGACCTGGAGGCCGAGGAGCCCGTACGCGGTTCGAACGGCCTGTGCCAGGAGGCCAGGCCCGGCGAGATCGGCGAGGCCATCGGCGAGATCAAGGACGACCCGCGCCACGCCTACTCCGGCTACGCCGACAAGGCGGCCTCGGAGAAGAAGGTGCTGCGCGACGTGTTCGCCAAGGGCGACTCCTGGTTCCGCACCGGCGATCTGATGCGCCAGGACCACGAGGGCTATTTCTACTTCGTCGACCGGGTGGGCGACACCTACCGCTGGAAGGGCGAGAACGTCTCCACCACCGAGGTGGCCGAGCGGCTGGCCACCGCGCCGGGCGTGGCGGAGGTCACCGTTTACGGAGTCGAGGTTCCGGGAAACGAGGGCAAGGCCGGCATGGCGTCGCTGGTGGTCAATCCCGATTTCGACATCACAGCCTTCGCCGCCCATGCCGAGCACGAGTTGCCGGCTTACGCCCGGCCCGTCTTCGTGCGGCTGCAGAAGGACATCTCGACCACCGGCACCTTCAAGTACCGCAAGATGGACCTGGTCGCCGACGGCTTCGACCCCAAGCGCAGCAAGGACCCGCTGTACTTCCGCGACCCCGACAAGGGCTATGTGAAGATCACGGCCCGCAACTACCCCAAGCTCGAGGCCGGCACGGCCCGGCTCTAGCCGTCCGCATCTTCGGCGCAAAAAGAAACGGCCGGGATCGCTCCCGGCCGTTTCTCAGCCCCCGTTCGGCCCCTCGAAGTCTCCCGTTTCCAGGCGCTCCGAAAGTCCATAACGGCGGGGTGCGGCGCCGGCCCGAAGGCCGGCGCCGTCCCGATCAGTAGCGGACCCGCAGCGTCACGCCGTAGGCGCGCGGCTGGCCGAGGAACGCGTCATAGGTCTGGGTGTCCAGGGCGGGGTTGTAGTAGTTGCCGCTGGGCTGGACGGTCGACTGGAACGCCGTGCCTTGCAGCGGGGCGTTGAACGCGACCTGATAGTACTTCTCGTTGGTCAGGTTCTGGCCCCAGGCCTCCACGGTCCAGCTGTGGTCCGCAGCGCCGAAGCCGACGCGGCCGTTCATCAGGGTCATGGCCTTCTGGTCGCCCGCCGGCAGCAGGTCCGACTTGGTGCTGTACTGCGATGTGTACTTGGCCGACAGGCTGGCCAGGAACCGCATGTTCCCGCCCATGTCGTGGTCATAGCTGGCCGAAATCGAGTCGGACCACTTCGGCGCGAAGGAGACGTGGTTGCCGGGCAGCAGGCTCAGGTTCGGGAAGTGCCCCGACGCGATCAGGTCGGTGGCGGCGAAGCTGTTGTACTTGGTGTCGGCGTAGGTGATGCCGCCCTGAAGGGTCAGGCCGTCCATCGGGGTGAACCAGATGAAGTCGGCGTCGAAGCCCTTGGAGGTGACCTGCGGGATCGACTCGACCACGAACGAGGTGCCCAGGAAGGTGTTGAGCTGGAAGTGCTCGAACTTCTGGTCGAACCAGGTCGCGTTCAGCAGCACCTTGCCGCCGGCCCAGGTGGTCTTGGCGCCGGCTTCCCAGCTGGTCACGGTTTCCGCGGGGAAGCTGGTGTCGGTGACCGGGGTCACGCCGGTGGCGCCGTTGGGCAGGCCGGTGGAGCTCTGAATACGGTCGAGGTTGAAGCCGCCCGCCTTGTAGCCGCGGGCGTAGGACACGTAGGTCATCACGTCCGGCGACCAGCGGTAGGCGCCCTTCAGGGTGCCCGACCAGTCGGCCTCGTTCTTCTTCTGGGTGGTGTTCAGACCGGAGAAGAGCGGGTTGGCCCAGGGCAGGCAGAGGGCGCCAAGGGCGGCGGCCGGGGTGCGTGCGGCCGGGCTGGCGTTGGACTGGTTGTTGAGCGCGCCGCCGCAGGCCGCGCCGTTGGTGCCCAGGTTCAGATAGGAACTGCCCAGGGTCTTGTCGTCGCGCGTGTAGCGCAGGCCCGCGGTCAGGGTCAGGGCGTCGGTCACCGCGAAGTTCTCGTTGGTGAACAGCGCGATGGTGTGGTCGTGCTGGGTGTAGTTGTCCTGCACGCCCTTGCCGGTCGGGAACAGCGCGCCGACCGCGCCCGCGCCGGTGACGGTGCAGGTGGCGTTGAAGCCGCCCTGGGCGTTGTTGGGCGTGAAGCAGCCGATGCGGCCGGTGTAGGGGCCGCCCGGAGCCGTCGTGGTCAGCAGCAGCGAGACGTAGTTGTTGTAGGCGGTGCCGAAGTAGTAGTTGACGCCCGCGTTCAGCTCTTCAGCGGCCCAGAAGCCGCCGACCAGCCAGTCGAGGCGGCCGATCTTGCCCGCCGCGCGGACTTCTTCGCTGAAGTCCTTGAAGTCGGTCTGGTTGCCGCCGTCATCGAGACGGTACAGCAGGTCCATGCCCGAATAGTCGATGTCCTGGGCGTTGCGGGTGCCCCAGTTGCGGACGCCCGTGATTGAGGTCAGGCGCGCCCCGTCCATGTCGTAGTTGGCTTCCAGCGAAATCCCCTTGTCGGTGATCTTCTGGCTGGTGCCCTGGTTGGAGAAGGCCGTGCGCGTATAGGGCAGCATCTGGTAGCCCGGCGCGGGGCCGAAGGAGCCGCCGGTGACCGCCGGGGTTACGCCCTGGCCGCCGGCCGCGAGCGCATTGACCAGCGCCGCCGTCGGGCCGGAGCGGATCTGCACCGCGGCGCAGCAGCGCTCGTCGCGACGGGTGTAGTCGGCGATGGCGCGCAGCGAGAGCTTGTCGGTGGGCTGGTAGAGCAGCTGGCCGCGCGCGGTCCAGTAGTTCTTGGTCTGGTCGTCCGTGTCGGTGCGCGGACCGCCGGCGGTGTTGATCTTGTAGAAGCCGTCGCGCTGGCGGTCGGCGAAGTAGAAACGGCCGGCCAGGGTGTGGTCGCTGCCGATCGGGCCGGTGATCGAGGCGGACCCGCCCTTTTCACCGAAGTTCCCCGCGGTCAGTTCGCCCTCGGCGCCGAAGGTGAACTGCGGAGCCTTGGTGATGACGCTGATGACGCCGGCGGAGGTGTTCTTGCCGAACAGGGTGCCCTGCGGGCCCTTCAGCACTTCGACCCGCTGCATTTCGCCCAGGTCGCCGAAGCCGACGCCGTTGCGGGGACGATAGACGCCGTCGATCACGACGCCGACCGAGCTTTCCAGGCCGGGGTTGTCACCCACGGTGCCGACGCCGCGGATGCGGGCGGTGGTGATGGCTTCGTTGGAGGTCGAGGTGACCGTCAGGCCGGGCGTCAGGACCGTCATGTCCTTGATGTCGTGAACGCCGGCGTTCTGCAGCAGCTGGGCCGGCAGGGAGGTGACCGTAACCGGCACGTCCTGCAGGTTCTGCTCGCGCTTCTGGGCCGTGACCACGATCTCTTCGACCGAGGTGATCTTGGCTTCAGGCTTGCTCTGGGCGACCGCGGCGCCGGCGGTGACGCCTGCGGCGAGTCCGGAAAGAACGACGAGCGACGCCGTTCCACGGAGAAATTGGGTGAAGCGCATTTCCTACCCCGACGTTAGGCGCCGCATTTGATTACGCGGCGCGATGATTGTTAGTGAATCCGTTCATTGGAACGAACGACGGATTCTGACTGAATCGCAGTAATATAAGGGGGCGCCGCGAACAAGGTTGACGCAACGTCAGGTATCGTGTGCTCACCCCATGTGTGGCTGAAAAGCGACATTGGTGCGATGCAACATTCCCCTTTGCGAGAACCGTTCCCGTGCAAGGCTTTTGCGCGGCGCCGGCCTCTGGGGCCGCTGCATAGCTGGCAGGTGTTCCCAAACGATTACTTGCGGCGGGCGGGAGAGCACTGACACGCTTGCATGAGGCCGCCGATTGGCCGATCTGGCGCCATGCCGAGCGCCCCGAACTACCGTCCGGACACGCGATTCGCCCGCCTGGGCGCCGAGTTCGCCGATCCGGTGGAGCCGGCGGGCTTCCCCGAGACAATCCTACGATGGCGCAACGACCGGATCGCGGCGCGGATCGGGCTGGACACCCTGACCGACGAAGAGTGGATCCGCAGCTTCGGCCGGTTCGACCCGCTGCCGGACGCCCAGCCCCAGCCCCTGGCCATGCGCTACCACGGCCACCAGTTCCGCACCTACAACCCCGAGCTCGGCGACGGGCGGGGCTTCCTGTTCGCCCAGTTGCGGGAGGCCGGAACCGGGCGGCTGCTGGACCTGGGGACCAAGGGTTCGGGCCAGACCCCCTGGTCGCGCCGGGGTGACGGACGCCTGACGCTCAAGGGCGGGGTGCGCGAGGTGCTGGCCACCGAGATGCTGGAGGCGCTGGGCGTGCCCACCTCCAAGTCCCTGTCGCTCATCGAGACGGGCGAAGACCTGCATCGGCACGACGAGCCGAGCCCGACCCGTTCGGCCGTCCTGACCCGGCTGTCCCACAGTCACATCCGTTTCGGGACCTTCCAGCGCCTGGCCTATTTCGACCGCGCCGACCTGATGACGCAGCTGGTGGACCACGTCGCCGAGGTCTACGCGCCCGAGATCACCGCGCCCGACGTGGCGGGGAAGGCCGTCGCCCTGCTGGCCATGGTCGCGCGCAAGGCGGCGGCGCTGGCGGCCGCCTGGACGGCAGCGGGGTTCGTGCACGGGGTGCTCAACACCGACAACATGAACGTCACCGGGGAGAGCTTCGACTACGGCCCCTACCGGTTCCTACACCGCTACGATCCCGCCTTCACCGCCGCCTATTTCGACGAGCACGGCCTTTACGCCTTCGGACGCCAGGCCGAGGCCGTCCACTGGAACCTGGGCCAGCTGGCCGGGGCTCTGACCCTGGTGGCCGACGCCGACGCTCTGACCGGGGCGCTTAACCTCTACGGCCCGGCCTGGCAGGCGGAGCTCCGGCGGGCATTCCTGCGCCGCCTGGGTCTGGTCTCACGTGGGCATGAGGCGGACGGCGCCCTGGTCTCGGCCTTCCTCGCCTTCGCCGCCGAGCGCGCCGAGGACGTGCGCTGGGAGCCCCTGTTCTTCGACTGGTTCGGCGGGCCGGCCTCGGAGGCGCGGGCCATGGCCGGGCCGAGGGCGGAATTCTATCGGGGCGAGGCCTTCGCCGCCCTGCATGAAAGCCTGATGGCCTTCGAGCCCGCCGACCCGGACCGAATCTCCCTGCCCTGGTTCGCCCGCCCGGAGCCGGAGGAGCTGCTCTACGACGAGATCGAGGCGATCTGGGCGGAGATCGCCGGGAACGACGACTGGAGCGCGTTCAACGCCAAGATCGCCGCCATCGGCGCGGCGCGCGAGGCGTGGGGCCTTGCGGTCGACTGACCCTGCATCCAATCGCCGCCCCGGCGGCGATTAGATTGCGAACCATGATAGGGACGGTTGTCTCTATCGTCTCACAAGGTCAGTGGCAGGGGGAACCGCCGTCGTGGATCAGAAGACCATCAGCTACGCCATTTCAGGCGTCGTCATCGCCATCATCCTGTACTTCCGCGTCGTGCGCGGCCGCACCGCGCGCCCGCTCAACGTCAACCTGATGTGGATCACCCCGGTGGTGTTCCTGGCCATCTTCAGCGGCTTCATATTCCTGATGCTCTACGGCGCCTATGTGGGCCCGCAACACGTGACCCCCACGGGCCAGGACATCGCGATCATGGCGGCGGTCCTCGTCGCCGGCGCCGCCATCGGCTGGTGGCGCGGGCGGTTCATGAAGATCGAGGTCGATCCCGCAACCCAGAAGGTCATGGTTCAGGCTTCGGGCATGGCCATCGCCGTGCTGCTGGGCCTGCTGGTGATCCGCATGGGCCTGAGATTCGTGTTCATGGGAGCGGCCGATCCCATGTCCCACGACGGCGCCATCCTCAACGTCGACTTCATGCTGTTCGCCATCGGCATTCTGGTCGTGGCGCGCCTGGAGATGTGGATCCGCGCGCGCCGCGTGGTCGCCGAAGCCGGTCACGCGCCGGCCTGAGATCGAGGCTGGAGGCCGGGCCGATCAGGTCCGGCCTCCGCTTCGTGTCAGGCGACGTAAAGCAGCGCCACCGCCCAGCCGATGGCGCCGCTGAACATCAGGGCGCCGAAGCTCAGCAGCCGCACCGCCAGGGTGGGGTCGGGGCGGCGCCGCTTGGTCAGGGCGGCGGCCGCGACCAGGCACATCAGCACGCCTGCGCCGATCAGGCCGAAGAAGGTCTCGCGTGAGACCGGGGCCAGGGCGTGGGTGGTGGCGACTGCGTTGAAGATAAGGACGGCGGGAACAACAGCGGCCGTCAACGCCATGACATTCAACCCGAACAGAGTAGCCCGCATTACTGGCCTCCCCGGGAGCGGATCGGGTCGAGCCGACCGCGGAATCGCGCTCCGATTTCAAGAGTTTGGAGCATGTCCGGGCGCGGGCCCGGGAACCGCTTCTGCATGACGTGCTCCATGCGAATCACCTTCGGCTAAGCTGGTTCGCGGAATCGCGCTACAGGAGAATTGCCTAGCTTGCGGCTTCGGAGCGTCAATGGAGTCAAGCGCTTGCCCTACAGTCGGGGGCAGGCGTCCGCTCCGGCACGCTGCCGGGAGCCTTGGGCGTCCAGGCGCGTTGACGATCAGACGAGGGTTCAGGTGATCCGGGAGGGTTCCATGCTGCGCACGGTTTTGGGAGTGATGGCGGGCGCCGTCCTGGTCGGGGGCCTCAGCCTGCTGGCGCCGCTTCCCGGGGTCGCCGGTGACTACGGACGCTACGAGGGTTACGGCTCCTTCGGCTATGGCTACGGCGGGACCGAATACGTCCGGCGCGACGGCAACGTTTCCTACAACGCCTACAACAGCTACGACGGCTATCGCCGCGGCCTGGGCTACTGGGACCGCCCGGGCGACGGCTATCGCTATGGCTACGGCTACGGGCGGGGCTACGGGCGCTATGGCGACCACGATCGCGACGATTACCGCGACGATCGCGATGACCGCCGCGGCTATGGCTACGGCTATCGCAATCGGGACGGCTACGGCTCGGGCGACCGCTCGCGCTGGTGCGCCGAGCGGTTCCGCAGCTACGACCCGCGCAGCGGCAGCTACATCGGCTACGACGGTTACCGTCACTACTGCGGCTAAGTCAGGCCGGCGCCTTCGCAGACGCCGGGACTTCCAGCAGATCGGCCACCCGGTTGAGGAAGCTGATCCGGCGCACCCGCGCCGCCTCGGGGTCGTCGTCCTCGCGCAGGATCGGACGCGGGATCACGCGCTGGGCCTCCTCGCGCACCCGCACGGCGACGGCGCCCAAATGGTCCCCCTGTTTGCGGCGGTCCATCAACTGAGCGTGAGACTGGGCCTCGCCGACCCGCCGGATCAGAGCCTCCTCGACGTCCGCCCCTGCCTCGGCCCGGGACGCAAGATGCGCGAAATCGCGCACATACATCCGGATAAAGCCTTCTTCTTCGCCCATGGGGTCGATCTCCGTGCTATAATGGTAACGCTTGAAACGGCCGGAGGGGTCCAAAAAAACCTCCGCGACCAAGCGCCTACCGCTCAGCTTCGACCAAAAAACCGCCACATCCGGAGCCAATCTGGACGCCGCCCAGCGTCCAGTCCCGGGGGAGCCTCATGTCCATGCACAACATCGTCGGCAGCGAAGCGTTCGAGACCGAGCGGCATGTGCGCATTCGCGCCTACAAACGCCGCGCGCGAACCTGGCGCGGCTACCTGTTCGCCGTGGGCTTCGGCGTCGTCCTGGCCTTCGCCATCGCCGGCGCGGTCGCCTGGTTCGGGACCCACGCCGGCTGAACGCCAACTGAGCGCAGGCTCAGTGCACCTTGGCCTTTCCGATCGAGAGGCCGTCATCCGAGGCTGAGACCTGGATGACCTCTCCGTCCTGGAGATCGCCGGCCAGCAGCTTCCTCGCGATCGGGTCGATCAGGGCCTTCTGGATCACACGCTTGAGCGGCCGGGCGCCGTAGACCGGGTCGTAGCCGTGCTCACCCAGCCAGGCCTCGGCCGAGGCGTCCAGCGCGATGGCCATGCGGCGGTCGGCCAGCAGCTTTTCCACCCGTTCCAGCTGGATCTTCACGATCGAGCCCATCTGGGCGCGGCCCAGGCGGTGGAACAGGATGATCTCGTCGATGCGGTTCAGCAGTTCCGGGCGGAAGTGCTTGCGCACCACGTCCATGACCTGGGGCCTCACGTCCTCGACCGTCTCGTTGTCCTGCAAGCCCGCCAGGTATTCGGCCCCCATGTTGGAGGTCATGACGATGATGGTGTTGCGGAAGTCGACCGTGCGGCCCTGGCCGTCGGT
>CAYSNW010000055.1:0-27936 GCA_964432415.1 uncultured Caulobacteraceae bacterium
CCTATCCCTTCATCTTCCTGAACCTGGTGCTGTCGATGCTGGCGGCCATCCAGGCCCCGGTGATCATGATGAGCCAGAACCGCGCGGCGGCGAAGGACCGGATCGCCGCCGAGCACGACTACATGGTCAATCTGCGCGCCGAGCTGGAGATCATGCGCCTGCACGACAAGCTCGACGATCTGCGCACGCGCGACATGGAGGCGATGCTCAGGACGCAGTCCGAAACCCTCGAACTTCTGCGCCAGCAATTGACGCGGCTGGAGGCCCGCCATGGGGGCTGACATCATCGTCCTGGACGCAATGCGACGGAACCGGGCTTCGCTCCGCACGTATTGTCTGGTGAAGGCCTCACCCGAGAACAGAAGCGGGGAGGTCCGGACCAGTAAAGGAATTCCCATGGCCGCCGCCGCGTCCGCCCCCATGCTGAAAGTCGTCCCCGCCGTCGCCAAGCCCACTCAGGCCAGCGTGGCCGAAACCATCCGCCGCCTGCAGTCCGAAGCCCGCCAGCTCGCCCGCGAGCAGGTCGGCGTGCTGGAAGCCAAGCTCGAGGAAGCCGCGGCCCTGGCGCTGGAAATCGCCGAGGGCGGCGACGCCTACCCGGTGGGCGCGCGTGAACTGGCCCGCAAGCTGGCCGAAGACGCCCCGCGCACGGCCCAGACCCTGCAAGCGATCTTGTATCGGGCGTAGGGGCAGCTAGGGTTCCCCGGCCGCGTTTGGGGCGCGGCTCACGGGGAATCCGTCATGCATCGCCGATCGCTGCTCGCCGCCCTGCCGCTTTCCACGGTAATGCTGCCGTCCATGTTGAAGGCGGCGCCCACCATCTATCCCGGGGTTCACGCGGGCGACCGGATCGCGGGCGCGAATTTCGCCACCCGCTCGGCGGTGTGGGGCACGTCCGGCGCCGCCGCGACGGCCCATCCCTTCGCCACCATGATCGCCATCGATACGCTGAAACGCGGAGGGTCAGCGGTGGACGCCGCCATCGCGGCCAACGCGGCGCTGGGCTTCCTGGAGCCGGTGTCCAACGGCGTCGGCGGCGACTGCTTCGTCATGCTGTGGGATCCGAAGACGAAGAAGGTCGTGGGCCTGAACGGCTCGGGCCGCAGTCCGAAGGGCCTCAGCCTGGAAACCCAGCGGGCCCGCGCCCGTGACGGCTACATCTGGCGCTACGGCGCGACCGCCGTCAGCGTCCCGGGCGCGGTGGACGCCTGGTGGAGCCTGCACCAGCGCTACGGCAAACTCCCCTGGGCGGAGGTCCTGGAGCCGGCGGCGATGCTGGCGGAGCGCGGCGTCCCGATGGCCCAGACCATCGGCTACTACATGCAGGCCAACATGGCCCTGTTCCTGAAGGACGGCTCCGGCGTCGAGGAAACGGCCAACGCGAAACACACCTACATGCCGGGCGGTCACACGCCGCGCGAAGGCGAAATCTTCAGGAACCCGGACCTGGCCCGCACCCTGCGCCTGATCGCCAAGGGCGGGCGCGACGCCTTCTATGCGGGCGAGATCGCCGAGACCATCGAGCGCTATTTCAAGCGCATCGGCGGCTGGATGACCAAGGCGGACCTGGCGGCTCATCACTCGGAATGGACCACGCCGATCGTGACCAACTACCGGGGCGTGGATGTCTATGGCCTGGCGCCCAACAGCCAGGGCCTGTCGACCCTGCAGATCCTGAACGTGATGGAGCAGTTCGACCTGAAGGCGATGGGTTTCCAGTCCTCAGCCTCGATCCATCACCAGGCCGAGGCCAAGCGGCTGGCCTTCGAGGACCGGGCCCGCTGGTTCGCCGACCCGGACTTCTCAAAAACCCCGATCGAGCACCTAAATTCCAAGGCCTATGCGGTGGAGCGGGCCAAGCTGATCCGCCCGGACCGGGTCATGGATCACGTCTTCCCGGGCGACGCGCCGTCCAAGGGCGACACCACCTATTTCACCACCGCCGACAAGGACGGGATGATGGTCTCGATCATCCAGTCCAACTATCGCGGCATGGGTTCGGGCCTCGTGGCCGACGGCCTCGGCTTCATGTTCCAGGACCGGGGCGAGCTGTTCAACCTGAAGGACGGGCCGAACCTCTATCAGCCCGGCAAGCGGCCATTTCAGACCATCATCCCGGGCTTCGCCTGCAGGGATGGGGCGCCGTGGCTGAGCTTCGGGGTCATGGGCGGCGACATGCAGCCCCAGGGCCAGGCCCAGATCATCGCCAACATGGTCGACTACGGCCTGGGCGTGCAGGAGGCCGGCGACAGCCCGCGCTGGCACCACGAGGGCTCTTCCGAACCGACCGGCCAGCCGGCGGAGGGCGTCGGGACCCTGCACCTGGAGCGCGGCGTGCCCGAAGCCACCCAGAAGCAGTTGGCGGCCATGGGCTGGAAGCTCGGGGAGAGCGACGGCGGCTTCGGCGGCTACCAGTGCATCCAGAAAGGCGCGGAGGCCTATGGCGCGGCCTCGGAGATGCGCAAGGACGGGCTGGCGCTGGCCTATTGAAGCCATGACGTCCCGGATCACCTGCGCCACGCCCGAGGACTTCCGCAGCTGGCTGAAGGAACATCACGCCAAGGCCGCCGCCGTTGAGCTGCTGCTGCACAAGGTGGGAACGGGCCGGCCCTCGGTCACCTGGCCGCAAGCCATCGTCGAGGCCCTGGCCTTCGGCTGGATCGACGGCGTGCGCCAGCCGATCGATCCGGACAGCTACACAGTGCGCTTCACGCCCCGGCGCAAGGGCAGCAAATGGAGCCAGGTCAATGTCGCCTCGGCCAGGCAGCTGATCGCCGAGGGCCGCATGGCGCCGGCGGGGATGGCGGCGTTCGAGGCGCGGGTGGAGGGACCGCCGCGGGCATATGACCCGAGGGCTCGCCTGGCCGAGCTGGGGCCGGCGGAGGCCGAGGCGCTGAAGGCCAATCCCGCTGCGGGAGAATTCTGGCTGAAGCAGGCGCCGTCCTGGCGGCACAAGACCTCCTGGTGGATCGCCGCGGCCAAGAGCGATGAGACGCGGACGCGGCGCATGGCCAGGCTCATCGAGGCCTGCGCCGCCGGCAAGAGGCTGATGTGAGGACGCCATGACCGAGGACGAAGCCAAGGCCATCATCCTGTCCTTTCCCGAAATCGAGGAAGGGTCCTCCTACGGCCAGCCGTCCTACAAGGTGGCGGGCAAATTCTTCACGCGGCTACGCAGGGAGGACCAGAGCCTGGTGCTGACCGACGTCGGCTTCGACGAGCGCGAGATGCTGATGGAGGCCGAGCCGGACACCTTCCACCTGACCCCGCACTACAAGGACTATCCCTGCGTGCTGGCGCGGATCGAGACCCTGGACCCGGGCACGCTGAAGGCCATGCTGACCCGCATCTGGAAGCGCAAGGCGCCGAAGAAGCTGCTCAAGCTGCTGGACGAGGCCTGACCATCTCAAACTGGCGCAGGCCCGGGCGCCAGCCCGCCGCCTGAAGCGCCGTGGCCAGGGGCGATCCCAGCGGCTCATCCACGATCCGAGTCCGCGCGCCCGCACGGCAAAACGCCAGCACCTCCAGCAGGGCCGCGCCCGCCGCCTCGTCCTCGGCGGCGGCGTCGAACAGGCCGAAGCGGCCGGGCTGGTCCAGGATCACCGCGAAGGCCGCCAGCCTCCCGCCGCGCTCCACGCCCACGATCCGGGCGGGCGTGTCGTCCAGGATGTTGAGCAGACGCGGCAGGCCGCGCCGCCAGGAGGGCGGCCGCGGGTGCAGGCGGGCATGGGCCTCGGCCAGGTCCTCACGGTCGGCGAAAACGCCGGCGGCGCCCTCCTCCGCAAGTTCGGCCTCCAGCACCAGCAGGTTGCGCGCGATCTGGAACCCCGCCCGGGCGTAGGCCTCCCGCGCCGGATTGATGTCGATCACTTCAAGCCGTGTGCGGGCGACTCCGCCTGCATCCAGCAGCGCCGTGTGTTCGCTGATCAGCCTCGTCGCCAGGCCCATGCGTCGATGCGCAGGCGCGATCCCGAACCCACCGATCCAGGCCTCGCCATCGGCTCGCGCGACGAGCGACAGCCCCGCCCGTTCACTGTCCAGTTCCGCGACGACCGACAACTCAAGATCGATCCCCGACCAACGGATGTGGCGCGCCAGTTGGGCCTCGTCGAACTGCAAGGGGACGTAGTAGCCATCATAGGCCGCGCGCCAGACGGCGGCGAGATCGGCGAGAGGCAGGTCTGAGGCGCGGATCAGCTTCATCGATCCGGTCGAATAAAGGGTGGCCACGTCGCCTGCCAGCCCCTAGCTTCCGCGCGACTTCCGGAGGGCGCATGGCCTATCGATCGCTGCGCGAATTCATCTCGAAGCTGGAGGCCGCGGGCGAACTGGTGCGCGTCACCGAGCCGGTCTCCTCGGTGCTGGAGATGACCGAAATCCAGACGCGGCTGCTGGCCACGGGCGGCCCGGCCGTCCTGTTCGAGAACGTGATCAAGGCGGACGGGACGCGCTCCGACATGCCGGCCCTGGCCAACCTGTTCGGGACGGTGAAGCGGGTGGCGATGGGCGTGACGCTCGGCGGCCTGCCGAGGACTACCGCCGGCGAACTGCGCGAAGTCGGCGAACTGCTGGCTTTCCTGCGCCAGCCCGAGCCCCCCCGGGGGCTGAAGGACGCCTTCGACATGCTGCCCACGGTCCAGACCGTCCTGTCAATGCGGCCCAACACGGTCAAACGCGCCCCGGTGCAGCAGGTGGTGCTGACCGGCGACCAGATCGACCTGTCGCGGTTGCCGATCCAGACGTGCTGGCCGGGCGAGCCGGCGCCGCTGATCACCTGGCCGCTGGTGGTGACCAAGGGGCCCGGCACGGCGCGGGAGGACGACTACAACCTCGGCATCTACCGCATGCAGGTGATCGGCAAGGATCGCTGCATCATGCGCTGGCTGGCCCATCGGGGCGGAGCCCAGCACTATGCCCGCCACAAGAAGGCCGGGGCGCGGGAGCCCCTGCCCGCCTGCGCGGTGATCGGCGCCGATCCGGGGACCATCCTGGCGGCGGTGACGCCGGTGCCGGACACGCTTTCAGAGTACCAGTTCGCGGGCCTGCTGCGCGGCGCCAAGGTCGATCTGGTTCCGGCCAGGACCGTCCCGCTCATGGTCCCGGCCCAAGCCGAGATCGTCATCGAGGGCCACGTCCTGCTGGATGAATACGCCGACGAGGGCCCCTACGGCGACCACACCGGCTACTACAATTCGGTGGAGCGCTTCCCGGTGTTCCAGGTCAGCGCCATCACCATGCGCAAGGACCCGATCTACCTGACCACCTTCACCGGCCGGCCGCCGGACGAGCCCTCGATCCTGGGCGAGGCGCTGAACGAGGTCTTCATCCCGCTGATCCGCCAGCAGTTCCCCGAGATCGTCGACTTCTGGCTGCCGCCGGAGGGCTGCTCCTACCGGATCGCGGTGGTGTCGATGAAGAAGGCCTACCCGGGCCACGCCAAGCGCGTGATGCTGGGTGTCTGGTCGTATCTGCGCCAGTTCATGTACACCAAGTGGGTCATCGTCGTGGACGACGACATCGACGCGCGCGACTGGAAGGACGTGATGTGGGCGGTCTCCACCCGCATGGATCCGGCCCGCGACGTGACCCTGATCGAGAACACCCCCATCGACTACCTGGACTTCGCCTCGCCGGAGTCGGGGCTGGGGTCGAAGATCGGCCTGGACGCCACGGACAAGTGGCCGCCGGAGACCCACCGCGAGTGGGGGCGCAAGATCGCCATGGACCCCGCCGTGGTCGAGGCGGTCACCGAGAAATGGGCCCGTCTGGGCCTCCCGGGCGATGGAAAGCCGATCTGGTCGTAAGGCGGTGTTCCGCACCATGACCAATCCTTAAGCTCCCCGATCGCGGCGGCCCTGCTAGGGTCGCCGCGGTCCGGTGGGAGATTGGGGAGATCGCCATGCGCCATTCGTTCAAACACGCTCTGTTCGCCGCCACGGCGCTCGCCGTGACCGCCTTCGCGGGCCTCGCCCAGGCGCAGGTTCCGGCCGATCAACTGGCACAGCCGCCGGCGGACGCGCAGCGCTACACCATCCTGTCCAAGGGCGGGATCCACGGCCACGTCTCGATCTGGCGGCGCGCCGATGGCGCCCTGATGGAACGCGACAGCATGAACCTGCGCGGCCAGAAGTTCGAGATGGACGAGGCCCTGGCCACGGGCGCCGACGGCATGGCCCAGACCATGACCGTGCGCGGCTTCACCCCCAACGGCGACGCGGCCGAGACCTTCGCTATCGCCGGCGGCCAGGCCAGCTGGAAGAGCCAGGTGGACGCGGGTTCGGCCGCCTACAGGGCTCCGGCCATGTATGTGCCGGCCGGCGGCGCCTTCGCGATCAACACGGCCGTGCTGATCGAGGCCATCCTGCGCTCCCCGGACCATTCGGTGGCGCTGCTTCCGGGCGGCAAGGCCACCGCCGAACGGCTGACCGAGATGCAGGTCGGCGAAGGCGCTAACCGCAAGACGGTGATCTGCTGGGCGGTCAGCGGTCTCGGCAACACGCCCTTCCCGGTCTGGACCACCCAGGACGGCAAGTTCTTCGGCGCGGTAGTCGGCCTGGGCTTCCTGCCCGAGGGCTATGAGGGCGCGCTCAACGCCATGACCGACGCCCAGGACAAGGCGCTGGCCGCCCGCGGTCCCGCCCTGATCAAGGCGCTGCTCAAGACCCCGTCCGGTCCGGTGGCCTTCACCCACGTGCGCGCCTTCGTCGACGGCAAGCGCTTCGTCGAGGACGAGACCGTGGTGGTCGACAATGGCCTGATCACCGCGGTCGGCCCTGCCGCCTCCACCGCCGTGCCCAAGGGCGCCCAGATCATCGACGGCAAGGGCAAGACCCTGGTCCCGGGCCTGTGGGACTCGCACATGCACGTGCCCGACGACGCGTCCGGGCCCATGCTGCTGGCGCTGGGCATCACCTCCGCCCGCGATCCCGGCAACGACAACGCCCTGACCCTCGCCCGCGCCGAGCGGCGGGCCAAGGGCGAGCTGCTGATGCCCAAGGTCTACCCGTCCGTCCTGATCGACGGGAAAGGCCCCAACACCGCCCAGGTGGCCACCGCGGTCGGAAGCCTCGACGAGGCGATCGCCGCCGTGCGCAAGGCCAAGGCCGACGGCTTCGTGGGCGTAAAGTTCTACGGCACCTTCACCCCGGCCTGGGTCGCCCCGGCGGCGGCGGAGGCCCACAGGCTGGGCCTGCACGTGCACGGCCACCTGCCCGCCGGCATGCGCACCAGCGAGGCGATCGACGCGGGCTACGACGAGGTCACCCACATCTATTTCGTGATGATGGAGGCCATGCCCGACGACGTGGTGAAGACCTCCAACGGCATCAACCGCTTCGAGGGTCCGGGCCGCTACGCCCAGAAGGTCGACCTTTCCGCCGACCCCATGAAGTCGTTGATCGCCAAGATGGCCGCCCGCCAGATCGTCTCGGACCCGACCCTGGTCGTGGCCGAGAGCCTGTTCGTGCCCGAGAACGGCGACCTGTCCCCTGCCTTCGCCCCCTACGTGGGCACCCTGCCGCCGGCCACCGAGCGCGGCTTCCGCCAGGGCGGCTTCACCGTGCCCAAGGACCTGACCCGCGCCGACTATCGCCGCAGTTTCGACAAGCTGGTCGCCCTGGTCGGCGCCCTGCACAAGGCCGGGGTTCCGGTCGTGGCGGGCACCGACGGGTCGGGGATGGAGCTGGTGCGCGAGCTCGAGCTCTACGTCCGCGCGGGCTTCACCCCCGAAGAGGCGCTGGACGCCGCCACCATCGTCCCCGCCCACAATGTCGGGGCCGACAAGATCACCGGCTCGATCGTGGTGGGCAAGCACGCCGACCTGGTGCTGGTCGAGGGCGACCCGTCCCACCGCATCGGCGATCTTCGGAACACGCGCATCGTCATGATGGATGGTAAGATCATGGACGCCGACGCCCTGAGATCCGCCAGCGGCTTCTCGGGCCGACCGAAAATGGACTGACAGGAGGCTTTCATGGCCAAGCGCACGGTTCTGGCGGCGATGAGCGGCCTGATCTGGCTCGGCGCCTGCGCGGTCGCTCCGGGCGACCTTCCGGATGTGCACTACGCCTCGGCGGTGTCGGAGGGCGGGGTCCCGACCTTCCTGGCCGGCCGGCCCAGCCGCGACCAGGTGGCGATCGCCGAGGACAAGTGGTCGCGCGCCGTGTCGGACTCCTTCCACTGCGGCATCAAGCAGAACGCGGTGTTCGAGGCGGGCATGGTGGGCGCTCTGGAGCTGTCGGTCATGACCTCGCTGGCGCAAAACGGGGGCAAGCGTGAGCGGAACAAGGCGCTCTCCGCCTACGCCGCCAAGGTAATGTCCCTGGCCTTTTCGGGCGGAGACAGGCCCTCGGCCCGGCGCTGCGAGGACCTGAAGGGCTGGGTCCCGAAGGTGCGGGCTGACGGCAAGGCGGCCCTGAAGCGGGCGGACGAGCGCGGCGAGCTGGACGGGATCAAACTGAAGCTCTGATCCGCCCGCGCTTGCCCCGACCGTCCGGGTCCGCCATATGCGGCGCGCATGTCGCAATCTGAAATTCTGCACGACGTCGTCCAGGCCGCGCTCAAGGCCGGCGCCGACGCCGCCGAGGCCGTGGTCTCCGAGCGCCGCTCCCTGTCCGTGGGCGTCCGCCTGAACGATCTGGAAGAGGTCGAGCGCGAGGAAGCCCGCGACCTGGGCCTGAGGGTGTTCGTGGGCAAGCGCCAGGCGGTGGTCTCCGCCTCCGACATCTCACCCGAGACGCGCGCGCGACTGGTCGAGCGCGTCGTGGCCATGGCGAAGCTGGCGCCGGAAGAACCCTACGCGGGCCTGGCGCCGGAAGAGCTGCTGGCCCGCGGCCCGGTGCTGGACCTCGACCTGTACGATCCGGGCGAACCCACGGCCGAGGACCTGGAGCGCTGGGCCCGCGAGGCCGAGGACGGGGCGCGTGCGGTCAAGGGGGTGACCAATTCCGAGGGCGGCGGGGCGTCCTGGTCCAGCGGCGGCTGGCGCCTGCTGACCTCCACGGGGTTCGAGGGCGACCACCGCGGCAGCGCCTGGTCCCTGTCAGCCGGCGTGATCGCCTCGGACGAGGGCGGCATGGAACGCGGCGGCGACAGCCGCACCACCCGCCACCGCGTCGACCTGCCGGCGCCCGAACTGATCGGGACCAAGGCCGGCGAGCGGGCGGTTCGCCGCCTGGGCGCGCGCAAGATCGAAAGCGTCACCGCCCCGGTCATCTTCGAAAACCGCGTCGCCGGCTCGATGCTCTCGGCCCTGGTCGGCGCCATCGCCGGATCGGCGGTGGCCCGCGGCGTCTCCTTCCTGAAGGACAGCCTGGGCAAGGAAGTGTTCGCGCCCGGCGTGGACATCATCGACGATCCGTTCAAGCCGCGGGGTCTGGGGTCCACCCCTTTCGACGACGAGGGCGTGCGGGTCGAGCACCGCGCCATCGTCGACAATGGCGTGCTGACCACCTGGCTGCTGAACTGTTCCTCGGCCAAGCAACTGGGCCTGACCTCGACCGGTCACGCCTCGCGCGCCCTGGCCGGGCCGCCCGGGGTCTCGACCCACAACCTGCACCTGGCGCCCGGCGCCCGGAACCTGGACGAGCTGATGGGCGACGCGGGGACCGGGCTGCTGGTCACCTCCATGTTCGGGCCCTCGCTCAACAGCAACACCGGCGACTGGTCGACCGGCGTCTCGGGCTTCTGGTTCGAGAACGGCGAGATCGCCTATCCGGTCACCGAGATCACCGTGGCGGGAACCCTGCAGGACATCTACCGCCGCCTGGTCCCGGGCTCGGACCTGGAATTCCGCAGCTCCGTCAACGCCCCCTCGCTGCTGGTGGACGCCCTGGCGATCGCCGGGAGATGAACGATCTCGATCTTCTGCGCGACGCAGCGCTCGAGGCCGGCGCCCTGGCGCTGGAGCACCGCAAGCGGGGTCTGAAGATCTGGTCCAAGTCCGGCGGCTCGCCGGTCACCGACGCGGACCTTGCGGTCGACGCCCTGCTGACCCGGCGGCTGCGCGATGCCCGTCCCGACTACGGCTGGCTGTCAGAGGAGACCGCCGACAATTCCGACCGCCTGTCGAAGTCTAAGCTGTTCGTGGTCGATCCGATCGACGGCACCGTGGCCTTCATGAAGAACCAGCCGTGGTGGACTGTGGCCCTGGCCATCGTCGAGGACGGGGAGCCGGTGGCGGCGGTGATCACCGCCCCCATGCTGGGCGAGACCTTCGAGGCGACGCTGGGCGGCGGGGCGCGGCTGAACAGCAATCCGATCCAGGCGTCCGACACCACCACCCTCGACGACGCTGCGGTGCTGGCCGACGCCAAGTTCCTGCAGGCGCCGCTCTGGCCCGAGCCATGGCCCGACATGAGGGTGGAGAAGCGCAGCTCCATCGCCTACCGCATGTCGCTGGTGGCCGCCGGCGCCTTCGACGCGGCGATCGCGCTGTCGATCAAGTGGGACTGGGACGTCTGTTCCGGCGCCCTGATCGCGGCGGAGGCCGGCGCGAAGGCGACCGACCACAAGGGCCGCCCCTACCGCTTCAACCAGAAGGCGCCCTACCAGCCGTCGCTGGTCTGCTCCGCCCCGGCCCTGCATCCGTTGATCTTGCGCCGCTGCGCGACTATCAGCCTGCCCGACTGAACGAGAATCCCCGAAAGACCGCCATGCCCGACAAACAGCTTCTGCACCTGGTCTTCGGCGGCGAACTGAAGGACCTGCACGGGACAGAGTTCCGCGACCTGTCGAAGGTCGAGTTCGTCGGGGCCTTCCCGAACTACGCAGAGGCGCGCAAGGCCTGGAAGGCCAAGGCCCAGGCCACGGTCGACAACGCCCACATGCGCTATTTCATCATCCACGCCCACAAGCTGCTCGATCCGGAACACGACGGCCACTGAGCGCCGTCTGGTCCTTCCCGCGCGCCGGATGCTAGCCTGCCCCTCAAGATCGCGAGCGGGGGCGCCGGACATGATGAGATCGATCCAGGCGCTGGCCGCCCTGGCGGTGCTGGCGACCCCGGCTACCGCCCAGGTTCCGCCGGGCGTGCCGGTGGTCACCGTGCCGCGGCTGAAGGAGAGCGACGGACCCACGGCCCTTTCCCGCTGGACCGGAAGCCACACCCGCTTCGGCGGCACGGTGCTGGCGGACAGGCCGGCGGCGATCGCGCGCTATTTCGATGCCAGGGCGGATTGCCGGCCGGGCGGCGTCAGGATCACGGTCGCGAGCCCGCCCGCCCACGGCAAGATCAGCTTTGTGCCGGGCCGGGCGCTGTTCGCCTCGCCCCGGCTCAACTGGACGTCGGACGATCCATCCAACACCTGCCGGGACAAGCCGGTCGCCATCCTGGATATCGTCTATGCGCCGGACCCGGGTTTCCTCGGGGAAGACAATCTGGTGCTGGAGATCGCCGACGGCGACGACACCTATCAGTCCAAGGTCGGAGTCGCCGTGGTGAAGAACTTCGGGGACGACCCGCCGCCGCCGCCCGAGATCGGCGCCCTGACCCTGCCGACGGGGCGCCTGCGGCTGCTCGGCGTCGGCGGTCCCGGGGCGATCTTCCTCGACCTGGAACACAGCCGCCGCACCGGCGACATCGCCGAGGTCCGGCTGTTCGAGGTCCGGGGCTCGCCGCCGGCCATGCCGGGCAAGGTGCTGCAGCAGGTCGAGCTCTGGCGCCTCGACTGCGTGCGCCGGACCCGCACCACCCTGGGCGCCCAGGTGTTCGGCGAGAACGGCAAACAGGTGATCTGGCTGCCCGAGGAGCCGCCCGAGCCGATCGTGCCCCGCACGGGATACGAATCCGTGGCGCTGGCGGCCTGCGGCGAGCGCGTACCCACGCCGGAGGTGATCGTCACCGGATCGGACGCCGCGATGAAGCTCGGCCGCACCTTGCTGGCGGCGCACGGCGGCTAGGGCGAGCGTCACATGCCTGTCACTCGGCTATGAACTAATCTCCATCAGGAAAGTGGAGATACGCCATGTCGATCTCGACCCTTTTCGTGCTGATCGTCTTCGGCGCCTGCCTGTTGCTGCTGATCCTGCTGCTGATGGGCGCCTTCCCCAGTCGCCGCAGACCGGAGCCCCTGGAGCGCCTGGCCGCCGCCCCTGTCGGTTGGAGCGACGCCGCCGACGCCGCGAGCGAGGGCTGGAACGCCGGTACCTACGGTCCAGGCCCCTTTGGCGCTCCCGACGCCTGCCATTCCACAGGTGACTTCGGCGGCGGAGATTGCGGCGGCGGGGACGGCGGCGGCGGGGTTCACTAGAAACCCCAAAATTGTCCGCGCAGCCCCGCGAAGGCGGGGATGAGCGGGAGGATGGGCTGGCGTCTACTCCCGCTTCAGCAGCCGCTCGGTCAGCAGGGTTCCCCACCATTCGGCACGAAACTTGTCCTTCATGGCCTTGGGGTCGTAGGCGTCGCTCTGGACCCAGTCCTCGAAGCTGATCCCCTTCGGCTCAGCCTCTTCGAGGTAGCGCTCGAACAGGTAATCGAGCACCCCGGTCTTGCCGGCCTTCATGTGCAGCTTCCTGAGCGTCAGCTCCTCGGCCAGGGCCTGGCGGATGGGCTCGCCCAGATGGAAGTGGCGGTAGAAGACCCCCATGATCCCGGCCCGGTCCGCGCCGGACTTGCAGTGCATCAGGGCCGGGTACTGGATCGACTTGAACAGGTCGCGCGCGCCCAGGACCCGTTCGCGGATCGGCACCTCGCGCGAAGTGATGACGAAGTCGACGAAGTTCAGGCCCAGCCGCTCGCAGGCCTCCTTCTCCAGCACATAGAAGGAGCCGTCGAAGCCGCCGCGCAGATTGATGACCGTCCTGATGCCGCGCTTCTTCCAGGCCTTGAGCTGGAAGGGCCAGGGCTGGTTGGTGCGCACCAGGTCCGGCCCGATCCAATGGGCGTTGGAGAAACCGATCCGCAGGAAGGCGTGGTCGCCCCACCAGTAGTCCCAGTAGGCGCGAAAGCGCCCCCAGCCGGTGGAGAGGTCGTGTTTGGGCAAGGGAGCTTCCTTGGGCGCGGCGTCAGGCGCCCCTACCTAAGGCGAAGCAGGGCCCGCGCCAAGGCGCGCGCTTGACACATCGGCTGCGAAGCCCGACCGAAGGCCCCATGACGAACACCCGCGCCGAGGACAAGGACCAGCCCACCGGGCCCCTCCTTGCGCGCATCTGGCGGGAGTATCTGAGCCGGCGCTGGCCCCTGTTCCTGGTCGCCTTCGCCTGCGCCGCCACCATCGCCGCCGTCTCCGGCCTGCTGCTGCAGGTGCTGAGGCCGGTGATGGACGGTCTGTTCGAGGCCAAGAACGCCCATCTGCTCGAGACCCTGCCGCTCACCATCATCGGCCTGGCCCTGCTCAGGGGCGCCGTTCAGATCGGCCTGGCCCTGATCGTCAACACCATCGGCAACCGCACCGTCGGCGACATGCAGACCCGGTTGTTCGGCAGCCTGATCCGTTCGGACCTGGCTCGCCTGCGTTCGGAACACTCCGGCAGCTACCTGTCCTCGGTGCTGTTCGACGCCCAGCTGATCCGCCAGGCCTTCACGGACGGCTTCATCAACTACGTCCGCGAGGGGCTGATCGTCGTCTCGGCCATCGCGGTGATGTTCTACAACGACGTGATGCTGGCCGGGATCGTGGTGATCGGCTCGCCGGTGGCGCTGCTGGTCATGCGCGGCTTCGCCAAGCGCACGCGAAAGGCCGCGCGCGGGGCCATGACCGAGACCTCCAATCTTTCCACCGCGGTGATGGAGAGCCTGGACGGGATCAAGATCGTCAAGATCGAGAGCCGAGAGGCCCACGAGGAGGCCCGGGTCGGCGAGGTCGTCGAGCGCCGCCAGCATCACCTGATCAAGGGCGCCAACGCCAAGGCCTTCGCCACGCCCACCACCGAGACGGTGACCATGATTCTGGTCGCCGGCGTCCTGGCCTTCGCCGGCTGGCGCGCTCACCAGAGCGGCCTGACCGCGGGCAATTTCACCGCCTTCATCGCGGCCCTGCTGACCGCCAACCAGTCCCTGCGTCAGCTGGCCAATCTGCAGTCGGTGTTCAGCGAGGGCTTCGCCGCCGCCCGCCGGCTGTTCGCCGCCATCGACGTGCAGTCCAAGATCACCGAGCCGGAAGCGCCCACCGCCCTGCCCCCCGGTCCCTGCACGATCCGCTTCGAACAGGTGGCCTTCGGCTATGGCGAGGGCGCGCCCGCGCTCGCCGAGGTCAGCCTGTCGGCCAAGCCCGGCGAGACCATCGCCCTGGTCGGTCCTTCCGGCGGCGGCAAGAGCACGATCCTGAACCTGATCCCGCGCTTCTACGATCCGGACTCCGGCCGCATCACGCTGAACGACACCGACATCCGCACCGCCGCCCTGGCGGACCTGCGCTCGAAGATCGCCTTGGTCACCCAGGAGCCGTTCCTGTTCGATGACACCATCCGGGCCAACATCGCCTATGCCCGGCCCGAGGCCAGCGAGGCCGAGATCTTCGCCGCCGCCGAGGCCGCCGCCGCCCACGACTTCATCCTGGAGCTGCCCAGGGGCTACGACACCTCCGTCGGCGAGGCCGGGGCGCGGCTGTCCGGCGGCCAGCGTCAGCGCATCGCCATCGCCCGCGCCTTCCTGAAGGACGCCCCGATCCTGCTCTTGGACGAAGCGACCAGTGCGTTGGACACAGAGAGCGAAGCCAAGGTGCAGGTCGCGCTGGAGCGCCTGATGCAGGGCCGCACGACCCTGCTGATCGCCCATCGCCTGTCGACCGTGCGCGGGGCGGACCGCATCTATGTCATCGAAGCCGGACGCGTGGTCGAGCAGGGCTCGCACGCAATCCTGATGAAGCAGGGCGGCCTCTACGCGCGGCTGGCGCGGACGCAGGACCTGGAAGCGGTGGGGACGTGAGAAGCATCAGAACTTCCTTCCCCCCTCGAGGGGGAAGGTGGGCCCGTCAGGGCTCGGATGGGGGGCCGCGCCAGCCCCTGACCGTGGCAGTGACGACGCTCCCCTGCTCGTTTGCGCCGCCCCCCTTCCGAGGGCTTCGCCCCCACCTTCCCCCTCGAGGGGGGAAGGAAGCGATGTCGAGCTTCGCTCGCTCATGAAATCCCTGTTCCGCTCTCCGTTCGTCCAGGGCGCCCTGGCGCTGATCCTGGCGGCCTGGCTGAAGTTTTGTATCGCCACCACGCGCTGGCGTTCGGAGAACCGCGAGGCGGCCGAGGCGGTTTGGGACGCGGGCGGGGCGGTGATCGTCTGCTTCTGGCACGGGCGCATCGCCCTTTCGCCGGCCTGCTGGGACCTGAAGCGGGCGCAGAAGCCCAGAGCCCTGATCTCGCTGTCGCCGGACGGGGAGTTCATCGCCAAGGCGGTCTCCAAGCTCGGCTTTCCCGCCATCCGCGGCTCCTCGTCGAAGGCCGACAAGCCGGACAAGGCCAAGGGCGGGGGCGCGGCTTTCCGCGACGTGCTGAAATGGCTGAAGGGCGGCGGCGGCATCGCCATCACCCCCGATGGCCCGCGTGGCCCGGCAGAACAGATGGCCGAGGGCGCGGCGCTGCTGGCCAAGGTCTCGGCCGCGCCGGTGCTGCTGGTGGGGCTGGCGGCCAGGCCGGTCTGGCGCCTCGGCAGTTGGGACAAGGCGGTGCTGCCCAAGCCCTTTGGCCAAGGCGCCATCGTCTGGGACGGGCCGTTCACCGCCGAGCGGGACGCCGACCTGGACGCGCTGCGGTCCGACTGGGCTGAGCGCCTGAGCGCCGCCACCGCGCGGGCCGAGGCGATGGTCGCGTGAGGGCGATTACGTGAGTCTGGCGCTCAGCCTCTACCGCACGATCACCGGCCTGGCCGAACCGCTGGCCGCCGGTGTCCTGAACGGACGCGCCCGGCGCGGCAAGGAGGACCCTTCCCGGCTGAACGAGCGGCTGGGCCGCCCGTCGGTCGCGCGCCCCGCGGGCCCCCTGGCCTGGTTTCACGGCGCCAGCGTCGGCGAGGGCCTGTCGCTGCTGCCGCTGATCGAGCACCTGGGCCGCGAGCGCCCGGACCTGGGCCTGTTGGTCACCTCGGGCACCACCACCGCGGCCGAGCTCCTCGCCCGGCGCCTGCCGCCCGGCGCTATCCATCAATACGTGCCGGTGGACGCCCCCGGCGCCGCAAAGGGATTCCTCGACTGGTGGCGGCCGGACCTGGCGGTGTTCGTCGAGAGCGAGCTGTGGCCGAACCTGTTGATGGCCGCGCGCGGTTCAGGGACGCGGCTGGCCCTGGTCTCGGCCCGGATCGGGGAGTCGAGCGCCAAGGGATGGCTGAAGGTCCCGGGCGCGGCGCGCGCTCTGTTCAGCGGCTTCGACCTGATCCTGCCCCAGGACGACGAGGCGGCCGGACGGTTGAAGGCGCTGGGCGCCCGCGACGACGGGCGGCTGAACCTGAAATTCTCCGGCGATCCCTTGCCCGTGGACGAAGCCGCCCTGGCGCGGGCGCGAAAGACCCTCGGCAAACGCCCCGTGGTGCTGGCCGCCAGCACCCACGAGGAAGAGGACGAGATCACCGAGGCCTTCGCCGTCGCGCTTCGCCACCGTCCGGACGCCCTGCTGATCGTCGCCCCGCGCCACCCGGCGAGGGGATCGGAGGTCACCGCCCGGCTGGAGCAGGCCTTCACCGTCGCCCGGCGCGAACTGGGCGAAAAGCCGGACAAGGCCACCCAGGTCTATGTCGCCGACACCCTGGGAGAGCTCGGCCTGTGGTTCCGCCTGGCGCGGGGCGCCTATATCGGCGGCTCGCTGATCGCGGGTATCGGGGGCCACAACCCTCTCGAGGCCGCCCGACTCGACTGCCCGGCCTGTTCCGGACCGTTCGTGGACAACTGGAGATCCATCTACGACGCGCTCGAGCGGGCCGATGCGGTCAACATCGCCGACGACGCCCAGCGGCTCGGTGAGTTCTGGGCCCGGGCCCTGACCGATGATCCCCTGATCGCCGCCCAGGCCGGCCGGGCGCGCATTGTCGCCGAAGACGGCGCCCACGCGCTGGACGCGGCGGTCGAACAGCTGAAATCTCTGCTGCCATGAAGCTCACGACCCCCCGCTGGTGGTACGTTCGCGACCGCGCGCCGGCGCCGATGACCCGCGCTCTGCTCAGGCCGCTCGGCTGGCTGTGGGCGGAGGCGACCGAGCGGCGCAACACCAAGACCAAACCCTACGATTCCGGCATCCCGGTGATCTCGGTCGGCAACCTGACGGTGGGCGGATCGGGCAAGACGCCGGTGGCGCGCGAGGTGCTGCGCCTGCTGCGCGACCGGGGGATCAACGCCCACGGCCTGTCGCGCGGCTATGGCGGCAAGCTGAAGGGGCCCCATCGGGTCGATCCGGCGCGCGACACCTTCGTGGAGGTCGGCGACGAGCCGATGATGCTGGCCATGGACGGGCCGTTCTGGATCTCGCGCGACCGGCCGGCGGGCGCCCGGGCGGCGGTGGCGGACGGGGCCGAGGTGGTGGTGCTGGACGACGGTCACCAGAACCCGACGCTGAAGAAGACCCTGTCGCTGGTGGTGGTCGACGGCGAGACCCGCAACAACGAATGGCCCTTCGGCGACGGGGCGGTGTTTCCGTCCGGGCCGATGCGCGAACTGCTGGCCGTGGGCCTGGCGCGGGCCGACGCGGTGATCGTGCTGCTACCCGACGACATGCCCGAGGCCGACCCCGAACTGCTCGCTGTCTTCGAAGAGAAGCCGGTGCTGATCGCCCGGTTGAAGCCCAAGTCGCCGCCCCCGTCCGGCCCCCAGGTCGGCTTCGCCGGCATCGCCAAGCCGTGGAAGGTCGAACGCTCGCTGGAGGCGGCGGGCTGCAAGCTGGTCGACTTTATCCCCTACGCCGACCACCAGGCCTATGACGACGCGACCTTACGGTTCCTCGACAAGCGGGCGCACAGCTATGGCGCCGGGCTGGTCACCACCGAGAAGGACTGGGTGCGCCTGACCCCGGCCTGGCGGGCGCGGGTCAAGCCATGGCCGGTCCGCGCCCGGTTCGAGGACGAGAAGGCGCTGGTGGCGGTGCTGAGGCAGGCGGCGACGAGCGGGTAGCGGACGGCAGGTAGTCCCCTCCACCGCGTTCCGCGGTCCCCCTCCCCTAAAGGGGAGGAATTGAGCGCGCCGCTTCCAGATCCTCCCCTTCAGGGGAGGGGGACCAAACGAAGTTTGGTGGAGGGGCCTACGGGCGCTACGTCACCGGTAAACCACCCCGCCCTTCATCACGAAGCTGACGTGCTCCAGCTGGGTGACGTCCTTGGTCGGGTCGCCCTTGACCGCGATCAGGTCCGCCTGCTTGCCCGGCGCCAGCGATCCCACCTGGTTCGACAGGCGCAGCTGTTCCGCCGCGATGACCGTCGCCGACTGAATGGCCTCGATGGGGGAGAAGCCGGCCTTGACCATCAGGGCGAACTCGCGGGCGTTGTCACCGTGGTGGCTGACGCCGCTGTCGGTGCCGAAGGCCACGCGCACGCCGCCGTCGTGGGCGCGGTGGCCCATGGCGATCATGTTGGGCCCGACCTGCAGGGCCTTGGCCTTGACGTTGGGGGTCATCCAGGTGCCGGGACGGGCGGCTTCCTCGGCCACGGTGGCGCCGGCGATCAGGGTGGGCACCAGATAGGCGTGGTGCTCCCTGAACAGCTTGATCGACTCCGCGTCGAGCCCGGTGCCGTGCTCGATGGAGTCGACTCCGGCTCGGAGCGCGGCATTGATCCCGGCCGTGCCGTGGGCGTGGGCCTTTACGATGCGGCCCAGGCTGTGGGCGGTGTCGACGATGGCCTTCATCTCCTCGTCGGTGAACTGCTGGTCCACGCCTGTGGCCGCGTCGTCGAGCACGCCGCCGGTGGCGGTGATCTTGATCAGGTCGGCGCCGGCCTGGATCTGCTTGCGCACCACGCGACGGCACTCGTCGGCGCCGGAGCAAGCGGCCGGATTTTCCAGCACCTCCATGATCTCGGGCCGGAAGGAGTGGACGTCGGCGTGACCGCCGTGCGGGGTGATGATGTTGCCCGAGGACAGGATGCGCGGCCCCGGCACCTCGCCCGCATTAATTCCGTCGCGCAAGGCGAAGATGGCCTCGTTGTTGTCGCCCACGTCCGCCACGGTGGTGAAGCCGGCGCGCAGGGTGCGCAGGGCGAACTGGGCGCCGTCGATGGCGGTGCGCGACTTGGACCGGGTCACCAGGTTGATGGTGCCCTGGGGGCCGTTCTCGCTCAGCAGATGGACATGGGTGTCGATCAGGCCCGGCAGGACGAAACTGTCCCTCAGGTCGATGATTTCGCCGTCGGCGCCGCCGACGAAGCCGTCGCGGATCTCCACCACCTTGCCATCGGAGACGACCAGGGTCTTGCCCGTGTCCACCCTGCCGGTGGCCGGGTCGGCCAGCAGGCGGCCGGCCTGGACGTATTTGACCGAGTGCTCCTGAGCCTGGGCCGCGCCCGCGGCGAACAGGGCCACGGCGGCGACCGCCGACAGAATCCGCTTCATCGTATTTCCCCCCAACAGGATCGCCGGCCCGCCCCGGGCTGCGGTCAATCCGCACATCTGAAACGCGCCAAGCCCTTGTTTTCCGGCGAACGCGGGTCTCGCGGCAAGGGGTGCAGCATAAGGACGCGTTCGAATTCGCCAAGGGGGCGACTATCTCACGGCTCCGGGCGATCGGGGCAGGACAACAGTCGAGGCGATTGGACAGGCATGCAGTTCTCACGGCGTGGAATGATCCTGAGCGGCGCGGCGCTTTCGGCGTCCTTCGTCAGTTCGAGTTCGCGTTCGGCGCCCTTCGTGGGGCCCGCCCGCCCCGCGCGCGTGCTGCTGGATCCGCCGCCATCCCTGGAAGCCGCCCCCGCGACTGCGCCTGAGGCCATTGCGGCCGCATCCGGCCCGGTGCTCGACCCCAAGGGCCAGATCCGCAAGGCGCTGCTGGACGGCGCGCTGGAGGCTCTGAAGCGCCACGATGGGCGCATTACGCGCCAGGACCGCATCTATCTGGTGGATTTCCGCGCCCACTCCTCCAAGCCGCGCCTGTTCTCGCTCGACCTGAAGTCCGGCGAGGTGGAGGCCTTCCACACCGCCCACGGCAAGGGTTCGGACCCGGCCTGGACCGGCTGGGCCCAGCGCTTTTCCAACACCCCCAATTCCGACAGCTCCTCGATCGGGGCCTATGTCACCGCCGGCCAGAGCGCGGGCGCCAGGGACGGCGCCAATGTGCTGCTGGAGGGCCTGGACCCGACCAATTCCGAGGCGCGGGAACGGGCGATCATCGTCCACGCCGCCGACTACTGCGAGCCGGCCTTCCTGGCGGCGCACGGACGGCTGGGCCGCTCGAACGGCTGCTTCGCGCTCTCGGGCAAGGACCTGAAGGCGCTCCGCCCCGCGATGGACGCAGGGCGGCTGCTGTTCGCGGCGGCCTGAACCCTACTTCGTCACCGCTATCCAGATCTCCAGCCCGCCCTCGCCCGTGTGGGGGTTGAAGCGCCGCTCGTCGTAGCGTTCGAAATTGGGCGCGCCGTGCAGCCTGAAGCCCGACTTCGGCAGCCATTCGTCGAAGATGGCCACGAAGGTGCGGCCGATGGCGGAGATGTGCGCGGTGTGTTCGAACACGGCGTAGCGGTGGGGCGGGATGGTCAGGCGGAAGAGGTCGTCGGGTGCGCCGGAAAAGTCACGCACCTCCACCCCGCACAGATAGCCATGCTCGCTGCTTTCCGGGTCGAAGCCATGGATCACCCCGTAGGAGAAGCCCTCCACGGCGTTGGGGATATGGCCGATGTGGGGGACGAAGCGTTGCCACTGGGCCGGGATTTCGCGCGAGGCCTCCTGGCCGTAGCGCGCGTTCAGGCCCACGATCTTCAGTTCGGGGCCGTCGAGGAAACGGGGTTCGTCCAGGACGAGCGGCGGGGTCGAGGTCATCTTGAAGGGCTCCACGAGCGCAAGGTTGGCGAGGCCGCGCCGGCGAACCTGTTCGGGCGTGAGGCTGAACTGGTCGCGAAAGGCGCGGGTGAAGGCTTCGTGAGAGGCATAGCCCGCCTCCAGCGCCACCGACAGGATGTCGGGCGCGCCGTCCGCCAGGGCCCTGGCCGCCTCGGTCAGCCGGCGGCCACGCACGTAGCGCAGCACCGGCTGGCCGGTTACGGCCAGGAAGGCCCGGGCCAGATGGAACCGCGACACCCCGGCGACATCGGCCACGTCGTCGAGAGTGATCTCGGCGGCGAAGTGGGTCTCGATGTACCAGAGGGCGCGGCGGGCGGGGGTCATTGGGGTCTCACGATCTCACGGGCCGTGGGGTAGCTGTTCCGCAGAAGGCGCGTTTGATCGGGATTGCGGTCGCACTCTCCAGCTATGTCCGTCATCCTCGGAGCGAAGCCCCGCAGGGGCGCAGACCCGAGGACCCAACAGCGAATCTTGATTGAAGCTTGGCGCCAGAATCGCAGCGTTGACGTGGGGAGCTGTTGGGTCCTCGGGTCTTCGGCGCTCACGCGCCTTCGCTCCGAGGATGACGGTCATAGTTAGAGGGAGGAGCGATCCAGCGCCCGCCAGCCGATGTCCGACCGGTGGAACCCGCCGGGCCAGTCGATCCTGGCGACCGCCGCATAGGCCTTCGCCCGCGCCTGCTCGAAGTCGGCGCCGAGCGCGCAGACGTTGAGCACCCGCCCGCCATTGGCCGTCAGCGTCCGGTCGGCCTTGCGTTTGGTGCCGGCGTGGAAGACCACCACGTCGGGGCCGAAATCCTGCTCCGCCCCGCGGATCACCGAGCCGGGGATCGGACTGTCCGGATAGCCCCGCGCGGCCAGCACCACGCAGATGGCGCTGGCGTCGCGCCAGACGGGCGCGGCCACCCGGTGAAGGCCGCCGGTGGCGACCGCGTGCAGGTAGGGGACGATGTCGCTCTTCAGCCGCAGCATCAGGACCTGGCATTCCGGATCGCCGAAGCGGGCGTTGTATTCCACCAGCTTGGGGCCCTCGGTCGTCGCCATCAGTCCGGCGAACAGCACCCCGCGGTAGGGCATCTTCTCCGCCGCCATGCCGCGGATGGTGGGCTCGATGATGCGTTCCTGGGCGTGCTCGACCAGCTCCGGCGTGAACACCGGCGCCGGGGAATAGGCGCCCATGCCGCCAGTGTTGGGGCCGAGGTCGCCGTCGAAAGCGCGCTTGTGGTCCTGGGCGCCGCCGAACAGCACCGCGCGCTCGCCGTCGCAGAGCGCGAAGAGGGAGGCCTCCTCGCCAGCCATGAACTCCTCGATCACCACACGCGAGCCGGACTTGCCGTAACGGCCGGCCAGCCGCGCCTCGATCTCGGCCTCGGCGTCGCGGCGGTCCTCGGAGATGGCCACACCCTTGCCCGCGGCCAGGCCGTCGGCCTTGATCACGTACGGCGCCCGCATCCTCCCGAGGAACTCGCGCGCCTCGTCCAGGCGCTCGAACACGCCGTAGGCGGCGGTCGGGATCGACCAGCGGTCGCAGAACTCCTTGGTGAAGGCCTTGGACGTCTCCAGCCGGGCGGCCGACCTGGTGGGACCGAAGCAAGGGATACCGGTCGCTGCCAGCCGGTCGGCCAGACCCGCCTCCAGCGCCGATTCGGGGCCGATCACCACCAGGTCGGCGCGGATCTCGCGCGCCAGCGCGACCAGCTGATCGACCTCGGTCACCGCGATCTCGCGGCATTCCGCCAGAGCCTCCATCCCGGGATTGCCGGGCGCGCAGACCAGCCGCTTCAGCAGCGGCGACTGCTTGATCTTCCAGGCCAGGGCGTGTTCGCGCCCACCCGAACCGACGAGGAGGATGTTCATCACCCGCGCGAATGACGCGACCGCCCCGCCGGGTCAAGCCGCGACGTCAGTCCACGATGGTCGCTTCACCCATGATCCCCAGGTGGCGCAGGTAGAAGGTCCCGGCCGCGCGCAGACGCGCCGCCGCCTCGGCGCCCGCCTCGAAGCGGAATTCCGCGCGCCGCCGCTCGCCCGGCCGCATCGGTTCGGGCCCGACGTCGACCCGGCAGGTCCACACCCCGGTGTCCTCGGTCTTGGTCAGGCACATGCAGGGAAAGACCGGGCCCAGGGCGCCGCGCCGCCCGCTGCGGTCGCTCGGGTAGAGGTAGAAGTCGGCGATTAGATCGGGGGGCCCCATGGCTGGAGAATGGCCCAGGCCGGTGGCTGTGGCGAGCCACGGTTACGGTCGCGGCGGCGATCGTGCTATGCGCACCCATCATGACCGATCAGCCCGACACCCCGAACAAGAGCGCCAGCGACGCGGTGGCCAAGGCCAGGGCCGCGCTGGAGATGAAGCGCGCCGCCGCCGGCGCCACGCACCGCGAACCCAAGGGCAAGCAGCGCATGTACGAACGCGCCGCCGCCGCGCGCTCGGCGTCAAAGTCCAAGCCCGCACTTCGCAAATAGGGCGCTAGGCTCGGGCGATGACCGACGCCGATTCGTATTTCTCGGGCCAGACGCCCGCAGAGGAAGAGCCCACCGAGGAAACCGGGGGCAACGCCAAGGCCTATTCGGTCTCCGAGCTCAGCCAGGCGCTGAAGCGCACGCTCGAGGACGCCTACGGCTTCGTGCGGCTGAGGGGCGAGGTCTCCCGGGTCACCCGCCACGCCTCGGGCCACGTCTATCTGACGCTGAAGGACGAGCGCTCCAACCTCGACGCGGTGGTCTGGAAGGGCCAGGTCTCCAAGCTGAAGGCCCAGCCCGAACAGGGGCTGGAGGTGATCGTCACCGGGCGGATCACCACCTTCCCGGCCTCGTCCAAGTACCAGCTGGTGATCGAGACCATGGAGCACGCGGGCGTCGGCGCCCTGCTGGCGCAGCTGGAACGCATCAAGGCCAAACTCGCCGGCGAGGGCCTGTTCGAGGCCGCCCGCAAGCGAGCGATCCCGCGCATGCCCATGGTCGTGGGGGTGATCACCAGCCCCACCGGCGCGGTGATCCGCGACATCCTGCACCGCATCCGCGACCGCTGGCCCTGCCGGGTGGTCGTGTGGCCGGTGGTGGTCCAGGGCGAGGCAGCGCCCGGCCAGGTGATCAACGCGATCCGCCAGTTCAACGCCATGGCCAAGGGCGGGGACATCCCCCGCCCCGAGGTGTTGATCGTGGCGCGCGGCGGCGGCTCGCTGGAGGACCTGTGGTGCTTCAACGACGAGGCGCTGGCCCGGGCGGTGGCCGAAAGCGTCATCCCGCTGGTCAGCGCCGTGGGCCACGAGACCGACACCACCCTGATCGACTTCGTCTCCGACCGGCGCGCACCGACGCCGACGGCGGCCGCCGAGATGGTCACCCCGGTGCTGCCGGAGCTGATGGCCATGACCGCCGACCTGGAGCGGCGGATGCTCCGCACCGCCAGCCGGCTGTTCGAGGATCGCAGGAACCGGGTCAATGCGGCGGCGCGCGGCCTGCCCCGCCCCGACGACCTCTTGGCCATCAAGAGCCAGGGCTTCGACCTGGTCGCCAACCGGCTGGGCTCGGCGCTGGCCAGGAACACCGCCCTGCACGAACGGGCGCTGGCCGGAACCGCCTCGCGCCTGAACCCGCAACTGCTGGACCGGCCAAGACGCCTGAAGGCCGAGCGGGTGGCCGAGTTCGCCCGACGGCTGGAGCCGGCCGTGACGCGCCGCCTGGCCCGCGCCGGCGAGCGGCTGACGAGCCTGGCCCAGACCCACAACGCCCTGAACCCCGAGGGTCCGCTGAAGCGCGGCTTCGCCCTGGTTCGCGGCGCCGACGGCCACATCGTGCGCGCGGCGGCGGTGCTCAGCTCCGGCGAGGGCGTGACCCTGCGTTTCGCCGACGGCGAGCGCGGGGCGGTGATCGACGGCGAGGCTGCTCCCCCGGCGCCGGCCAGGCCCAAGCCGGCGCCGAAGGGCAAGGTTCCCGAGGGGCAGGGGGACCTGTTCTGAGCACGAGCACCATAACGCGCCGCGCCCTGGCGCTTGCGGCCGGCGCTGCCGGTCTGGCGGCTGGAGCGCCCGCTGCCGCCGACCGCCGCTCCCTGCCCAGGAACTTCCTCTGGGGCACGGCCATCTCCGCCCATCAGAGCGAGGGCAACAACGCCAACTCCGACACCTGGTTGCTGGAGAACCTGACGCCGACGGTCTACCGCGAGCGTTCGGGCGACGCCTGCGACAGCTACCATCGCTTCGCCGAGGACATCGCGCTGAACGCGACGCTGGGCTTCAACTGCTACCGCTTCGGCATCGAGTGGGCGCGGATCGAGCCGAACGAGGGGCGGTTCTCGCAGGCCGAACTGGACCACTACCTCCAGGTGCTTGAGGCCTGCCACGCCCACCGCCAGACCCCGATCGTGACCTTCAACCACTTCTCGGCGCCGCGCTGGTTCACCGAGCGTGGGGGCTGGGAGCGGGCGGACGCGGCCGACCTGTTCGCGCGCTACTGCCAGACGACGACACGGCGCCTCGGGCCGCTGATGGCCATGGCCACCACCTTCAACGAGGCCAATATCCAGCTGCTGGTGCAGCTGTTCCCCAAGACACCGGAGCGGGCGCGGCTGGAGCGAGAGATGCTGGCGGCCGCGCGCCGCGCCACCGGTTCGGAGCGCTTCATCGGCCTGGCCTACGCTGATCCCGCAATCTCGCAGCCGATCCTGCTGGACGCCCACCGCAAGGGCTTTCAGGCGATCAAGGCCGAGCGCGGCGAGCTGAAGGTCGGCGTCAGCCTGACCACCCAGCAGATCGAGGGTGTCGGCGAGGGATCGCTGGCCGCGGCGATGGAACAGAAGCTCTACGGCGGCTGGATCGAGGCGGCGAAGACCCACTCGGATTTCACCGGGGTGCAGACCTACACCCGCTTCCGCTTCGACCGGAACGGCTTCGTGGCGCCGCCGCCCGGCGCCGAACTGACCCAGGCCGGCTACGAGTTCTGGCCCCAGGCGCTTCCCGCCACCATCCGCTGGGCGCACCGAACCATTGGCAAGCCGATCTACGTCACCGAAAGCGGCATCGGGACCGACGACGACAGCCGCCGCATCGCCTACATCGACCGGGCGCTGGACGGGGTGCGCGCGTGCCTCGACGAGGGCATTCCCGTGCACAGCTACCTTTACTGGTCGCTGCTGGACAATTTCGAGTGGGCCTCCGGCTACAGCCAGCACTTCGGCCTGGTGGCGGTGGATCGCGAGACGTTCAAGCGCACGCCGCGACCCAGCGCTTACCACCTGGGCAGGCGCGCGCGGCTGAACCAGCTCTGAGGGGCGGCGCTGGCCGCCCCCCCTGGCCGCGTCAGAGATGCATGCCGCCGAACAGCCACAGCAGCACCAGCACGACCAGAACCAGGCCGAGCACGCCGCCCAGGCCCGGCAGGCCATGGGAGCGGTGCGCGTAGTAGCCGCCGCCCCCGCCGAACAGCAGGACGAGGACGATAATGATGATGATCAGGGTCACGGAGGGGCTCCAGGGAAGGCCGTGACCGGTTCGGTCATCGGTTGGTCCCTGCGGCAACGCTCCCGCAAGGGCCGCGGTTGCTCCTCTCAGACTCTCCACTTCGAATAGACGTCGGCGATCAACTCCACGCCCTTTTCCGACTCCGCCCGGTCGGGGGTTTCGTTGTCGTCTCCGTAGCCGCGCATGTCGCCGCCCTGGAGCATCTGGACCACGATGCCGTCGCGGCGGGAGAGCATGCTGACGCCGTGGTAGATGAAGCCGTAGTTGACCTCCGGCTGGGGGATCAGCCAGCCGATCTGGCCGCGCACGGGCACAATGGTCTCGTCCTTCCAGAGCGCGCGGGCGGCGTAGCCGGGGCAGTTGATCACCACCTTCTCCTTCAGGGTCGCAAGCTCGGCGGGGCTGTGGAACTCGCGCCGCTCGAAGCGGCCGCCGGCGACCATGAAGTCGTTGAACAGGGTGTGGGCGTAGTCGGCGATGTTGAACATCAGCGATGAGGTCCGCCGCACGTAAGCGGCCGAGAACGGGGTCGATCCGGCAGGCTGGAGCACATTGGGCGGCGTCAGGTCGGCGATGCGCTCGCCGAACTCGGCGAACGGCAGCTTCTTCGGATCGGGCGGCGGCGCGAGGTGTCCCGGAGGCAGGTCGGAGAGGTAGTAACGGTCGTTCCATTCCACCGGGGTTCCGGGAAGGCCGAGGTAGCCCCGGAACTCCTTGAAGGAGGTGCGCGCCATCTGCTCCCAGAGCGCCGGGAAATCGGGCGAGATGGCCGAGGTCAGGGCGATGCGGCTGTCCGGCGTCCAGGTTCCGGTGGCGCGGGCGGAGCGGGTCCGCATCACCGGATCCTTCGCATAGATGGTCACCCGGGCGCCGGCGCGCTGGGCCAGGATCGCGGCGGTCAGGCCCAGCGCCCCGCAGCCGAGCACGGCGATCTCGTTCGGGCTGGACGCCATGGCCTTGGCCACGGCGATGGCCCCCGAGCCCCAGGACAGGGACCAGCCGCTGCCGCCGTGTCCATAGTTGTGCACCACCAGGGTGTCGCCGACCTGCTCGGTGTCGAGCCTCGGGCCCGCGGCGCAGAAGGGACGCAGGCAGACGGTGATGTCGAACAGGCGATCGGCGTGGGCCCGGACCGGCGCCAGGGGCGGGATACGGTCGTAGGGGGCGAGGCCGGGGATCGGCGCCGGCGCCGCGGCCTTGGGGCGAACACCCGGCAGGGTGGCGCAGCCGCCGAGAAGGTTCAGGCCGCCCAGGGCCATGGAGCCCTGCAGCCAGCGGCGGCGATCGAGGGAGATGCTCATGCGCCCACTCTCCGGCAGATGGGCGCGACGGTCCAGCGGGGTCCGGGGCGTATCCCCCGCTATTTTGGCGGCGGTTTGCGACGGGAGCCCGGCGCGGATTTGGACTTGGGATTGGCCTTGGGCTTCGTCTTGGGGGAGGCGTCCGATTTCGCCTCGGGCCTTGCCTTCGTCGGTGGCGTGCTCGCGGCCGTGGTTCTCGCCTTCTTCGGCTTGGCCGGCGCGTCGGGCGCTGTGAACGCGATCCCCGCCGGTCGTGGCGCGGGGATGGGCGCGGGCGGCGCCGCGC
>CAYSNW010000056.1:0-27658 GCA_964432415.1 uncultured Caulobacteraceae bacterium
CCTGGATGATCTCCAGGTGCAGCAGGCCCAGGAACCCGCAGCGGAAGCCGAAGCCCAGCGCCGCGGAGGTCTCCATCTCATAGGTGAAGGAGGCGTCGTTCAGGCGCAGACGGCTGATCGCCGCGCGCAGGGCCTCGAAGTCGGCGGCGTCCACCGGGAACAGGCCGCAGAACACGACGGACTGCACCTCCTTGAACCCGGGCAGGGCCACGGCGGTGGGCTTCTTCTCGTCGGTGATGGTGTCGCCGACGGCCGCGTCCGCCACCAGCTTGATCTGGCCGGTGAAATAGCCGACCTCGCCGGGGCCGAGGCTCTCGACCGGGGTGGCCTTGGGGCCGAAGACGCCGACCGTGTCGACCTTATAGCTGGCGCCGGTCTGCATCATCTTGATGATCTGGCCGGCTTTCAGCCGCCCGTCGATCACCCGGATCAGCACCACAACGCCGAGGTAGACGTCGTACCAGGCGTCCACCAGCAGGGCCTTCAGGGGCGCGGCCTCCTCACCCTTGGGGGGCGGCAGGCGGGTGACGATGGCCTCCAGCACGTCCTCGATGCCCAGGCCCGACTTGGCCGAGCACAACACCGCGTCCGAGGCGTCCAGGCCGATGACGTCCTCGATCTGCTGGCGCACCCGTTCGGGCTCGGCCGCCGGCAGGTCGATCTTGTTCAGGACCGGGACGATCTCGTGATTGTTCTCGATGGCCTTGTAGACGTTGGCGAGCGTCTGGGCCTCCACGCCCTGGGAGGCGTCCACCACCAGGATCGAGCCCTCGCAGGCAGCGAGGCTGCGCGAGACCTCGTAGGCGAAGTCCACGTGGCCCGGCGTGTCCATCAGGTTCAGAACGTAGTCGAGCCCGTCTTTGGCCCGATAGTTCAGCCTGACGGTCTGGGCCTTGATGGTGATTCCGCGCTCGCGCTCGATCTCCATGTTGTCGAGGACCTGCTCGGTCATCTCGCGCGCGGTGAGGCCGCCGGTGGCCTGGATCAGGCGATCGGACAGGGTGGATTTGCCGTGGTCGATGTGCGCCACGATCGAGAAATTGCGGATGCGGTCCAGGGGGGTCGTCATTGTGCGCTGCGCCTAGCACGCGCGGGGGATAGCGCCAAGGTGAGGCGGGGACGCGGGCAGCCCCAAAACCGCCCGTATCCGTGGCACATTGTGCTCCGTGATTCGCCGTTCAGGAGAGAGACCCATGCGCCGCCGCTCGCTGATCCTCACCGGCCTCGCCGCCGCCGCCCTGCCGCTGAGCGCCCACGCCGAGGAGAGCAAGCCGGGCGGCCGGCCCCGCGGCTACGAAAAGGACGAGGTGCTGCGCGCCGGCTCCGACTTCCTGGGCGTGACCGCCGAGGCCCTGGGCGGGGCCATCGAGCACATCTTCAAGGACAACAGCGGCCGCCCCACCGCCTACATCGCCGGCACCGAGGGCGCAGGCGCGGTGGGCGTGGGCCTGCGCTACGGCAAGGGCCTGCTCTACATGAAGGGCGAGAAGGAGCCGACCCGCATCTACTGGCAGGGCCCCTCGGTCGGCTGGGACCTGGGCGGCAACGGCGCCCGGGTCTTCACCCTCTGCTACGGCCTGGAACGCCCGGAGCAGATCTTCCAGCGCTTCCCGGGCGTGGAGGGCTCCGCCTATGCGGTGGGCGGCGTCGGGGTGAACTACCAGCGCGCCGACGACATCACCCTCGCCCCCATCCGCGCCGGCGTGGGCCTGAGGCTCGGCGCCAACGTGGGCTACCTCTCCTACAGCCGCAAACGGCACCTCATTCCGCTGTAGGGCCAATTCCTCCCCTTAAGGGGAGGGGGGTGATGAGTGGCCGGTCCTCTGGACCGGCATAGGATCGACAACGATTTGTCGATCCTCGCGAAGAACGCCTTGGCCTTCGGCCAAGGCTGGGACGAAGTTTGGTGGAGGGGCCTGCGCCAAATGCAGACCCCGACGCCAACCCCCGGGGTAGCGGCTCACGAGCACCAACCTTCAACGCCGGGCGCCCGGGCGCGCGCAGCGCGCAATCGTCTGTGTGGTCTGTGTGGTCTGTGGACCAACTTCTTCAGTTCAGCCGCCGCCGACGTTCGAAGGATTTTCCACAGACCACACAGACCACACAGACAAGAAGGAATGCGCTTCGCGCGGAGGCCGGGGTCTTCATCGGGCCAAGGCCCCTCCACCGCCTTCGGCGGTCCCCCTCCCCTGAAGGGGAGGAATTAGGGTCGCCTGCTGCTACGCTTGCTGAGTCGAAGCCAATCGCATCAGGGAGGGTAAAGCGTCATGTCGACCGATCTCACCTACCTCGCGTACACCGCCATGCTGACGGCGGCCCTGTGGATTCCCTACGTCGTCGCCCAGGTCAAAACCAACGGCAACCTGAAGCCCGAGAACTACCGCGACCCGACCCCGCGCCCCGTGCCGCTGTGGGGCAAGCGCGCCGACCGGACCTATCTGAACGCGGTGGAAGCCTTCGCCCCGTTCGCGGCCCTGGTGCTGATCGCCCAGGTGGCGGGCAAGTCGGATTCCATGACGGCCATGTGGGCCATGGCCTTCTTCTGGCTCCGGGTCGTGCACGCCCTCTGCTACCTGTTCGCCATCCCCTACCTGCGCACGCTCGCCTTCGTCGGCGGCTTCGTCTGCGTCGCGGGCGTCTTCTGGGAAGTGATCCACTAGGAGCCTGTCATGCAAAAGTGGCCCCCACTTTTGCGCCCGGACAGGCTCCAAACCAAAAATCAGCCCCGGAGCTTGGCCCCGAGCTTCTCGGCGGCCGCCACGATCTTCGCCGACACCGCCTCGATCTCGGTGTCGGTGAGGGTCTTGTCGCGCGGCTGCAGGGTGACCTCTACCGCCACCGACTTCGAGCCCTCCGCAACGCCCGGTCCGGCATAGACGTCGAACACCCGTGCGCCCGTGATCAGCGCCTTGTCGGCGCCGGCCACCGCGCGCACCAGATCGCCCGCGGGCTTGGCGGCATCCATCACGAAGGCGAAGTCGCGGCTCAGCGGCATCAGGGGCGAGAGGCTGAGCGCAGGCTTCGTCTTGGTCGCCTTCTTCTTCGGCTCCGGCAGGGCGTCCAACACCAGCTCGAAGCCGTAGAGCGGCCCGTCCACGTCCATGGCCTTGAGCACCGAGGGGTGCAGTTCGCCGAACTCGGCCATCACCTGCTTGGGGCCGAGCTGCACCCGCGCCGAACGGCCCGGATGCCACCAGCCGGCTGCCGACCCCTGTGCGATCTGCAGCGAGCCCGTGGGCGCGCCCAGGTCGTCGAGCAGGGCGAACAGGTCGCTCTTCAGCTGGAACAGGGGATCGTCGCTCTGGCCGTCCCAGCGCCGCGGCGGATGGGCCGCGAGGACGGCGGTGACCGTGGTGCGCTGCTCGGTCGGGCCGTCGCCGAGATAGATCGGGCCGATCTCGTAGAGGGCCGCGTCCGCGAAGCCGCGCGCGCCGTTCCGGGCCACGGCCTCGATCAGGCCGGGCAGGGCGGAGGGCCGCATGCAGTCCAGTTCCGAGGCGATCGGATTGTCCAGCACCAGCCGCTCGTCGCCGCCGCCGAACAGCTGCGCGTTGGCGCGCGAGGTGAAGGACCAGGTCACGGCCTCCTTCCAGCCCCAGGCCGCCATGGCGCGCCGCGCATTGCGCACCCGCACCTGGAGCGGATTGAGCACGCTGGAGGACTTGGTCCCCATCGCGGGCAGGGGCGTGGAGGGCAGGGCGCCGTAGCCGGCGATGCGCGCCACCTCCTCGACCAGATCGGCCTTGCCCTCGACGTCGCGGCGCCAGGAGGGGGGCGTGACACGCACGACCGCGCCCTTGCCCTCGATCGCGAAGCCGAGGCGGGTCAGGATCTCGAACGAGCCCTCGCGGCCGATCGACAGGCCCGACAGCTGGTGGACGTAGTCGGGGTCGAAGTCGAAGGCGCCCGGGTTGGCCGGAAGCGCGCCCGACAGGGTCACCTCCGACGGCTCGCCGCCGCAAAGCTCCAGGATCAGCTTCGTGGCCAGCTCGATCCCCGGAACCACGAAGCCCGGATCGACGCCGCGGGCGAAGCGGTAGCCCGCGTCCGAATTGATGCCGGTGTCGCGCACGGTCTGGGCCGTACGGATCGGATCGAACCAGGCGCACTCGACCAGCACGTCGGTGGTGGTCTCCGAACAGCCGGTGGTCTCGCCGCCCATGACGCCGCCCAGGCCGATGGCGCCGGAGCCGTCGGCGATGACGCACATCTCGGGACCGATGTCGTAGGTCTTGCCGTCCAGCGCCAGGAAGCTCTCGCCCTCGCGCCCCAGCCGCGCCTCGACGAAGCCGCCGGCAAGCTTTGCGACGTCATAGACGTGTAGCGGCCGCGCCTGGTCGTAGGACATCAGGTTGGTGACATCGACCAGGGCCGAGATGGGCCGAAGCCCGATGGCCTTCAGCCGGTCCTGCAGCCACTGGGGCGAGGGGTCGTTCTTGACGCCCCGGATCAGCCGCCCGGCGAAGGCGGGGCAGGCGTCTGGCGCTGTGATCCGGATATCGACCGGGTTCTTGAAGCTCCCGGGGACCGGCTCGACCGGCCGGTCCTTCAGCCGCCCGAGGCCGGTGGCCGAAAGATCCCGCGCGATGCCGGCCACCCCCAGCCAGTCGGGCCGGTTGGGGGTCACCTCGAAGTCGATCACCGGCTCGGAGGCGAACACCTTGGCCGCCGGCGTGCCGACCGCGAGGGTGTCGTCCAGTTCCAGGATGCCGTCCGATTCCGCCGACAGCTCCAGCTCCGCGGCGGAGCACAGCATGCCGTTGGAGACCACCCCGCGCACGGGCCTGGCCTCCAGCGTGATGCCGGAGCCGGGGATGTAGGCGCCCAGCGGCGCATAGATGGTGACAAGGCCCGGCCGGGCGTTGGGCGCGCCGCAGACGATCTCCTTGCGCCCGTCGACGGTGTCGACCTGGCAGACGCGCAGGCGGTCGGCGTTGGGGTGCTGCACGGCCTCGACGATTTTCGCCACCGTGAAGACGCCGAGCTTTGAGCCCGTGTCGATGACCTCCTCGACCTCGAGCCCGGCCATGGTCATGGCCTCGGCGACCTCATCGATGGAGGCCCCGGTTTCGAGATGGTCCTTGAGCCAGGAGAGGGTGAATTTCATCGAACCAATCCAATTTCTTTGTCCGTCATCCTCGGAGCGGAGCGCCGCGCAGCGGCGCGCAGACCCGAGGACCCAACAGCTCCCGCCCTCAAAGCTGCAGAGCGAAAGGGCGCCCAGCTTCCAGCAAGATTCGCTGTTGGGTCCTCGGGTTCTTCGCTGCGCGAAGCCCCGAGGATGACGACCGGGGGAAGGGGGTGGGCCATCAGCTCAACCCGCTCGCCGGGTTCGGCGCCTGCCAGGCGGAGAACCCGTAGTGATCGAGCCAGCGCACGTCGCCGGCGAAGGTGTCCCTCAAGTCCGGCATGCCGTACTTCAGCATGGCCAGGCGGTCGACGCCGAGGCCGAAGGCGAAGCCCTGGTACTCGTCCGGATCGATGCCGCACTGGCGCAGCACGTTGGGATGCACCATCCCGCAGCCCAGGATCTCCAGCCAGTCCGAGCCCTGGCCGATCCTGATCTCACCGCCGGAGCGGTCGCAGCCGACATCCATCTCCGCCGAAGGCTCGGTGAAGGGGAAGTGGTGGGGCCGAAAGCGAGTGGTGACCACGTCGGTCTCGAAATAGCGGCCGATGAAGGTCTCGAGCGTCCACTTCAGATGGCCCATGTGGATGCCCCGGTCGATGACCAGGCCCTCCAGCTGGTGGAACATCGGCGTGTGGGTCTGGTCCGAGTCGCAGCGGAACACCCGGCCCGGGGCGATGATCCGGATCGGGGGCTTTTGCGACTGCATGGTGCGGACCTGCACCGGGCTGGTGTGGGTGCGCAGCAGCTTCCGCTCGCCGTTGGCGTCGGGCTTGAAGAAGAAGGTGTCGTGCATCTCCCGCGCCGGGTGCTTCGGGGGAAAGTTCAGCGCGGTGAAATTGTGCCAGTCGTCCTCGATGTCGGGGCCTTCCGCCACCGCGAAGCCCATCTCGGCGAAGACCGCGATCAGCTCGTCCATGGCCTGCAGCGTCGGATGCACCGCCCCCTTGCGCCGGGGCGGGGCGGGCAGGGTCAGGTCGACCCGCTCGGAAGCCAGGCGCGCGTCGAGCGCGGCTCCCTCCAACTCCGCCTTGCGGGCGTTCAGCGCCGAGGCGACCGCGTCCCTCAGGCCATTGATCTCCGGCCCCTTAACCTTGCGCTCCTCGGGGCTCATGGCGCCCAGGCCCTTGAGCAGGCCGGAGACGGTCCCCTGCTTGCCCAGCGCCGCGACGCGGAGGTTTTCGAGCGTGGCGAGGTCGGTGCTGTCGGCGACGGCGGCCAGGAGGTCGGCCTGAAGTTTGGCGAGATCGGTCATGGGAGGTTCGTTTAGTGGAGTGGGCCGGAAACGAAAACGCCCTCCCCGCGGACGGGAAGGGCGCTTGTCGTCAGCGATGAGCCGAGTGTCAGGCCGCGAGCGCCGCGCGGACCTTGTCGGCGATGGCCTTAAACGCGGCCGGATCGGCGCCGGCCACGTCGGCCAGCACCTTGCGGTCCATCTCCACGCCGGCCAGGTCGAGGCCGTGGATGAACTGCGAGTAGGTGAAGCCTTCCAGACGGGCGGCGGCGTTGATGCGCTGGATCCACAGGGCGCGGAAGTTGCGCTTGCGCACGCGCCGGTCGCGGTAGGCGTACTGGCCGGCCTTGTCGACGGCGGCCTTGGCGGTGCGGATGGTGTTCTTGCGGCGGCCGTAGAAACCCTTGGCCTGCTTGAGAACTTTCTTGTGACGGGCGTGGGAGACGACGCCCCTTTTGACGCGAGCCATTCTAATTCACCTCGATCTTGAGCGGCCGATCAGCCGCTGTAGGGCATGTAGGATTTGACGATCCGCGTATCGGCGTCCGAGAGGGTCTCGGTGCCGCGGTTCTGGCGGATGTATTTGCTGTTGTGGCTGATCAAGCGGTGCCGCTTGCCTGCCACGCCGGCCTTGATCTTGCCCGTCGCGGTGAATTTGAAGCGCTTCTTGGCGCCCGATTTAGTCTTCAGCTTGTACTTCGCCATTTCGCTGCGGGGCGGACCCCGTCCTTCTGGATAGCATTTAGAGCCGCCCAGGCATGGCAATGGCCTGGCGGCTCACAAGAGCGCGCGTTCCTACAGGAACAGGCGGGGTGGCGCAAGCAATTGAGTCGGCGCGGAGCTAGGCTGCGTCGGCCTGTGCTTTCGCGCGCTCACGCTGGCGGAAGACCCGACCGGCGTTGATCGCCATGACCGCGGCCGGCAGGCACAGGGCGGCGGTGGTCAGGAAGGGAATGTCCGGGCCCACCGTCTTGAACACCACGCCGGCCAGCACCGGCCCGAAGATGCGCGCCGAGGAGCCGGCCGCCATGTTCAGCCCCAGCATGGCGCCCTGCCGGTCCGGCGGCGTCGAGCGGGAGATGAGCGCGGTGATGTTGGGCATGGCCAGCGCCATGCCGAAAGCCCCGACCCCAACGATCCAGGCCGTATAGTGCGGGTCATGGTTCAGCACCTGGACCAGCATGGTCGAGCCGAACAGGGTCACGCCGAAGGCCAGGACCCGCGCCTCGCCGAACAGACGCGCCAGCCGCCCGGTGATCAGGGCCTGGCTGACGGCCGAGACCGCGCCGATGACCATGAAGGTGTCGCCCAGGTTCTGGGGCGTCCAGCCGTAGCGGGCCTTGGCCCAAAGGCCGAAGGTCGACTCCATGGCCGCGAAGCCCGCCATGTAGATCATGGTGACCAGCAGCACGCGCGAGATCACCGGGTTGGAGGTCGCCTCACCGAATCCGGCCAGGAAAGCGGGGCGTCGCGCCGCCGGATCGGCCTTGGCGCGGCTTTCCTTCAGGAAGAACAGCACGCCCATGCAGGCCGCGAAGGTCAGGCCGGCGGCGACCAGCGAGGGCAGCTGGTAGCCGAGCTCGCCGAGCTCCGGACGCACCAGCCGTCCGCCCATGCCGGGCCCGACGATGAAGCCCAGGCCGAAGGCCGCGCCGATCATGCCCATCCGCCCGGCGCGCTTCTCCGGCGGGGTCACATCGGCGACGTAGCCCTGGATGGAGGAGATGTTGCCGGCGCCCAGGCCCGTGAACAGGCGAATGGCGATGGCCGCTTCGATGGTGGGCGCAAAGGCCAGGGCCACATAGCCCACCGTGTTGCAGAAAGTGGTGGCCATCAGCACCGGCTTGCGCCCCACCCGGTCGGAGATGCGGCCCCAGATCGGCTCGGCGAAGAACTGGCCCAGGGAATAGGCCGAGAACATCGCCGTCACCTGCCAGGGCTCGGCATGGAAGCTGTCGCCGAAGAAGGGCAGCAGCGGCACGACCAGGCCGAAGCCGACCATGTTCATGAACACGACGGCGAACAGCACCGCGAGCGCGGCGAATCCGGACTTTTGCTTGGGGGCGGGGGGCGTTTCGGCGCTCATGCCAAGCTAGTTAGCGCATGATCGGCGGCCGCGCGACGGCGCGGCGGGATCTTGAGACAAAAACCGCCCGGAGCGGGGTGGCGGGGGGGACTGCCTTGTCGCTCCGGGCGGGGTACGCGCACTCACTCAAAAGAGACGGGCCGAACTGATGACCCGCCGTACTGGACGCGTCAGCCGCGAGCGAACTCGCGAAGGCGCATCATCACCAGGTCCGGCACGCCGGGCCCGGCAAGCTTCAATCGATCCATCTCGCGCTGGAGCTGGATGTGGAACAGGCGGTCGGCTTCGGGGGACAGGGCCTTGATGGTGCGCGCGCAGGCGCGCGACAGGGCCAGGGCCACCTCGCCGTCGAGGAGATGGTCGGTTCGAATCGCGGAAGCGTCGCGCGGCCAGGAGCCGCCCGGTGAATCAGCCATGATGTTCAACAGTAACTATTGAGCGTGGACGCCCCGAGGCGGGGGGAAATTGTGCAGGAGTGCGTCCGGTGGCCTGCGCAAGGGGCGGGGAAAAGCTCCCGGATTGTGACGCAATTATGGCGTGTCAGCCGAGATGTTCATTTCTCTGGCGCGAGCCCAAGTCACTGACCTGCGGTGATCAGTTATCGCTGTGGAAGGACCGCGGTGTCTGGACGCTTTTCTTTGACACCTCAGGCGGCGAAGGTCCGCTCCATTGGCCGCCGCTCGAAATCGGTCAGGTAATCGCGGGTCAGCGGCACGGCGTCGACGCGGCGCGACAGCTGCAGCTGGAAGACCATGTGGCCGCCGTAACGGAAGCCGATCTCGCTGGAGACCAGGTAGAACTCCCACATCCGGCAGAAGCGCTGGTCGTACATGGCCTCGATCTCGGATCGCCGGGCCTCGAACCGCTCGCGCCAGGCCTTCAGCGTCTCGGCGTAGTGCAGGCGCAGGATCTCCACGTCGGTGACCCACAGCCCCGCCTTCTCGATGGCGGGCATCACCTCCGACAGGGCCGGGATGTAGCCGCCGGGGAAGATGTACCTGGCGATCCAGGGTTGGGTGGTGTTGGGCCCGTCGCGGCGGCCGATGGAATGGATCACCGCCACCCCGTCGTCCTTGAGCAGCCGCGCCACCGCATCGAAATAGGTCTGGTAGTTGGGCACGCCCACATGCTCGAACATGCCGACCGAGACGATGCGGTCGAAGCGGCCCTGGACGTCGCGGTAGTCCTCCAGCCGGAAGTCCGCCCGCTGATCGAGCCCGCGCGCCCGGGCCCGCGCCTTCGCCGTGGCCAGCTGCTCCTGCGACAGGGTCACGCCCGTGACCTTGGCCCCGGCCTCCGCCAGCGTCAGGCCCAGCCCGCCCCAGCCGCAGCCGATATCGAGCACCGACATGTCCTGCTCGAGCAGCAGCTTGCCCAGGATATGCTGCTTCTTGGCGGCCTGGGCGGCCTCCAGGCTCATGTCGGGGCGGGCGAAGTAGGCGCAGGAGTACTGCAGGTCCGCGTCCAGGAACCGGCGGTAGAAGTCCACCGACAGGTCATAGTGGTGGGCCACATGCGCCCGCGCGCTCACCCGGTCGTTGGCCTGGTCGAGGCGGCGCTTGATCCGCTTCCACAGGTTCGGCGGCCGCAGCGTCCGGTGGGCGAGGTTGCGCCCGACCAGGTCGAGGAAGGCGTAGAGGTCGCCCCTCTCCAGCGTCAGGGTCCCGTCCATCCAGGCTTCGCCCAGCGCCAGCGACGGCCGGCGCGCAATCCTCAGCGCCGTGGCCAGGTCGTGGATGCGCGCGACGACTTCGGGCTCGCCCGGATCCCCGGCCGAGACCGTCTTGCCGCCAGGCAGCAGGAATCGGATCGAGCCTTCCTGGAAATAACGCTGGATCAGGTCCTCGATCATGAAGCCTCCGGCCGCGGCGACGCTTGGCGTCGAGTCGAACCCCGAGGTCGGTTAATGGTTCCGGGGCTTTGCCCGGGCGGCCTGAAGGCCTAACCAGAGGCCGCATCGTCGGAGACCTCCCCCATGAGCCTGCTGGACTGGATCGCGCTCGGCCTCTTCGCCCTCGTCTGGCTCGGTTACGAGCCTATCCTGCTGCGCGTCACCCAGAAGTCCGGCGCGATCCATGCGGACATGGAGATGCTGCGCGCCGTCTGGATGCGCCGCCTCGCCCGGCGCGAGGGCGGCGGCCTGGTGGACGCCAACCTGCTCGGCCACACCATCAACTCCGCCTCCTTCTTCGCCTCGGCCAACCTGATCCTGATCGCGGCGGTGGCCGGCGCCCTGTTCGGCGGGGGCATGAAGCTCAATTCGGTCCTGACCCTGGGCGGCGTGGTTCACGCCGGACCGCCGCCCTTCGTCGAGCTCAGGCTGGCCCTGATCACCGCCTGCCTGACCCGGGGCTTCCTCGACTTCATCTGGTCGATCCGCCAGCTCAACTACTGCCTGGCCTTGATCGGCGCCGCGCCGGAGGACGCCGACGAGCCGCGCTTCACCGCCTTCGCCGACGCCTGCGCCGAGGTGCTCAACCCCGCCCTGTCCGCCTTCAGCCACGGGGTGCGTGCCTACTATTTCGCCCTGGCCGCCGCCGCCTGGCTGCTCGGGCCCATCGCCCTGCTGATCGCCACTGGCAGCGCCTTCGCCCTGCTGATCTGGCGCCAGGCGCGCTCGCCCGCCGCCCGCGGCATCCGCCACGCCCGCGCCGCCCTGGAGGACAGGGCAGGCGGCTGACCTGTGTTATCTCGCAGGTGCGGTCGCCAAAAACGCTCTGCCCTCGCGCTGAACCCGTTCGCCCGTCACACGAAAACCCTAGCGCACAAGGACTATCTGTAACGATCCGTGATCATTACCCGATGAATTAAATCGCAAAACGGGCTTGAAATTTGTGCGGTGCAGCGTAAATTACAACCTGTCGGCGCCTAGCGGCCTCGACAGCCCTTCCTGGGCGTTTCCTCCCTATGAACTTCAAAAGGCCGCGCGGGTTTTCGCGCGGCCTCTTTTTTTGCGTCGCGATCAGGCCCGGCCTCAGTGGTTGAGCAGCCGGCTCCAGCTGGCGTCCAGCAGGGTGCGGAACAGCCGTTCCAGGTCCCTCGCCAGGCGGGGGTAGCCGTCGGAACGCTCCAGCGCCGCCTCGTCCAGGTACAGACCCCGGTCCATCTCCACCTGCAGGGCGTGGACTCCGTTCTCGGGCCGGCCATAGGTCTGGGTGGTCCAGCCCCCGGCGTAGGGCGCGTTCAGCGCCACCACATAGCCCGACGCCTCCAGGGTCCGGCGCATCAGCACGCTCAGGCCCCGCCCGCAGGCCGCCCCGTGCCGGTCCCCCAACACGATCTCGGGCCGTCCGCGCCCGCGCCGCGCCTCACCGGCTGCGGCGGCCGAGGGCATGGAATGCCAGTCGACCAGCACCGCCAGGCCGAAGCGCGCCCGCGCCTCCTCGATCAGGGCGCCCAGCGCGGCGTGATAGGGCTTGTGCGCCTGCTCGATCCGCGCCTTCGCCTCCGCGAAATCCAGTTTGCGGGCGTAGATCTCCTGGCCCTCGCTGACCAGGCGTGCGATCGACCCCAGCCCCGCCGCCACCCGCGGGGTCTGCGAGCGGGCGTAGGGCGGCAGCGGCGCGTCGAACATCATGGGGTCCAGCTCCCACGGGTCGCGGTTGACGTCGACGAAGACCCGCGCTGTCCGGCAGACCACCCCGGCGATCCCCATCTCGAAGCCCGGCGCGATCAACTCATCGACGAAGGCGTCCTCGGAACGGCGGATGGCGTGGGCGTCCAGGCGCGAGGCGGCCATCAGGCTGCGCGGGTAGAGCCGCCCCGCGTGGGGCGAGGCGAAGATCAGGGGGGTGACGAGCTCGGGCGGCCGGCGCACCTCGAAGGCGGGTCCCTCGCCGGGGTCGAGGCCCAGGGCGGGCGCGGCGATGGGCTGGGGCGCGTTCATCGGCTGAAATCATCGGGGTCCCCGCCGCCAAGGTCAACTTCGCCGGCGCCTGCGACACCGGGGCGTGACGGTTTTCACTCGGCATTCACACCCGTCAGGCTAAGGTCGGGGCTGACAGTCACAGCCGCATAGCGACCCATGGCCCGCATTCTCCTCGCCGAAGACGACGATTCCCTCCGTGGCTTCCTGGCCCGGGCGCTCGAGCGCGCCGGACACGACGTGCGGGTCTGCGAGAACGGCGACGACGCCCTGGACGCGCTGGGCGACGGCCCCTGGGACCTGCTGCTCACCGACATCGTCATGCCCGGCGCCGACGGCATCGAGGTCGCCCGCCAGGCCGCGCTCGGCCAGCCCGAGCTGCGCATCATGTTCATCACCGGCTTCGCGGCGGTGGCGCTGTCCGCCGCCCAGTCCGCCCCCCAGGCCAAGGTTCTGTCCAAGCCCGTCCACCTGCGCGAGATCGTCGCCGAGGTGGAGCGGATGATCGCCGCCTAGGACGCGAATTGCGAGGGTTGCGCGACGGGGCCTCCGGCGGCTATATGCCCGTCCCTCGCAAAGGCGGACGCGTAGCTCAGCGGGAGAGCACTACGTTGACATCGTAGGGGTCACAGGTTCAATCCCTGTCGCGTCCACCATCCTTCTTCGCTCCTCCGGAGCTTCGAAGGACAAGTCCTTCCCCAGCATCCCGTCCTCCGTAGCCTTGGCGAAGGAGGATCGAAGAAGGATGCCCTTCGAAGCCCGCAGGGCGAAGTAGGGCCGCCGACCATTGACGCCGCGCGCCTGCGCGCCTCTTCTCGCCCCGTGCACGATGATCCCGACCATCCCTGGCCCCAGGCCGGCCGCGAGCGGCAGGTCTATCCCTCGCCCGTGGGGCTGAAGGGGACGGGCCAGCCTGACCGGGAGCGGGAGATGCTGGCCAGGCTCGGCCCCGACGTCGTGATGATGATGGGCGACAACCCGCTCCTGCCCCGCATGCCCGAGAGACCCCGGCTGCTCGACTTCTTCCGGCTGCGCTTCCACGACATCTGCTTCCGCCACCTGCTGACCAGCGCCACCCGGGCGCTTGCCGACGGCCATGACGAAAAGGTGGTGCTGGCCTGCCTGCTGCACGACATCTCCAATGGCGGCCTGATCCGCGCCGACCACGGCTACTGGGGCGCCCAGATGATCGCGCCCTATGTCGATGAGGAGGTGGCCTGGGCGGTCAAGCACCACCAGGCCCTGCGCTTCTTCGCCGACGAGAGCGTCGGCTACGCCTATCCGGCCAGCTATCTGAAGTTCTTCGGCGAGGACTACGTGCCCCCCGACTACATCCGCCGCGACGCGGAGGCCGCCCGCGCGCACCGCTGGTACATGATCTCGCGCCTGGTGACGCTCTACGACGTCTACATCTTCGATTCCGCCGACCAGCTCGACCCCGAGGTCTTCACCGACCTGATCGGCCGTCATTTCCGCGAGCCGGAGGAGGGCCTGGGCTTCGACGGATCGGAGGCGGCCCACATGTGGCGCACCATGATCTGGCCCAACAACTTCCTCTGAGCCGTCCGATGTCCGAACACCGCATCTTTGGCATGAGCTTCGCCAGCGTCTATCCGCTCTACCTGGCCAAGGCCGAGAAGAAGGGGCGCACGAAGGCGGAGGTCGACCAGGTCATCCGCTGGCTCACCGGCTACGACCAGCCGGGACTGGAGGATCAGATCGAGCGGCGCACCAGCTTCCGGGAGTTCTTCGCCCAGGCGCCGGCGCTGAACCCCGCCCGCGGCCTGATCACCGGCCTGATCTGCGGCGTCCGCATCGAAGAGATCGAGGACCCGCTGATGCGCGAGATCCGCTACCTCGACAAGCTGGTCGACGAACTGGCCAAGGGCCGGGCGATGGAGAAGATCCTGCGCCCGCCGGCGTGAGGGCCGAGCGGAGTGGCCGAGGGTGTTCGCAACACCCAGCATTTAATGAGACGGCGACGAGCCCTTTTGCAATCGGTTGAATGGCCACGGCCACCGTTCTAGGGCTGTCTTGGCGTTTGCTAGTGCGGTGGCCCGTTCCATGGAACTCTGAGCCACGATGATCTGCCTGGGGTTTAGTTCGGAGTCCGGCTTTCCCATTTCAACTAGGCACTTCTTTGCTAGCAGAAGCGCGGCGCGGCCCTCGTACACGGCGTGCGCCACGGCCCATTCGTCTTCTTCATGAATTGGCACGGCAGCAAGGGCTCCTTCGATCGCTTCGACATCCCCAAAAACCGCAAGGTTTCGAGCAGTGCTCGCTACATCGCGACGGGTCACACTTCCCGAAAGGTTACGGGCGAGTTGGTCGAGAACCTCTCGCCCGTGACTCAAAAGGCTTCTCACGCGGGCAAGGCGTACGAGTTGACGTCGCCGATCAATGCGGCCAGCCGCCGTGACCTCAACTAGTGCGAACCAGAGCGCGCCCATGGTCGCAATACCTTGAAGCCATGAGCCTGTACCGGAGTGAGATTCAAACCACTTTAGAAGCACGTCCATGGCGTGCAGCTTGCCGCGATTCGCGGCTAAGCTAAGAAGGTCTACCGCTTCCTTGCTTCGGCCATGAATTGGGCCTTGGGCCTGTCCACTCGAGCGACGCGGGCTACCTCGAGGCGAGCATTCTGGGGTGGTCGAAGTCGTCCAGGCCGCGAACCTTCCGGGACTCTACCCAGGCAAGAATCACTGCAGATTGCGCCCATGCAAGACTGGCGCGCCTACCTATACACGGCCTGCATTCTGTCGGTCCCAGTGATCGTCATCGTGTCTAGCCATACAGGGCTCGGGGAAGCCACTCCACCTTGGGCGAATCCTGATTGGTACATTGCAATCGGAACGATTGCCCTCGCGGTGGTTACCAGCCTGCTCTGGGTAGCCACCTACCGTCTCTGGCAAGACGCGAAGGAACAGCGCGAAATTTCAAGGGCCAGTCTTCGCTTGGCCCAAGAAACAGCGAAAAAGCAGCTCCGAGCATATATTGGATGTATTCAAGCAAACGCCGAACTCAAGATCGGCTCCAGGCCAATTGTCCATCTCAAACTGAAAAACGCCGGCGTTTCGCCGGGCTTGGTCGAAGAGTTTTTGGTCAATATGGTCGTAAGCAAGATCGGCCGCCCAAACATACCGTCACCATTGCCGGCGACGGAAGCGTCCACAATGCCGATAATGCCCGGTGGTTACATGGAGGGGCGCTGGGAAGTGGGAGAGATTTGGACTGACACAGATCAACGTGCGTTTGTCGATGGTCAATTGAAAATAGAAGTCAATGGTCGAGTAGTCTATCTCGACATATATGACGAGCGACACAAAACGGACTTCAACCTTATCTACTCAAAAGATCATAGGACAGTGGAAACCGGATTGATGATCCCGCGCTCAGAGGGGAACAGCATGACTTAATCTCTCGCCCAACTATACCCTCCTCAAAGCTGCGACAGGCTGTACACCAGCAGCCCCACCATCATCGCACCGAAAGCAACGGCGCTGATCGACCAGACCACCAGGGTCTTGAGCGCCGCCCCCAGGATGGTCGAGCCGTAGGCGCCTCTGAGCGTCTGGAACAGGTTGACCGGGGTCCACAGCCACAGGAAGCCGAACCACCAGCTCCACAGGCCGATCGGCAGGATCAGGCCGAAGGCGTTGCTCAGGAAGTTGAAGGACAGGACGTTCATCGCCACCAGCAGATGGTCGTAGAGGAACAGGTCCTTGCGCCGGCCATAGACCATGGCGAGCGTCAGGCCCACGATCGGCAGCAGCAGCACCGCCATCCGATGGGCCCAGCCGAAGACGATCATCAGGTAGTAGTCCTGGTTGGCGACCGCCTTCTTGATGGCGGGGTTGAACCAGTCGTTGAAGCCGTTGCGGGAGGCGGGGCCCGTCCGGTGCGGCGGGCGTGGATACCGGTCCCCCGCGGCCTTGACCGCCGCGTCCTGGGCCGCCTGAGGATCGCCGCGGGCGATGGAGTCCGCCCGCGCCAGGTTCATGGCGTAGGCCCGCTCGACATTGATGGTGTGGCGCGCGAAGCCGCGCTCGACCGCGGCGCGCGCCTTGTCGGTCTCGGCCTCCTTCAGCTCCGTGGCGTGGTCCCGGGCGATCTCGGCCAGGTCGATGGCGTGCTCCTTGACCGCGCTGGCCCGGATCCGCGCCGCCTCGGCCGCCCGTCCCTGGGGCGTGGCCAGCCGCGCGGCCTTGGCCCGGTTCTGCTCGTCCTGCAGCAGCCGCAGTTCGTGCACCGCGTGCTCGGCCGCGAAGATCAGGAGCAGCAGGGCCACCAGAAAGGTGCGGAACGGCGGCACGTGTCGGGCGGTGCGGCCCTCCACGTAGTCGCGCGCCAGCAGGCCCGGGCGGAAAAACAGGGCGGGGATGGTGCGCCACAGCCGCCCGTCGAAATGGAACAGGCCCTCGAAGGCTTCCACCACCAGGTGCAGGATCGAGCGCTTGTGGTCGTCGCTGTTCTGGCCGCAGGCGTGACAGAACGGCCCCTGCAGGATGGCGCCGCAGTTGGCGCAGGGCTTGCCGATGGGCGGGTCGGGCCTGTGGCGCCGTCCCGCCAGTCCGCGCAGCCAGTCCGCCGCCACCGCTTCCAGTTCGCCCAACATCCCACCGCCCCGCCGTCTCGGGGCAACTTCGGGGGAGGCGCGAGCGGGATCAAGCCCCGGGGCGGGGCCGATCGAATTTTGCGATGAACAGGCTGTCGGATCGGACGAGGGTCGCGCGTCCTTAGTCGGTCACACGGACAAAGGCCCCCAAGGACCCCGGCCATGACCGACCTCGCCCTCCCCACCGCCGCTCCGGCCTCGGAAGAGTTCCGCCGTCGCGCCCGCCTCTACACGGGGCGGGTGCTCAGCGCCCTGTTCGTCGCCTTGCTCGCCTATGACGCCGCCGTGCGCCTGGCGGGGCAGGGCGTTCTCGCCGCCGGATGCGAGATCGGGCTGATGGGGCTCTATCTGATCCGGCGCACGGCGGGGCTGGGAGCGGCGCTGGTCACCGGCCTGCTGATGGGCTCGGCGGTTCTGCGCGCCTGGAGCGGGGCGCCGGCCGAGGCTGCGGCGCTGTTCGCGGTTTACCTTACCGGGCTGGGCTGGGGCGGGCTCTGGCTGCGGCGGGGCATGGCTTGAACACGTTCACCGTTCCTTAGCCGGATTCATGATTAATCCCGGCCATGGCCAGTTCCCTACCCCCCGCCCCCAAGAAGCTCGTCCAGGTTCTCGTGGTCGACGACAACCCGACCAACCGCCTCTTGCTGCAGCGGGTGGTGGAGGCCTTCGGAGGTCAGGCCTGCACCGCCGACGACGGCCAACAGGCCCTTGACCGGATCGCCGAACAGACCTTCGACATGGTGTTCATGGACATCGCCATGCCGGTGATGGACGGGATGGCGGCGACCAAGCAGGCCCGGGCCAACGGCCTGGAGACCCAGATCGTGGCGGTCACGGCCCACTATGGCGCCGGCGACATGCCCGAGCTGACCGAGGCCGGCTTCGACGGCCTGATCACCAAGCCCTTCGACGTCGGCGCGGTGTTCCAGCGGCTGGAACAGGTCACCTCGCACTAGCGGCGCGCCTGCGACCCGCTGCCGCAGCCGCCGAATAAGGCGAAAAGGCGGCGGATAATCATTGACGGAACCTTAACGCCGGGCTTCTCTTCGCTCCGCGATCCGGGGGGATCGCGCTTGAGTGTGTCGGGGGGACTGGCGTGCAGCGTCATTACTATGTGCATCAGCACGCGGACCAGTGGCTGGTCCGCAACGGAGACCGGGTGATCGCCCGCTTCGAGTCGTATGACGAGGCCGCCAGGGCCGCCCGCCGTATGGCCCAGCAGGAGGCCAACGTGCTCAAGATATTCACCTCGGTGCACATTCCCGACTACCACGGCGCCTTCCAGCCCGAGTGGTCCTACGGAACCCTCGGCGCCCGCTGAGCCTAGCTCGCGCCCTATTGGGTGATGTGGAACGACGCGAAGAAGCGCGCCGAATCCGCGTCGGTCAGCAGCTCGGCCGAGCCCGCCGGCACGACCACCATCACCGTGAAGGCGCGCTTGCCCGTCACGAAGGTCCGTAGACGGATCGAATCCTTCTCGTCGCTCGAGGTCACTTCCCAGCCCTGGTGCGAGCCGGCGCGCACCGGCGTCGGCCCGGCGACGACGGTCCGGTCCTTGATCGCTCCGTCCAGCACCGCCCGCGCCAGGTCCGCCTCCGGCCCGATCATGCCGGGGTTGGCGGACAGGTCGCTCGAGCTGGTGAAATAGACCCGCCCCGAGTCCGGGACGTAGATGAAGACGGTCGGCACCCCGCCGCCGTCGGTCTCGATCCCCTTGTCCTGCCGCGTGGGCTGGGCCGGGAAGTCGACGCCGAAGGCCAGGTCCGGATAGACGAAGCTCTGCCAGGCGGCGGCGAAGGCGGGGGCGACGAAGAAGGTCGCGGCGGCCACGACGGCGATCAGGGCGGAACGCATGGGCATCCTCCGGAAGTCGGGCGCCGGGAGCAGGCCGCGGCAGGCCACAATGCGGCGCCTTGGGCGACATTGCAAAACGGGGCCGGCGACGGGATCGCCGCGAATTGTCTCCGATACGAGACTTGACCGCCGGGGGTGGTCTGGGGTGTCCTATGGTTGTCTTCGGGGGGAATATTCCATGTTCAGGCGAACCGCTGCCGCCGCCGTCCTGGCGGCCGGGCTCTTCATGGCCGCGGGCGCGGCCCGGGCCGTCCAGCCGCTGGAGGCCTACGGGGCTCTGCCCTACATCGAGACCAGCCAGTTCAAGCTGTCGGCCTCGGGCGCGCGCATCGCTTTTGTGGCCCGCAATCCCGACGGCACCCGCCAGCTGATCGTGCGCGAACTCTCAGGCGCGACCCTGACCTCGGCCAACATCACCACCAACAAGGTGCGAGGGCTGCGCTGGGCCGGCGACGACTATGTGCTGCTGACCACCTCCTCGACCCTGAACAACCTGGACTCCAGCCGCTCGGCCGTGGCCGAATTCGCCCAGGTGGTGGTGATCAATGTGAAGACGGGCGCCAGCTTCGCGGTCTTCAGCCACGACAAGTCGATCTACCCCTCGGTCTTCGGCCTGTACGGCGTCGCCCAGAAGGACGGCCGCTGGGTCGGCTACTTCGGCGGCGTCACCCTGCAGGGCATGGGCAACGGCTTTGTCGACTTCGCCCAGGGCGGCCAGCGCCACATGCCCGACCACGCCTACACCGATCTCTATGAGGTGGAGCTCGAGACCGCCAAGGCGACCAAGGTGCTCGGCGGGTCGGAAAAGATCGACGCCTGGGCCATGGGATCGGACGGCGTGGTCGTCGCCCATTCGGAATACGACCAGGCGACCGGCAAGTGGCGCGCGGTGGCGGGCACGGGCGCCGGCCAGCCGCTGCTGACCCTGGTCAGCCCGACCCACGACACCGCCCTTGTCGGCGTGGGACGCAAGCCCGGCACCGTCCTCATCGCCAGCAGCGACGCCGGCCAGCCCGCCCTGGCCGAGTACGACCTGGCCACCGGCGAGCCCACGCCGCTGCTCGCCGAATACGCCATCGACGCGGAATTGCGTGACCAGAACAACACCCTGGTCGGCGCCAAGGTCGCGGGCGAGCGGTCGAAGAGCCTGTTCGTGGACCCCGCCATCCAGGCCGGGTGGGAAAAGGCCTCCAAGCCCTTCAAGGCGGAGACCGTGAACTACGTCTCGGCCAGCGCCGACTGGAAGAAGTGGCTGCTGTTCACCGAAGGCGACGGCGATTCCGGCACCTACTGGATGGTGGACCTGACCACCCACAAGGCCGAGGCCGTGGCCACGACCTACCCCTCCATCGAGCCCGGCGACGTCGGCCCGACCCGCATGGTCTCCTACGCCGCCGCCGACGGCACGGCGCTGAAGGGCGTGCTCACCCTGCCGCCGGGCAAGGAGCCTAAGGGCCTGCCGGTGGTGGTCATGCCCCACGGCGGCCCCCAGGCGCATGACAGCCTGCGCTTCGACTGGCTGGCCCAGGCCTTCGCCTCGCGGGGCTACGCGGTGTTCCAGCCCAACTTCCGCGGCTCGGACGGCGGCACGGTGGACTTCATCAAGGCCGGCTACGGCGAATGGGGCCGCAAGATGCAGACCGACGTCTCCGACGGCCTGGCCGAGCTGGTCAAGCAGGGGATCGTCGATCCGAAACGCGCCTGCATCGTGGGCGCCAGCTACGGCGGCTATGCCGCCCTGGCCGGAGTCACCATCCAGAACGGCCTGTATCGCTGCGCTGTGTCCTACGCCGGTCTGTCCGATCTCAAGATCATCCTGCGCGACAGCGGCGACAGCAACGAGACCATCCGCACCTGGAAGGTGTTCTTCGGCGCCCGCGGCGCCGGCGATCCGGTGGTGCGCCAGGTCTCGCCCCTGTACCAGGCCGAGCGGGCCGATGCGCCGATCCTGCTGATCCACGGCAAGGACGACACGGTGGTGGACATCACCCAGAGCAAGTTGATGCTCAATGCGCTGAACGGCGCCCACAAGCCGGTGGAATACGTCGAGATCGTCGGCGCCGACCACTGGCTGTCGACCGAGGCCGCCCGCATCCAGGTGCTGAAGGCCGCCGTCGAGTTCGTGCAGAAGAACAATCCGAGCTAGGACCTGTCAGCAAAAGTGTTGCGCACTTTTGCGCCCGGACAGGTCCGCAAGCCAAAATCGCTGGCCGGGCCGGCCTCAGCGCACCCGCACCCAGACCTGGGCCTTGCACAGGATCATCAGCACGCAGCCCTCCACCTTCAGACGGTCGGGGGCCAGCAGCCGCATGTGGGATTCGTAGAGGTTGCCGTCCTCGGGATTGTAGATGCGGCCGCCGTCCCAGCGGGTGGGGCCACCATGGAAACCGGAAAGCAGCATCAAGCCCTTCAGGGGCCGGGTCTTCAGCCGCGGGTCGTGGTTCTGGCTGTCGGGCAGGCGCGGGTCGGCGCTGATCTTGGTCGAGCCCAGGATGCGGCCGCAGAGCTGGGCGCCGCAGGGCAGGATCTCCACCAGCCCCTGGTCCAGCGGCGTGCGCCAGACCCCTACCGCCGAGGCGGGGGCCGCCAAGGCGGCCGCCGGCAGGCCAAGCGCCCCGATCACGGCCAGCAGGGTCAGGGTGCGGGTCATGGCGGCTTCCTCGCGGTTTGGCCTCCCTGTCTAGCGGGCGAACCTCACCGGAAGGTTGCCGCGCCGACTGTCCGTGCGCCCACCTAATCTTCACCTTTTTGGGTCAGGTTCGGCTCTTCGTGGGGAGTGCGGCCTTGAGCCTCTTGCAGAAACTGGGCTTCGACGAGGAATTCGACGCCACCCTGGCGGAGACCCGGCGCAAGCTGATGGTGCGCATCGTCCTGTCCGGCGCCATCCTGGCCTTTTCCGCGCCGGTCGTCGGCCTGAAGGCCGCCGCGATCTGGGCCGGGGTAATCGGTCTCGGCGAAGCCTGGCTGTGGGCGGCGACCTCGGATGCGGCGCTCGAGCGCAACCGGGTCCGCGCCCGGGCCGAGCGGCTGCTGGCCTCCCTGCTGATCTCCACCGGCTGGCTGATCATGGCCATGTTCTACTGGAGCTCGAACCAGGAGACCGAGCGGCTGATGGCCGTCGCCCTGCTGGGCGGCGTGATCCTCTATCTGCAGAAGGCCTGCGAGAAGACGCCCATCCACCTGATGGCCTGCATGACCGTGCCGGCCGTCACCCTGGTCGCCCTGCCCTTCACCTATCTGCACGCGGGCCTGGTCCAGTTCCTGGCGCTGGAGTCCGGGATGGTGCTGCTGCTGGGCTTCGGCCTGATGTCGGCCTTCGAGGGGTACCGCGCCAGCCGCCGGCTCAAGGCGGCGACCGCCGAGCTGGTGGGCCAGCGCGAGGCCGCCCAGGCCGCCAGCCGGGCCAAGACCGAGTTCCTCGCCAACATGAGCCACGAGATCCGCACGCCGCTCAACGGCGTGGTCGGGGTGATCGACGTTCTGTCGCGAACCCCGCTCGATCCGGCCCAGCAGGACATGGTGCGGCTGGTGCGCGAGTCGGGCGTGACGCTCGAGCGCCTGCTCTCCGACGTGCTCGATCTGGCGCGGGTCGAATCCGGACGGGTCGAGATTCAGCAGCGGCCCTTCCACCTGGGCGCCGCCGTGCGCGCCTCCGCCGACCTCCTGGCCATGAAGGCCGAGGACAAGGGCATCGATCTGAAGGTTCGCATCGCGCCCGAGGCGGGCATCGAAGTCGATGGGGACGAGGTGCGGCTGAAACAGATTCTCGGCAACCTGCTCTCCAACGCCGTCAAGTTCACCGAGGCGGGCGAGGTGGAGTTCAGCGTCGATCCGGTTACGGACGATCGCGGTCTGACCGGCTTCCGCTTCGCCGTGCGCGACAGCGGCGTCGGCTTCGAACCCGCCGACAAGGAGCGCCTGTTCGGCCGCTTCGAGCAGGCGGACGGCTCGATCACCCGCCGCTTCGGCGGTTCCGGCCTGGGACTGTCCATCTCGCGCCAGCTGGCGGAACTGATGGGCGGCGCGCTGGACTGCGAGGGCGAGCCGGGCGTCGGCGCCACCTTCACCGTGGTGCTGCCCCTGGCGCCGACCGCGACCCCGACAGCTCAGGCGCCCGAGCCGGTTGTTTCGAACCAATCCCCGGCGGACCGCCACCTGAAGGTGCTGCTGGCCGACGACCATCCGGTCAACCGCAAGGTCGTGGAGCTGATCCTCGACGGCGCCGGGGTCGAACTGACCTCCGTCGAACACGGCCTGGAGGCCTTGGAGGCCTTCAAGGCCTCGGCCTTCGACCTGGTGCTGATGGACATGCAGATGCCGGTGATGGACGGCCTCAGCGCCGTGCGCGCCATCCGCGCCCACGAGGCCCAGGCGGACAGCCGCACGCCGATCATCATGCTGACCGCCAACGCCCTGCCGGAACACGAGGCCGCCGCCGCCGCCGCCGGCGCCGACGGCCACCTGGCCAAGCCGATCACCTCCGCGACCCTGCTGGCGGCGATCAGCGAGCGCACGGCCTCAGCGGCGCAGCGGGCGGCCGCCGCCTAATTCCTCCCCTTCAGGGGAGGGGGACCAAACGAAGTTTGGTGGAGGGGCCTACTCCAGCCGAAACAACGTCAGGGTCTTCATTGGGCCAAGTCCCCTCCACCGCCTTCGGCGGTCCCCCTCCCCTGAAGGGGAGGAATGAGGGGGCCCTTCCCCCTATTCCTTCGTCCACTGATCGAGCCAGCCCAGCACGGTCTCGTGCCACTGCACTGAGTTCTTGGGCTTGAGCACCCAGTGGTTCTCGTCGGCGAAGTAGAGGAACTTCGAGGGCACGCCCTTGCGCTGCAGAGCCGAGAATGAGCCCAGCCCCTGCTCCAGCGGGATGCGGTAGTCACGCCCGCCCTGGATCACCAGCTCGGGCTTGTTCCAGGACCCGACGTGGTTGATCGGGTTGAACTGCTCGTAGCCGGCCGGATTGCCGTAGACTGTGCCGCCGTTCTCCCACTCCGAGAACCACATTTCCTCGGTGGAATAGCCCATCATCCGGTTGTCGAAGACGCCGTCGTGATTGACCAGGCACTTCCAGGGCTGGGACCAGTTCCCCGCGATCCAGTTGACCATGTAGCCGCCGTAGGAGCCGCCGAGCGCGCAGGCCCGGTCGCCGTTCAGGAAGCTGTATTTACCCAGCGCATAGGCCCAGCCCTTCTGCAGGTCCTCCAGCGGGCGGTCGCCCCAGTGGCCGCTGATCGCATCGGTGAAGCCCTGGCCGTAGCCGGTGGAGCCGTGGAAATCGATCATCACCACCGCATAGCCGGCGCCCGCGTAGGTCTGGGCGTTCCAGCGGTAGTGGAACAGGTTGCCGAAGGTGCCCTGCGGCCCGCCGTGGATCAGGAAGGCGACCGGGTACTTCTTGGCCGGGTCGTAGTTCCACGGCTTGACCACATAGCCGTGCACCGTCTCGCCGTTCCAGCCCGGGAACGAGAACTGCTCGGCCTCGCCCATCTTCACGCCGGCCAGCCGGTCGGCGTCCACGTCGGTCAGACGCACCGCCTCGCCCTTGGCGCCGAGCCTGAAGACCTGGGCCGGGTGCAGCAGGTCATCCTTGTCGTAGACGATTCCGGCTTTGGACACGTCGAAGTCCATCACCCGCCCGTCGCCGGTCAGCGCCCTGGGCGCCCCGCCCTTGACCGGGTCGAAGGCGAAGATGCGGTTCTGGCCCACGTCCTCGGCCAGGCCGTACAGCACCTTGCCGTCGCTCGACCACTTGAGCGCGTCGGTGGAACGGTCCCAGGCCGGGGCGAGTTCGCGGGTCTGGCCGGTCTTCAGATCACGGATCATCACCCCCAGGCGATCCGCCTCGAAGGTCGGGCGCTTCATGGCGCGCCAGGCCAGCTTCGAACCGTCCGGCGACCAGACCGGCGCCACGTCCTCGGCCAGGTTGTCGGGGGTCAGGTTCTTCGGCGCCGCGGAGCCGTCGGCCGGCACGACATAGATGTCGAAGTTGGTCGAGATCATCTCGGTGCGCCCGGCCACCCGGGCCGAGAAGGCCACGGTCGATCCGTCCGGCGAGATCGCGAAATCGTCCTCGCCGCCGAAGGGCTTGCCCGGCACGTCGCCGTCGAAGCCCGGGGTCAGCTCCACCGCGGGGCCCGAGGCCGCGCCCGAGGCGTCCAGGCTCAGCGAGAACAGGTGGTTCTTGGTCCCGTCCGCCCAGGTGTCCCAGTGGCGCACGAACAGCCGGTCGAACAGCTGGCCCGAGGGGTTCGTGCCCTTGGGCCTGGTCGCCCGGTCGATGGTGCACTTGAGCGTCGGGCAGTCGGGGAAGACCGCCAGGCCCACCACGATGCGCTTGCCGTCGTTTGAGACCCGGTAGGCGCCCACATCCAGCGGCAGGTTGGTCACCTGGGTCGCGCTGGTCCCTTCCGGCGTGGTCTTCCACACCTGGTCCGAGCCCGAGCGGGAGGAGATGAAATAGATCGACTTGCCGTCCGCCGACCAGCGCGCGCTGCCTACGCCTGCATCGGAGACCGCCATCCGGCGCGGCGCCGGGGCCTTGGCGGTCGCATCCACGATCCACAGGGAATGGACGCCCTTGTTTGCGTCCCAGTCGGTGGAGCGCACGTCGTAGATCACCCAGCGGCCGTCCGGCGAGACGTGGGCGTCCGACACCCGGTCCAGCATCACCATGTCCTTGGCGGTGAATCCCCGCGCGTTCTGGGCGGTCGCGGGACCGGCGAGCGAGAGGGCGAGGGCGGAGACGGCGGCCGAGGCGAGGGCCATACGGCGGAGCTTGGCGTGCATGAAGCGTTTCCCGATGTCTGGTCTTCGCCGCATCGGCCTCCCCGGCCGGCGGCGTTTGGCCATGCGTAGCACGGCGGCGACGACGCCTCCAAGGCGAGGGCGGCCCAAGGCCCGGCATGGCGGATGCATCGTCCCGAGCGAACCCCGCGGAGTGTGCCGCAATGCTGCAAGTCGATCTCTTCCGCCCCGAGGCGCTCCCGGAACGGGACATCGCGGCCTGGCGCGCCATGCTGGACGCGACGCCCGAGTTCGCCAGTCCCCTGCTGGGCCCCGACTTCGCCCGCGCGGTCGGCCGGGTGCGCGAGGATGCGGCTGTCGCCGTCTTCCGCGCCGGCGACGACGCCGTGGCCATCCTGCCCCATCACCGCCGCCCCGGCGGCCTGGCCCGGCCCATCGGCGCGCCCTTCTCCGACGTCCACGCCCTGGTCGGCTTTCCGGACGTTCGGCTGGATCCGCAATCGGCCCTGGCGGCGGCCGGCATCGGCGCCTTCCGCTTCTCCGGCCTGATCGATCCCCACGGCCTGTTCGCCGAGACCGGCGCGACGGCGCATGAGAGCTTCCGCATCGAGCTGGACCGCGACGCCGGCGCCTATCTGGAGGATATCCGCTCGGCCAGCCCGAAGAAGTTCAAGAACTGGCGCCGGCTCGACAACAAGCTCGAGCGCGAGCACGGCCCGGTGGTCATGACCGGCCCGGATCACGACAGCCGCGCCTTTGAGCTGATGCTGTACTGGAAGCGCGACCAGCTGCGCCGCTCGGGCCTGCACGACGTCTATCGCGCCCCCTGGGTCCAGGGCCTGATGCGCCAGCTGTTCGCCGAGCGCTCCGGTCCGCTGCAGGGCCTGATGGTCACGCTCAAGGTCCGCGGCCAGCTGGTCGCCGCCCACTTCGGCGTGCGCTCCGGCGCCGACTACCACCCCTGGATCGCCAGCTTCGATCCGTCCATGGCGGACTATTCGCCTGGCCAGGCCTTCCTGAACCGCGCCATCGCCGCCATGCCGGACATGGGCCTGCAGAGCTACGACCTGTCCTCCGGCCACGACCACTACAAGGCGCCCTACGCCAACCGCCGCACGAGGGTGCTGGAGGGCGTGGCCTTCGCCGACGGGGTCCAGCGCCGCGAACCCCTGATCAAGGCCGAGACCGCCCAGCGCCTGGGTCGCCGCCTGGACCAGATCGCCTCGGTCGAGCTCGACATGCCCGGCCGCCTGCGGGGCGTGCTGGAGGCCGCCTCGGGCTGGAGCCGTCGCGAGAAGTCGCGGCCTGTTCCGGCCCAGACCGATGTTGAGGAGCGCGCCGCATGAGCGACCTGCCCATCGTCTCGGTGGTGATCCCGACCTTCCGGCGTCCCGGCGCCCTCGCCGTGGCGCTCGAGTCGGTCTTCGCCCAGACCGGGATCGAGGCCGCCTCCGTCGAGATCGTGGTGATCGACAACGACCCGGCCCATTCCGCCGCCGACACGGTGCGCGCGCTCGCGCCCCGCTCGCCCTTCGTCCTGCGCCTGAAGCACGAGCCCGATCCCGGCGTGGCCAACGCCCGCAATCTCGGGGTGCGCGCCGCCCGCGCCCCGTTGATCGCCTTCCTCGACGACGACCAGCGCGCCTCGACCGGCTGGCTCGCGGCTCTGCTGGCGACGCAAGCCGCCCTCAAGGCCGACGTGGTGTTCGGACCCGTCCATGGCGAGGCGGCCCATCCGCGCCACGGCGCCTACCTCGCCCGCTTCTTTTCCCGTCTCGGTCCCGTCGAGGAGACCCTGCTCGATCACGCCTTCGGCTGCGGCGACTGCCTGATCCGCCGCGAGGCCCTGCCCAACCAGCACACGCCGTTTGCGATGGAACGCAACTTCATCGGCGGCGAGGACGACCTGCTGTTCGCCCGCATGGCCGAGCGCGGCGCCCGCTTCGCCTGGAGCCCGGCCGCCGTCGTGGCCGAGGTGGTCCCTCCCGAGCGCGCCCGGCTGATCTATGCCCTGCGCCGCGCCTTCGCCTTCGGCCAGGGCCCCTCCTCGGCCGCCGCCGCCGCCGAGCCGCCCCGACCCTTCGAGGCCGGAGTGTGGATGCTGCGCGGCGCGGCCCAGGCGCCCGCCTTCG
>CAYSNW010000057.1:0-27008 GCA_964432415.1 uncultured Caulobacteraceae bacterium
GCGACCAGGGCGAAGGCGCCGGCGAAGAACAGGCCGCGCCGGCGCGCCGCCTGGGCCATGGCCGGGATGGTGAAGTGCGGTTCGACCACGGCCGCGGCCTCGGGCGCCGGTTCGGGCGCGGGCGCGACCTTGCGGGCGCGGGCCCGGCGAGGCGTGGAGGAAGGGGCGTCGGAAGTGGTGGCGGGAGCGGCTTTCGTCCGGGATTTCCCGGCAGGGGATACGCGACGTGTCATACTGGCGACCTCTGGCGAACGACCTTTGGCGGCGCGCGAAATCCCTCGCCCCCCGCATGACCTGCCAGCCCCGGGAAAAACCATGCCCCCTCCGCGCCCCGAGTTCAACCGCGCGGAAGGACGCAGGGTCAAATATTCGTGCTTTATCAAAGATTAAGGAGGCCGCGGCCCAACCTTCCCCTGATGGGGAGGAACGAAAAAACGCCCCCGGTCTCCCGGGGGCGTCTCTGTCTTCAGATCCGTCTGGCGCCTACTTCGGCGCCAGGATCATGATCATCTGGCGGCCTTCCATGCGGGGCTCGTACTCGACCTTGGCCACCGGCTCGAAGTCGGCCTTCACCTGCATGAGCAGCTTCATGCCCAGCTCCGGGTGGGCCATTTCGCGGCCGCGGAAGCGCAGCGTCACCTTGACCTTGTCGCCCTCCTCGAAGAAGCGGTGCATGGCCTTGGCCTTCACATCGTAGTCGTGCTTGTCGATGTTGGGCCGAAGCTTGATTTCCTTGATTTCGACGACCTTCTGCCGCTTGCGCGCCTCGGCCTTCTTCTTCTGCTCCTGGAAGCGGAACTTGCCGTAGTCGAGGATCTTGCAGACCGGCGGATCGGCCGTGGGCACGATCTCCACCAGATCGAGGCCGGCTTCCTCGGCGGCTTCCAGGGCGGCGGAGGTGGGCATCACCCCCTGCTTTTCGCCGTTCTGATCGATGAGCAGAACGCGTGGCGCGCGGATATCCTGATTCATGCGCGGACCGTCTTTGACGGGAGGCGCTTGCATGGGTCGGCGAATGGGGCTCGTCTCCTGAGGCCGTTGGCGGGGCAGTCTTGGGTCGAAGGGCTAGTCCATGGTCTTCGGGCGCGCGGCGGCGCACCGCGAAGCGGGCGTCGGCTTTCCCTTTATATGAAGTCCGGTCCCTTGGCGATCAAGCGGCGCCGATGAGGCTCTCGACCCCTTTCAGGGCTTCGGACACAGATAATTCCACAAGCTGGTCGCGCCGCAACACCTCGACCCGCCGCCCGCGGGGCGCGCTGAGCGCCGGATCGGAGTCGGACGAGAACAGGGCCAGGGTCGGCGCCCCGGCGGCCGAGAGGATGTGGGTCGGGCCCGTGTCGTTGCCGACCACCAGGGCCGCGCGCGCGCCGAGCGCCGCGATCTGCAGGAAGTCGGTCTTCCCCGTCAGGTCCTTGGCGAGCGGTATGGCGCGGGCCAGCGGCGTCTCCGGCGGGCCGCCGATCACCCCGACGTCGAGGCCCCGGGCGCGCAGCAGGGCCGCCAGGGCGCCGTAATGCTCGACCGGCCAGCGCTTCAGGGGCCGGTGGTCGGAGCCGCCGGGAACCAGCAGGGCGTAGGGCTCGGTGAGGCCGAAATGTTCCGGGCGCCGCTCGGGCAGGTCGCCGACCAGCGCCCAGGACAGGTCCGGGGGCTCGGCGGCGCCAGGTTCGACCCCCGCGTCCGGCCAGACGCCGGCCTCCCTCAGCTGGTCCGCCTTGGCCTCCAGCGCATGCATGTAGTCGCGCCGGGGGTTGCGGTGCGGATGGCTGGCGCCGCGGGCGACGCCCGACCACTCAGGCGGCTTCGGCCACAGCAGAAGGTGCAGCAAGGAGGAGCGGTCGGAGGTCTGCAGGTCGTAGACCCGGTCGTAGCGGGCGCGCCGCAGGCGCCGAACCAGGCGGAACAGGGCCAGGAGTCCTTTGGGCCTCCCGTCGTCCTCGACCCTGTCGACCCAGGGACAGGCGGCGTAGATGGCGGCGTAGGGGGGCGTGGTCAGGACGGTGATCTCGGCTTCGGGGTGGGCCTGGCGGATGCGTTTGACCGCCGCCATCGAGATCACCACGTCACCAAGCGCCGAGAGCTTGATGATCAGGATGCGCTTCATCGACGGCCGTCCAGCACCCGGGCGTAGGCCTCGAGCGTAGCCGCGCCCATGACCTCGACCGAGTAGAGCTCCGCCGCCCGCTTGCGGCCCGCCGCGCCCATGACCGCGCGCTGCTGGGGCCCGGCGTCGATGGCCTGGGCGAGCGCATCGGCCCAGGCTTCCGGGTCGCCCGCAGGGGCCAGCCAGCCGGTTTCACCCGGAATGACCGTCTCCTTCAGCCCGCCCAGCGCCGAAGCGACCACGGGGCGTTCCAGCGCCTGGGGCTCGACCGCCGTGCGCCCGAAGGTCTCCGGCACCGTGGAGGGCACCGCCACGATATCGGCCACCCGGTAGGCGGCCGGCATGTCGTCGCAATGGCCGAACAGGCGCACGCAGTCCTTCAGCTCGGCCTCGGCGATGGCGGCCTCGATCTCGCTGCGGTAGGCGCTGCGCCCCGGGGCGTCGCCAACCATCAGCACCTGGAAGTCGTGGCGGCCCCGGGCCTTGAGCCGGGCGGCGGCCTCCACCAGCACCAGCTGGCCCTTCAGCCGGGTCAGGCGCCCGGCCAGCAGGATGCGCGTGCGCCGGTCGGCGGGCGCGATCCCCAGCCACTGGCGCATGGCCTCCAGCCGCTCGGGCGTCACCGCGGCCGGGTCGAAGCGGGCGAGGTCCAGGCCGCGGGGAATGGTGACCACCTTGTCCGGGGCGATGGCGTGCTGGGCCAGCAGGTGGTCGCGGGTGAAGGCGGAGTTGGCGATGACCAGGTCGCCCCGGGTCATCACCCCGTTGTACCAGCGCTTGAGCGGCGATTTCGCCGGATAGGCGCCGTGGTAGGTGGCCACCACCGGGGTCCCGGTCATGCGCGCGGCCATCAGGGTCGAGAAGGCCGGCGCGCGCGAGCGGACGTGGAGCAGGTCGACCTTCTCGTCGCGCACGATCTGGGCGATGCGGAAGGCGTTGCGCAGGGCCTGCAGCGGGTTCTTGGTGTGGACCGGCAGATGCAGGACCTTGCCGCCGGCCGCGGCCATGCGGCCCTCCATGCGCCCGCCGCGCGAGGCGACCAGGGCGCGACCCCCGGCGCCGGTGATGGCGCGCGCCACATCGATCGCCGACTGTTCGGCGCCGCCGGACTCCAGGTTCGGGACGACTTGCAGGACAGTGAAGTTTGCAGGAAGCGTGGCCACGCGGGCCTCATAACCGACGGCGGAAAGAATGCATATGACCGAGACGGCCGGACGGCTGCAACGCCCCGACGGTGAAACCCTCGCGTGGCGCCGGATCGATGGGCGCGCGCCGACAGTGGTCTGGCTGGGCGGATTCCGATCCGACATGGGCGGGACCAAGGCGGAGGCCCTGGCGGACGCGGCGCGGGCCGGGGGCTGGTCGTACCTGCGCTTCGACTATTTCGCCCACGGCGAGTCGTCGGGGCGCTGGGAGGACGGGACCATCGGGCGCTGGCGCGAGGACGCGCTGGCGGCGATCGACGCCCTGAGCGAAGGGCCGCTGGTGCTGGTGGGCTCCTCGATGGGCGGCTGGATGGCGTGTCTCGCCGCCCTGGCCAGGCCCGAGCGGGTCGGGGCCATGGTGCTGATCGCGCCGGCGCCGGACTTCACCGAGACCCTGATGCGCCCGGCGATGGGGGAGCAGGCGCTGCGGGACCTGGAGGAGACCGGCGTCTGGCTGGAGCCCTCCCAGTACGAGGCGCCCGTCCCGATCACGCGCCGGCTGCTGGACGAGGGGCGTGACTGGTCGATCCTGGACGGGCCGGTTGCGATCCGTTGCCCCGTGCGCATCCTGCAGGGCCAGGAGGACCCGGACGTGCCGTGGCGCCATGCGTTAAAGCTGGCGGACGCGCTGGAGAGTCGCGACCTGGTGTTCAGCCTGATCAAGGACGGCGACCATCGGCTGTCACGGCCGCAGGATCTGGAGCGGATTGTCGCCGCTGTTGAAGAGTTGATCGGCGCGTAGCGCCCATTCTCTTTCTTGTTCGTGTGGTTCGTGTGGTTCGTGGACAATTCTTTCGACCGATCCGCCGCCGCACGCGAAGGAAGGTTTGGTCCACGAACCACACGAACCACACGAACCACACGAACGAGGGCCGCTGCCCAAGGTGGTGGGTGTTGGAGATTTGATTCCCGCTTCGCGGGGAGGGGCCTACTCGCCCGCCAAGATCGCCCGCAGCCCGTCGCGCCAGCTGGCGTACTGCGGCCGCCAGCCCAGCTCCGCCTTCGCGCGGGCGTTGGAGACGCGCTTGTTGTCCAGGTAGAAGCGCCGCATCTGTTCGCTGACCTCGGGCTCGGACCAGTCGACCTCGGGCGGCGAGGGCAGGCCGAGCAGGCGGGCGGCTTCCTCAACATAGGCGTCGGCGCCGGCGGGTTCGTCGTCGCAGATATTGTAGATCCCGCCCGCGCGGGGGCGGGCCATCGACGCCATCAGGGCCGAGACCGCGTCGTCGCGGTGGATGCGGTTGAAGACCTGGCCGGGCTTCCTCACGATCCGGGCGGTCCCGTCGCGGAGCTTTTCGAAGGGCGCGCGCCCGGGTCCGTAGATGGCGGGCAGGCGTAACACCATGACGGTCAGGCCGAGGTCCTCTCCCAGTTTCAGCCAGTCGCGCTCGGCCACGGCGCGCCGGGCGCCGGCCATGGTGGGGGCGTTCTGGGCGGAGGTCTCGTCGACCCAGCCGCCGCCGCCGGCGCCGTCGACGCCGGTGGTGGCGACGAAGCCGAGCCAGGCGGGCTTGAGGGTTCTGGCCTCCAGCAGCGGCCTCAGCGCCTTCAGGCCCGGACAGGCGGAGGTCTGGGGCGGGGCGGTGACCAGGACGGCGTCGGCGCCCGCCGCGGCCTCGGCCAGCGACTCGGGGGCGGCCGCGGCCACGCCCGCCGCGACCAGGCCCTCGCGCTTGGAGGCTTCCCGCGCGCTGGCCGCGATGGACCAGCCTCCGGGTTTGAGCCGATGGGCGAAGGCCTGGCCGAGGTAGCCGTAGCCGAAGATCAGGGCCTTCATCGCAAGTGTCTCAGGCGGCGCCGCCTTCGACCGCCTTCAGGTCCGGACGGGTGGAGGCCTTGGCCGCGGCGGCCCGATCGGCGTTCCAGTGGGAGACGCAGGGCACCTTGGTCAGGTCGGCGCGCTCGGCGTAGTGGCGCGCGATCTCGGTGACCTCGCCGAGCAGGCCCTCCTCCAGCGTGATCGGCTGCAGGCCCAGGCCCAGGAATTTCTGGTTCAGCACCACCAGATCGTTCTCGTCCGCCTCGTTCCTCGGATTGGAGACCCGGGTGACGGTCGCGCCGGTCAGCTTGGCGACCATCTCGGCCAGGTCGCGCACCCGCCAGCACTCGGTCATCTGGTTCAGGATATTGACCCGGTCGCCGCGCTTGGGCGGGTTGGTCAGCGCCAGCTCGATGCAGCGCACCGTGTCCTGGATGTTGATGAAGGCCCGCGTCTGGCCGCCGGTGCCATGGACCGTGAGCGGATAGCCGACGGCCGCCTGCATCAGGAAGCGGTTGAGCACGGTCCCGTAGTCGCCGTCGTAGTCGAAGCGGTTGATCAGCCGCTCGTCCAGGCGCGTCTCTTCGGTCTGGGTGCCCCAGACGATGCCCTGGTGCAGGTCGGTGATCCTGAGCCGATCGTTCTTGGCGTAGAACTGGAAGAGCAGGGCGTCCTGGGTCTTGGTCATGTGGTAGATCGACCCGGGATTGGGCGGGAACAGGATCTCCTGCTCCTTGGGGCCCTGGTCGGTGTCGACCACCACCTTCAGATAGCCTTCGGGGATCTTCAGTCCGGCGGTGCCGTAGCCGTAGACCCCCATGGTGCCCAGGTGCGCCAGGTGGATGTCCAGCCCGCTGTCGACCACCGCCGCCAGCAGGTGGTTGGTGGCGTTGAGGTTGTTGTCCACGGTGTAGAGCTTGTGGCGCGCGCTCTTCATCGAATAGGGCGCGGCGCGCTGTTCGGCGAAGTGAACCACGGCCTGGGGCCGGAAGCTCTGGATCAGGCCCAGCAGCCGGTCGTATTCCTTGCCGACCGTGATGTTGTGGAATTCGATCTCGCGGCCCGTGACCTCGCGCCAGGCGTCGATGCGCTGGCCAATGTAGCGGATGGGAGTGAGCGACTGGACCTCGAGCTCGGTGTCGATGTCGCGCCGAGACAGGTTGTCGACGATGGCCACGTCCCAGCCGCGCGCCGACAGGTGCAGGGCGGTGGGCCACCCACAGAACCCGTCACCCCCCAGGATCAGAACCCGCATACGCTTGAACCCCCTATGTCGGGTCCAGAATGGACTTGTCGGGGCCCTTCGCGCAACGCCCCTGAAAAGGGAGTTTTCCCTTAAGGATCAGCCCATCAGTTCAGCGATGGCCGCCCGCGCCGCGTCGGCGAGGTCCGCACGCTTGAGCGCCAGCGCCACATTGGCCCTGAGCAGACCCACCGGCTCGCCGCAATCCAGCGTGCGGCCCTCGTATTCGTAGGCGTAGAAGGCCTGGGTCTTCATCAGGGTCGCCATGGCGTCGGTCAGCTGGATCTCGCCGCCCGCGCCCTTCTCCTGGGCGGCCAGGACCGCGAAGATTTCGGGCTTGAGCACGTAGCGTCCGGCGATGGACAGGTTCGACGGGGCGGTCCCCTGGGGCGGCTTCTCGACCATGCCGCTCATCTCGATCAGCCGGCCGTCGCGCGACTTCGGCGCGATGACGCCATAGCGATGGGTCTCGCTGTCCGGCACCGGCTCGACGCCGATGATGTTGGCGCCGGTCCTGTCGAAGGCCTGCACCAGCTGGGCCAGGCAGGCGGGCTCCGCATCCACGATCACGTCGGGCAGCAGCACCGCGAAGGGCTCGTCGCCGATGATGTCGCGCGCACACCAGACCGCGTGGCCGAGGCCCAGGGGCGCCATCTGGCGCACGAAGCTCATCTCGCCCGGTCTGGGCAGCTCCGAGACGATGCGCTCCAGCATCTCGGTCTTGCCCTTGGCCTTGAGCTGGGCCTCGAGTTCGACGTGGTGGTCGAAGTAGTCCTCGATGGCGCCCTTGCCGCGGCCGGTCACGAAAACGATGTGCTCGATCCCCGCCGCGCGCGCTTCGGCCACGATGTAGGACAGGATCGGCCGGTCCACGACGTTGAGCAGTTCCTTGGGGGTGGTCTTGCTGCCGGGGAGCACCCGGGTGCCCAGTCCGGCGACGGGCAGAACGGCTTTGCGGACCTTGGCCATGGGGTCTCCTTCGGCTTGGGCGGGAGACTTAGGGCGCCATAAAACAGGGGGCAACGTCCGAAGTCGGGAACAGTTCACGCATCTGTGAGTTAGCCGTGTGCGATCGCCTCGTGGGGGGATCGAGCACGCCCCCTGGGGGCCGAACGGAGACATCAAATGAACACTACCTGGAAGACCGGCCTGCTGGTCGCCGCCGCCGCTGCCGCCCTGAGCCTGGGCGCCTGTCAGAAGAAGGCCGACACCCCGACCACCGACACGGCCACGACCTCGTCGACGACGACGACCGCCCCGGCGACGGACACCCCCGCCACCCCGGCGACGACCTCCACCACCACCAACCCGGACGGCTCGGCGACCACCACGAGCACCGACGGCGCCGCCGCCTCGAGCACGCCGGCCGCCACGACCACCACGACCAAGACCGTCGAAAAGAAGAAGTAAGACCTGACTCGCGCCGCCGATCCCTCACGGGGTCGGCGGCGTTTTCGTGTCTGCTATTCCACCGTCACCGACTTGGCGAGGTTGCGCGGCTGGTCCACGTCCGTGCCCTTCTGAACCGCCGTATGGTAGGCGAGCAGCTGGATCGGCACCGCCAGGACCAGGGGCGCGACGAGGGGGTCGGTGTCGGGGGCCTGGATGATCTCGGCCGCCTGGGCGCAGGCCGGCGCGGCCTTTGACAGCCCTCGCGCGTCGGTGATCAGGATGACGCGGCCGCCGCGAGCGGCCACCTCCTGCACGTTCGACGCGGTCTTTTCGAACATCTCGTCGTAGGGCGCGATCACCACCACCGGGGTGTCCTCATCCACCAGCGCGATGGGGCCGTGCTTCAGCTCGCCGGCGGCATAGCCCTCGGCGTGGATGTAGCTGATCTCCTTGAGCTTGAGCGCGCCTTCCAGGGCCAGCGGGAACATGGCCCCGCGGCCGAGGTAGAGCACGTCGCGGGCCCGCGACAGGTCGTAGGCGATGCGGCGGATGGCGGCGTCGCTCTGCAGGGCTTCGGCGATCAGGCGTGGGGACTCCAGCAGGGCGCGCACCATGCGGTTCTCCTCGGCCTTGTCGGCCCGACCCCGCTGCACGGCGGCGGCGACGGCCAGCGCCAGCAGCGCCGCGACCTGGGAGGTGAAGGCCTTGGTCGAGGCCACTCCGATCTCCGGACCCGCCCAGGTCGGCCACATGACGTCGGCTTCGCGCGCCATGGAGGAGGTGTGGACATTGACCAGGGCGGCGGTGACCAGGCCCTGGGCCTTGCAGTAGCGCAGCGCGGCCAGAGTGTCGGCGGTCTCGCCGGACTGGGAGACGGCCAGGGCCAGGGTCCCCGGCGTCAGCGCCGGCTCGCGGTAGCGGAACTCGGACGCGATCTCCACGTCAACGGGCAGGCCGGCGTAGCGTTCGAAGGCGTATTTGGCGACCTGGGCGGCGTAGTTGGCGGTGCCGCAGGCGATGACCTGGATGCGCAGCACCCCGGAGAAATCGAAGTCGGCCGGCAGGCGTACGGTGTCGCTGACCGGATCGAGATAGGCCGAGAGCGTGTGCTGGCAGCTGTCCGGCTGTTCGTGGATCTCCTTTTCCATGAAGTGCCGGTAGGCGCCCTTTTCGACCAGGGCCGCGGAGGCGGCGACCACGGCCATGGGCCGGTTCACCCGCGCGCCGGTCGCATCCCAGATCGTGGCGCTGTCACGGTCGATGGCGACGTAGTCGCCCTCTTCCAGATAGGTGACCTTGTCGGTGAAGGGCCCGACCGCGAGCGCGTCCGAGCCGATGAACATCTCGCCGGTTCCCCAGCCGACCACCAGCGGGCTGCCGCGCCGGGCGCCCATGACCAGGTCGGGATAGCCCTCGACCAGCACGCCCAGCGCATAGGCGCCGTGGAGGCGATCGAGCGTGGTCTTCAGCGCATCCACCGGCTCGCGGCCGGCCGACAGCTCCGCGTCGATCAGGTGGGCGACCACCTCGGTGTCGGTTTCGCTTTCGAAGGTGTGGCCGCGGGCGGCCAGTTCGGCCTTCAGCTCGGCGTAGTTCTCGATGATCCCATTGTGGACCAGGGTCACCCGCCCGGCGGTGTGCGGGTGGGCGTTGGTGACCGTCGGCTTGCCGTGGGTGGCCCAGCGGGTGTGGCCGATGCCGACGACGCCGGGCAGGGGATCGCCCGCCAGCACCTCTTCCAGGGCCTTGATCTTGCCGGGCGCGCGGCGGCGCGCGGTCTTGCCATCCTGGCCGATGGCGGCGACGCCGGCCGAGTCATAGCCCCGGTATTCGAGCCGCTTCAGGCTTTCGATCAGGCGCGAGGTGACCGGCGTGGCGCCGGAGATGCCGATGATGCCGCACATGTCTGTCTGGGGTCCGTGAAGGTTCTTGAGCCGGGCTGTCCGCCGGAACCGCGGGGGCGCCGAAAGGTTTCGAGGAGGGCCGTCTTGGTCTATGGATCGCGGTCTGAGGCAATGTCCGCCGCACGCCTTTATCAAACGCCAACGCAGTTACGCCTAAACTTGCGTTTCGCCACGTTTCGACCGTCCACTTCCGGCTTGGACGGCAGGCCCGGGACCCCTATCACAAGACCATGACAGAACGCGCTTTTTTCGGCACCGACGGCATCCGCGGCCAGGCCAACACCCATCCCATGACCGCCGAGGTGGCGCTGCGCGTCGGACTGGCGGCGGGCAAGCTGTTCCGCTCCGACCATGACCGCCGCCACCTGGTGGTCATCGGCAAGGACACCCGCCTGTCCGGCTACATGCTCGAGCCCGCCCTGGTGGCCGGCTTCACCAGTGTGGGCATGGATGTGCGTCTGTTCGGCCCCCTGCCCACGCCCGGCGTGGCCATGATGACCCGCTCCATGCGCGCGGACCTGGGCGTGATGATCTCCGCCTCGCACAACAACTTCGCCGACAACGGCATCAAGCTGTTCGGCCCCGACGGCTACAAGCTGTCCGACGAGATGGAACGGCGCATCGAGGCCCTGATGACCGAGGGCCTGCAGCAGGACCTGGCCGGCCCGACCCAGCTGGGCCGCGTGGTCCGTGTCGACGACGCCCAGGCGCGCTACGTCGAGATCGCCAAGGGCGCCTTCCCCAAGGGCATGAGCCTGGCGGGCCTGCGCATCGTGATCGATTGCGCCAACGGCGCCGCCTACAAGGTCGCGCCGCTGGCCCTCTACGAACTCGGCGCCGAGGTGATCGAGATCGGGGTCAGCCCGACCGGCTTCAACATCAACGAGGAATGCGGCTCGACCCATCCCTCGACCATGGCCGAGGCGGTCAAGAAGTATCGCGCCGACATCGGGGTGGCGCTGGACGGCGATGCGGACAGGCTGGTGATCTGCGACGAGAAGGGCCAGGTCGTGGACGGCGACCAGATCATGGCCATCATCGCAGGCGCCTGGGCCGCGGAAGGCCGGCTGACCGGCGGCGGCGTGGTCGCCACGGTCATGTCCAACCTCGGGCTGGAACGCTTCATGACCGGCAAGGGCCTGAAGCTGGAGCGCACCAAAGTCGGCGACCGCTACGTTATGGAGCGCATGCGCGAGGGCGGTTTCAACGTCGGCGGCGAGCAGTCGGGCCACCTGATCCTGCGCGACTATTCCACCACCGGCGACGGCCTGTTCGCGGCCCTGCAGGTGCTCGCAGTCATGGTGCAGAGCACAAAGCCGATGAGCGCCCTCGCCCGCCAGTTCGATCCGGTGCCGCAGAAGCTGGAGAACGTGCGCTTCGCCGGCGGCGAGCCGCTGAAGACCAAGTCCGTGCAGGAGTCGATCGCCTCGGGCGAGGCCCGGCTGAACGGGTCCGGGCGCATCGTGGTCCGGGCCTCGGGCACCGAGCCCCTGATCCGCATCATGGCCGAGGGCGACGACGAGAAGCTGGTGGCCCAGGTGGTCAAGGATATCGTGGGCGCCGTGAAGAAGGCCGCTGCCTGAGTCCCAGACTCCCTTTTGGCGTCGCTTGGGGATAAGAGTCCGGTCCGCGCCACAGCAGGAGGCGGCCCATGGCCGGCCCCGAGCCCAGCGAGATCGAACTCAAGCTCGAGGCCCGGCCCGAGGATCTCGGGCGGCTGAAGGCGCATCGGCTGTTGGCAGGCCTCGGTCCCGCGCGCACCCTGGTCTCGACCTACTACGACACGCCGGACCTGAAGCTGCGCAAGGCGGGACTGTCCTTGCGCGTCCGCTCCGACGGAACCCGGCGGGTGCAGACGGTCAAGACCGGCGGCGATGGCGGCGGCCTGCTGAAACGCGGCGAGTGGGAGGCGGAGGTCACAGGCCCCGCGCCCGATCTGGCGGCGGCGGGCGGGAGCCCGCTCGGCCAGGTCCTGAACGGCGACGCGGAACATCTGAAGGCCCAGTTCCGCATCGAGGCGGAGCGGGCGGGGCGGATCGTCAAGCAGGGCGGCTCCGAGATCGAACTGACCCTGGACGAAGGCCGGGCGGTCGCCGGGCGCAGACGCACGGCGATCCTGGAGATCGAGCTGGAACTGGTGAAGGGCGAGGCCGCCGACCTCTTCGCCCTGGCCCGCGCCCTGCTCAAGACTGTGCCGCTCAGACTATCCTCGCGCACCAAGGGCGAGGCCGGGTTCGCGCTTGTGACGCCGACCGCGGAGGCCGTGAAGGCGGTTGACGCGACGCTGGACCGCGCCATGACCACCGGCGAAGCGTTCCAGACCATCGCACGCGCCTGCCTGGGTCAGTTCCTGGCCAACGAGCGGCTGGTGCGGGACCATCGCGACGTGGAGGCGGTGCATCAGGCGCGGGTGGCGCTCCGTCGTCTGCGGGCCGCGCGCGCCCTGTTCAAGCCGATGCTGGCGGACGCCGAAAGCGAGCGGCTGAACCTGGCGCTCAAGGACCTGGCCGACACCCTCGGCGCCGCCCGCGACCTGGATGTGCTGGGCGAACGAGTCGCCGCGCTGCGCCTGGAGGCGCCCTTCGATCCGGCCGCGGTGGGCCGCGCCCTGAAGCGCCGCCGCGAGGACGCCTATGACGCCGCCTGCGCCGCCCTGAATTCGGCCGAGACCGGCCGGCTGCTTTTCGACGTCGCCGCCTGGCTGGAGGCCGGCGCCTGGCGGACCAGCCCCGCATCCCTGGACCCGGTGGAGGCCTTCGCTGCCCGCACGCTGAACCACCGCGCCAAGGGGCTGCGCAAGGCCGCCCGAGGCCTTGCCGGCCTCGACGCCGCCACGCGTCACAAGGTGCGGATCCGGGCCAAGAAGGTGCGCTACGGGGCCGAGTTCTTCGCGAGCCTGGCCCGGGGCAAGGCCGGCCGCCGGGCGGCGAAGGCCTTCATCGCCCATCTCAAGCCCCTTCAGGAGGCCTTGGGCGACCTCAACGACCTGGTCAATGCCGAGCGGCTGTTGAGCGAACTGGCCCACGGCGAAGGGGACGCCAACCTGGCCTTCGCGGCCGGGGCGATGGTGGAGGAGATCGAGCGGTCCCAGCCCAGGCTGCTGAAAAAGGCCGGAAAGGCCGCCAGGGGCTTCGCCGAGGCCGAGAACTTTCTCTAGAGGGCCTGCCGTCCCAGGCGTTCGGCCAGCTCCGCCGCCTGGCCGCGGATTTCCGGCACCGCCACCACTTCCCAGGCCTCGGAGCGCGTGATGGGTCCGACGGCGAACAGCCGCGGGTTGGCCTTGCCGTCGGCGCCGATCACATGCAACGAACCGTCGACCTCGATGCCCTGGCGATAGGGGTCGATGCGCACCAGGCCCGAGGCGAGCAGGGCTTTGGGCAGGGGTTCGGGCGAACGGCTGAGGTCGGCCAGCGGGCCGGTGCAGTTGATCACCCGGTCGTAACGGGTGCGGCGGGTGGCCTTCTCACCGCGCGGGCGCCACTCGACCCAGACCCCGGCCTTGGCCGGCGTGACCTCGACGATGCGCCCGGCCGCGAACCCCAGCGCCCCGGAGGCCTCGGCCGCCCAGACCCGCTCGCCGACATTGCGGGCGGTGCGGTGGCGGTGCACGTCCCACCAGGGGCGCAGGTGGCGCAGGAAGCGTTTGCGCTCGGCCGGATCGGCGCCGCGCCAGACCGCCTGATTGAAGGGCCGCACCTGGTCCATGACCGCGCCCCAACCGTGTTCGCGCGCGCGGCGACGGAAGTCCTTGATGCGCCGGGACAGGGACGCGTCGGCCGGCGGCGCCGGCTCGACCAGGGGCTGGGTCAGGTCGTGGGGCCGGGGAACCAGGCCGCGGCGCGACAGGGCCAGGGCGTGGCCGATCCAGCCCTGCTCCTGCAGGGCCAGGACAACGTCGATCATGGTCAGGCCGGTGCCGATCAGCAGCACCTCGTCGGCGGGCTTGACGTGGTCGAGCGCGCCCGGCGCCCATGGGTCGGACAGCCAGCGGTCCGGCGGCGCCTCCGCCAGACCCTTGCCGCCCGGATTATCCGGCGGCGGATTGCCCAGAGCCAGCACCGCCCGGTCCGCCTCGACCCGGCGGCCATCGCTGAGGATCACGGTTGCGCCGGCGGCGGAGGTCTCGATCGAGGCCGCCTCGCCGCTGACCTGTTTCAGCCTATCGCCGGCGCCCGAGGTCGCGGCCTCCAGGATCGAGCGCACGTAACGGCCGTAGACCAGCCGTGGCGCGAAGTTGTCGGCGCCCGCATGCTCGGGCGAATGGGTCTCGAGCCAGCGCACGAAATGGGCCGGATCGTCGGGGAAGGCGCTCATGCCGCGCGAGCGGACGTTGAGCAGGTGCGCGGGACAGGTGGTGCCGTAGGCCAGGCCCAGGCCGAAGGCGGGCGCGCGCTCGATCAGCACCACGCGCGCGGTGGTGCGCCGCAGAAGCTGGACGGCCAGCAACGAGCCGGAAAACCCGGCGCCGACGACGGCGATGGTCTGTACTTGCCCCACGAGGGTCCCTTAAACCGGTCGGGCCGGAATGGCTACGCTGGCCGGGCTGCGGCCGGCTCAGATTTCCTGATTGTAGGCCCCGACCTCGGGACGGCGAGCCAGGCGCGGCTTCACCTCATCGCGGAACAGGGCGCGCATGTCGTCCGCCGAACGGGTGGATTCGACCACCACCACGATCTCGGGCTTGTTGGAGGAGGCGCGCACCAGCACCCAGGAACCGTCCTCCAACGCCACGCGGGCGCCGTTGACGGTGATCACGTCGACGATCTTCCGCCCCAGGATCGAGCCGCCCTCGCGATGGAGCGCGACGTATTCGGCCGAGACCTGGTCGACGATGCCGTACTTCTTCTCGTCGTCGCAGTGCGGCGACATGGTCAGCGAGGTGTAGGCTACGGGAAGGGCCTTCTTCAGGTCGGAGAGCTTCCTGCCCGGATTGCGGTCGAGCATGGCCAGCACCGCGGCCGCCGCGACCAGACCATCGTCGTAGCCGCGCCCGACCGGGGAATTGAAGAAGAAATGGCCGGACTTCTCGAAGCCCGCGAGCGCCCCGAGCTCGGCGGTCTTGCGCTTGATGTAGCTGTGGCCGGTCTTCCAGTAGACGGTGGTCGCGCCGTTTGCGGCCAGCACCGGGTCGGTGGCGTAGAGGCCGGTGGATTTGACATCCACCACGAAGGTCGCGTTGGCATGCAGGGCCGAGAGGTCCCGCGCCAGCATCAGGCCGATCTTGTCGGCGAATATCTCCTCGCCCTCATCGTCCACCACCCCGCAGCGGTCGCCGTCGCCGTCGAAGCCGAGCGCCAGGTCCGCGCCGGTCTCGCGCACGGCCTCGGCCATGGCGTGCAGCATGGCGTGGTCTTCGGGATTGGGATTGTACTTGGGGAAGCTGTTGTCGAGCTCGCAGTCCATCTCGATCACCTCGGCGCCCAGCGCCCGCAGCGCATCGGGGGCGAAGGCGCCGGCGGTGCCGTTGCCGCAGGCGGCGATGACCTTGAGCGGCCGGGTCAGTTTCAGTTTGGCGGTGATGTCGGCGAGATAGCGCTCGCGCACGCCGGCGACCTGGGTGATCGAGCCGCCGGGCCGGGCCACGCCCTGAGCTTCGAGCACGATGGCCTTCAGCCGGGTCATCTCGTCCAGCGCGAAGGTCAGGGGCGGATTGGCGCCCATCTTCACCCCGCACCAGCCATTTTCGTTGTGGCTGGCGGTGATCATGGCCACGCAGGGGGCGTCCAGGTCGAACTGGGCGAAATAGGCCATGGGAGACAGCGCCAGGCCGATGTCCAGCACCTCACAGCCGGCCTGGAGCAGACCCAGGATCACCGCCTGCTTCACCGAGAGCGAATAGGAGCGGTAGTCGTGGCCGACCACGATCCTCGGCTTGACCCCGATCTCATGGATGTAGGTTCCCAGACCCAGGCCCAGGGCCTGCAGGCCCAGCAGGTTGATCTCCTTGTCCAGGATCCAGCGCGCGTCGTACTCGCGAAAGCCGGTGGCCTTGACCAGGGGAATGGTCTCGAACTCGGCCGTGTTGGGCTTCAGGTCGGCGCGCGGGGCGGCGAGCATGGTCACTCCTGCAGTCGTAGTCTGGATCTAGAGAACGCCGGCGCGCAGCACGTCGTGGACGTGCAGGATGCCGACGGGGCGGCCGTCGTGATCGACGACGAACAGAACCGTAATGCGGCTGTCGTTCATGAGTTTCAGCGCCTCGCCGGCCAGCATGTCCGGGGTGGCGGTCTTGGGCGCGCGGGTCATGATCTCGCCGGCCTTGTGACCCATCAGATCGTCGAGGTGGCGACGCAGGTCGCCGTCGGTGATCAGGCCGGCCAAGCGGCCCTGCTCGACCACCCCGATGCAGCCGAAACGCTTCTCGGTCATGACCAGCAGGGCGTCGGGCATGGCGGTGGAAGGCTCGACCAGCGGCAGCTCCTCGCCCGAATGCATCAGGTCGGCGACAGTGCGCAGCTGGCTGCCGAGCTTGCCGCCCGGGTGGAAGACACGGAAGTCGTGGGGCGTGAAGCCGCGCCGCTCCAGCAGGGCCACCGCCAGGGCGTCGCCCAGGGCCATCTGCAGGGTGGTGGAGGTGGTGGGCGCATCCACCCCCGAAGCCGCTTCCGGCGCGTCGGGTAGCAGCAGCAGGACGTCGGCGGCGCGGCCGAGCGCGGAGTCGGCCCGGGCGGTCATGCCGATCAGCGGGATGCCGAAGCGCTTGGCATAGGCCACCACGTCGGCCAGTTCCTTGGTCTCGCCGGACTTGGAGAGGGCCAGGACCGCATCGCCGGCGCCGATCATGCCCAAGTCGCCGTGGCTGGCCTCGGTGGCGTGCACGAACAGGGCGGGCTGGCCGGTGGAAGCCAGGGTCGCGGCGATCTTGCGCGCCACGTGGCCGGACTTGCCGACCCCGGTGCAGACCACCCGGCCGGAGACGCCATGCAGGGTCTCGACCGCGCGCGAGAAGGCCCCGTCCAGTTCCGCAGCCAGCTGGCCCAGCGCCTCGGCCTCGGCGGTGAGCACCCGGCGGCCGACCCCGGCCGCGTCGAAACCGGAGTTCAAGACTTCACCTTGGCGGGCTTGGGCGTCGCCGCCGGCGCCTGCAGCTGGGGCTTGCGCAGCTTCGCGGCCTCAGCCTTAAGGTCCTCGCGGGCGGCGTCGCTGATGTGCACCGCATGGCCGAACGGGCCGGGCGAGCGCAGGCCTTCTCCCTGGGGCGTGACCAGGGCGAAGCCGACCAGGAGGAGCGCCAGCACAAGGGCGGCGGGGTAGAACAGGCGATCGGACATGGGCGCGGTTCTATAGTCTGGCGCCGCGCGGCACAATTGGAGGGGCGAAATGGACCGGACGGAAGCGGCGCGGCGCTTTGCCATCGAGGCCCACGGCGACCAGCGCTACGACGATCTTCCCTACGAGCATCACCTGACGGCGGTCGTCACCGTGCTGAAGGACTTCAACTGCAGCGAGGCCGCCCAGACGGCCGGCTGGCTGCACGATGTGATTGAGGACACCGCGTTTGGTTACGACGCGGTGGAGGCCAGGTTCGGGCGCGAGGTCGCCGACATGGTCATGGCCTGCACCGGCGAGGGCGAAACCCGGCCCGAGCGCAACGCCGCCATCTACCGCAAGATCGCCGCCTGCCCGGCCGCCGCTGTGGTCAAGGCCGCCGACCGCATCGCCAATGTCGAGGCCGCGGCGCCGGAGTCGAAGCACATGGCGCGCTACCGCGGCGAGCGCGACGGATTCCGCGCGGCGATCGAGCCCCACGTGCCGCGCGCCATGTGGGCCCGGCTGGAGCGCGCGCTCGGGGCTTGACCCTCGGCGAGCCAGGTCCTACCCGCCTCTCGCATCCCCCGCCGCCGGAGCCTAAGCCCCATGCCGCTTCTCGTCCTGCTCCGCCACGGTCAGAGCCAGTGGAACCTGGAAAACCGCTTCACCGGCTGGGTGGACGTGGACCTGACCGCCGAGGGCGAGGCCCAGGCCCGGCGCGGCGGCCAACTGCTGGGCGAGGCGGGGGTCAAGTTCGACCGCGCCTTCACCTCGGTCCTGACCCGAGCGATCCGCACCAACAACCTGGCGCTTGACGCGGCCGGCCAGAGCTGGGTGCCGGTGGAGAAGGACTGGCGGCTGAACGAGCGCCACTACGGCGGCCTGACCGGGCTGGACAAGGCCGAGACCGCGGCGAAGCACGGAGCGGACAAGGTCCACATCTGGCGCCGTTCCTACGACATTCCGCCGCCGCCCCTGGAGGCGGGTTCGGAATGGGACTTCGCCCGCGACCGCCGCTACGCCCACGCCCATGTGCCCGCGACCGAGAGCCTGAAGACCACGCTGGAGCGGGTCGAGCCCTACTGGAATGCGGCCATCGCGCCGCGCCTGGGGGCCAACGACACGGTCCTGGTCGCCGCCCACGGCAATTCCCTGCGCGCGATCGTCAAGCTGCTGTTCCAGGTCTCCGACGACGACATCACCGGAGTCGAAATCCCCACCGGAAATCCGCTGGAGATCGTGCTCGACGATCACCTGGCCCCGCTCGCCGCCCGCTATCTCGACGCAGGCCGCGCCGAAAAGCTGCCGGGGTGAACGCCCGGGACCAGGCCTTCATGCGCCGCGCCATCGCCCTGGCGCAGGCCCGCCATGGCCGCACCGGCGACAACCCCTCCGTCGGTTGTGTGCTGGTGCGCGATGGCGAGGTGATCGCCGAGGCCGCCACCGCGGAGGGCGGCCGGCCTCACGCCGAGGAGCAGGCCCTGGTGGGCATCGATGCGGCGGGGGCGACCGCCTACGTCACGCTCGAACCCTGTGGCGAGCGCCGGATCGGGACGCCGTCCTGCTCCCAGCTGCTCGCGGGCGCGCGCGTCGCGCGGGTGGTGATCGCCTGCGACGATCCCTCGCCCTTCGCCTCGGGACGGGGATCGGAGCGTCTGGAAGCGGCGGGCGTGGTCGTGGAGGTGGGGGTGCTGGCCGAGGAAGCCGAGCCGCTCTACCGCGAACACCGGGCGCGGCTGACACCCTGAGCGCAACCTTGACCGTTGATCACCGTTCTTGCGGTGATGACGCGGTTGAAGACCTTCCTGATGAACGACGGGCTCTGGGAGCACGTGGTGGCCACGACCTCGCGGGTCAAGGCGCTGGAAGCCTGGGGCGCCCATCAGGACCTGTTCAAGAGCGGACTGGCCGAAGAGACGGATGATCCGGGGGCGGTCAAGGCGGCGACGGCTGAGCCCGGGAGGCCGCTCAGGCGCAAGGCGAGAACGAAGCGCGGCGGCTGGGCCTAATTCCTCCCCTTCAGGGGAGGAATGAAAAACGGGCGGACCGTTTCCGATCCGCCCGCTTCCTTACTCAATCACCTCGAACCCGGTCGGGCCCGGCGGATCACTCCGCCGGTTCTTCCGAACGCTCGCGGCGGCGGGGACGGTCGCCCCGGTCGCGGCGCGGGCCACGGTCGCCGCGGTCTTCGCGAGGGCCGCGCTCGCTGCGCTCTTCCTCGGCCGGTTCGCCGTTGGCCGCACGCTCGGCCGCCTGCTTTTCGGTGAGGTCTTCGCCGGTCTCCTGGTCGACGACCTTCATCGAGAGCTTGACCTTGCCGCGGTCGTCGAAGCCCAAGACCTTCACCTTGACGCTGTCGCCTTCGTTCACGACGTCCTTGACCTGCGCGACCTTGCGCGGGGCCAGCTGGCTGATGTGCACCAGGCCGTCCTTGGAGCCGAAGAAGTTCACGAAGGCGCCGAAGTCGACGACCTTCACGACCTTGCCCGTGTAGATCAGGCCGACTTCCGGCTCGGAGGTCAGGGAGCGGATCCAGTCGATCGCCGCCTTGATCTTGGCGCCGTCGGAGGCCGAGACCTTCACGGTGCCGTCGTCCTGGATGTCGATCTTGGCGCCGGTCTTTTCCACGATCTCGCGGATCACCTTGCCGCCCGAGCCGATCACGTCGCGGATCTTGTCGGTCGGGATGTTGATCGTCTCGATCTTGGGCGCGAACTCGCCGATCTCAGCCCGCGGCGCGGTCATGGCCTTGGCCATCTCGCCCAGGATGTGGATGCGGCCGTCCTTGGCCTGCCGCAGGGCCTTGGTCATGATCTCCTCGGTGATGCCGGGGACCTTGATGTCCATCTGCAGCGAGGTGATGCCGCCTTCGGTGCCGGCCACCTTGAAGTCCATGTCGCCCAGGTGATCTTCATCGCCCAGGATGTCGGACAGGATGGCGTATTCGCCCGAGGGCTCCAGGATCAGGCCCATGGCGATGCCCGAGACCGGCGCCTTCAGCGGCACGCCCGCGTCCATCAGGGCCAGGGACGAACCGCAGACCGTGGCCATCGAGGACGAGCCGTTGGACTCCGTGATCTCGGAGACCAGACGCAGGGTGTAGGGGAACTCCTCCGTCGACGGCAGCATCGGACGGATCGCCCGCCAGGCCAGCTTGCCATGGCCGATTTCGCGGCGGCCGGGCGAACCCATGCGGCCGGTCTCGCCGACCGAGTAGGGAGGGAAGTTGTAGTGCAGGAGGAACTTCTCCTTGTAGGTCCCCTGCAGGGCGTCGACCCACTGCTCGTCTTCGCCGGTCCCGAGGGTAGCGACCACGAGGGCCTGGGTTTCACCGCGGGTGAACAGGGCCGAACCGTGCGTACGCGGCAGGACCGAGACTTCCGAGACGATCTGGCGGACCTTGTCGAGCGGGCGGCCATCGACGCGGCGGCCGTGTTCGATGATGTCGCGGCGCAGGACGTCGGCTTCGCATTCCTTGAAGGCTGACGAGAACTTGGATGAGTCCACGCCGTCCGGATTGGCTTCGGTCTTGACCAGGGCCTCGGCGGCCTTGGCCTTGGCGGCGCCGACCGCGACGTGGCGGTCGTGCTTGCCCTTGTGCGAGTAGGCGGCGCGGATGTCGTCGCCCACCAGCTTCTTGATCGAGGCCACGACGCCCGAGAAGTCTTCCGGCTGGAAGTCGAAGGGCTCCTTGGCGGAGTGCTCGGCCAGTTCGATGATCGCGTCGATCACCGGCTGCATGCCGCGGTGGGCGAACATCAGCGCGCCCAGCATCTCGTCTTCGGTCAGTTCCTTGGCTTCGGACTCGACCATCATCAGGGCGTCCTGGGTGCCGGCGACCACCAGGTCGAGCCGGGACTCGGGCATCTGGTCCAGCGTCGGGTTCAGGACGTACTCGCCGTCGATGTAGCCGACGCGCGCGGCGCCGATCGGGCCCATGAAGGGCACGCCCGAGAGCGTCAGGGCGGCGGAGGCCGCGACCATGGCGACGATATCGGGATCATTCTCGAGGTCGTGGCTGAGCACGGTGCAGACCACCTGGGTCTCGTGCTTGAAGCCCTTGACGAACAGGGGGCGGATCGGACGGTCGATCAGGCGGGAGACCAGGGTCTCCTTCTCGGTCGGACGGCCTTCACGCTTGAAATAGCCGCCCGGGATCTTGCCGGCGGCGAAGGTCTTTTCCTGGTAGTTCACCGTGAGCGGAAAGAAATCCAGGCCGGGCTTGGGCTGCTTGGCGAACACGACGTTGGCCATGACGGTGGTCTCGCCGTAGGTGGCGAGCACGGAGCCGTCGGCCTGGCGCGCGATACGGCCGGTCTCCAGGGTCAGCTTGCGGCCGGCCCAGTCGATGGTCTTCTTCTTGATGTCGAACATTGTTTTCTTCTCTTTGCCCGCGAGACCCATTTCTCGCGGTCGGACAGGTCGGGAGCGGCTTTGCGTTTCTAAGGCGCCGTGGCGGGTCCTTTGACGGGTCCGTGGCGGCCGATCCCCATGGATCGCCGCAGTCTCGGCTCTGACTTTGGGAAGGTTTCGCTTCCCGGATAAACCAAACCCCGCCCGGAGCCGCGGGCGGGGTTGGTCGGTCGTTCTTTCTAGCGACGCAGGCCCAGGCGCTCGATGAGAGTCTGGTAGCGGCCTTCGTCGGTCTTCTTCAGGTGGTCCAGAAGCCGGCGCCGCTGCGACACGAGCTTGAGCAAGCCGCGGCGCGAGTGGTTGTCCTTCTTGTGGGTCTTGAAGTGCTCGGTCAGGTTGGCGATGCGCTCGGAGAGGATCGCAACCTGGACTTCGGCGGAACCGGTGTCGGCTTCGCCACGGGCGTATTCGTGGATGAGCACAGCCTTGCGCTCGAGAGTAATCGACATCGGGGTCTCCTATTCGAGATGAAAAACACGCGTGGGGGAAAGCTTCCCCGCCCGCATCTCACAGAGCGCCACGATCCTTCCGTCCAAGATGGCTGAAACGGTCCTGGAAGCGTCCTCGCCCGCGATGATCCGCGGCTTCAAACGCGCCTTGAGCGTTTCGACCTGTCTGGGAAGCAGAACGATCGGCCGACCCTGCTTGAGCCTGAAGGCGTCTTCATCGGTCACGGCCAGCTCCGGGATGTCGTCCAGAGCGGTCTCGACCGGAAGCAGGGCCTCCGAGCGGGCGCCTCTATGCACCAGATCTTCCAATTGTTCCAGTGTTATCGAGTCTTCTGCGCGGAACGGCCCCACGGCCAGGCGCCGCAGGTCGCTGACATGGCCGCACGCGCCGAGCGCGATGGCGATGTCGCGCACGATGGAGCGGACGTAGGTCCCCTTGCCGCAGCGGATGGTGATCTCGACATGATCGGGGTCGGGAGCACCGGTGACCGCGGCCTCGTGGATGACCACGGTGCGGGCGTCCAGCTCCACCGCCTCTCCGCGCCGGGCCAGGTCGTAGGAGCGTTCGCCGTCGACCTTGATGGCGGAAAAGGCCGGCGGGACCTGTTCGATTTCGCCCACGAAGGCCTTCAGGGCCTCGGCGACGGCGTCGGGAGATGGACGCACGTCGGAGGTCGCCGTGGTGGCGCCCTCGCGGTCGAAGCTGATGGTGGTGCGGCCCCACTCGATGACGAAGCGGTAGACCTTTTCCGCCTCCATCAGGAAGGGGACGGTCTTGGTCGCCTCGCCCAGCGCAATGGGCAGGATCCCTGTGGCCAGAGGGTCGAGCGTGCCGGCGTGGCCCGCCTTCTGGGCGTTGAACAGCCTGCGCACGCGCGAGACCGCATCGGTGGAGCCGAAGTCATAGGGCTTGTCCAGGCAGACCCATCCGGAGACGGCGTCGCCCTTGCGTTTGCGCGCCATGCTCAGTCTTCGTCCGCGTCGTCGTGCTCGAGGTCCTGGCGGACCTTGGGATCGGCGAACAGGCTTTCGATGCGGCGGGCCTCGTCAAAGCTCTCGTCGTGCAGGAACTTGAGCTCGGGGGTGAACTTCAACTCGATGTGGCGGCCCAGCTGCCCGCGCAGGAAGCGCGCGTGCTTGTTCAGCGCCTTGACCACCTCCGGCGCATGGCCGCCGCCGAGCGGCTCGACGAAACAGGTGGCGTGGCGCAGGTCGGCGCTCAACCGCACCTCGGTCAGGGTGACCGAGACGCCCTTCAGGGCCTCGTCGTGGATTTCCTCCTCGCGCAGAACCTCGACCAGGGAGTGGCGGATGACCTCGGCGGCACGGAGCTGGCGCTGGGAGGGGCCGGAGGAACGGGGGGCTTGCTGGCGGCCTTTCACGGCGCGTCTCCTTGCCCGGACGCGGATCGAACGCAGCCTCGGGCGGGTCTCGAACATTAGAAGGCGGGGGGCTTACCTGCGCGGGGCGCCCGTGTCCACCCCGGCGCCCGAGAGACGCAGGTCCAGGGTCAGGCCCGCGCCCACGGTTCCGAGCAGGGGCCGCACCGGCACGCCGGCGGCGGCGAGCAGGCCGCCCGCCCAGTGATTGCACAGGTGCAGGAGGCTGAAGTGTTCGATGCTGCGGTAGAAGCGGCCGCCGTTCTCCCCCTCGGGTCCGGCCAGCGGCGCGCCGTCCTTGAGGCGAAAGGAACGGTCGGCCCGGTCCAGCAGGGCTTCGAAGCCCGGACGGCTGAGCCGCACCCGGGTGACGCCGGTCGACCAAAGCCGGTCGGGACGGTCGCGCAGGGGTTCGAGCAGGACCACCGAAGGATTGTTCGGCGCGAACAGGGCGCGCAGGGCGTCCAGCGCCCGAGCGCCCGACATCCCGTGCTCGACGTAGAAGCGCGCGTCCCCCCAGCCGATGGCGGTGTAGGGCGCGAAAGCCAGGGTCGCGGCGGCGGCGGCCGATGGTCCGGCATGGACCCGCAGCAGGGCGGTCGGGACCACCACATTGGCGTGGTAGCCGTTGTCGACCACGAAGACCTCAACCGTGGCCCCGCCCGCCCGGGCCGGGAACAGGGAGGGATCGCGCGGTCGCCCCAGGCCGAAGGCCAGGGCCAGAAGCAGCAGCACGGCGCCCACGCCCTTGCGGAGGCCGCTCAGCACGTGGGGAGATCCGGCTTGGGACCGAGCGGCAGATAGGCCTCGCCCCGGCGGCGGTAGAGCACATCGACCGGGCCCGCGCCGGAATAGCGCACGGTGAAGCTCTCACCGCGCAGGCCAGGGACCGCTTCGGCGCTCAGCTGGGTGGAGCCATCGGCGCCGGCGTCGTCGTAGGCGGTCAGGACATGGCGCGCCCGCATTACGGGGCCGTCGCGGGTCAGCTCGACGTAGTCGGCCCAGGCTACGGTGCAGCCATGCCAGCCGCCGCTGGCGCTAAGTTCCAGCGCCTGGGCCGGAAACAGGTCGGTGCGCAGCTTCCAGGCCGGCGGCGAGCCGAAGGCCGCGCCGTCCGCCAGTTCGGGCCAGGCGCCCACCACGCGCAGACCCTCGGGCGTGCGCTCCAGATAATGGATGGCGAGGGAGCCGCGGCAGCTGCGGCAGCCATCGGTCTGGGCGCCGGAGATCAGGGCCAGGCGGTCGCCCAGGGTGATCAGGCTCTGGGGGGCGTAGCGCAGGGTGGTGCGCTCTCCGTCGCGCTCGACCACCCTCACCACCGGGGCGGGCGAGCCCCAGGCGGCGGCGAAGGCGGCGTCCAGTTCGCTGTGTCTGGCGGCCGGGGCCGCGGGCGCGGGGCGCTGACACGACCCCAGCAGGACGGCTGCGACCGCGAGGGGCGCCAGCGCCGCCGAGGTCGCGCCCAACCGGCTCATTGGCCCGGCTGGACCATGAACTGCTCGATCTTCCCGTCGGGATAGGCGCGCATGATGATGACCAGCACCCGGTCGGGATAGAGGACGCGATAGACCTCAGAAGTCATGCCGCCGCGCAGGGTCTTCGACTTCTGGACGAAGCCGATGGGTTCGCCGAGCGGCGCCAGGCTGGTCTTGAAGTCCTTAAGCGCGGTGGCCGAGAACCAGGCGTTGGCGTTGGGCGTCAGGCGCGAGCGGTCGATGCGGCCCTGGCGCAGCCCGTCGAACACCGCGCGCGCGTCGCGGGTCTGGTCCGCGTCGGGGAACAGGACCGACTCGATGCGGTCGGCGATGGCGTTCTGGGCCCCGCCGAAATCGGCGCTGGTCAGGACCACGATGGCGGCCCGGTCGTCGGGATAGACCCGGTTCTCCGACAGGAAGCCGGAGATTTCACCGCTGTGCTCGATCTCGCGGCGGGTCCCGAAGGTCTTTACGTAGACGCCGAGGCCGTATCCGGAGCCCTTGCCATCGTTGAGCCTGATCTCGGTGAACTGGGTCCTGAGCGAGTCCGGCTTGAGCAAACTATGGTCCAGCTGGCCGATGTCCCAGAGCGCCAGATCGCGCGGCGTCATGGCCAGGCCGCCCATGCCGAACAGCCAGCCGGCGCCCTCCTTCGGAGCAGGATGCAGAGGGCCCAGGGCGAAGCGGGTGTAGCCACGCGCGTCGGCGGGACCGAGCGGGCCGGTGTCGGTCTCCGTGGCCGTCGCCATCTTCAATGGGACGAACATCCGATCACGGACAAAGTCCATGTAACGCTGTCCCGAGACCTTCTCTACGATCAGGGCGGCGATGATGTAGCCCGTGTTGGAGTACTGCCACTGCTCGCCCGGCTGGAAATCGAGCGGCGTGCGGGCCCACTTGTCCAGGATGTGATCCGGGCTCGCCGGGTGCAGCATCTCTTCCATCACATAGTCCTGGGGCCAGAAGTCGCGGTATCCCGCGGTGTGGCTGAGCACCTGTCGGATGGTGATGCGGTCGCCCGAGGTCAGGTTCGGCACATACTTGCCCACCGGATCGTCCAGCGAGAGTTTGCCCTCCTGCGCCAACATCAGGATGGCGGTGGCGGTGAACTGCTTGGTGATCGAGCCGATGCCGTAGCGGGCGCCGCCGTTCGCGGCCATCTCCGGTTGCAGCCGGGCGCGGCCGTAGGCGGCCAAGTAGACGATGCGCCCGTCCTTGACCACCGCGATGGAGGCGGACGGAACCTGGGTCCGCTTCAGCACGTCCTCGGCCGCGCGGTCGATGGCGTCGCGTTCGGACTGTCCCATCCCGGGCGTGGTCATGAGCCAGGACCGCGCGGCGGGCGACGGCCTGCGCCCGGCGGACGCATGGGGCGCCGCCGCGGCGGTCACGGCGGCGGAGGCCAGCAGGGCCAGGACAAGAGCGGGACGAACCATGGACGCGGCCTCGAAAGCGAGACGCGACCTTAACCGCAAGAGCATGTCACGCAAAAGTGGTTCCCACTTTTGCGCCCGGACATGCTCTTCGCTCCCGAGTGTAGAGCACGATTCAACGATCAGGTGATTCCACCTGATCGCATCGTGCTCTGGGCGGCGGGGGGCTAGGCGGGCTTGAGGGCGCCGCCGGCAGCCACGTTACTGTTTCCTAGCGGGAGCTTTGGGAGGGGCCGAGTTCGCTGAAGAAATGGCGCTGGCCCTCGGGCAGCTTCCACTCGCCGCGCCAGCGGTAGTCCAGGGTCTCGCAGAGCTGGGCCTTGCGGGACTCCGCGTCGTAGCGCAGCACGAACACGCGCAGGGGCTCGTAGGGTTTGGCCGGGCGGAAGGCGACCCAGGCCCGTTCGGCGCCCTTGCAGGCGCCCTTGGCGAAGCCCGCGCCGTCCTGGGGGTCGACCGCATAGACCCGCAGGCCCTCGGCCTGATCGCTCGGCACCGCGTCGCCGACGCGGGCGCCGCCGACCGAGCCGTCGGTGCTCTTGAGCGGCAGGTCCGTGCCGCGGCGCCGGTAGAGCTTGAGCACCCGCTGGGAGATCAGGCCGGGCTTGACCACCAGGATCAGGTCCTGGGTGCGGAACTTGGCGCTGTCGGAATCCGGCTCGTAGGCGAAGTAGCGCAGGTCGGCGGCCACGGCCGCGCCGGCCAGGGCCGAGGCGGCGCTCAGGGCGCCGATACCGGCGGCGATGGATTTGCGGACCATGACTGCGCCCCTTCGATGATGCGGACCCCCGGCGCTTAGCCGGGGACCGCGGGCGAATTTATGGCACGGACGGGCAGCAAGGCGAGGGCCCGAACGGCTCCTAGAGGAACCGCTTCACTTCCTCGACCGTGAAGCATTCGATCACGTCGCCCTGCTTCACATCCTGGAAGTTGCCGAAGCTCATGCCGCACTCCTGGCCGGACTGGACCTCGTTGACCTCGTCCTTGAAGCGCTTGAGCGT
>CAYSNW010000058.1:0-26467 GCA_964432415.1 uncultured Caulobacteraceae bacterium
CCTCGACGCACGCGCCTGGCGCGCCTGGACGCGGCTGCGCTCCGCCCTCGTCGCCGCCCCGGCCGCCCTGGCGCTCGCCTGGGCGCTCGTTCCCACGCCCCTCCCCCTCGCCGCCTTCGCCCTGGGCCTCGCCGTCGCCCTGGCGCTGCTGGCGCTGGTCCCCTACCCCGCGACGGCCGCCCAGACGACGGGCGCGGTTCGGGATCAGCGCAACCGTCTGGCCCCGCGCCTTGGCCTGTGGTCGTTGGCGGTCCTGCCGCTCAGCCCCGGACGCCGCGTCCTGCCGGGACTGCTCATTGTGTTCGCCGGCGCTGTCGGGGCGCGGCTGGCGGGCTCGAATGGCGGAGAGGAACTGGTCGCCGGCGGCGTGCTGCTGACCGGCGTCGTCTGCGGCCTCAGCCTGCGTGGGCTCGATCCCGACCTGCTGGCGGCGCTGGCGGTCACGCGCCAGCCGCTCTGGCGCCTGGTCGCCCTGTTCGTCGCGGCGCCGGCGCTGACGGCCGCCGTGGCGGCGACCCTGACGGGACTGTTCATCGACATGGCGGCGCCCCAGACCCTCGTTCTCGCCGCCGCGGCAGCCGGGCTGCTGGCTCTTTGGATCGCCATCGACGTGCTGAACCTTCTGGCCTGGGGACCTTCGGGCCCGGTGCGCACCCTGGTCTATGCCGGCGTGCTGGGCCTGTTGCTGCAGGCCGTCGGTCTGCTCGCCGGCCTCGCCGGCGCCGGGGGCTTTGTCCTGCTCTGGCGCACCGCCGCCCGTCGCCGCTGGAGCGCCCTGTGAACGTCCTGCTCGAAGCCCGCGGTCTCTCGATCAACCTCGGCGGCGCGCCTGTGGTGCAAGGTTGCGACCTCGACCTGTTCGGCGGCCGCTGGATCGGGCTGGTCGGCGCCAACGGCAGCGGCAAGACCACCCTGCTGCGCTGCCTGGCCGGACGGCTGGCGCCCTCGGCCGGCGAGATCCGCCTCGACGGCCAGGCCCTGACCCGCGAGCCGGGCCGCCGCTCGGCCCTGATCGGCCTGACGCCCCAGCTCGAGCGCCTGCCGAAGCATCTGACGCCGGAGGAGCTGCTCGCCGTCCTGCGCCTGGCCTCCGGCGCCCCCGCGGACGATCCGGTCACAGCCGCCGTCGCCGCCGCCCTGTCCCTGGAGCGCCTGGGGCGCACCCCCATCGGCGCCATGTCCGCCGGCCAGAAGCAGCGCGTGGCCCTGGCCTGCGCCTTCGTCGGCGCACCGCCCGTGGTGCTGCTGGACGAGCCGTTCAACTGGCTCGACGCCGCGGTGGCCCACGACCTGAAGGGGGCGCTGCGCGCCGCCGTGCGCGATCATGGTCTCGCGCTGCTGACCGCCCTGCACGACACCGCCGTCCTGGCCGCCTGGTGCGACGCGGGGCTGCTGATGGCCCAGGGGCGGATCGCCGGGCGCTTCGGAGCTGAGGACCTGGCCCGCGCAAAGGGGGACCTGGAGGGGTTCGAGCGCGAGATCGTGGCGCGGTTGAGGGGCTAGGCCCGCTGGACCTGTGGCCAGAGCATGGAACGGCCGAGCGCGAACACATAGGCGCCCACCAGCACCCCGACCTCCAGAATGCCGATCTGATGGTAGAGCGGATCGAGCACGATGCCGCCGCCCCGGTCCATGGCGTTGGGGATCACCAGCATGCCGTTGCCGACGTAGACCATGAACAGGAAGGTGCGGAGGAAGCGCGACATGGGCGGAAGGGTCCTGTGCTCACCGGGCGCGATCGGCGGTGGTTGGGGAACACGCGGACTGGGCGGCGCCTGGGACCACAATGCGTGGATACGGCGACGGTTGCAGAACGCCCCCGGCGGCGGGGTTTCACAACGGGGCGGGCGCGGCTAGCGTGCGGTCGACGGAGATCTTGCGGCGGCGCCCTCTTTCGGGAAGCCAGCCAGGGCGCTTGACGCATAATTCTACATAAGTAGATTTATCTGCATCGAATCCCCCGCGGAGCCGACGATGCCCTTTTCCGACCGGATCCTCGACCTGGCGACCCGCATTGCGCCCGCCGGCCGCAAGGACTGGGCCCGGGCGATGCGGGCCGAGCACGTCGCGCTCCAGCACGGAAGACTCGGCTGGGCCGCGGGATCTCTGGCGACCGCCCTCGGCTGGCGGGTGCGCGCGGATGGGCCGTATCTGGCCGCCCTGGGCCTCGGCGTCTGGCTGGTCGAGCACGATTTCGAGCTGGTGGTCTACGCCTTCAAGGGGCTGGGCGTTCCCTTCTTCCTCGCCTGCCTGATCGTGCCGACGCTGGTTGCGTTCGCGCTCGGCCTCTGGCAGCCCGAGCGGGCGCGCCTGACGGCGGCCGTGATCCCGGGTCTGTTCGTGCTGATCGGCACGATGCACCTGCACGGCTTCCCCGACGAGGTGATCGGCCTGCCGGGGCTCGGCGGGATGAGCGCCATGTTCCTGGCCTGCCTGGGCAGCGGTGTGGTGGGCGGCGAGCTCCGTCGCCTGGCCTACGCCTAGAGGTTTTCGCTCAGCCAGCCCGCGACGCGGGTGAACATCCCGCCGCCGACCACCGGCGCCCCGGTGCGGATGGCGATCGAGGCCGGACCGGTCATCAGCTTCTTGGCCGGCATGGCCTCGCGCGGGCCGTAGGCGGCGCGCAGCAGCGTTCCCGCCGCCGCGCAGAAGGCCGGGCCCGAGGCGGCGTCGGCCAGGTGGGGCGCCCGGCGCGGCCGGCCCAGACGCACGGGACGGTCGAACACCCGCACGGCCAGTTCGCGCACGCCGGCCAGCTGGCTGGCGCCGCCGGTCAGCACGATGCCGGCGCCGGGCTCCAGCGGCACTTCCGCCGCCTTCAGCCGTTCGCGCAGCAGCTCCAGCGTCTCCTCGACGCGAGGCGCGATGACGTTCTTCAGGATGGACTTGGGCACCACGATCGGGCCGGCGCCGGCTTCGTCGCCGCGGGCGGGGGCCTCCACCGTCTCGCGGTCCTCGTTGGCCGAGGCGATGGCCGAGCCGTGCAGGGTCTTGATCCGCTCGGCGCCGGCGATAGAGGTGGACAGGCCGCGGGCGATATCGGCGGTGACGTGACCGCCGCCCACCGCCAGACTGTCGACGTGCACCAGCGAGCCGCCGGTGAACACCGCAGCCGACGTCGAGCCCGCGCCCATGTCGATGCAGACGCAGCCCAGGTCCATCTCGTCGTCCTCCAGCGCGGCGAGCGCCGAGGCGAAGGGGGCGGCGACCGCGCCCTGGAACTCCAGATGCGCCAGTTCCAGGCAGTGGCCCAGCGTCTGGAAGATGCTCTCGCTCATCGACACGACCAGCAGCTCCAGGCCCAGCTGGCGGCCGTACATGGCGCGCGGATCACGCACGCCGCGCTGGCCGTCCACCGACCAGCCGACCGGGATCAGGTGGATGGGCCGGCGATTGGCGTAGCGCACCTGGGAAAGCGCCGAGGCGATGGCGCGCTGCAGGTCGTTGTCGGAGATCGGCTTGGCGCCCAGCGCCACCTTGGACGCCACCCGGTGGCTGGCCAGCTGCCCGGCCGAGGTGCAGACGGTGACGTGATGGACGGGCGAGCCGGCCATGGCCTCGGCGCGCTCGACGGCCTGGGCCACGGCCTGGGCGGCCTCGTCCATGTCGACGATCACCCCGCCCTTGACGCCCTTGGACTGGACGTAGCCGACCCCGGCCACCCGCACGGTCTCGTCGGCGTGGCGGATGCCGTCGGGCTTCATGATGAAACAGGCGATCTTGGACGCGCCGAAGTCCAGCGCGGCGTGCAGCGGCTGGCGCCCGCCCCCCAGCGATTTCAGCCCATCCCTCGCCCCCCGGCGATCCTCCAGACGCGACATACTTCTCAGCCCCTAAACCCAATCCCCGACAGGCCGGCCGGTTGGCCGCCCCGCTAGTCTTCTCATCCCGCCACGGCGGGCGCCGGCGTGGGCGCCTTCGCGCCCGCGGGCCGCACCGCGATCATGTCCGGGTCGCGCAGGTCGATGCGCGCGAACCCGAGCTCCAGCAGCCTTTGCTTCTGGTCGAGCTGGTCCAGCTGGATCAGCGCCGATTCCTCCTTCAGCGCCGGCAGCTGGATCAGGCTTCCGTCCTTCAGCCTCAGGTCCCAGCGGCGCCCGTCGACACGCACCAGGGCCTCGAGCTTGCCCATCAGCCTCGGGCGCTGGCGCACCAGCGGCAGGATCTGGCCGGCCGTGTCGTTGGCCCCGTCGCCCACCACCAGCGGCAGGGCCGAGAACTGGGCCGGATAGGCGCCCTTGATCGGCTTGCCCAGCTCATCGATCACCACGGCCTGGCCCTGGTGCTGCCACACCGCCATCCGCTCGCGCTCGACCACCGAGACCACCAAGGTGTCGGGCAGCAGCCTCAGCACCTTGACGTCCTTGACCCAGCCCACCGTCTCCAGCCGCGTCTTGATGGCGTCCAGGTCCATGCGCGCGATCGGGTCGCCCCGGTGCAGCTGCATGGCCGCCTTGATCGCCGGCAGGGCCGCGGCCGAGGCGCCCTCGACATGCACCCGCTCCAGCTTAAAGCCGATGGCGCCCATGCCGGCGTCGATCGTGCCGGCCGCCGCCTCGCTCAACGCCTGCGCGCGTCCGCCGGTGGCCAGGGTCACCGCCCCGCAGAAGATCAGGAAGCCGAAAACGGCCACGCCGGTGGCCCTGGGCGACAGGTTCAACCCGCTGAGCGCGGAAAGTTTTCCGGCCGGCAGCGGCTGGCCGCGGGGCCCCGTCCGCCGGGGCGGCGGGGCCTTGCCCGTCTTGCGCGGCGCCGGCTTGGCGCTCTGCCGTCTGCCGCCCCGCACTACCGCGGGCATGAAGCGTCCTCCACGATCCACCGAACCAGGTCGTCGAACCCCATGCCCTCATGGCCGGCCTGCTCGGGCGCGAGCGAAGTCGGCGTCATGCCGGGCTGGGTGTTGACCTCCAGTAGGACCAGTTCGTGCTTAACGTCGTCATAACGGAAGTCGCTGCGGGTGACGCCCCGGCAACCCAGGGCGGCGTGCGCGCGCTCGGCCATGCGCATGGCCTTCTCCGCGATCTCGGGGGGAATCGGCGCCGGGACCACGTGGTAGGAGCCGCCGTCGGCGTATTTGGCGTCGTAGTCGTAGAAGCCCGTGGTCGGGACGATCTCGGTCACGGTCAGGGCCTTGTCGCCCATCACCGCCACGGCCAGTTCCTTGCCGGCGATGTAGGGCTCGACCATCACCTCCTCGCCGAAGGTCCAGCTGTCGACGCCGACCTCGGCGGGCGGGGCGTTGGCGCCTTCGAAGACCAGGAACACGCCCACCGACGAGCCCTCGGAATTGGGCTTCACCACATAGGGGGGCGCGATCACATGCCGGCGCGCGACCTCGCGCCGGTCGAACAGACCGCCCCCCGGAACTGTCACGCCCGCCGCCGCCAGCACCGACTTGGCCTTGGCCTTGTCCATGGCCAGGGCCGAGGCCAATACGCCGGAGTGAGTGTAGGGAATGGCCAGGGTCTCGAGCACGCCCTGGACGCAGCCGTCCTCGCCCCAGGCGCCGTGCAGGGCGTTGAACACCACGTCGGGCTTGGCGGCGGCCAGCACCTGCGCCAGGTCCCTCCCTGCGTCGATCCGCGTCACCTTCGCGCCCAGCCGCTCCAGCGCATCGGCGCATTCGCGCCCCGAAACCAGGGACACTTCCCGCTCGGAGGAAAGGCCGCCCAGCAGGACGGCGACGTGACGATCAGCAAACGGCTTGGACATGCGGGGCTTCCGGCGGGAGGGACGCTCGGGAGATCAACAGCCTGAGGCGGATTTACGTTCTCTTAAGGCCACCGGCCGCCTTTGGGGAAAATTCGCGCCAGAAGGCGTGGGGACGCACGATGATCGAACTCGTCAACGGCTATCCCTGTAAGAACTGCACGGACGTCGACCTGGCCAAGCGCAATGTCGACCCGGCCCACCCCGAGACCGACCCCCTGAAGCCGGGCGCCGACGCCAAGGCGAAGAAGGATCCGTTCGACCCGGCCGTGAAGCTAGAAGGCCGCGCCGCGCAGGCCGCCGGCGATCCTAACCGGGTGGTCAGCACAGCCGCCAGCGCCAGGACCATCGGCAGCCGCTTTGATCTGAGCGCCTGACCGCCGTCAGGCGCGCGCCATCGGGTTGGGCGTCGGCTCCGCCACCTTCGTCAGGGTGTTGCGGTCCGTGTGGTGGAAAGGCTCGGCTTCCCGACCATGCACGGTCAGCACCGTGTCCTCGAAATAGGACCAGGTCCCGTCCGGATTGACCGTCACCTTCATGGTGAAGCTGTCGGTGCGGAAGGCTTTCTCGAGGAACGGCGCGGAGCAGATGCCCGCCTCCGTCGATCCGCGCACGGCGCTGACCTCGAAGCTCGTGGCGTCCGCCGCCGCCTGGCCCCTGGCCAGCACCACCTGGCCGCGGGGAATGGTCAGGGAGTGCAGGATCGTCCCGGTCGCCGGCTCCCACAGCCAGTAGCCGACCTGGTCGTGATAGGTCTCCACCTCGTCCGGCTTGACGATGCGGGTGTGGTAGCGGAGCCCGTAGAGCAGTTGCGGACCGTTGGACTGCGGGTCGATCGGCTGGAGCTCGATGCGCTCGACATAAGCCTGGCGTCGCGGCGCATCGATGTAGGGGTTCACATCCAGGCCCTTGGCGCCTTCCCAGACACCAGCCAGCGCCCTCAGCGGCCCCAGGTTGGCGAGGGTGTCAGGATCGATGTCGTCCTGTTCGGTGAAGATGTCGGCAGGAAGGTCGCTCATTCGGCCTAGCTGGGTTCCAGACCCGCCCGCGTCAAGCCGCCTGGGCGGTCGCCGCCTTCCATTGCGGCAATTCGAGCCAGAAGCGCGCCCCGCCGATCTCGCCGTCCTCGACCCCCAGCCGGCCGTCCTGCAGCAAGGCGAGTTCGCGCGACAGGGCCAGGCCCAGGCCCGCGCCCTCGATGTCGGACTTTTCCGCCCCCAGGCGATTGAAGCTCTTGAACATCGCCTCGCGAAGCTGCGGATCGACGCCAGAGCCGTTGTCGGACACCTCGAAGCGCACCGTCCCGCGCTCGGTGACATAGGCGCAGACCTGCACGACCGGCGGGCGGCCGCCGTATTTCAGGCCGTTGACGATCAGATTGACCAGGATCTGGCGCAGGCGCAGCGGATCGGCCGCCACCATCACATCGCCCAGATAGCCGCTGACCACCGCCACCGAGCCGCCGAACTCGCCGCCCCGGAAGCGCGCGGCGGTCACCGCCGCCTCCACCGCCTCCTCGATCGCGACCCCGCTAAGGTTCACGCTGGCCTTGCCCGATTGCAGGGTCGCCGCGTCCAGCAGATCGCGCGCCAGGGTCTGCACCTCCGAGCCCGCCCGGGCGATCTGGACCAGGGTCTCGCGCTGGCGCGGCGTCAGCTCGCCCATGATCCCCTCGCTCATCAGCTCGGCCATGGAGGTGACGCCCGAAAGCGGCGAGCGGATCTCGTGGCTGACGTGGGCGAGCAGCTTGGTCTTGATGGCGTTCAGTTCCTCCGCCTCGGCGCGGCGGCGGTTGTTCTCCTCCGCCAGCCGGTCGAGCTTGGCGACCATGGCGGCGATGGGATGGGCGGTCATCAGCATGCAGCCGATGATCAGCTGCAGCACCTGGAAGGGCTGGACGCCGGTGTAATGGGCCAGAACCGCCGGCCCCCGGCCGTACACGGTGGCGATCACCGCCAGCACGGTGGTCGACAGCACGGCGAGCACGGCGCCGAAGTTCTTCTCGCTCAGCACCGCCAGCACCAGGAAGGGAAACACCGCGACGATCGGCGGGTATTTGGGCTGGAACAGGATGACGGCCGCGACCGCGGCGAACACCAGCTGGGCCCCCGCGGCGGCGGCAAGGCGTCGTCCGTCGATCCGTCCGAACGCGATGGGCCACCGGAGCTTCAGCATCAGCGGGGCGACCACCGCCACCCCCAGCGCCACGGCCATGTACCAGCGCGTAAAGACGTGGATCAGCCCGGTCCCGCCGGCGAAGGCCTTGAACACGAAGACCGCCGGCACGGAGCCCGCCAGGGGACCGATGACGATGGCGCCCAGCAGGAAGCGTGCGAAATTCCGCGGGCTCTCGAACGGATCGTCCAGGCCGCGCACCAGCAGCAGGCTGACGGCGATGCCCAGGCCGTTGCAGCTGGCGAGCGCCAGGGAAAAGGGCAGCGATGAGCCGTAGAGCACGTCCGCCAGAGCCTCGGCCACCGTCGCGCCCAGCACCACCAGACCCTGGTCGGTCAGGCTGCGGCTGCCCCAGCGCAGCGCCAGCGCCAGCGCCACGGCGTCGGCGGGCCAGACGGCCGAGACGGTGCCGGTCGTGCGGGTGAAGGCGATGCTGGCCCAGGACAGCCCGAATATGATCAGGACGCCGCCCAGATATTGGGCCGCTCGGATAAGTCTCATTGCAGGTCTCCGCGACCATAAGACGACGTCGCGGCGATTCGGAAAACAGCGGTATGGTTGCGGGAGCGCGTTTTTCCTCCCGGCAGGCCTCGAGTCCTCAGGCCTTGCGGCCGATGCGCTTGATCTCCCACTCCAGTTCCACGCCGAACTTCGCCTTCACCTCGGCGCGCACCGTATCGCCCAGCCCCTCGAGGTCCGCGGCGGTCGCTTCCCCGGTATTGATCAGAAAATTCGAGTGCAGCTCGGAGAACTGGGCCCCGCCGAACGGCTTGCCGCGCCAGCCGGCGGCGTCCACCAGCCGCCAGGAGCTGTCGCCCGGCGGGTTCTTGAAGGTCGAGCCGCCGGTCTTCTCCCGCACCGGCTGGGTCGCCTCGCGTCGCGCTGTGATCGCCTCCATGCGCGTCTGCACCGCGGCCGGTTCGTCGGGGCGTCCCTGGAACAGGGCGCCGATGAAGAGCAACGGCCGGTCGGCCGCGGCCTTGGCCTTGCGATAGCTGAAGCCCATCTGATCGTTGCTCAGCACCACCCGCGCGCCGGAGCGGTCCAGCGCATAGGCCTCGACCAGCACGTCCTTTGTCTCCGAGCCGTAGCAGCCGGCGTTCATCACGCAGGCGCCGCCGACCGTGCCCGGCACTCCGCGGTAAAACTCGAGCCCGGCGATCCCCGCCTCGGCGGCCTTCTTGGCCAGGGTCGCGTCCAGCACCGCGGCGCCCGCGCGGATGCGGGAGCCCTCCAGCGCCTCGACCTGGCCGAAGCCACGCCCCAGCCGGACCACCACACCCTCGACCCCGCCGTCGCGCACCAGGGTGTTGGAACCGACACCAAGCACCGTCACCGGCACGGCCGGGTCCAGACCCTTCATCAGGGCCGCCAGATCGTCCTCGTCCTCAGGGAGGAACAGCAGATCCGCGGGGCCGCCCACCCGGAACCAGGTGAAGGGCGCCAGCTCCGCGTCGCGGATCAGCTTGCCGCGAACGGCCGGGAGGGAGTCACGCCAGTCGCTCACGCCGCCTGCCCCAGGGCCTCGAGCTGGCCGGCGAGCGCATAGGCCCACTGGGTGATGTCGCCGGCGCCCAGGCAGACCACCAGGTCCCCGGGCTCGGTCTCCTGGGCGATCAGTTCGGCCAGGGCGGCGGGGTTTTCCAGCGGCAGCACCCGGCGATGGCCGAAGCGCCGGGCGCCCTCGACCAGGGCGTCCTTGCCCACGCCTTCGATCGGCGCTTCACCGGCGGCATAGACGTCGGCCACGATCACCGTGTCGGCGTCGTTGAAGCAGGCGGAGAACTCGCTCATCAGGTCCTGCAGGCGGGTGTAGCGGTGCGGCTGCACCACGGCGACCACCTTGCCGGAAGCCACCTGGCGGGCGGCGCGCAGGACCGCGGCGATCTCGACCGGATGGTGGCCGTAGTCGTCGATGATCCTGACCCCCCGGGCCGTCCCGGCGGTGGTGAAGCGACGCTTGACGCCCTCGAAGCTGGCCAGGCCTTCCTTGATCGCCTCGCTCGAAACGCCCAGCTCGCGCGCGACGGCGATCGCGGCGAGCGCATTGGAGACGTTGTGCCATCCCGCCATGGGCAGGCGCAGGTCCGAGATGGTCAGGGGCTCGCCCTCGCGCGGGGTGATCACCACATCGAACTGGGCGCCGTCCTGGTCCATGGTCAGGCGGCTGGCGCGCACCTCGGCCTGGGGGTTGATCCCGTAGGTGACCATGCGCCGGTTCTCGACCTGGGCGACCATGGCCTGCACCTCGGGATGGTCCAGGCAGACGGCGGCGAAGCCGTAGAAGGGGATGTTCTCGACGAAGTCGCGGAAGGCCTTCTTCACGGCGTCGAAGTCGCCGTAGTGGTCCAGGTGCTCGGGATCGATGTTGGTGACGATGGCCACCGTCGATTTCAGGCGCAGGAACGAGCCGTCGGACTCGTCGGCCTCAACCACGATCCAGTCGCCCTCGCCGACCTTGGCGTTGGTGCCGTAGGCGTTGATGATCCCGCCATTGACTACCGTCGGGTCCAGTCCCCCGGCGTCGAGCAGGGCGGCGACCATGGTGGTGGTGGTGGTCTTGCCGTGGGTCCCCGCCACCGCCACCGAGAACTGCAGCCGCATCAGCTCGGCCAGCATCTCGGCGCGGCGGACCAGCGGGATGCGCCGCTCGCGCGCGGCGACGAACTCGGGATTGTCGGCCTTTACCGCCGTCGAATAGACCACGGCGGAGGCGTCGCCGACATGTTCGGCGTCGTGGCCGATGAAGATCTTCGCTCCCAGCTTCTCCAGCCGCTCGGTGTTGGCCGAGGGCTTGGCGTCGGAGCCCTGCACCGCATAGCCGATCTTGAGCATGATCTCGGCGATGCCGCTCATGCCGATGCCGCCGATGCCCACGAAGTGGACGGGGCCGATTTCGAACGGAATGGGGCGCAGGCGCGAACGGGCGATCATGAAGCCGCTATAGCGGCTGGTTTGCGCCATTGCATCTGTCTGGTTCGAGCCGTCGAGCCCCCCCGAACGCGGGTTGCCCGGGGCCTGGCTCCGGCGCGAGCCTCCCGTGCTTTGGGAGGCCCGCCATGAAATCCGTCCTTGCGCCCGCAATCGTCGCCGCCCTGGCGCTCGCCACAGCCGGCCAGGCGCAGGCCGCGCCCCCGCCGGCGGACACGGAGCTGCGGCTGGTGTCCACGACCGCGGCGCAGCTGATTTACCTCGCGCCCGGCACGCGCACCCGCGACGGGAACATGGGCGCGGTCTGGGTTTTCAACGCCCATCCGACGCCGCGCGCCGTCGGGCCCAGGACCGTGGTGGGCTCCTGGGTGCGGTTCCAGGCCGACTGCGCCGCCAACACCCTGGGCATGATCGAATTGCACGCCCTGGACGACCAGTTCGCGGTCGCCTTCTCGAGCGACAAGCCCACACCGCCGAAGGCTGTCAATCTTGAGGTCGCCAGCGGCGAATCCGCGGAATTCCGCTATATCTGCCGCAACGGCCCGCCCGGCGGCGTATCCGTCCCCGGTGTCCGCGCCGCCGTGGCGGCCGCCCAGGGCCATTAGAGAGGAAACGCCGATGAAACCCGTCCTGACCGCTGCTCTGCTCGCTTCCGGCCTTGCCTTCGCCTCTTCCGCCCTCGCCGATACCCCGCCCTCGCCCGAGAGGCCGTTGCAGATCCTGTACAGCGGCGAGAAGGCCTCGATGTTCGTCGCCCCCGACACGGTCCGGCGCGACGGCGACGCAGCCTCGGTCTGGACGGTGTTTCTGCTCAAGATCCCGGCGGCGAACGTGCCCTCCGACTTCGCCGGCGGCTGGAGTCTTCAGCGTTTCACCTGCAGCGCCCACATCGGCGAAACCGACACCGCCGCCATGCTTAATCTGAAGCTCGAGATCATGGATCCCGGCGGCCACCCGCGCGCCCAGAAGGCGATCAATCCGAACTCACCGCAGGAACTGGCCTATCGCCTGGCCTGCCAGGGCGACCAGTCGGTGCTCGGCGCGTCGGTGGCCAACCTCCAGGCCGCCTTCGACAGCGTCCAGGGCCACTAACTTCGGCGCGCGCCGGTGATCCCTTGCGCGCATCGACGCGTATGAGCCCCCAGCAAACGCAACAGAGGGGGTCTCCATGGCCATCATGGCGCTGTTCGAGGGGCGCGGTTTCACCCGCGACATGTATGAGAAGCTGCGCGGCGTCGTCCGCTGGGAAGCCGACCCGGCGACGGGCGCGGTGCTGCACGTCTGCGCCTTCGACGAGGCCGGTCATCTGCACGTGACCGACGTCTGGGAGAGCGCCGCGTCGATGGAGGCTTTCCTGAACGAGCGGCTCGGCCCGGGCCTTCAGGCGGTCGGCGCGCCGCAGCCGGAGCTCCGGGTCCTGCCGCTGCACAACGCCAACATTTTCGCCCCGGCCGACACCTATCGGGCCTGAGCGGAGACCCGTTCCACCAGATCGGCCAGCGTGCTCGCTGCGTCAGGCATGGCCACGGACTTCGCGGCCTTGCTCATGACCTTCAACCGCTCCGGATCGCTGAGCAGCGACTGCAGGCAGTTGGCGAGCGTCTCGACCGTGACATCGTCCTCGCCGATCACCACGGCGGCGCCCGCGTCGGTCAGCAGCCGGGCGTTGAAGGTCTGGTGGTCGTCCATGGCGATCTTCAGCGGGATCAGGACCGAGGGAAGGCCGGCGGCCGCCAGCTCGCTGACCGTGGACGCCCCCGCGCGCCCGATCACCAGGTCGGCGACCGCCAGGCGCGAGGCCATGTCGCGGAAGAAGGGCGCTACCTGCGCCTCCACCATGGCGTCGGCATAGATCGCCCGGGCGTGGTCCAGGGATTCGGGGCGGGTCTGCTGTTCGACCTTGAGGCTGTGGCGGATGGACTCCGCCAGCAGGGCCACCGCCGCCGGCGTGGTCTCCGACAGCACCCGCGCGCCCTGGCTGCCGCCGGTGACCAGCAGCCGCAGCCGTCCGTCCGCCTTGGGTTTGCGCTTGCCATACAGCGCCTGGATCTCGGGCCGCACCGGATTGCCGACCACCTCGGGCTTCACCCCCGAGGGGCATTTCTCCAGCGTCGGAAAGGCGCAGGCCACGGCGCTGACGCGTGAGGCCAGCAGGCGGTTGACCCGTCCCAGCACCGCGTTCTGCTCGTGGATGAGCGTTGGCATGCCCATGCTCATGGCCGCCAGCAGGGCCGGCAGCGACGGGTAGCCGCCGAAGCCGATCACCACCGCGGGCCTGAGCCGCGCGAAGGCCTTCCTAGCCTGCAGCACGCCCTGGGCGATCTTGAATCCGCCGCGCACCGCGCCGATCGGATCGGTGGTCTTGAAGGTCGCGGCGTTGAGCGCGATCCGCTCCTCCGCCGGAAAGGCGTGGGCGTACTGGTCGCCGCGCGTGTCGGTGGCCAGCGCCACACGCCAGCCGCGCGCGGTCAGGGCCCGAGCCAGGGCCTCGGCGGGAAACAGATGGCCGCCGGTGCCGCCGGCGGCGACCACGGCGAGCTTGCCTTGGGGAGCGTTCATCAGCGGAAGGCGCCGCCGCGGGTCAGTCCTTCGCCGTGCGTATAGGCGCCCGCGCGCCGGCGCGTGAGCGACAGCGCCAGCCCGAGCGTCAGGCCCATGGCGATCATCGAAGACCCTCCGTACGAGATGAAAGGCAGGGTCATGCCCTTTGTGGGCATCAGGTTCAAGTTGACCGCGACATTGATCACCGACTGCATCCCGAACAGCACGAACAGCCCCGCTGCGGCGACCTGCTCGAACGGATCGGTCAGGCGCATGGCCTTGTACAGGCCCCGGATGGCGACCAGGGCGAACAGGCCGATCAGCATCACCGAAAAGACCAGGCCGAACTCCTCGGCCCCGACCGAATAGATGAAGTCCGTATGCAGGTCGGGCACGTGGCGCTTCATCAGGCCTTCGCCGGGCCCGCGCCCGAACAGCCCGCCGGCGGCGATGGCCTCCGAGGCGCGGTCGATCTGGTGGGTGTCGGCGTGGTCGTGGGACAGGAACTTCTGCACCCGCGCGGCCACGTGGCCGAACACGAAATAGGTCGAAATCAGCCCCGGGACCGCCACCGCCACCAGGCCGATGATCCATCGGAGCGGCACGCCCGCCATGAAGAACACCGCCCCGAAGGCCGCGGTGATCAGCACCGTCTGGCCCACGTCCGGCTGGATCAGCAGCAGGCCCACCGTGATCCCGTAGAGCAGGAAGGATATCCAGACCCCCGGAACCCCCTGCCCTTTCTGGCCTTCGGAGAACATCCAGGAGACCAGCACCACCAGGGCCGGCTTCACGAACTCCGAGGGCTGCAGAGAAAAACCGCCGAGCTGCAGCCAGCGCTGGGCCCCCTTGGCCGAGTGGCCGATCACCGGCAGCACGATCATCACCAGGATCGAGGCGGCGAACACCGCCAGCGCTACTCGCCTGACGCCCCTTGGCGACAGCAGCGAGGCGCCCAGCAGCACCAGACCGGCGATGGAGGCGTAGATCGACTGGCGCACGGCGAAATGGAACGGATCGTCGATGCCGATGCGCGCCGCTGCCGCCGGGCTGGAAGCGAAAGACAGGGCTACCCCCAGGAAGATCAGCCCCAGCACCGCGGCCAGCAGCAGCCGGTCGATGGTCCACCACCACAGGCCGAAGGCGGAGCGGTCGGTGCGGGCGAACGGATGGGTCGAGGCGCTCATCCCGCCACCCTGCCGCGACAGGGTTAATCGAGGGTTGGCGAGCGGGGCGGTGGGGAAGGAATTGTTAGGGACGATCGGGTTGGTGCTTGTGGGCGGCGCCTCCGCGATCCAGATTCGGACCATGCCCGCGGAACAGCCGTACTTCGGATCCGAATCCTACAGACTCCTGGAGCGCGGCTGGGAAGCCGAAGAAGCCGGCGACTCTGCGCTCGCCTTCGAACTCTACCGGCAGGGTGCGGAGGCGGGTGACATCAGCATGATGGTCAACCTGGGCTATCTGTTCGACACCGGACGAGGACAGGCGCCTGACAAGGCTGCGGCGATGCTTTGGTACAAACGGGCGCACCGTCGCGGCAGCGGCATCGCAGCCGGAAACATCGCCATCCTCTACAATGAGCAAGGCAAACACCGCGCCGCTTTCAGGTGGTTCAAGAAGGCTGTGGAGGTCGGCGACAACGACGCGCGGGTGAAGATCGCAAAGGCTTACCTTTCAGGTGTTGGCGTGCGCCGGTCCGCGCGGTTCGCCAAGGAGCAACTGCAAGCCGCTATCTCCTGCGAGCCACGCGAGGCCATCACCGAAGCGGGTTGGGAGGAGGCAGTCGCCATGCTCGCCGATCTGGACGCTGCGACCTGAGCCTTCGAAGGCCCCCGTGACGCCAACGCCGTTGCCTTTCTCCCGCTTTGCTCCCAAATCGGAGGAATGACACCGGGAGCAACCCTTGCCTGATGGCGCTGCGAGCAGTGAAGCGACGGTCATCCGGCTGGGACCGGACGACAATGTCGTGGTGGCCGCGCGCCGCATTGCGGCCGGGGCCGCGATCCCCTCCGAGCGCCTGAGCGCCCGCGACGCCATTCCCGCCGGACACAAGATCGCGGCCTCGGCCATCGCGGCGGGCCAGCCCGTGATCAAGTACGGCCAGGTGATCGGCTCGGCTACAGCCGACATCGAACCCGGCGCCCACGTCCACACCCACAATCTCGCCGTCTCCGCCGCCCGCCGTCCGGGCGGTGTCGGCGGCCACACCGACTATCCGGCGACGGGGCGGACCTTCCAGGGCTACCGCCGCCCAGGCGGCAGGGTCGGGGTGCGCAACTACGTCGGAATCCTCACCTCGGTGAACTGCTCGGCCACGGTCGCGCGCCTGATCGCCGACGCGGCCCAGCGTTCCGGGATGCTCGACGCCTATCCGACCATCGACGGGATCGTGCCGATCACCCACACCTCCGGCTGCGGCATGGCCTCCTCCGGCGAGGGGTTCGATCTGTTGCGCCGCACGCTCTGGGGCACGGCCGCCAATCCCAATTTCGGGGCGGTGATGATGGTCGGCCTCGGCTGCGAGGTCATCCAGATCGGCAAGTTCACCAAGGACTATGGCCTGGCCGGCCACGACAGCTTCCAGGCCTTCACCATCCAGGACGCCGGCGGCACCCGGCGCGCGGTGGAACAGGGGCTGGAGCGGCTGGCGGAGCTGCTGCCGGTCGCCGCGGCCGCCCGGCGCGGCGAGGTTCCGGCTTCGGAGCTGACCCTCGGCCTGCAGTGCGGCGGCTCCGACGCCTGGTCCGGCGTGACCTCCAACCCGGCGCTGGGAGACGCCGCCGACCGGCTGGTGGCGCTGGGCGGCACGGTGATCCTGTCGGAAACGCCCGAGATCTACGGCGCCGAGCATCTACTGTTCGACCGCGCCGCCTCGCCGGAGGTGGTGGACAAGCTCAAGGCCCGCCTGACGTGGTGGGAGGGCTACACCGCCATGCACGGGGCGGAAATGAACAATAACCCCTCCCCCGGCAACCTGGCCGGCGGCCTGACCACCATCCTGGAAAAGTCGCTGGGCGCCGTGGCCAAGAGCGGGACCTCGACCCTGCGCGACGTGGTGGAATACGGCGAGCCGATCCGCGAACGCGGCCTGATCTTCATGGACAGCCCCGGCTTCGATCCCTGCTCGGCCACGGGCCAGGTCTCCTCGGGCGCCACCATGATCGCCTTCACCACGGGGCGCGGCTCGGCCTACGGCTGCAAGCCTTCGCCCTCGATCAAGCTGTCGTCCAACTCCGACGTCTACCGCCGCATGAGCGAAGACATCGACCTGGACTGCGGCCCTATCGCCGAGGGCGCGGCGACCGTGGCGGAGAAGGGCCAAGAGGTGCTGGACCTGCTCCTGCGCGTCGCCTCCGGCGAGCACTCCAAGAGCGAGCAACTGGGCTACGGCGGGGCGGAGTTCGTGCCTTGGCAGCTCGGGGCGACGATGTAGGCTCAGCGCAGGCTCTGGACCGCCGACCGAAACGCCTCGCCCCGCTGCTCGAAGTCGGCGAACTGGTCGAAGGAGGCGCAGGCCGGCGACAGCAGCACGATGGCCTCTTCGCCCGACGCCGCCGCATCCGCGAAGGCCTGGGCCGTCGCCGTGGCGATGTCGCCGCTAATCACCGTCTCGGCCTTGCCGGCCAGGGTCCGCGCGAACGGCGTCGCCGCCTCGCCGATCAGATAGGCCCTGGCTACCCGCGGGAAGAGATCGCTCAGGCTGTCGATGCCGCCGTCCTTCGCCTTGCCGCCGGCGATCCAGTAGACCCTGGGATAGCTCGACAGAGCCTGGCGCGCAGCGTCGGCGTTGGTGGCCTTGCTGTCGTTGATGAAGCGCACGCGGCCGATGCGCGCGACCTCCTCCATCCGGTGGGCGAGGCCCGGGAAGCTCATCAGGCCGGCGACGGCGTCCGCCTCGCTGATCCCCAAGGCCCGCACCGCCGCATAGGCCGCCGCCGCGTTCTGGCCGTTGTGCCGGCCGGGCAACGAACGGGCCCGGGTCAGGTCGGCGACCTCGCGGCCCTCGTCGAACAGCTTGCCCTCGGCGAACCAGACGCCGCCCTCGACCGGCCCCTGCGCCGAGATGCGCACGACGCTCGGGCCGGACAGGCTGTCGGCCACGCTCGCGCACCAGGCGTCGTCGACGCCGACGACGGCAGTATCTCCCGGACCCTGGTTCCGGAACAGCCGCGCCTTGGCGGCGACATAGCCCGCCATCTCACCGTGCCGGTCGAGATGGTCGGGCGAAAGGTTCAGCAGAACCGCCACATCCGGCCGGAAGCTGTCGATCAGATCGAGCTGGTAGGAGGAGGTCTCCAGCACATAGACCGACCCGGGCTCGGGCGGGTCCAGCGCCAGCACGCCGATCCCGATATTGCCGCCGACGCGCACGGTGCGGCCCGCCTGCTCCAGCACCCAGCCGGTCAGCGCCGTGGTGGTCGACTTGCCGTTGGTGCCGGTGATGGCGATGGTCTTCGGCCGCTCCGCGGACGGCAGGGCGGCGGTCGCGCGGCCGTAGAGCTCCATGTCCCCGATAACCGGCACGCCTGAGGCCTTCGCCCGCTCGACCGTCCAGTGCGGCTTGGGATGGGTCAGGGGCACGCCCGGCGCCAGCACCAGGGCGGCGAGGCCGGACCAGTCGGCGGCGGCCAGGTCCTCGACCGTGAAGCCCTCGGCGCGCGCGGTCTCGCGCGAGCGTTCGTTCTCGTCCCAGAGTACCGGCTCGGCCCCGCCGGCCTTCAGCGCGCGCGCGGCGGGCAGGCCCGAACGGCCCAGACCGAACACCGCGACCCGGCGGCCCTCGAAGCCGCGGGCCGGTATCATCTCAGCTTCAGGGTCGACAGGCCGATCAGGGCCAGCAGCGCCGCCACGATCCAGAAACGGATCACGATGGTGGGCTCCGCCCAGCCGAGCTTCTCGAAATGGTGATGGATGGGCGCCATCAGGAAGACGCGCTTCTTGGTCAGCTTGTAGTAGCCGACCTGGATCATCACCGAGAGCGCCTCGACCACGAACAGGCCGCCGACGATGCCCAGCACGATCTCATGCTTGGCCGCCACCGCCATGGTGCCGAGCGCGCCGCCCAGGGCCAGCGAACCGGTGTCGCCCATGAAGATCTTGGCTGGCGGGGCGTTGTACCAGAGGAAGCCCATGCCGCCCCCGATCAGGGCCGCGCAGATCACCGCGATCTCGCCCACCTCCGGCACGAAATGGACCTGCAGGTAGCTGGCGAACACGTAGTTGCCGACCAGGTAGCAGATGATCCCGAAGGCGCCGGCGGCCATCATCACCGGCACCGTGGCCAGGCCGTCCAGGCCGTCGGTGATGTTCACCGCGTTGGAGAAGCCCGCGATGCAGACCGCGCCGAAGGCCACGTAGAACCAGCCGATGTTGAAGACCAGCTGCTTCAGGAACGGGAAGGTGACCGAGGTCTCCAGCCCGTAGACCAAGGGCGACTTCGGCCCCCACAGGATCAGCAGCACCACCGCGACGATGGCGATGACGAACTGGAAGAGCAGCTTCTGGGTCGAGGTCAGGCCGGCCGAGGTCTGCTTGGTCACCTTGGCGTAGTCGTCGATGAAGCCCAGCACGCCGTAGCTGAGGGTCACGCCGAGGACGACCCAGACGTAGATGTCCCTGAGGTTGCCCCAGAGCAGGGTCGAGACGGTGACCCCGGCCAGGATCATAAGACCGCCCATGGTGGGCGTGCCCTTCTTGGTCAGCAGGTGCCCCTCCGGCCCGTCGGTGCGGATCGGCTGGCCCTTGCCCTGTTTGGAGCGCATCCAGCCGATGAAGCGCGAGCCCATGGCGATGGCGACGAGCCCCGAGGTGAACAGCGACAGCCCGACCCGCACGGTCAGGTATTTCAGCAGGTTCAGCAGCGGGAAGACGTGCGCGTAGTGCGAAAAATGCTCGTAGAGCAGATAGAACATCAGCCGGTCTCCCGCTCCGAATAATCGAGCGCCGTCAAAGCCTTTGCCACCAGGGACGCCTTCGAGCCGTTCGACCCCTTGACCACGATCAGATCGCCCGGCCGCGCGGCGGCGACCGCCTGGGGCGCCAGTGACTGGGCGTCCTGCGCGTAGGCGCCCCTGCGGGCCTCGGGCAAGGCGTCCCACAGGTGTTTCATCTGCGGTCCCGCGGCGAACACCAGGTGCACGTCGGCCGCTTCGACGGCGCCGGCCAGCTCCCGGTGCAGCTGCGGCGCGTCCTCGCCCAGCTCGAGCATGTCGGTCAGCACCGCGATACGCCGGCCGTCGTCCTCGGGCTTGCGCACGGCGAGGCTGGCGAAGGCCGCCTTCATCGACATGGGGTTGGCGTTGTAGCTCTCGTCGATCAGCACGAACTCGCCGCCCTCGATACGGATGCGGCGCTCCTGGCCGCGGCCCGCCAGCGGCTCGAATTCGGCCAGGGCCTGCAGGCCGGTCTCCAGCGGCGTGTCGAGCGCTTCCAGCGTCAGCAGCACCGCCAGGCTGTTCAGCCCCCAGTGGAAACCGGACTGGGCCAGGGTGAAGACGTAGTCGTGGCCCCAGATGCGCGCCGATACCCGCGCCCCGTTCATCTCGGGGGTGAAGTCAAGCAGCCGCGCGTCGGCGGTCTCGTCGGAACCGAAGGACATGACCCGCGCGCCCCGGTGCAGGGCCTGCTGCTTGAGCAGGTCGAACCAGGGGATGTCGGCGTTGATCACCGCCACTCCGCCGGGGCCCAGGCCCTCGAAGATCTCGGCCTTGGCGTGGGCGACGCCCTCTTCGCCGTCGGCGAAGTTCTCGATGTGCACCGGCCCGACATTGGTGATGCAGGCCACGTGGGGCTGCACCATCCGGCTCAGCGGCGCGATCTCGCCGGGATGGTTCATCCCGATCTCGAACACGGCGCGCTCGGTCCCGCGCGGCAGGCGCGACAGGGTCAGCGGCACCCCGATGTGGTTGTTGAACGACTTGACCGAGCCGTGGGCCGGTCCGGCCAGCTTCAGCCCCGCCAGCACCGCCTGGGTGACGCTGGTCTTGCCCACCGAGCCGGTCACCGCGCCGCGGCGCACCTCCGGCGACCGGTCACGCGCATAGGCGGCCAGGCCCTCGAGCGCGGCAAGGGTGTCGGCCACCATCACCGCCGGTCCGCCCTCGATGGACTGGGAGGCGATCACCGCGGCGGCCCCCCGGTCGAAGGCCTGGTCGACGAAGGCGTGCCCGTCCCGCTCGCCCTTGAGCGCGATGAACAGGTCGCCCGGCTGGATCTCACGCGTATCGAAAGTGACGCCGGTGGCGGCGAAACCCGCCCCCGCCAAACGCCCGCCCGTCGCGGCCAGGACCTCTTCGGAGGTCCATAACGGCTCGGTCATGTCAGACTGTCTCCACCTTCATGGCGCGCGCGACTTCCGTCGCGTCGTCGAAGGGATAGACGGTTTCGCCGACAATTTGACCCTGTTCGTGACCTTTTCCCGCAACAACCAGCACATCGCCCTGCCGCAGCCCTTCCACGGCCTCGCGAATGGCGCTGAAACGGTCGCCGATTTCGATGGCGTCGGGGGCGCCGGCGCGCACCTCGGCCCGGATGGCGGCGGGGTCCTCGGAGCGGGGATTGTCGTCGGTCAGGATGGCGACGTCGGCCATGCGGGCGGCGATCTCGCCCATGATCGGCCGCTTGCCGCGGTCCCGGTCACCGCCGCAGCCAAAGACCACGATCAGCCGCCCCGTGGCGTGGGGACGCAGGGCGGAGAGCACCGTCTCCAGCCCGTCGGGGGTGTGGGCGTAGTCGACATAGGCCTCGCCGCCGTGCGGGCCGGCGCCGATGCGCTGCAGCCGTCCCGGCGCGCCCTCGATCTTTTCCAGCGCCCCCAGAACGTCGTCGGCCTTCTCGCCGGCCGCGACACAGAGGCCGGCGGCCACCATGGCGTTGGCGGCCTGGAAGGCGCCGGCCAGGGGCAGCAGGATCTCGCGGGTCGAGCCTTCCACATCGATGACCAGGCGCTGGCCTTCGGGGACCAGGCGGCGGGAGACCAGCGACAGGTTGCGGCCCCGCTCGCCCACCGACAGGATCGACAGGCCCGACAGGATGGAGGAGGCGGCAAAGGCGTTGTAGGCCTCGGAATCGGCGTTCAGCACCGCGGTGCGGCCGCGCGGCAGCAGGGCCTCGAACAGGCGGAGCTTGGCCGCCCGGTAGGCGTCCATGCCGCCATGATAGTCCAGGTGATCCTGGCTGAGGTTGGTGAAGCCCGCCGCCTTCAGCGCCACCCCGTCCAGGCGCCGCTGGTCGATGCCGTGGGACGAGGCTTCCAGCGCGAGGTGGGTGACCCCCTGCCCCGCCAGTTCGGCCAACAGGCGCGCTGCGTCGGCCGCATCCGGGCTGGTCAGGCCCGGGCCGGTCAGGGTGGTGGTCCCCGTGGTGACGCCCAGCGTCCCCATGCTGGCGGACTTGCGGCCGAGGCTGGCCCAGATCTGGCGGCAGAAGACCGCGACCGAGGTCTTGCCGTTGGTGCCGGTCACCGCCACGCAGGTCTCGGGCTGGGTTCCGTAGAAAGCCCGCGCCGCCAGGGCATAGGCGCGGCGGACGTCGCCGGAGCGCACCAGCACCGGGGCGACGTCGCCTTGCGTGTCTTCCGGCGCCAGCACGGCGGCGGCGCCCTTGGCCAGGGCCTGGGCGATGAAGGCGCGTCCGTCCGCCCGCGCGCCCGGCAGGGCGGCGAACAGGGTCCCGGCCTCGACCTTGCGGCTGTCGGCGGTCACGCCCGTGATCATCGGATCGACGGGCACGTCGCGGCGCAGCAGGTCGGAGAGCCGGGTCGCGCTCATTGCTCGGGCCCGCTCTGGGTGTCTTCCAGCGGCGCGGCCGAGACCGGCGCCGTGGCGCGGCGCTCGACGTGCAGGAAGGGGGCGATGCGGTCGATCACCCGCCCGGCCGCCGGCGCCGAGGTCCAGGCCCCGGTGCGCACGCCGAAGCTCTTGGCCGAGCCCTTGGGGTTGTCGAGCAGGATCAGCACGAAATAGCGCTTCGTCGTGGGCGGACCGTCGGTCGGGAACACCGCGGCGAAGGAGGAAACGTTGGCGGTGGCCGAATATTTCCCGCCGACCACCTTCTGGGCCGTGCCGGTCTTGCCGCCCACGCTCAGGCCCTGCGCGTCCGCCTTGGTCCCGGTGCCGCGCACCACGTTCATGCGCATCAGGTCGAGCATGGTGCGCGAGGTCTGGGCCGAAACCACCCGCCGGCCGGGCACGGGCTCGCCCGGCGCGCGCTTGCGCAGGGTCAGGGGCACATAGACGCCGCCGTTCAGCACCGAGCCCATGGCGGCGGTGAGCTGCAGGGGCGTGACCGAGATGGCGTGGCCGAAGGAGGCGGAGGTCAGGGTGTTGTCGCTCCACACCCGGGGAAGGATGGGCCGCGCGGACTCCGCCAGTTCGATCGGGGCGGGCTTGAACAGGCCGAAGGCGCTGAAGTAGCGCGTCATCGGGTCCTTGCCGAGCTCCAGCGCCAGGCGCGAGGTGCCGATGTTGGACGAGTGGATGAACACGTCGGCCATGCTCATCATGCGGTCCTGGGCGTCGTGATCGTGGATCTGACGGTTGCCCAGGTGGAGCGGCGTGGTGGCGTCGAACATGGTGTTGATGGTGGCCCTGCCGGTGTCCAGGCCCGTGGCCAAGGTGAACACCTTGAAGGTCGAGCCCATCTCGAACACCGACTGGGCCGCGCGGTTCAGGCGCTGGTTGTCCGGCGTGCGGCCGGCCTGGTTGGGGTCGTAGTCCGGCCACGACGCCATCCCCAGAATCTCGCCGGTCTGAATGTCGGTGACGATGCCCACGGCGCCGTCGGCCTGCTGGTCGGCGGCCTCCTTGCCGAGCTCGTCCTCCAGCGCGCCCTGCACCCGCATGTCGATGGACAGTACGATCGGGGCGCCGTTGCGTCCGGCTGTGCGGACCTGCTCATCGAGGGAGCGCTCGATCCCCGCGATGCCCTTGCCGCCGCCGTCGACAAAGCCGATCAGGTGCGAGGCGGACTGACCCAGCGGATAGACCCGCTTGTCCTCCTCGGCGAAGGACACGCCCGGCAGGCCCAGCGCGTGCACCCGCTCGCGGTCCTGCGGCGTCAGGCCGCCGATGATGTAGCTCTGGTGTTCGGCGGTGAGCGCCTTCTGCAGGCGCTGGGGGTTGAGCTGGGGCAGGACTGAAAGCAGCGCGTTGCGCGTCTGGTCCACGTCCCAGACCTCGTCCGGATCGATATAGACGCCGTAGTGGACCAGGTTGACCGCCATCAGCCGGCCCTCGCGGTCCACCAGATCGGCGCGCGAGGCGATGGCCGCGGGGGCTGCGCCCTCCGGCTGGATGCCGGAGAACAAGGCCGCGCGGGCGGCGCCGATGGTCAGGCCGCCGAAAGCCAGGGCGAAGACCGCCAGCACCACGGTGATGCGCACCCGGGTGTCTTCCTCGGCGCGGGCCTCGGCCTTGGCGCGTTCGAAGGCGTGCTCGACCGACCACATGCGCTCGGTCAGCCAGCGGAAAGACCCCGCGCCCTGCTGCGATTTGAGGTCGAACAGGCTCATCGTTCGTGCGCCCCGTCGACGGCGGCGGCTTCAGTCTTGGCGGGCTCGGCGACCTTCTCGGGGTGCGGGTCGCGCGCGATCACCGACAGGCGCTCGGCGCCGGCCTCGTGGGCGGCCTTGACCGGCTGCAGGCCGAGGTAATTCTGCGACAGGGTCTCGATGCGCTGGGGCGTCTCCAGGTGCGCGGCCTCCGCGCCCAGCAGTTTCACCCGGCGCTGCTCGTCGTTGATCTGCTGCTCCAGCTGGGCGATGCGCGCCCGCTCGTCGGAGGCGGCCGCCTTGGCGAGGTAGACCCAGAACACCATCAGCACGAAGCAGGAGATCACCACCACTTCGACGATGCGGAAGCCGCGCACGCGGCGCTCGAAGATGTTGGCGAACAGGGCGGCGAGCAGGTTCATGCGGCCCTCCGTTCGGCCCAGGCGGGAGCATGGGTGCGCCGCGCGGCGCGCAGCTTGGCCGAGCGGGCGCGGGGGTTCTCGAAGGTCTCGATGTCGGACGGGCCGCGATGGCCCTTGAACAGCAGCTCGAAGCTCGGCGCCGGTCCACTCTCGGCCTGGGGCCGATGCCGCGAACCCTGGGGCTTGAGCCCGGCGCGCTCGGTCAGGAAGCTCTTCACGATGCGGTCTTCCAAGGAGTGGAAGGTGACCACGGCCAGCCTTCCGCCCGGCGCCAGCAGCCGCTCGGCCGCCGCGAGACCGGCTTCCAGCTCGCCCAGCTCGTCGTTGACCGCGATGCGCAGCGCCTGGAAGACGCGGGTGGCCGGATGGGTCGGGGCGCCCTTGCGGCCGCCCAGCGCCCGCTCCACGGTCTCGGCCAGGTCCACGGTGCGGTGAAAGGGGGCCTGCTCGCGCCGCTGCACCAGCACCTTGGCGATCCGGCGCGAGGCGCGCTCCTCGCCATAGACCCAGAAGATGCGCGCCAGCTCCGCCTCGTCCTCGTCGTTGACCAGGTCCGCGGCGCTCGGCCCATCGCCGCCCATACGCATGTCCAGGGGGCCATCCTGCATGAAGGAAAAGCCGCGCTCGGCCTGGTCGATCTGCATGGAGGAGACGCCGATATCCAGCGCCACGCCCTGGCAGCTGTCGATCTCCAGCGCCGCCAGGCCGGCTTCCATCTCCGAGAAGCGGCGCTCCACCAGGGCGAATTTGTCGGAGAACACCGCACCCAGGGCGTCGGCGAAGCCACCCACGGACGGATCGCGGTCGAAGGCGACAACCCGGGCCCCGCGCTCGAGAAAGGCGCGGGAATAGCCGCCCGCGCCGAAGGTCCCGTCCACGATCACGTCGCCCGCCCTGGGGTCGATGGCCTCGACCACCTCATCGAGCAGGACGGAGAGGTGGGCCTGCGCACTCATCGCGCGCTCAGGCAAAGTGGGACGCACTTTGCCGCCCGGAGGGCGCGATCATGCTTAGTGTGAGCATGTCCGGGCGCAAAAATGCGTACCATTTTTGCTGACATGCTCATGAGCCGCTCACCGTCCTGGCGGCGCGCTGTTCCTGGCGCAGCTGGGCCAGCCCGGCGCGCGCGGCGGCGCGCTGCTCGGCCTGCCAGGCCTGCCAGGCGCGCGGGTTCCACAGCTGGAAGCGGTCCTTCAGGCCCACCACCACCACGGAGTCGCTCAGGCCGAACTCCTCGCACAGCTTCTCGGGCAGGGTGATGCGGCCCGCGCTGTCGAAGGCCAGCTGGCTCATGCCGGCATAGACGGTGGACTCCAGCGAGGTGCGCAGCGGATCGCCGAAGGGCAGTTCCTCGATCAGGGCCTCGTAGCGGTCGAACAGGGCCTTGCCCCCGCCCTCCAGGCAATCGGCCTCGATGGAGGGGAAGCAGAACACGCCGTCGAAGGAGCCGGCGGCCGCGGCGCGGAATTCCTGAGGCACGACGAAGCGCCTCTTCGCATCCAGCTGTTTCTCGAACGTCGAGAGAAACACGCGCCCCTACAGACCGATTGGCCCGCCCCTGAAATCACCGTTGGGAATGGGTTAACATGGGAGAAAATGGGTCGCAATGACACCCAATGACATTTTTAACCACAATGGCGACTTCATGGCCCGCTTTTGCAGAAAAAGCACGAACATACGCAGAACATGCACAGTATTACGCGCGTATAGGTCGCAGGGACCAAGCAACGCGTTCAGAAAGGTTAACGGCCAAGGTTGACCCGTAGGGGTTAACGGGAGGGTTTTGCCGACCTTCGGGCGGAGAATGGATCAGACGGCCTGTAAGCCGGGTTCTGTCCCCGGGGGCGAACCCCGGGCGACGGTCATTCCTCTGGACCGGCCATTGCTGGACGGTTCTCGCGACCTACCCGGACCGCTCGGCCCGGCGACGGGCCTACCCTGTCTTTCGACGGGGCGCGCGGTCCCTATTCGGTCTTGCTCCAGGCGGGGCTTGCCATGCCGTCCCTGTCACCAGGCACGCGGTGGGCTCTTACCCCACCCTTTCACCCTTACCCTACTTCGCCTTCGGCTTCGAAGGGCAAGCCCCGCGAAGCTTTAGCGGAACAGGGCGGTTTGCTTTCTGTGGCGCTATCCCTGGGGTCACCCCCGGCGGGCGTTACCCGCCGCCTTGTCGCCGTGGAGCCCGGACTTTCCTCGA
>CAYSNW010000059.1:0-26017 GCA_964432415.1 uncultured Caulobacteraceae bacterium
CCTTGTCGAGCTTGCCCAGCAGGTCGGTAAGGCGGGCCTTGAGGTCGGCGCGCTGGGACGGGCTGGCGGCGGCGATGGCGCTCCCCACCGCGGCGGCGGCGGCTCCGGCGTTCGGCTGGGACGCGCCCGCCGGCGACAGCAGCGTCTGGACCAGGCCCTGCAGGGCGGCGAGGCCGGAGTTGTCGCTCCCGCCCCCGCTGGCGTCCGCCTTGGTCTCGATCGGCGGCGCGAGGCGCGAGACGAACCCGCTGCCCAGCGGTTTCAGCAGACCCGGCAGCCCGGACCCCGAGCCCATCCCCGGCTGGGGCGCGCCCTGCATCGCGCTCAGGCTCGCCAGCAGATCGGCGAACGGCTGTCCGTCGCCGGCCGGCGGCGACGCGCCTGCGCCCTGGCCCTTGGCCTGGGGTTGGGTGATCGCGGCGATAAGATCGACGAACTGCATGGAAAAGGGCGGCGCCTGAAGGGGGAAGCACGGGAGCGCATTTGGCGCCTGGTCTATTCGACAGGCCCTGAGCAAGGGGCGGGCCAGCCCCTGCGATGCCCGTCAAACTTCTGAATTTATGTAAGATTTTTGCGGGAATGGCGCACCAGGCTCGGGCGCCGAGCGGCGCTTTTTGCCGTGGCGTCACGGCAATCTTGGCCGCGTCGGCAGGGCTGGCGGCGACTGGCGCCCGTCTTGCGACTGAATCCCGCGAGGAGATGGCGCTCCTCGGAGATGTCTATGAAAATCAAAGGGAAAGCTTTTGAGCGTGGGTCGCGAGGCGGGCAGATTCCGCCTAGCGCCGCTCAGGCTTTGCCGACCCCGGGGCTCACATCATGTCGCTGAGCACCATCCTCAACGCGGGCATGAGCGGCCTGCAGACGGCCGAGACCCAGCTTCGGGTGGTCTCCGACAACGTCGCCAACGTCGCCACCCCCGGCTACGTCCGCAAGATCGTCGACCAGGTCTCCACCGCCACCGACGGCATCGGCACCGGGGTGGACGTCAGCCGGGTGCGGATCGCTACCGACGCCTTCCTGCAGCAGGCCAATCTGAACGCCGCCTCGGGCGCGTCCCAGGCCGACACCCGCTCGGAGCTCTACGACCGGGTGCAGTCCCTGTTCGGCGATCCGTCCGCCTCCACCGGCTTTTTCGCCGACATCAACGCCCTGTTCTCCTCGATCTCGGCCACCGCCGACGATCCCTCCTCGGCGCCGCGCCGCCAGGAGGTGGTGACCAACGCCAAGCAGATCTTCGACGACGCCTCGACCATCGCCTCGGGCATCCAGGAGGTGCGCACCGACGCCGACAGCCGCATCGCCTCCACCGTCGACCAGATCAACGGCCTGCTCACCGACATCGAGGACCTGAACCACGAAATCTCGCGCTCCACCGTCTCGGGCAAGGACGCCTCGGGCGCCGAGACCCAGCAGGCCCAGCTGATCGACCAGCTGTCGCAGCTGATGGACGTCCGCGTCGGAACGCGCGTCCCCTCGGGCGTGACCATACGCACCGGCGACGGGGTGCTGCTCGCCGGCAATGGCGCCGCGACCCTCTCCTATACGCGCGCGGGGGTGGCCACGCCCCAGACCACCTTCAACGAAATCTGGGTGACGCCGCCGGGCGGCTCGCAGCTGGCCCTGTCGGAACACCTGTCCAGCGGCCAGCTCAAGGGCCTGATCGACATCCGTGACCGGGACGCGCCCCAGGCGGCCGACCGGCTGGCGGAGTTGACCTCGCAGCTGGCCGACCAGCTGAACGTCGCCCACAACGCCAACACCGCCTTCCCGGCGCCCTCCAGCCTGACCGGCAAGAACACCGGCCTGGACCTGCCGAGCGCCATCAGCGGCTTCACCGGCAAGACCACCGTCGCCATCGCCGACGCCAGCGGGGTGATGCAGCGCAAGGTGGATATCGACTTCACCGCCGGGACCATGAGCGTCAATGGCGGCGGGGCCGTCGCCTTCACCCCGGCCACCTTCCTGACCACGCTCAACACCAGCCTGGGCGCGAGCGGCTCGGCCAGCTTCGCCAATGGGGCCCTGACCATCAGCGCCACCGGCGCGAACGGGGTGGCGATCGCCAACGACGCAACCACGCCCTCGGCCAAGGCCGGGCGGAGCTTCTCGCTGTTCTTCGGCATGAACGACCTGATCCGCTCCGATCAGATCGCGACCTATGACACCGGCCTGACCAACGCCTCGCAGAACGGCTTCACGCCGGGCCAGACCATCACCTTCCGCATGTCGAGCGACGTGGGCTCGCGCCTGACCGACATCACCGTGGCCGTGCCCGCGGCCGGCACGGGGACCATGGCGGACCTGCTGACCGCCCTGAACGATCCGAGCACGGGCCTGGGCCGCTACGGCAGCTTCGCGCTCGACGCCAACGGAAAGATGGGCTTCACCTCGAGCCTGACCCCGGCGCCGACCCTGTCGGTGATCGCCGACAACACCACCCGCGGCGCGGGCGGACCCTCATTCAGCGGGCTGTTCGGCATCGGAACGGCCGCCCGCACGGGCCGGGCGGACAGCTTCTCGGTGCGCACCGACATCGACAACGATCCGCGCCGCCTGGCCCTGGCCCAGCTGGATCCGACGGCCGCGGTCGGCGCCAACGCCATCTCCGCCGGCGACGGCCGCGGCGCCATCCGCCTGGCCGACGCCGCGCAGCAGACCGCCATGTTCGACCCGGCCGGGGGCGCCTCCGGCGGCGCCATGACCGTGTCACGCTACCTGGCCGACGTGGCGGGCGACATCGGCGGCAAGGCGGCGACCGCCGCAACGCGCAAGACTTCCGCCGACGCCCTGCTCAACCAGGCCCAGAACCGGCGCGCGGCGTCGGAAGGGGTCAATCTGGACGAGGAGCTGGTCAAGCTGACCACCTTCCAGCAGGCCTACAACGCCTCGGCCCGGCTCATCCAGGCGGCCAAGGACATGTATGACGTCTTGATCGGGATGACCCACTGATGACCCGCGTCTCCACCGCCGGCGGCTGGAACTCCGCCCTGCTGAACCTGATGGACGCCCAGCAGCGCCAGAACGACGCCCAGACCCAGGTCTCGACCCAGAAGATCGCCACCGACCTGAAGGGCTTCGGCCGCGGCGCCGAGACCCTGGCCGCGTTCAAGACCGCCGCCTCGCGGCTGGATGGCTTCATCCAGGGCGGCCAGGCGGTGTCCCAGCGGCTGACCACCCAGGACTCGGCCATGAACGAGACGGCCGACGCCGCCCAGGCCGCGCGCCAGGCCATCACCGACGCCCTCGCCTCGGGCCGGGGCGACAGCCTGATGCTTGAGCTGCAGCAGCAGTTCCAGACCGCGGTCGACGGCCTGAACGCCCAACACCAGGGCCGCTATCTGTTCGGCGGGGGCCGTTCGGACCAGCCGCCGGTGACCGCCACCAGCCTGTCGGACCTGACCGCGGGGCCGCCGATCTCGAGCCTGTTCAAGAACGACCAGCAGAAGGCGGGCTCACGCCTGGACGACGCCACCACGGTGACCACCGGCTTCCTGGCCAGCGACATGGGGACCAGCCTGTTCGCCGCCTTCCAGACGGTGCAGGCCTTTTCCCAGACCCCGGCGGGGAATTTCAGCGGCACCCTGACCCAGACCCAGCGGGACTTCCTGGAGGCCCAGCTGGCGACCTTCGACTCCGCCCACTCGGACCTGGTCAACTACGCCGCCCAGAACGGCTCGCTGCAGAAGCGGGTCGAGGCCCACGTCAAGGGCCAGCAGGCCCAGGCCGACTCCCTGACCACCCTGATCGGCCAGCGCACCGACGTCGACATGGCCACCGCCCTGACCCAGCTGCAGCAGGCCCAGCAGGCGGTGCAGGCCTCGGCCCAGGTGCTGGCGTCCCTGAAGAACAGCTCCCTGCTCAACCTGCTGAGCGCCGGCGTCTGACGCCGTCTTCAGCCGCCGGCCAGCGCCGTCCGCATGGCCGCGACCCCGTCATCGATCATCGCCTCGATCGGCGCGCGCATGGCGTCCGGCAACAGGTCCGCGGTCCAGACCAGGCGCGAGCCGCCCCGGGGCCCCTCGAACACCTGGATCGAGGCGTTGTGGTGGATCAGCTGGCCGCCGCTGGCTGACCAGGCCAGGCGCCGGGTGGCGGTCACGAAGCCCGGCACCAGCCGCTCGTGCAGGGCGCCGATGTCGCGGATCGCGTCCCAGGCCTGGGCGGGCGACGCGCCCACGTCGAATTCCTTGCGGATCGAAGCCATCTCAAGTCCTCACTTCACAAACGCCGAACAACCGCCGGACGACTAGCAGGAGCGATCCGGCCAGGCTGGCGGATTTCGGACCTCATCATCCCGCCTCGGTCGCGGCGGCGTGGACAGGCCGGGCGGGCGCGTCCCAGATGCCGCCATGAGCGCGACCGCACGCAAGGGCCCCCCCGTTCACGCCGCCCTGCCCTTCGACTTCGGGCAGTGCGAGGCGATCCGCCATCGCCGCGACCCTGCCTTCGACGGGGTGGTGTTCATCGCGGTGCGCTCGACCCGGATCTACTGCCGGCCGGCTTGTCCGGTGCGCCAGCCCCTGTCGAAGAACGTCTCCTACTATCCCAGCGCCGCCTCAGCGGAAGAAGCCGGCTTTCGCCCCTGCCTGCGCTGCCGCCCCGAGACCGCGCCCTTCTCGCCGGCCTGGAACGGGGTCAAGACCACCGTGCGCCGCGCCCTGAGCCTGATCGAAGCGGGCGCGCTGGACGACGGCGATGTCGAGGCCCTGGCCGCGCGGCTGGGGGTGGGGGCGCGCCATCTCAGCCGGCTGTTTCGCGTCCATCTGGGGTCGACCCCGACCCAGGTCGCGCGCAGCGCCAAGGTGCGCCGCGCCAAGCGGCTGATCGACGAGACCGATCTCGGCATGACCGAGATCGCCGCCCAGGCGGGATTTCGCAGCCTGAGAAGCTTCAACGACGCCTTCCGCGCGGTCTACCGCTGCCCGCCTTCCGCCCTCCGCCGGGGCTGAAGCCGCGAGCGGCGGCAGGGCCGCGTCGGGCCGCCGCCTCGCAATCGGCGCCCACAGTCGCTAAATGGGCCGCGATGACGCTTCAGTCCCTGCCCGCCTGTCCGCTTCCGGCCATCGAGACGGCCGACCTCGACCTCGCCGTCGAGCGCGCCCGGCTGGCCGTGGGCCTGCCCGCGGGCGCGCGGGTGGTGGCGGCCATGTCCGGGGGCGTGGACTCTACCGTCACCGCCGCCCTGCTGGCGCGCGCCGGCTACGACGTGGTGGGCGTGACCCTGCAGCTCTACGACCATGGCGCGGCCGTGAAGCAGAAGGGCGCCTGCTGTGCCGGCCAGGACATCCACGACGCCCGGCTGGCGGCCGAGGCCATCGGCATCCCCCACTATGTGCTGGACTACGAAAGCCGCTTCCGCGACGCGGTGATCGAGGAGTTCGCCGACAGCTACCTGCGCGGCGAAACCCCGGTGCCCTGCATCCGCTGCAACCAGACGGTCAAGTTCCGCGACCTGCTGGACGTGGCCCGCTCGCTTGGGGCCGAGGCCATGGCCACCGGCCACTACGTCCGCCGCGCCGAGGGGCCGAACGGGGCGGAGCTCAGACGCGCCGCCGATCCGGCGCGCGACCAGAGCTATTTCCTGTTCGCCACCACCCGCGACCAGCTGGAGTACCTGCGCTTTCCGATCGCCGACCTGCCCAAGTCCCAGGTGCGCGGCGTGGCCCAGGCGCTGGGGATGAAGATCGCGGTCAAGCCGGACAGCCAGGACATCTGCTTCGTGCCCGAGGGCAAGTACGTCAACCTGATCGACCGCCTGCGCCCGCAGGGGCGCGACCCGGGCCAGATCGTGCATCTGGACGGACGGGTGCTGGGCGAGCACGCGGGCATTGTCGGCTTCACGGTCGGCCAGCGGCGGGGTCTGAACGTCGCGGTGGGCGAGCCCCTGTTCGTGGTCCGCATCGATCCCGATACGCGCCAGGTGATCGTCGGACCGCGCGAGGCGCTGCTGACGGCCTCCCTCGTGTTGAAGGAGGTCAACTGGCTGGGGGACCACCCGACCCTGGAGGCGGCGGCCGCCGAGGGGGTGAGGGTCAAGGCGCGCGTGCGCTCGACCCGCCCGCCCAGCCTGGCGAACCTCGCGCTGGACGACAGCGGTCCGCTCGTGCAATTCCTCGATGGGGAAGAGGGAGTCGCCCCCGGTCAGGCCTGCGTCCTCTACGACGCGGCGACCGAGGATCGGGTCCTGGGCGGCGGTTTCATCGCCTCGACGCGGGCGGTGGCCATCTGAAGCGCTTTTTGGGGGAGACCGAGATGAAGCTGATCTGGTGTGCGGCCGCGGTCGCGGTCCTGGGCCTGGGCGCCTGCGACCAGCAGGTCCAGAAAGACCACAAGGACTCCACCATCGCCGCCAAGTTCGGCGGCTATCCGCCGCCGCCGGTCGCCGAGGCGCCGGAGTGCAAGGCCGGCGCGATGAGCCTGGCCTTCAACGGCGAGACCGAAAAGGGCGACGACCGGGTGGCCAGCTTCGCCTTCGTCAACACCAGCAAGGCGGCCTGCAGCCTGTCGGGCTTCCCGAGCGTGGCGGTCGCAGAGGCCGGCTCGCCCTACAGCCTGCCGCTGTTCACAAAGCACGACCAGTCGGTGGCCAAGAACGTGGTCGTTCCGGTCGGCGGCAAGGCCGGCTTCACCCTGACCTATGCGGCGACAGCCAAGCCCAAGGGCCCGTGCAAGAAGGCCTCCGGGATCGCGGCCGCCTTCCCGGGCGAGTCCGACTACGGCTTCAAGGCGAGCGGCGCGATGCAGGTCTGCGGCGACACCATCAAGATCTCGCCGATCAAGGCGGCCTAGCAGAGACGGGGGAGCCATTACGGCTCAGCTGCGTTATGGATTCCTGGAGTTCCAGGAACCCATCGACCATGCATCCGTCCAAGTCCCGACTGCTCGCCGGCGCGGCGATCCTCGCGCTCAGCCTCAACGCCCTGACCCTGGCCGGGTGCGACCGCGGCCACAAGCCGCCGCCGCCGGACACCGGCGGTGTCGTGCCGCCCCTGCCCACGCCGGTTCCGGCGCCCTCGGGCCAGGCGATCTACGACTGCGCGGGCGGCCAGGCGGTGCAGGCGACCTACGCGGGCGACAACGCCACGGTGGTTTACCTCAACCAGACCTATCTGCTGAAGCGCACGCCTGCGACCGACAGTCCGACCTATGCCGGCCAGGGCCGCCAGTGGACGATCAGGACCACGCCGGACCGGGAGACCGGGACCCTGGCCAACGCCTCGGGCCAGGCCGTCGCCCAGTGCGTGAAGCGCGCGCCCGGCGCGCCGCCGCCGGCCCCGGTCCCCGCCCCGCCCTGCCGCTCCGGCGACCTCAGCCTGTCCAAGGTCGGCGCCGACGCCGGCGCGGGCCAGCGTCAGGTGACCTACGCCTTCGTCAACAACGGCGCGGCGGCCTGTTCGCTGAAGGGCTATCCGACGCTCAGCCTGTTCGACGCCGACGGCAAGCGGGCGGACGGGGTGACCACGGTGCAGACCGAGCAGAGCTATTTCAACGTCGGCGGGCCGCCCCAGGACGTGAACATCGCCCACAACGCCCGGGGTCTGTTCTACATCTCCTTCACCGGCATCCAGGCCACCGACAAGCCCTGTGTGGCGATCGCGCGGGTCCAGGCCACGCCGCCCGGCAACACCCAGGCCATCGAGGTCTCAGACACGCTTTCGGTGTGCACCGGCCAGATCCGGTTAAGCCCGATCCGGCCCGATTCCGGCGCCGGCGTGGGCGGGGCCAACGGGCCGCTTTTCTATTGAGGCAGACCCGCGACAGGGCGGCGAAGCTTCGCTAGGCTACGGGGCCTGGCAGAGGAGTCTGTGCATGCGGCCATCGGGAGCCCGTCCGACGATCGCGGTGGCCATGCTGTCGTTGCTGGCGATGGCCGGCTGCGACCGGCTTCCGGCCGCCGGGCCCAAGCCCGCGGGCGGCTATCCCGACTGCCGCCCCGATCACCTGGCGCTCAAGCGGGTGACGCCGACCGCCGCGGACGGCAGCGCCACCTACAACTTCGAGAACCGGGACGAGACCTGCGTGCTGAAGGGCCATGTGGTCATCACCCTGACCGGCGCCGACGGCAAGGCGCTGACCGGCCTGTCGCAGACGAATGTCGAACCGCCGCCCGAGCTGCAGCGGCGGCCGTTGAAGGTGGTGCTGCGTCCCGGCCGCAAGGCCAATTTCAGCGTGGCCTATCCGCGCACGGGACCGGCCGGACAGTGCCGCGGCTACGTCAAGCTGACGGCGACTCCGCCGGGTTCGGACTGGGGGCTGGACGCGGCGGAAGCGGGGCAGATCTGTGGGCCCACGATCACGGTCTCCACCTTCTGGTACGACTCCAGCCAGGTGCTTTGACGGGTCAGGCCGCCTCCTCGTCGCGGCCCAGGACCTCGCCGACGGTGGGACTGCCCGCGTTGGCGCGCATCTCCAGATCGCGGGTCTTGACCAGCTCACCGCAGCAGCCGCAGGCCAGGACCGGGTCGAGCTCGTGACCGCAGGGCTTGTGCACGAAGCTGACCGAGGCCCCGCATTCGCCGTACAGGTGCTTGGCGCCCCAGCCATGCAGGGTCAGCAGCACCGAGCGCAGATCCTTGCCCTTGCGGGTCAGGACATACTCGTGGCGCAACGGCCGTTCGGAATAGGCGCACTGTTCCAACACGCCGTGGCGCACCAGGGTCTTCAGCCGCGCGGCGAGGACGTTGCGGGCGACACCCAGGTGGTCCTGCCACTGCTCGAAGCGGCTGACGCCGTTGAAGGCGTCACGGATGACCAGCAGGGTCCAGGGGTCGCCGATCACCTCAAGCGTGGCGGCGACGGCGCAGCTCTCTTTGGAATAGTCGGCGGTACGGCCCATGGTCTTGAAAATGCGCTCGAAACCCACGATTTGCAAGTGCGTTGCGTTTCTGGACTGAACGGGATAGTTTTCTTTGGCAACGGAGAGTCACATGGGTGAAGTGCTGGACCATCCGGACTTTGCGGTGGCGACCCGTCTGCACTCCGACGCAACTGGCGGGGGGCTGATCGCCAGCCCCCTGCCCTCCTTGTCCAATGCGCCCCACGTGTCGCGGCCAGAGGCCGGTGGTCCGTTCGGCGGCTGGATGGCGGCGGTCGCCCTGACGTCGGCGCGGACCCTGCTGGAGATCGAAGCACCGCTGCGCACCCTGAGCCTGCAGTTCATGTCCCGCGCCCGGTTCGACGGCATCGGCTTCACCGCCGAGCGCCTGCGCGGCGCCCGCTCCACCGTTTTCGCCCAGGTCCGCGCGGAGCAGGAGGGCAAGCCGGTCGCCGCCGCCCTGCTGACCTTCGGCGCCAGCGGGCCCGGCCCTGACCATCGCCCCGGCCTGCCCGAATTCCCCGCCCTCGACCTGCGCGCGCCCGAGTTGCCGGACTCGCGGCTGCGCCCCTGGTTCACCGATTCCGTCCAGTACCGCTTCATCGATCCGCCCGGCCTGACGGGCGGCAAGGAAGAGGCGCTCGAGCGGGTCTGGATGCGGGTCAGAAGCCCGGGGCCGCTGGACGATCAGCGGCTGTGCTTCCTGCTGGACGCGGTGTTTCCGACCTTCTTCGGGGTGACAGGCCCGGTCATGGCGACTTCGGTCGACCTTCGCTGCGACCTGTTCCAGGCCATCGGGCCGGAGGTCTCGCCGGACGGCTGGGCCTATTTCGAGTTCCGCACCCGCGATACGTCCGACGGCTGGGCCGTGGAGGACGGCATAGCCTTCGCGCCGGACGGCTCACCGCTGGCGGTTGCCCGCCAGCTCAGAAAAGTGCTTAAGGCCGGCTGATCCTTCTCCCCCGGAGTTCCTCCCCATGTCCGCCAACGGTTCCGATCCCGTCGTCATCGCCGCCTACGCCCGCACCCCCATGGGCGGCTTCCAGGGCTCGCTGTCGGCGGTGAAGTCCACCGATCTGGGCGCTGCGGCGGTCCGGGCCGCGATCGAGCGCTCGGGCGTGTCGCCCGAGATGGTCGAGCAGATCTTCATGGGCTGCGTCCTGCCCGCGGGCCTGGGCCAGGCGCCCGCCCGCCAGGCGGCGCTGGGCGCGGGCCTTCCGCTGCACGTGGAGGCCACCACCGTGAACAAGATGTGCGGCTCGGGCATGCAGGCCGCGATCATGGCCCACGATGCGCTGGCCGCCGGTTCCGCCGACGTGATCGTGGCGGGCGGCATGGAGTCCATGTCCCAGGCCCCCTACCTGATGGCCAAGCACCGCTCCGGCGCGCGCATCGGCCACGATGTGATCTCAGACAGCATGTACCTGGACGGGCTGGAGGACGCCTATACGCCGGGCAAGCTGATGGGCGCCTTCGCCGAGGACAGCGCGCGCGAGTACCAGTTCACCCGCGAGGCCCAGGACGAATACGCCATCGAGAGCCTGAGCCGCGCCCGCCACGCGGTGGAAAGCGGGGCCTTCGACCGCGAGATCGTGGCGGTCAACGTCACGACCCGTAGGGGCACGGAGACGATCAGCCGTGATGAGCAGCCCCTGAAGGGCGATCCGGCCAAGATCCCGACCCTGAAGCCCGCCTTCGCCAAGGACGGCACGATCACGGCGGCCAATGCATCTTCGATCTCCGACGGCGCCGCGGCCCTGGTCATGACCCGTCAGTCGGTGGCTGAGAAGCTCGGCATGACGGTGGTGGCCCGCGTGGTCTCCCACGCCGCCCACGCCCACGAGCCCGGCAAATTCACCACCGCGCCCGTGCCCGCGATGCAGAAGGCGCTGAAGAAGGCCGGCTGGTCGGTGGAGAACGTCGACCTGTTCGAGGTCAACGAAGCTTTCGCCGTGGTGGCCATGATCGCCCAGCACGAGCTCGGCATTCCGCGCGACAAGCTCAACGTCAACGGCGGGGCGACCGCGCTCGGCCACCCGATCGGCGCATCGGGCGCGCGGGTGCTCGCCACCCTGCTGGCGGCGCTGGAGCAGCGCGGCAAGAAGCGGGGCGTCGCGTCGCTCTGCATCGGCGGCGGCGAGGCGACCGCGATGGCGGTCGAGCTGATCTAGCTCCACTCACAGGTTCAATTGCTGCGACCGGAACGCCGCGCGCAGAAATGACACCGGTGACAATGGCGTGGATCAAGGGCTACTCTCCCGTCATGACCCCCGACCGCCGCACCCTGCTCGGCCTCGCGGCCGCCGCTTCCGCGGCTCCGGCCATGGCCGCTGTCCTGCACGATCCGACCGAGGTGCTGCGCCTGTGGCCCAAGGGCGCGCCGGGAGCGGACAAGGTTACGGTCAAGCTCCAGGTCACCGAGCGCAGCCCCACGCCCAAGGTCTATCGCGACCGGTTCGCGATCGGGATCACCGACCCGATCATGACCGTGTTCCGGCCTGCCACGCCGGACGGCTCGGCGGTGCTGATCGCGCCGGGCGGCGGCTACATCCGGGTGGTGATCGACAAGGAAGGTTTCGAGACAGCCCACCGGCTGGCGCGCGAGGGGGTGACCTGCTTCGTACTGCGTTACCGGCTACCCGGCGACGGATGGACGGGGGGGCCGGACACGCCTCTGCAGGACGCGCAGCGGGCGATCCGCCTGATCCGGGCGAAGGCGGCGGACTATGGAATTGATCCGGCCCGCGTGGGCATCCTGGGCTTCTCCGCCGGGGGCCATGTGGCCTCGTCCCTGGCGACGCGGCACGGGGCGAAGGTCTTTGCGCCGGTGGACGGCGCCGACGCGCTATCCGCCAAGCCGGCGTTCGCGGGCCTGATGTATCCGGTGGTCAGCATGACCAAGCCGATGGCCCATCCCGGTTCGCGCGAGAAGCTGCTGGGACTCGACCCCGCCGAGGCGATGGTCCAGGCCTATTCGACCCAGAACACGGTCAATGCGGACACGCCCCCCTGCTTCCTGGTCCACGCCATCGATGACCACACGGTGCCGGTCGAAAACAGCCTGATGATGCTGTCGGCCCTGCGCGCCGCCAAGGTCCCGGCCGAGATGCATCTGTTCGAGGAGGGGGAGCACGGCTTCGGCATCCGCCTGATCCAGGGCAAGCCGGCGGCGGTCTGGCCGGAGCTGTTGTTGACCTGGATCCGCCGGCACGGCTGGCTGAAAAGCTGAGGCCCGCCCCGGACGAACCGGGACGGGCCTCGATAACCTCAGATTTTCGGATGCAGCCTAGGCGCGGGCGCCCTGCCCCTGGCTCGGACCGCGATTGCCGCCGCCGAAGCGCTTCTTGCGGCGCGGCTTGCGGACCGCCTCGCCTTCCGGCTTGTTGGCCAGCGGATCGTAGGTCGAGCGGGTGCGGACCTCGGTCACGCCCGGACGGTGATTCGGGCGATCGCCACCGCCGCCGGGACCCCGGCGATTGGGCTTGCCGCCGCGGCCGCCGCCGCGCTCGTTGACACGCTCCGGCGTGCGGGCCTTCTCAGCCGGGCTGGCGGCCTGGATGGCGGCGTCCAGCGCGCCCAGCGCCCGGTCCTTGCGGCGGTCGAAGCTGGGGATGGTCTGGCGGGTGACCTTCTGCACGTCCTTGAGCAGGTTGCGTTCGTCGTCGGCCACCAGGCTGACGGCGATGCCCGAGGCGCCGGCGCGCGCGGTGCGGCCGATGCGGTGGACGTAGGCTTCCGGCACGTAGGGCAGCTCGTAGTTCACCACGTGGGTGACGCCGTCCACGTCGATGCCGCGCGCGGCGATGTCGGTGGCGACCAGGGCGCGGACCCGGCCGTCCTTGAAGGCCTGGAGCGCACGCTCGCGCTGGCCCTGGCTCTTGTCGCCGTGGATGGCGGCGGCTTCGACGCCGCCGGCCTCAAGGTAGGCCGCGACCCGGTCGGCGCCGCGCTTGGTCTTGGTGAAGATCAGGGTGCGGGTCCAGGTCGGGTCGGAGAACAGCTCGCTCAGCAGGGCGCGCTTGCGCACCTGTTCGACGAACAGCACCTGCTGGGTGATCTTCTCGACCGTGGTGGCCTGGGGGGTCACCTCCACGCGCTGCGGATCCTTCAGCAGATCGCCGGCCAGCTTGGCGATTTCGGTGGGCATGGTGGCGGAGAAGAACAGGTTCTGGCGCTTCTGCGGCAGCTTGGCCGCGACCTGACGGATCGGCTTGAAGAAGCCGAGGTCCAGCATCTGGTCGGCCTCGTCGAGCACGAAGACCTCGGTGGCCGACAGGTCGATGACCTTCTCGCCGATGTGGTCGAGCAGGCGGCCCGGGGTGGCCACCAGGATGTCGACGCCCGGCGCCATCTGCTTGATCTGGGGGCCGTACTTCACGCCGCCGAACACGACCGCGACGCTGATCCCGAGATTCTTGCCGTAGGTCTTGAAGGAGGTGGCGATCTGGGTGGCCAGCTCGCGGGTGGGGCTGAGCACCAGCACGCGGCAGCCGCGCCGGATGGCGGGCTTACGGTCTTCGGCCAGGCGATTAAGGATCGGGCAGGCGAAGGCGGCGGTCTTGCCGGTGCCGGTCTGGGCGATGCCCAAGAGGTCCTTGCCGGTCAGGACGACCGGAATGGCCTTGGCCTGGATCGGGGTGGGGACGGTGTAGCCCTCGGCGGCGAGGGCCTGGAGGATCGGCTTGGAGAGGCCGAGGTCCTGGAAGGTGGTCGGGTTGGTCACGTGCGATCTTTCATGATCGGCCGGACACGCGTCTCGCTCTCGGCGGTTTCGCGCGCGGCCGTTTCCGCGCACGGCCAACGGGCTCGGCGCGGAGGGCTTCGGTGCGAAAGCCCCGCGTTCAATGGGCGATCGTATGGAGCAGGAATGGTCGGGCTCGACAGCGGAACGATCAGTGTGATCGGACCTGACGCGGCTGGAGCGCCCAAGGCTGCAAGATGCAGCGAGGCTCATATTGCACCGCAACATGAAAAAGTCAACCCGCGCCAGCTATTTAGCCGACGCGGGTCGCTTCAGACGTTCATTGCGAAGGCCGTTCGGCCTTTAGCGTCCGCGGTAGGTCCGCCGCTGCGGGACCGGGCCGGGAGCGGCCGTGCCCTTGTGGCGGAACGTGAGACGGGCGCGGTCGAGGTCGTAGGGTGACATCTCGACGGTGACGCGGTCGCCCTTCAGCGTGCGGATGCGGTTCTTGCGCATCTTGCCGCCGGTGTAGGCCAGAACGTCCTTGCCATTGTCGAGGATGACGCGGAAGCGCCCCTCGGGCAGCACCTCGTCGACGATGCCTTCGAACTCGATGAGCTCTTCCTTCGCCACGCGATCAGACCTCGCGCACGTTGGTGGCCGACGAGCGGCCCGAGCGGTCCTGCTCCAGGTCGAACGCCAGCTTGGCGCCTTCCTGCGGCGCGCGGATGCCCGCGCGCTCGATGGCCGAGGCGTGCAGGAAGATGTCCTTGCCGCCGTCGTCGGGTTGGATGAAGCCGTAGCCCTTGGTGGTGTTGAACCACTTCACGGTGCCGGTAGCCATATGTCGCGATCTCCTCGGATCGTTAGAGGCCGGCACGATGCCGGCTGAGGGGTCGAGATCTGAGAAAGTCGTTCGAGGCCAGCGGAGTCCGTGGGCGAGAAAGACGTCGGGCAGAAGTCGATGCGCCGTTACTTAATGCTTTTTGGTCCCGCTGTCACGGGGGCGGAGAACGGGAAGCTTTACGCGGCAAGGCTTACCGTCCGGCAGCCGGCGCGATTCCGATGGAGCGGGCGATCGCCGGCAGGTCGTAGATCGTCCCGCCCTTCATCACGAACACCACCTTGCGGATGGCCGAGATGTCGGCGACCGGATCGCCGTCGATCAGGATCAGGTCGGCTGACTGGTCCGGCGCGATGCGGCCCTGCCGGTCGTCGTGGTGCATGACGCGGGCGGCGCCCAGGGTCGCGATCTGCAGCACCTCGGCGGCGGGAATGCCGGCGCGGACGTAATCCTCCAGCTCGTGCGCCAGGGGCACGCCGGCCATACCGTCGGTGCCGGCCACGATCGTGATCCCGCTGTCGTGCAGCTTCCTGGTCATGCGCAGCATCTGTTCGAAGGAGGCGGCGTAGGCGGTGCGATCCGCGTCGGTCTTGCCCAGGCCCCCGCCCATGGAGCCGCGCGCCACGGTGGAGGGCAGGCGCGGCAGCATCACGGCCAGCGACGGCGCCGGCTTGCGCGGCCCGCCCAGGTACATGTCCTCGAAGGCCACCAGGGTCGGATCGACGACCGTGTGATGGGCCTTCAGCTTCTCGATCCAGGCCGAAACGGGGGCAGAATTCAGATCGAGTTCGCGCGCGTGGGCCCCGACTTCGGTGAAGCGGGCCATGGTGTTGGACTTTAAGTTCACCTCGGCGGACATGAAGTTCAGGAACCAGAAGTTGGCGTGCTGGACCTCGTCGTAGCCGGCGTCCACCCCCTGGCTCATGGTCATGCCGGCGGGGATGTGGCCTGAGACGCGCAAGCCACGCGCATGCGCCTCGGCGATGATCACCGGGACCAGCTCGGGCTTCACCGAGGAGTAGATCTTGATCTGCTCGTAGCCATGGTCGGCGTACAGATCGACGTCGGTCTTCGCCTCCTCAGGCGTGTCCACCAGGGTCTTGATAGGCCCGGCGAAAGGGCCCTTGCCGTCGATCAGCCCGGCCAGCCAGATGCGCGGGCCAATCTGCTCACCGGTGGCGAAGCGTTTGCGGCGCGCCAGCAGCTCGTCCATGTCGCCGCCAAGATCGCGCACGGTGGTCACGCCCGACAGGATGTCGAGCAGGCCGTCCGGATCGGAGGCGATGTGGACGTGCATGTCCACCAGGCCCGGCATCAGGGTCTTGCCGCCCGCGTCGATAATCTCGGGCCTGAACGACAGCGGATGGATCGAGCCGTCGGGACCGACACTCGCGATCCTGCCCTGCAGGATCAGCACCGAGGTGTGAGGTATCAGCTTTCCGGTGGCGGAATCGAACAGGGTCGCGTGCTCGATCAGGACGGTGTCCGGACGCCGTTGCAGCGCCTTCGCGTTGGCGGCCAGCTGTTCGGCCAGGGCCTTGTGCTGAATCTCGATCAGCTCCGGCGCGGAAGCCTCCCAGCCCTTGCGCACGGCATGGATCCAGGTGTCGCCCTCGTTGAACAGCTCGCCCGAGGCGTCGAGCCAGACCGGGATCGGCTGGAAGGCGACGCCGGAGATCAGATAGAGGCTGACCGTCTCCTCCCCGCCCGGCCCCTTGAGCGTGTGGTCCGCGACCTTGGCGATGCGGGCGTGGCCGGAGGGGAGCAGGTCGAGCTCGTGGTTCGGCGCCTTTAGCAGCGCCCGGGCCAGGATCGCGGTGTCCTCCGAGGTCCCGCTGAAGGGCACATAGGCCCGGGCTCCTGCTGCGTGAGCCGAGCCCTCGTCGGCGTCGCTGGACCAGACCGCCTCGCCGGCGGTCAGGGTGAAGCGCTCGTCGACCGACGACTTGAAGTAGTCGATGCCCTTGACCGTCGCCCGGGTGGTCAGGCCGCGGGCGTCGAGCGCGATGTCGGCGGTGGTCCGGGGTCCCCTGCCCCGGTCGTTGTACTCATAGGTGACGTGGCGCGAGCCGTCGGCGGCGGTGCTCACGCTCATGGTCCCGGCGGGACCCTTGGCCATGACCACGGTGTAGTCGCCGGCCAAGGCGGCGGGCGCGAGCGCGAGGGCGGCGGCAGCCGCCAGCCAGATCGGACGCATGGGTTTCTCCGTGGGTTCAGGACCCGCCCTGGACCTTGGCGACGGGATCGGGATCGGGCGTGGAGGCTTCGGCGCTGGGGACCACCGCGTCGGGCCGGGCCTCGAACAGCTCCTCGACCGCGGCCTCGCCGGTCTCGGCCGGCGGCTCGTGGGAAGCGGCCTCGGAGGTCTTGGCGACCAGATCCTCGATCGGATCGTCCTTGGTGGAGACCTCCGGGACGCGGGCTTCCTCGGCGATGGCCTTGGCCTCCTCGCGCACGATCTCGGGAGACTCGCTGGCCGGCTCCTGCACGATCGGACGGGTGCCGTCGTCGGGGAGCGGAATGAACTCGTGGTCGTCGCCGCGCGGCAGCGGGAAACGGCCGGCCTTCCAGTCGGCCTTGGCCTCCTCGATGCGGTCCTTCGAGGAATGGACGAAGTTCCACCAGATGTGGCGCGGCCCGACCGGCTCGCCGCCCAGCAACATCAGGGTCGAGGCCTCCTGGGCGGTGACCACGCCCGGCGCGTGCTTGCCGAAGACCGCCATCTGGCCGGCCTCCAGCTTCTGGCCGTCGATCTCGACGGAGCCCTTCACCACATAGGCCGCGCGTTCGGAATAGCCCTTGGGCGCCGCCGACTTCACGCCCGCCGCCATCTCCCAGTGCACGTAGAACAGGGGCGAGGAGGTCTTCACATTGGACTTGGCGCCATAGGCCTCGCCCGCGATCAGACGCGCGTAGAGGCCGTCGCCCTCGTAGGCCGGCATGTCGCGGCCCGGGTAGTGCTCGAAGCCCGGCTCGATCTCCTCCGCCTCGGTGGGCAGCGCGATCCAGGCCTGCATGCCGTGGAGCGCCGCGCCCATCTCGCGGCGCAGGGGATGGGTGCGCTCGGAATGGACGATGCCGCGTCCGGCGGTCATCCAGTTGACCTCACCCGGGCGGATCGACTGGTGGAAGCCCTCGCTGTCACGGTGGATGATCTCGCCTTCGAACAGATAGGTCACCGTCGACAGGCCGATATGGGGATGGGGGCGCACGTCCACGCCCTGGCCCGCAGCGAACTCCGCCGGTCCCATGTGATCCAGGAAGATGAAGGGCCCGACCATGCGCTTCTGGGCGAAGGGCAGGATGCGCCCGACCTCGAAGCCGCCGAGGTCCTTCTTGCGCGCCTCGATCACCAGTTCGATCATGGATTCGCCTCCGACTGCACGCGCCCGGGACTTATGTAGCGCGAAGTCGTCGCCGTCGCGAGACGGGCGAACACGACTGATGCGCGGCGGTCACACGGAGAAGCGAAGGACACCGCCGGCCAAGCGGTCTGTGGCTTCAGGTTGCGTCCCTGACGCTTGCGGCGATAGTGGCGGCCATGGGCTCCCGCGCGGAGCCGGGCACGATCTCGGGGGATCACACCATGAGCCTGTCACACCGCCTGCGCGCGAGCGCCGCCGCCCTGACCGCGATGGCCGGCCTGCTGGTCGCGGCACCCGCCCTGGCGGCGCCGGCCCCCGCGCCGAGCGCGCCCGCCACGGCCCCGGTTTCCGAATCGGAACTGCTCGGCCGACGTCTCGCCCACGGCTTCCTGCAGGACATGGGCGAGTTGAAGCCGATGCTCGACCTGGTGATGGCCATGGGCGAGTCGGAGATGAAGAAGCAGGCGAGCGCCAAGGGCGGCGTGGGCGAAAAGGCCTACGCCCGCTTCGGCGTCTGGTTCAAGCTGGCCGGCGACGCCGCCTGGGAGGAATTCGAACACGACCGCCCGGCCTTCGAGGTCATCATCGGCCGCTTCATGGCCAAGCGCTTCACCGAGACCGAGCTTCGCGCGGCGGTGGAGCTGTTCGACGGGCCCTACGGCAAGGAGATCCGCACCTCGATGATGGGCTCGATCGCCAGTCACAACGCCGGCGCCCCGACCCTGACCCCGGCCGCCGGCAAGGCGATGAGCCGCTTCGCCAACTCCGAGGCGGGTTCGAGCTTCCTGGCCAAGATGAAGGACCTGGACAAGGACCCGGCCTTCGAGGACGCCGCCTTCGACGCGGTCGCCGAATGGATGCCGGGGGTCATGCGCCGCTGGGGCGAAAAAGCCGAGGCCGCGGAAGAGGCCCGCAAGGCGGCGAACTGAGCCTCGCTCAGCGCAGCTTGAGCCTCACGACGACCGCCGGCCGGAGTTTCTTGTCGTCCAGCTTGCCGTCGTCGCCGAAGGCCGCCCACTGGCTGGCGCCGACGAAGACGTAATCGCGCCCCAGGATCACGCCGCCGGTTAGGTCGCCCACACCCGCCTGGTTCTGCGACAGCACCTCCACGCGCACGACCCGGGTGAAGCCAGCGTCCATGTGCAGGCGCAGCACCCGCTGGGGATCGGTGGAGTTCTGCACCGCGATCAGGCTGGTCCCGTCGCGCACCAGGCTGTCCAGCCAGACCATGGCCGCGTCGGCAGGCGCCGCGACCGGCGTGACCGTGCCGGTCTTCAGGTCGACCTGCTGCAGACCCGAGGGGTAGTCGGCCACGATCAGGCGCCGTCCGTCCGGCGTCGGCACGATGCCCTGGGGCGACTCGAATGCTCCCGACTGGACCACCGCCTCGAGCGCCCGAGCGCCGGGCCTGAGGCGGAACAGGCCGCCGGCGCCGGAGTCGGAGACATAGACGCTTCCATCGGGGCCGAGGGCCAGGTCCCCCAGGCTGCGCTCGGCGCCCGGCGGCGGGGCGAAGCGGGCCAGGACCCGGCCGCTCTTCAGGTCGATGCGGACCAGTTCCGTCCTGCCCTTGTCCGCCGGGGTGAAGCCCTCGACCTGCGGAAGGGCCGAGGTCGAGGCCCAGAGCACGCCGCGCTTCGCGTCGACCAGGATGTTGAAGACGCCCCACAGGCCCGCGTCGGGAGCCAGGAACGGCTGCTGGCGCCCCTGCGCATCGACGGTCACGATGGTTCGGCGATGCACGCTGGAGACCAGCCAGCGGTGGCGGGCCGCGTCCCAGGCGACGCTCTCGGCGATGAAGGGCGAAGGCGTCAGGGTGAAGAGGGTCCCGGCCTCCCCCAGCACCCGGGTGTTGCGCTCAAGCGCCGTGCGCACATCGGCGAAGGCCGGATCGGCTTCGATCGGGATGGTCAGGCCGGGAACCGGCAGGCGCAGCCGGAGACCGAGGGCCGCGAACCGCTGCATCAGGGCATGCGCGGTCGTCTTGTCGCCGTCCTGCCAGGCGGTCTGGGCCCAGCGCAGCAGCAGCGGCGGATAGTTGGGCAGCAGCCGGTCGGCCTCGGCGAAGCGCGCCTCAGCGGTCTTGAAGTCCCCGGCCTTGGCCGCCCGGACAGCCTCGCCGGTAATCCTGCGGAAGTCGGGCACGGGGCTCTTCGACCCCGCCGGGCTCGCGGCCAGCACGGCGGCGGCCGCCAGGAGCGGGATCAGGCCTCGCAGGGTTCGAAGGCGCGCGTCCATGGCCGCGACCCTGTCACGAAGCGCAACGCTGCGCGACCCGCCTTCACCGCAGGATCGCCGCGGTTCGGCGGGGAGGGTCAGACGTGGGGCGAGACCAGGCCCAGCGGCACGGCGGTGGTGTTCTTCACGCCGCGCACCACGATGTGGCTCTGCACGTCGGAGCCCAGGCCCAGCTCCAGCAGCTTTTCGCGCAGGAACTTGTCGAAGCCGTGGATGTCGGCGGCCACGATGCGCAGCAGGAAGTCCTCGCGCCCGGTGATGTTGGCGCACTGCACCACCTCGGGCCAGTCCATCACGGCGGACTCAAACGCTTCGAAATTCTCGCGGGTCGGCTGGGCCAGCTTGACCATGGCGTAGACCTCGAAGCCGAGGCCCAGCTTTTCGGAGTCCAGCAGGGTGACGCGGCCGCGGATGACGCCTTCGTCCTCCAGGCGCTTGATCCTGCGCCAGCACGGCGAGGGCGACAGCCCCACCCGTTCGGCGATCTCGGCGACCGAAAGGCTGGCGTCGTGCTGGATGATGTCCAGAATGCGGGCATCGACCGGGTCGAGGGTGGCGGCCAAAGAGTCCTCCAAAGGCGGGTACTGCGCAATAACTTGCCCTTGGATTAGGCATCAAGGAACGGTTTGCGCAAGCCTCATTCGGCCAAGCCAGGGCAAATCGCACTGCTGACAGAAAGTGGCGCCATGGTATGGCATGGGAGCCCCATGTCCCGCTCCGCGCGCCTGCTCAAGCTGATCCAGCACCTGCGCCGCCATCGGCGCCCGGTGACGGCCGCCGCCATCGCCGCCGATCTGGAGGTCTCGCCGCGCACCGTCTACCGCGACATCGGCGAGCTGGTCGCCCAGGGGGCGCCGATCGAAGGCGAGGCGGGCTTCGGCTATGTGCTGCGGCCCGGCTTCTTCTTGCCGCCCCTGATGTTCCAGGACGAGGAGATCGAGGCGGTGGCGCTGGGCCTGCGCTGGGTGACCGAGCGCGGCGATCCGGCGCTGTCGCGCGCGGCCCGGGACGCCCTGGCCAAGATCGCCTCGGCCCTGCCGGCTGACCTGAAGGAGCGGATCGAGACCTCCGGCCTCTACGCCGTCCCTGGCGCCGAGCCCCGCGGTTCGGTCGACCTGGCCATGATCCGCCGCGCTATCCGCGAGGAGCTGAAACTGCGGGTGACCTACGTCAACGGCGCCGGCGAACGCATGGAGCGGACCCTGTGGCCGCTGGCGCTCGCCCTCTTCGACGGCTACCGCATGATCCCGGCCTGGTGCGAACTGCGCGGCGACTTCAGGAACTTCCGTACCGACCGGATCGTCGAGGCGGGGCTGGGGGAGCGCTATCCGGGGCGGCGGCGGGCCCTGCTCGCCGCCTGGCGCGACCGCGAAGGACTGGCCGACGATTCCTCCTGACAGAATCTGTCAGCGCCCTGGCGCAGGGTGAGGCCATCGGAACCACAGGAGCGATAGAGATGACACGCAGAGATCTTGCCAGGGTGCTGGGCGCGGGCCTGGCGGTCGCCTCGGCGCCTGGCGGGGCGGAAGCCTCAGGCAGCGCTAAGGACACGGGCGACCTGCGCATCGACTATCTGGAGATGCCGGTCGCCGACATCGGCCGCGCCAAGGCCTTCTTCGGAACCGCCTTCGGCTGGAAGTTCACCGACTATGGCCCGGACTATGCCTCCTTCGAGGACGGCCGGCTGTCGGGCGGCTTCACCCACGAGGGGGCGGTCAGGCCCGGCAGCGCGCTCGTGATCCTGAAGGCCCAAGACCTGGCCGAGGCCGAGCGGCGGGTCACCGCCGCGGGCGGACGCATCGTCAAGCCGGTGTTCAGCTTCCCCGGCGGGCGCCGCTTCCACTTCGCCGATCCGGACGGCTACGAATGGGCGGTTTGGGGCGAGTGAAGCCTCAGGGCTTCGGGGTGATCTTGAGGATCACCCCCGCCGTCTCGTCGGTCAGCACATAGAGGGCGCCGTCCGGCCCCTGGCGCACGTCGCGGATACGTTTCTTCAGGGCGGTGAGCAGGCGCTCCTCGCCGACCACCCGGCCGCCCTTGAGCACCAGCCGGTCGAGCTGCTGGCCGCGCAGGCCGCCGATGAACAGATCGCCCTGCCACTCCGGGAACAGGGCGCCGCTGTAGAAGGTCATGCCCGAGGGCGCGATCACCGGATCCCAGTAGTAGAGCGGCTGCTCCATTCCCGGCTGAACCGTCAGGCCGCGCCCGATCGGCAGGCCGTTGTAGTCGATGCCGTAGGTGATCGCCGGCCAGCCGTAGTTGCGACCGGCCTGGGCGATATTGATCTCGTCGCCGCCGCGCGGGCCATGCTCCACCGTCCACAGCCGCCCGGTGGCGTCCAGCGTCGCGCCCTCCGGGTTGCGGTGACCGTAGGACCAGATCTCGGGCCGTGCGCCCTTGCGCTTGACGAAGGGGTTGTCGGCCGGGACCGAACCGTCGGGACGGATGCGGACGACCTTGCCCAGGTCGTTGTCCAGGCTCTGGGCCTTGTCCTTCAGCTCGAAGCGGTCGCCCACGGTGATGAACAGGTTACCGTCGCGCGCGACCACGATGCGCGAGCCCACGTTCTTGTCGTCGTCGTAGCCCGGCTCGGCGTGGAAAATCACCTTCAGCGACCTCAGCGCCCCGGCGTCGGCATCGAGTTCGGCGCGGGCGACCGCGATGCCGCTCGTCGCGCCGCGGGGCTCAAGATAGCTGAAGTAGATCGTGTGGTTGGTGGCGAAGCCCGGGTCGAGGGCGACGTCGAGCAGACCGCCCTGCGACTTGGCCTCCACCGCCGGCACGCCCGAGACCGGGGCCGAGAGCTTGCCGTCGGCGCCGACGATCCGGAGCCGCCCGGGCCGCTCGCTGACCAGCATGCGCCCGTCCGGCAGGAACTGCAGGGCCCAGGGATGGTCGAGGCCGCTCGCCACGACAGCGGTCTGATAGGCGGTCGCGGAACGCACCGCCGGCGCACGAGTCTGGCCGGAGAAGGCCGGGACCTGGCCGGTGGCCTCCGGCGGTTTGGTCTCCACCGGCGCCGACTGGGCGCTGGAGGCGCGGGGCCCGCAGGCCGTGAGCGCGGCGGCGGCGATGACCAGGGGCAGGACGCGGCGCATGGGACCTCCTCAGACGCGGATCAGGGCCTCCAGCGCCGCCTTGGGCTCGGCGCCGTCGATGTGGATGGACCACCACAGGGCATAGAACAACAGCGGCCAGCGCGCGGGTTCCTGGCCCTCGGCGGCGAAAACGGCGCGCACCGCCTCGGGGTCGCAAACCTGGGCGATGGCGGGATGGTCCGCGATGCGAGGGCCGAGATCCGCGGCGCGCGGCGCCAGCCAGGCGCCGACCGGCACGGTGAAGCCCTGCTTCTTCGCCCACGGGTCGGCGGCGGGACAGTGCTTCTCGAGCCAGAGCCGCAGCAGCCGCTTGCCGTAGCGGCCCTTGACCTTGAAGCGGTCGGGCAGATGGAAGGCGAACTGCGCCACCCGCTCATCCAGGAAGGGCGTGCGGCCCTCCAGCCCGTGGGCCATCAGGCAGCGGTCGAGCTTCAGCAGCAGGTCGGCGTGCAGCCAGGTCTTGATGTCGGCGATCTGGGCGCCCTGCAGGGGCGTGGACCCGTACATGGTGACCCACTCCGAGGTCGCCTGGCGCCAGCGGTCCAGGGCGCCCATGCCGCCGTCCTTCAGCCAGGGTGCGTCCACCTGGGGCTCGGCCGGTCGGCCCCCCAGCCAGCGGGGCCTAAGCGAGCGGCGATAGCGGCCGTAGCCGGCGAACAGCTCGTCGCCCCCCTCCCCGGTCAGGACCACGGTCAGGGTTCCCTTGGCGGCCTCCGCCAGCTTGTAGGTCGGAAGCGTCGCATAGTCGGCGGTGGGCTCGTCCAGCGCCCAGGCCACACCGGGCAGCAGGCGCCAGAAGTCCTCCTCGGTGAAGGTGGTCTCGCGCCAGTCCAGATTCAGGGCGCGCGCCACCCGCTCGGCGGCGGCGCGCTCGTCGCGCGCGCCCTCGGCCTCGAAGCCGCAGGTGAAGGCGGTGACCGGCCGGGAATTGAGCCGGCTCATCAGGGTGGCGATCGTGGCCGAGTCGATGCCGCCGGACAGGAACAGGCCGTAGGGCACGTCCGAGCGCTGGTGCACCCGCACGCTGTCCTCCAGCACCGCGTCCAGCGCGGTCACCGCCTCTTCGATGCTGCCCATCGGCCCCGGCTGGGCCGACAGCCAGGCCTGGCCGAGCGATCCCGGCTCAACGTCGGAGGGGTCGGACTTGAAGGAGAGGGTCGCGCCCGGCGCCAGGCGGCAGACGTCCTTGAAGATGGTGCCTTCGCCGAGCGTATAGCCCAGCGCCAGCAGTTCCTCGGCGCGGGCGGGGACCACCTCGCGCTTCCAGTCCTTGCCCATCAGCGCGCGGGGCTCGGAGGCGAAGCTCAGGGTCTTGCCCTCGCGCACCCAGTAGAGCGGCTTGATGCCGAAGGGATCGCGCGCCAGCCAGCGGCAGCCGTCCTTGCCGATCAGGCAGAAGGCGAACATGCCGCGCAGACGCTCGAAGGCGTCCGAGCCCTCGTCGCCATAGAGGTGCAGTAAGGGCTCGAAGTCCGAGCCGGTGTGCAGGACCGGGTCGAGCCCGAAATCGCGGGTCAGCTCGACGTAGTTGTAGATCTCGCCGTTGCCGATGACGGTCGATCCCGCCGCGTGCAGGGGCTGCCAGCCCCCGACCAGGTCGATGATCGACAGCCGGGCGTGTCCAAGGGAAAAGCCCTCGCCGTCCTCGGTGCGGATGCCGTTGGGTCCGCGGTGGGCCAGGGTCTCGATCAGGGGCCCGGCGGCGCCCGCCTTGATCCCCGGGCCCAGCAGGCCGGCTATGCCGCACATGTCGCGTCTCCGGCCCGTTCGAACAAGGTGCGCCAGCGCGCCACGATGGCCGCCTTGGAAAACTCCGCCTCGACCCTTTGGCTCCCGCGGGCCGCCAGGCGCGCGCCCAGCATCCGGTCGTCGATCAGGCTGCCGACCGCGGCGGTGAAGGCCTCCACGTCGTCGATGGGGGTCAGCAGCCCGTCCTCGTCGTCGCGAATCAACGAGGCCGGGCCCTTGGAGGCCGCGGCGACCACGGGCAGGCCATAGGCCCAGGCCTGGATCACCGTATTGCCGAGCGGCTCGAAGCGGGAGGGAAAGGCGCAGACATCCGCCGCCCGGTAGAGCGCGCCCGCGTCCGATCGCCAGCCGAGGAAACGCACCCGCTCGGCCACGCCCAAGTCAGCGGCCAAGGCCTTCAGTTCGGTTTCCAACGGCCCGGCGCCCGCGATCCACAACCAGGCGTCTGGCAGATTCGCCAGCGCCCTGAGACTGACGTCATGGGCCTTGGCGTCATGCAGGCGGCCCATACCGAGCAGCAGCGGCACGCCCTCGGGGGTGTCGAGCGAGGCGCGCGCAACCGGCGCGCCGGCGGTGGCCTCCGCGAAGTTCGGCACATACTCGACCCGGTCGGCAGGCCAGCCCTGGCCCACGATCCAGTCGCAGATGTCCTGGGTGTTGCCCACCAGCCGGTCGAAGCCGCGATAATTCTTCAGGTCGTAGTAGCCGCCGAGGCGCCCGATCCGGGCCCAGGGTCCGGGCGCGCAATGCCGGGCCGCGCGGCTCATCCAGGCTACCTTCACCCGCGCCTGACGGGACCGCGCATAGGCCGAGACCGCCGGTCGGGTGAACAGGTCTAGCGGGCCGCCGAAGCCGAAGGTCCGGGTGGGAACGGCCGCGGCAGCCAGCGCAGCCTCGCGCCCGGCGTTGGCGCGGATCGCGGCCGCGGTCGGCAGCCCCGCCTGATGCAGGGCGCGCACCAGGTCGACGAAATAGGTCTCCGCCCCGCCCTCTCCGGCGGAACCCAACAGATGGACGGTGGACGGGGCCGGGGTCATGCGAGCGGCAAACTAGCGGGGCCTTGGCGCGGAGCAAGGGCGCCGCGCAGTTCGTCTCACATGGCGATGGCCGCTTGAACGAAGCGGTCCTCGACTATATAGCGCTTCGTCCCGCTCAGGCTGGGTAGCTCAGATGGTTAGAGCGGTGGATTCATAACCCACAGGTCGGCGGTTCGATCCCGCCCCCAGC
>CAYSNW010000060.1:0-25891 GCA_964432415.1 uncultured Caulobacteraceae bacterium
TCGCCTGGACCTTCCGCCCCCTGCAGGGGATCAAGACGCGCTCGGGGGTCGCCGCCATCGAAGCCGCCGGCGCGGAAGCCGACGAGCGTTTCGTCCTGTCGCTGCTGGATCAGGGGGCGGTGGCGCTGGAGCGTGCCGACCTGGCCGCCGACGCGGCGGACGCGGAGGCCCTGCGCCGTTCCGACCGTCTGCGCTCGGCCCTGCTCAACTCGATCAGCCATGACCTGAGAACGCCGCTGTCCACGGTGCTGGGCGCGGCGACCACCCTGCTCGACTACGGCGCGAGCATGAAGAAGCCGGTGCAGCGCGATCTGCTGGACTCGATCCGCGAGGAGGCTGAGCGCCTGAACCGCTACGTCGGCGACCTGCTGGACATGACCCGGCTGGAGGGCGGCGCGCTGAACACCCGCAAGGAGCCGACCGACGTGCGCGACGTGCTGGCCGCCGCCGCCGACCGGGTCTCGCGCCGGCTCGGGAGCCGCACCCTGACCCGGGACTTCCCCCCGCAGCTGTCGACCGTCTCGGCCGATCCGGGGCTGCTGGAACAGGCCTGCGTCAACATCCTGGAGAACGCCATCGCCTACAGCCCGGACGGCTCGACCATCGAGGTCGCCGCCTACGAGGACCGGGCCAAGGTGGTGATCTCCATCGAGGACGAGGGTCGCGGCATTCCGACCGCCGAACTGCAGAGCGTGTTCGAGAAATTCCGCCGCATGGCCGACTCCACCGACCGGGTGAAGGGCACGGGCCTGGGCCTGGCCATCGCCAAGGGCTTCGTCGACGCCATGGACGGTCGCATCGTGGCCACGAGCCCGATACACGGGGAGAAGGGCACGCGCATCCTGATCAGCCTGACCAAGGACATCGCGACCCACGAGTATTTGCTATGAGCCTCTCAGCAAAAGTGGGGCGCACTTTTGGGCCCGGAGAGGCTCACGCCTTTCCCAATCGCGCCTTCCGGGCGGCCGAGTGCGATCCACTCGGCCTGAACGCGCGATGAGCGCTCATCGGCCGCGCATCCTGGTCATCGACGACGAACCGCAGATTCACCGCTTCCTCGGGCCGGCGCTGGATGCGGCGGGCTATGAGCCAGTGCGCGCCGACACCGCCACCGATGGCCTGCGCGAGATCGCCCGCAAGGCGCCCGACGCCGTGGTGCTCGATCTCGGGCTTCCGGACATGGACGGCAAGGAGGCGCTGGTGAAGGCGCGCGCCTTCTACGAAGGGCCGATCATCATCCTGTCGGCCCGCGACCGGGAGACGGAAAAGATCGACTCGCTCGATCTCGGCGCCGATGACTATGTGGAAAAACCGTTTGGAGTCGGAGAGTTGCTGGCGCGTCTTCGTGTGGCGCTGCGGCACCGCATCCTGCGCGATGGCGCCGAGCCGGTGATCAAGTCCGGCCCGCTGGAGATCGATCTGGTGAACCGGCGGGTCAGCCTGTCGGGGGAGACGGTCCGGCTCTCGCCCAAGGAGTACGACCTGCTGGCGCGCCTGGCCGAGGGCGGCGGCAAGGTGCTCACGCACCGTCAGCTGCTCACCGCCGTCTGGGGCCCGGCCCACGAACACGACGTCCAGTACCTGCGCGTCTTCGTCGGCCAGCTGCGCCAGAAGCTGGAGACCGACCCCGCCCGCCCCGCTTTGATTCTGACGGAACCGGGCGTTGGCTATCGATTTGCCGCGTGATCGGCGCTAGAGGCTCGCGCCAGATGTTTCGAGGTCATCGTTCATGAGCATCGCAGAGCCGCGGGCCCATCTTCCCCAAACCCTCTCGGATCGCCTGCAGGTCGCTGCCTGGTGGCTGCGCCGTCGTCTGACCGCACCGGCCAGACCGCTGTCATCCGGCGCTCACGCCGAGGCCACTCCCAGCCGCGCCCAGTTCTGGGCCCTGACCGTCGGCGCCCTGGGCGTGGTCTTCGGCGACATCGGCACCAGCCCGCTCTACGCCTTCCACGCCGCGCTCGAGCAGTCCGGTTCGCACATCGGCCGCCCCGAGATCCTGGGCGTGCTGTCGCTGGCGCTGTGGGCGCTGATGCTGATCGTGACCATCAAGTACGTCGGCTTCCTGATGCGCGCCGACAACGAGGGCCAGGGCGGGGTCCTGTCCCTGATGGCCCTGGCTGAAAAGGCCATGCAGAAGCGCACCCTGATCCTGTTTGCGCTCGGCGCCATGGGCGCGGCGCTGTTCTACGGGGACTCCGTCATCACCCCGGCGATCTCGGTGCTCTCGGCGGTGGAAGGCCTGAAAACCCTGCCCCAGCTGTCGGGTGTGCACACCTCCCACATCCTGATCGTGTCGACCGTGATCCTGACGCTGCTGTTCATGGTGCAGTCGCGCGGCACCGCCAGGGTCGCCGGCTGGTTCGGTCCCATCTGCATCCTGTGGTTCGTCTCCATCGGCGTGCTGGGCGTCATGCACATCAAGGACGACCTCTCGATCCTGGCCGCCGCCAATCCGGTCTACGGCCTGAAGTTCGTCGCCACCCACGGGGTCGTGGGCCTGCTGGCGCTGGGCGCCGTGTTCCTGACCGTCACCGGGGCCGAAGCCCTGACCGCCGACATGGGCCATTTCGGCAGGAAGCCGATCCAGACCGGCTGGCTGCTGCTGGTGTTCCCGTCGCTGCTGCTCAACTATTTCGGCCAGGGCGCGCTGGCGCTGAACCACCTGTCCCAGGCCCAGGCGGCCCATACCGCCTTCGTCAACGACGACTGGTTCTTCATCATGGCGCCGGGCCTCGTCCGCGCGCCGCTGGTGGTGCTGGCCACCATCGCCACCATCATCGCCAGCCAGGCGGTGATCACCGGCGCCTTCTCGCTCACCCAGCAGGCCATTCAGCTGGGCCTCTTGCCACGCATGGACATCCGCCAGACTTCCGGCGAGCAGGCTGGCCAGATCTATATCGGCCGCATCAACGGCTTCCTGTTCGTGGGCGTGCTGTTCATGGCGCTCGCCTTCCGCAATTCCACCGCCCTGGCCCAGGCCTATGGGATCGCGGTGACCGGCACGATGGTGGTCACCACCTGCCTGGCCTTCATCGTGGCGCGGCACTTCTGGAAATGGCCCCTGTGGGGCGCGGTGGCTGCGATCACGCCGTTCCTGGCGCTGGACGTGACCTTCTTCGGCGCCAATGCGCTGCGCATCGTCGAAGGCGGCTGGGTTCCCCTGACCCTGGGCGGGGCCCTGTGCCTTGTGATGTGGACCTGGGTGCGAGGCACCGGCGCGCTCACCGCCAAGACCGCGCGCGAGAGCCTCACCATCGCGGAGCTTCTGCCGACCATCAAGCCGGAGCGGGTGTTCCGCGCGCCGGGCACGGCGGTGTTCCTGACCTCGGACCCGGACGTCGCGCCCGTGGCCCTGATGCACAATCTCAAGCACAACAAGGTGCTGCACCAGCACAACGTCATGGTCACGGTGAAGGCGACGACCTCCCCCACGGTCGAGGAGGCGGACCGCCTCAGCCTGACCTGGGCCGCGCCCGACTTCGCCAAGGTGGTGCTGAACTTCGGCTACATGGAGACGCCCAACGTACCCAAGGCCCTGCACGACGCGCGCGGCCGGGGCCTGAAGTGTCCGCCGATGGAGACGTCCTACTTCCTGAGCCGCCGGACCCTGGTGCGCTCCGCCCGCTCGGAGATGCCGGCCTGGCAGGACCGGCTGTTCATGTTCCTGTCCAAGAACGCCACGGACCCGACGACCTACTTCCAGATTCCCGCGGGCCGGGCGGTGGAGATGGGCGCGCAGGTGGCGATCTAGAGCCTTACGAGTCGGCCCAGGCGCTGCGCTTCGAGAGCTCGCCCTCTCGGACCATGCGCCCGATGCCGGTCATGCCCGCGGGCCAGCGCTCGAGGCGTTCGACCAGGTTCTGGTGCTCGCGCCACAGGGCCTGGGGCAGGCGCGCGCCGAACTTCTCGTAGGCGGCGGGGATCAGGGCCGCCTCCTCCTTCCAGACCTTGCGGTCGACGCTGAGCAGCAGGCCCATGTGCTCCTCGCTCAGGTTCAGGCCGCTCAGGTCCAGCGACGCCAGGGTCGGCACATGGCCGATGGGTGTTGCCTGGGCTTCCGCCTCGCCCTCAAGACGTTCGACGATCCATTTGAGAACGCGGCTGTTTTCGCCGAAGCCCGGCCAGACGTACTTGCCGTTCTCGTCCTTGCGGAACCAGTTGACGAAATAGATGCGCGGCAGCTTCTCAGGCTCGGTGCGCTCGCCCATCGACAGCCAGTGGGCGAAGTAGTCGCCCATGTTGTAGCCGCAGAAGGGCAGCATCGCGAACGGGTCGCGGCGCAGTTCGCCGATGGCGTTCTCGGCCGCCGCCGTGCCTTCCGAGGCCACGTTCGAGGCCAGGAACACCCCATGCTTCCAGTCGAAGGCCTCGACCACCAGCGGCACGGCGCTGGCGCGGCGGCCGCCGAACAGGATGGCGGAGATCGGCACGCCGGCGGGGTCTTCCCACTCGCCCGCGATGGTCGGGCACTGGGCGGCGGGGGCGGCGAAGCGCGCGTTGGGGTGGGCGGCCGGGCGGCCCGCGTCGGGGGTCCAGTCCTGACCGGTCCAGTCGGTCAGGCGCGCGGGCGCCTCGGGCGTCATTCCCTCCCACCAGACGTCGCCGTCCTCGGTCATCGCCACGTTGGTGAAGATGGTGTTTTCGGTCAGCGTCGCCATGGCGTTGCGGTTGGTCGCATGGCTGGTCCCCGGCGCCACGCCGAAGAAGCCGTATTCCGGATTGACCGCGTAGAGCCGCCCGTCGGGACCGAAGCGCATCCAGGCGATGTCGTCGCCGATGGTCTCGGCCTTCCAGCCCTTCAGGGTGGGCTGCAGCATGGCCAGGTTGGTCTTGCCGCAGGCGCTGGGGAAGGCGGCGGCCACGTACTTCACCACGCCCTTGGGCGAAGTCAGCTTCAGGATCAGCATGTGCTCGGCCAGCCAGCCGTCATCGCGCGCCATCACCGAGGCGATGCGCAGGGCGTAGCACTTCTTGCCCAGCAGGGCGTTACCGCCATAGCCGGAGCCGTAGGACCAGATCTCCCGCGTCTCGGGGAAATGCACGATGTACTTGGTCTGGTTGCAAGGCCACGGCACGTCCGCCTGGCCGTCAGCCAACGGCGCGCCCAGGGAATGGACCGCCGGGACGAAGAAGCCGTCCTCGCCCAACTCCTCCAGCGCGCCCTTGCCCATGCGGGTCATGATGCGCATGGAGGCCGCCACATAGGCGCTGTCGGTGACCTCGACCCCGATGGCCGAGAAGGGCGAGCCCAGCGGGCCCATGCAGAAGGGCACCACGTACATGGTGCGCCCGCGCATGCAGCCGTCGAACAGCGCGTCCAGTTTGGCGCGCATCTCGGTGGGCTCGGCCCAGTTATTGGTCGGGCCGGCGTCTTCCTGATCGGCCGAGCAGATGAAGGTGCGCGACTCGACGCGTGCGACGTCCTTCGGGTCCGAGGCGGCGTAGAAGGAATTGGGGCGCTTGTCCGGGTTCAGGCGCTTGAGCGTGCCGGCCTCGACCAGTTCGTCGGTCAGCCGCTTGAGCTCGGCCTCGGAGCCGTCGCACCAGACCACGCGGTCCGGCTTGGTCAGGGCCGCGATCTGGCCCACCCATTTGATCAGACCACGGTGGCGGGTCGGAGCTGGATCGAGCCCCGGGACGGCCTTCTTGGACACGCGTACACTCCCTGTGCGAGCTCCGCAGCAGCTCTGACGCGGCCGCTTGCGGCGCCGCCGGTAGGACGCCCGGCGACGGGACAGACAAGCCAGCAACGGGAGGCGGCGTCAACCGATGCCTCGCGGAACGGCGGAATTCGAAGGGCCGGCGCGTTAGTCCGGAAAGACGGGGAGGTCGATCATGCGGCGGATTCTGGCGGGCGCGGTGCTCACCCTGATGGCCCTGGCCTGCGCGGTCCACAGTCAACCGGCGCCGGACGGACGGCATGTGGTGTTCTCGGCGAACGGCCACGATCTGCACGGCTGCCTGATGCTGCCGGCCGGCAAGGGCCCCTTCCCCACCGTGATCTACAACCACGGCAGCGAGAAGGATCCCGCCCCCTGCGGCCCGCCGGACCTGGCGCGCGCCTATCTGGCCCACGGCTACGCCTTCTTCGCCTTCCAGCGCCATGGCCACGGGGCCTCGGCCGGCGACTACATCGTGGACCTGGAGAAGCAGGCGCGCGGCAGCGATCCCTCCGGCTGGCGTCGCCGGAGCGTCGCCCTGCACGAAGCCTACAATCTCGACGTCGTGGGCGCGGTCGACTGGCTGCGGAGCCAACCCGGCGTCGATTCGCGCCGACTGGTGATGACCGGCGTCTCCTACGGCGGCATCCAGACCCTGCTCTCGGCCGAGAAGGGTCTGGGCGTTCGGGCCTTCGTGGTGTTCGCGCCCGGCGCCATGTCCTGGGGAAATCCGGAGCTGCGCGCGCGGCTGCGAAGGGCCGCGGAGAACACCAGGGCGCCGGTCTTCCTGGCCCAGGCCGCCAACGATTTCTCGACCGGCCCCAGCGAGGTCCTGGGCCCGATCATCCGCGCCAAGGGCCCGCCCAACCAGGCGAAACTCTACCCGGCCTTCGGGACCACCCCCATGCAGGGCCACGGCGGCTTCGCGGTGCGCGGCGGCGTGCCGATCTGGAGCGCGGACGTGTTCGGATTCCTGGACGCCGTGCTCAGGGGCGGCTGAACAGCCCCTCCAGCGCCGCCAGCAGCGCCTCGTTCTCCGCGTCCGTCCCGACCGTGATACGCAGATGGTCCGGCAGGCCGTAGCCCTTCAGCCCCCGAACGATCAGGCCGGCGCGCGCCAGGCCGGCCTCCGCCGCCGGGGCGTCCGGGAACCGTATGGTCGTGAAATTGGTCGCCGATGGGACCGGTTGAAGCCCGAGCGCGCGAGCGGTCTCGGCATGGCGCGGCAGCCAGCGCCGGACGTGCGCGACCGAGCGGGTCACGAAATCCGGATCGGACAGGGCGGCAAGGGCCGCGATCTGGGCCGGCCGTGCGGCGTTGAACGGCAGGCGGATGCGGTCCATGGCCCCGATCACCGAGGTCGGCCCATAGCCCCAGCCGATGCGCAGCGCCGCCAGGCCGAAGATCTTGGAGAAGGTTCGGGTGACCAGGATGTTGGGTGCGTCCTTCGCCAGACCCATGCCCTCGTCGAAGCCCTCCAGGCCCTGGGCGTATTCGGCGTAGGCGCCGTCAAGCAGGAACAGCACGTTCTCCGGCAGACCGACGTGCAGGCGCGCGATCTCCGAGGCCGGCAGCATTGTCCCGGTCGGGTTGGCCGGATTGGCGACAAAGACGATGCGGGTGCGATCGTTCACCGCCGCCAGCATGGCGTCGACGTCGACGGTCAGTTCGGTTTCCGGCGCATCGATCACCTGCGCCCCCGCAGCTCTGGCCGCGATCGCCCAGGCCGCGAAGCCGTGGGCGGGTTGAACGATATTGTCCCCGGGCTCGAGATAGGTCTGGCAGGCCAGCTGGAACAGTTCGTCCGAACCGCAGCCGAAGATCAGACGCGCGGGGTCCAGGCCATGGATCTCCGCGATCGCCGCGCGCAGCTCGTCGCCGCGGGTGTCGGGATAGAGGTTCAGCTCCCGCGACGCCTTCAGATAGGCCTCGCGCGCCACGAGGCTGCAGCCCAGCGCATTCTCGTTGGCCGACAGCTTGATGGGCCTGGCTATGCCCTCGATCTTCGCCTTGCCCGGAACGTAGTGGGCGATGTCGAGGATGCCGGGCTTGGGTTCGGGAAGCTTGCCGCTCACGGCTTGGACGCCCGGCGCGTCAGCACGTCCAGCACCGCCTGGAACGCGACGCCGCGCGCCTTGAGCAGCACCATCAGGTGATAGATCAGGTCGGCGGATTCCTCGCGCAGTTCGGCCACGTCCCCGGCCGCGCCGGCCAGCGCCGTCTCCACGCCCTCCTCGCCCACCTTCTGCGCCGCCCGCTTGGGACCCTGGGCCAACAGCTTGGCGGTCCAGCTCTCTTCCGGATCGGCGGCGGCCCGTTCGGCGATGGTCTGCTCCAGCCGCGCCAGCCGCCCCAGCCCCGGCGCATCGTCGGCGCCGAAGCAGCTTGTCGTTTCCAGATGGCAGGCCGGCCCCATCGGCTCGGCCAGCACCAGCAGGGTGTCGCCGTCGCAGTCGGGCGTCACCGAAATGACCTTCAGCCGATGCCCCGAGGTCTCGCCCTTGCGCCAGCGTCCGCCGCGCGAGCGGGAGAAGAAGGTCGCCTCCCCGCTCTCCAGCGTCTCCTTCAAAGCCGCCTCGTCCATGTAGGCGAGCATCAGCACCTGCAGGGTCGCCGCGTCCTGCACGATGGCCGGAACCAGGCCGGCGCCCTTGGCGAAGTCGATCTTTGAAATATCCAGGCTGGTCACAGCCGCACCTCCACGCCCGCGGCGCGCAGGTCCGCCTTCAGGTCCGGGATGGACAGCACCTTCTTGTGGAACACGCTGGCGGCCAGGGCGCCGGAGACATCCGCCCGCTCGAACACCTCGGTGAAGTGCTCGACCGCCCCAGCCCCACCCGACGCCACCAGCGGAATGTTGAGCCGGTCGCGCGCGGCCCGCAGTTGGACCACGTCATAGCCCTGGCGCACGCCGTCGCGGTTCATGCAGTTGAGCACGATCTCGCCGGCGCCGCGACCTTCCGCCTCCACGATCCAGTCCAGGGTGCTGCGGCCGGCCGCGCGCGAGCGCTCCGGATCGCCGGTATACTGGTGCACGACATAGGTCCCTTCGGCCTCGAAGCTGTCGACGCCGACCACCACGCACTGGGAGCCGCAGGTGCGTGCCATCTCTTCGATCAGCTCGGGCCGCTCCAGCGCCGGGGAATTGATCGAGACCTTGTCGGCGCCGTTCTCCAGGCAGCCGACCGCCTGAGCGACCGAGCGGATGCCGCCGGCCACGCAGAAGGGGATGTCGAGTTCGAAGGCCACGTCGCGCACCCAGCCGTAGTCCAGCCGGCGGTCCTCCGCCGAGGCGGTAATGTCGTAGAACACCACCTCGTCGGCGCCCTCGTCGCGGTAGCGGGCGGCGAGCGCCACCGGGTCGCCGATGTCCTCGTGGTCGCGGAAGCGCACGCCCTTGACCACGCGGCCGTCCTTGACGTCGAGACAGGGGATGATCCGCCTAGCCAGCACCGATGGCCTCCGCGAGCGTGAAGCGCGCCTCGTAGAGCGCCCGGCCGATGATCACGCCCGCCGCGCCGCCCCAGCGCAGGGCCTCGACGTCCTCCAGGGTGGCGACCCCGCCCGAGGCCTGGATCTCCAGGTCGGGCCGCTTGGCGATCAGGTCGGCCAGCAGCAGCTTGTTCGGGCCCAGCATGGCGCCGTCGCGCGAGACGTCGGTGATCAGGATGTGGCGCACCTTGCCTTCCGGATAGAGGGCCAGGGCCTGGTCGAGACTGACGCCCGATCCCTCGGTCCAGCCCTTGATGGCCACCTCCCAGCCCTCGCCCATCGGCTTGACGTCCAGCGCCAGACAGATGCGGTCGCGGCCGAACTCGTCGATCCAGGCCTGCACCTCGGCCGGCCTTTGCACGGCGGCGGAACCCACCACCACCCGCTCCGCGCCCGCCTCCAGCAGCCGCGCCAAGTCCTCACGGGAACGCACGCCGCCGCCGGTCTGAATGCGCAGCAGGCTGCTGGCGGCCATGGCGCCGATCAGGGCGTGTTGGGCGGGGGAGCCGGCCTTGGCGCCGTCGAGGTCCACCACGTGCACCCAGCGCGCGCCGTCGTCGGCGAAGGCCTGCAGCCGCGCGAACGGGTCGTCGTCGTAGACGGTCGCGGCGTCGAAATCGCCATGCATCAGCCGCACGCAGCGCCCGTCCTGAAGATCGATGGCGGGGTAGATCAGCATGGAAGCTCCAGAAAGTTCTTCAGGATTCGCGCGCCGGCCTTGGACGACCGTTCGGGGTGGAACTGGCAGCCCCAGGCCTTGCCCTGGCGCACCACAGCCGAGAAACGGCCGCCGTAGTCGGTCGAGGCCAGGGTCAGCTCTCCCACCGGGCAGGCGAAGGAGTGGACGAAATAGACGTAGGCGCCGTCCTTGACGCCCTCGAGCAGGGGGTCGTCCCTATCGATGCGGATGTCGTTCCAGCCCATGTGGGGCACGGGCCGATCAGAGGCGGGCTCGATCCGGCGCACCCGGCCGGGGATGCGGCCAAGGCTGACGGCGTCGCCCTCCTCGCTGCCGTCGTAGAGCAGCTGCTGGCCCAGGCAGACGCCGATCAGCGGACGGGGAAAGGCCTTCAGCGTCTCCACCAGCCCCAGCGCAGCCATCCGCTCCATGGCGTAGGCGGCGGCGCCGACGCCGGGCATAATCACCCGCTCCGCCTCGGCGATGACCCGGGCGTCCTGGGTCAGAACCGGATCGGCGCCCAGCCGCTCCAGGGCGAACAGCATCGACGCCGTGTTGCCCACCCCCAGATTGACCACGGCGACGCCCATCAGATCACGCCCTTGGTCGACGGGACTTCGGAGCCCTCGATGCGGATCGCCTGGCGCAGGGCGCGGCCGAAGGCCTTGAAGCAGGCCTCGGTCTTGTGGTGGTCGTTCTCGCCGGTGACCTCGACATGGATGGCGGCGCCCAGGGTCTCGGCCAGCGAGCGGAATACGTGGGCGGTCATCTCGGTGGGGTATTCGCCCAGCAGGGCTGACTTGAACTCACCCTTGAACACGCTGAAGGGCCGCCCGCCCAGGTCGATCGACACCTTGGCTTCGGTCTCGTCCATCGGCAGCAGGAAGCCGAAGCGAGCGATGCCGCGCCGGTCGCCCAGCGCCTGCTTCAGCGCCGTGCCGAAAGCCAGGGCGCAGTCCTCGATGGTGTGATGGGTGTCGATGTGCAGGTCACCCTCGCATGAGAGCTCCAGCGAGAAGCCGCCATGGAAGGCGATCTGCTCCAGCATGTGGTCGAAATAGCCGACGCCGGTCACGGCCTTGACCCGGCCGGGCGTGTCCAGATCGACCGAGACCGCGATCTTCGTCTCCTTGGTGTCGCGGCTGACCTCGGCGACGCGCCGCGGGCGGCTCTGCACCGCCACGCCCAGGGCGACAAGCGTCCGGTCGTTGATCTCGGGCGAGGCGCTGACGCTGATCCTGAGACCGTCGGCGCCCAGGGCCTCGCACCAGTCGTGATCGACCTGCAGCCCGATCAGGGCGGTCCCCGCGGCGCGCAGATCCTCGCAGACCACGAAGACATAGGGACCTTCGCCAGGATTGACGCTGCGCAGCAACGGAGCGTCGGCCAGGGCCTCCACCAGGCGCGCGCGCTCGTTCTTGACCCGATCCACCCGCGCCAGGGTCGCCAGCGCCCGAGACGGCGACAGGGCGGCTTCGGCGAGCCGCACCACGGGCGTCGAGAGCGCATCCGGCTCCATCCAGTTGGAGAAGCGCTCGATCAGGGCCGGCGAGGCGATCAGGGCGCCGCAAGGCGCGCCGGCCAGGCCGTAGGCCAGCGAGAGGGAGCGCAGCACCACCAGGTCTTCGCGTTCGACCGCAAGCCCGGCGAGCGAGCGGGCGTCGGTGAACTCGATGCCGGTCTCGTCGACCACCAGCAGGTCCAGCGAGCCGTAGCCGAGATAGGCTTCAACGAAGGCCTCGTCCGCGACCCCGCCGATCGAGTCGCCCGGCGAGGCCTCGACCATGAAGTCGGCGCCCAGCAGCGGGTCCTCAACCACCTCGAAGCCGTATAGGGCCGCCAGCGGCTCGGCGAACACCGGCGCGGAGTTCCACGCCACCTGCTTGGCGCCGGCGCGGACATAGTAGCGATAGATCAGCTCCAGCCCGTGGGACGGTCCGCGGATCGGCAGCACCTGGTCCTCGCGCACGCCATAGACCTCGGCCATGCGCCAGCGCAGCGCCTCCGGCTCGGCGGGCAGGCGGTCGAGGCCTTCGCCTCCGGGGACAAGCGGCGGGAACGGGGAGTTCATTGGGCGGCGATCCGGGCGTCGGCGGCGCGGGCGTGGGCCTCGAGCCCTTCCAGGCGCGCCATGCGGGCGGCGGCGGGCGCAATGCCCTGCGCGCCCTCGCGGGTGGCTTCCTGGATCACGAAGCTGGTCATGAAGGAAGCGACATTGACTCCGGAGAAGGTCTTCGCGGCGCCGTCGGTCGGCAGCACATGGCTGGGTCCGGAGACATAGTCGCCGAAGGTTTCCGCCGCCCAGCGGCCGACGAACACCGTGCCGGCGCTGACGATCCCGGCCAGCACCGCGGCGGGGTCCTCCAGCTGCAGCGACAGGTGTTCCGGCGCATAGGCGTTGGCCACGTCGCAGGCCTCCGCGTCCGAGCGCACCAGCAGGGCGCGGGCCTCGGCCAGGCTCTTGCGGGCGATGGCGGCGCGCGGCAGCAGGCCGACCTGGCTCTCTAGTTCGCGCGCCACAGCCTCGATCAGGTCTGCGGAAGTGGCGACCAGCACCACCTGGGCGTCCGGGTCGTGCTCGGCCTGGCTCAGCAGGTCGGCGGCCACGATGGCCGGATCGGCGGCGTCATCGGCGATGACCATCAGCTCGCTGGGCCCCGCCGGCAGGTCGATGCCTGGTCCGCCCGGGAGCTCGGCGGCATAGCGCTTGGCCTCGGCCACATAGGCGTTGCCGGGACCGAAGATCTTGTCCGCCCGGGGCACGCCCGCGCCGTAGGTCAGGGCCGCGATAGCCTGGGCGCCGCCCACGATCCACAGGGCGTCGAGGCCGGAAGCGGCGGCCGCGGCGATCATCATCGGGTGCGGCCCGTCCTCGCGGCTCGGCGGCGTCACCGCGATGCGCTCAGGCACGCCGGCCACGGCGGCCGGGACCGCCAGCATGATCAGGGTGGAGAACAGGGGCGCCGTTCCGCCCGGCACATAGAGGCCGCAGCGCGAGATGGGCCGCCAGACCCGCGTGCAGCGCAGGCCTGGTCCCGGTTCGACGGTCTGGTCCTGTGGCTTGATGGCCTCGTGGTAGCGCCGCACATTGCCGACCGCGAGCTCCAGCGCCTGCAGGTCCTCCACCGACAGGGCCTTGCGCGCGGCGTCCACCCGTTTCGGGGTCAGCTCCAGCCGCTCCGGCGGATGGCCGTCCAGGGCCTCGGACCAGCGGATGACCGCCGCCTCGCCCTCGCGCTCGACCTCCTGGAAGATGCGGCGCACGACCTTGCCCACCTTGGCGCCGCGCCGCTGCTGCGGTCGGGCCAGGGCCTCGGCGCGCTGATCGGGCGAAATCCGCGCCCAGTCGAAGCGTTTCATCCCCGCCTCACATCATCTTTTCGATGGGCAGGACCAGGATCGCGGACGCCCCGGCCGCCTTGAGCCGCTCCAGCGTCTCCCAGAACACCGATTCCTGGCAAACCGCGTGGACCGCCACCGCGTCGTCGCGGCCGGCGAGCGGCGTCACCGTCGGCGCCCCGGCGCCGGGCAGGATGTCGGAGATGGCCTGCAGCGCCGAGCGCGGCGCGTTCATCATCACGTACTTGGCGCCCTGGGAGGCGACCACGCCCCGGAAGCGCGCCACCACGCTGTCGGCCAGGTGCTGCAGCTCTTCCGCGATCGGGCGCGGCGCGCGGATCAGCACCGCCTCGCTTCTCAGGACCGGGGCCACGGCCTTCAGGCCATTCGCCTCCAGCGTGGCGCCCGTGGAGACCAGGTCGCAGATGGCGTCGGCCATCTTCAGGCGCGGGGCCACCTCGACCGCGCCCTGCATCTCGACGATGTCGGCGCTGACGCCTTCCTGTTTCAGATATTTGGCCAGAACAATAGGGTACGACGTTGCAATCGTTAGGCCTTGCAGCGACTTCGATCCCTTCCAGTCGAAGCTGTCCGGCACGGCGATCTTCAGGTCGCAGCGGCCGAAGCCCAGCGGCATCACCTCTTCCGGCGGCGGCTTGCCGTGGGGCGAGTGCTCCTCGATCACGTTCTGGCCGACGATGCCGAAGTCGGCCACGCCCTGGGCGACGAAGGTCGGGATGTCGTCGTCGCGCACGCGCAGCAGGTCGATCGGATAGTTCTCGACCCGGTAGAGCAGGTCGTTGTGGCCCTTCAGGATGCGCAAGCCCGCGTCGCGCACCAGATCGAGGCTGCGGTCGGCCAGGCGGCCGCTCTTCTGGACCGCGATGCGAAGGCGAAGTTCACTCATGACCGTTTCCTCTTCAGCCGATCCAGGACCAGCCGATAGCCCTGATAGGGCATTTCCTTCAGGAAGCGCGCGACGCGCACCACCGTTGTGGTTGACGCCCCGGCCGCCTCCGCGACCTCGCGATACGACTTCCCCCCCTCGTCCAGCAAGCGCGCCACCTGCCAGCGCTCAGCGAAGGCGCGGATTTCGGACGGCGTGCACAGGTCGGCCAGGAAGGTCTGCACCTCCTCGCGCGTCTTGAGGCACAGGAATGCCTCATGCAGGTCGCGCTGGGCGGCCTCGGAGGCGCTTCGGTCGGGGGCGTGAAAAATCATGATCGCGCGCTTCGTACCAGTTGAGTGTTGTGCTACTACAGTGTAACAAGATGGTTCGCAAGAGCGAGGCGATCAAGGGGTCATGGCGGACGGCCGGTCGAAGGGCGCAGCAGACGGACACGCGGGGCGCGCGCGCTCGGCGGCCGAGGCCGTGCGCCTGGCCAAACGCTTAGTCGTCAAGGTCGGCTCCTCCCTGGTCATCGACGAGGCCACCGGCGGCGCCCATCGCGAGCGCCTGGCTTCGCTCGCCGCCGACATCGCCCGGGTTCGCGCCAGCGGGCGGCAGGTGGTGCTGGTCTCCTCCGGCGCGGTCGCGCTCGGCCGCCGGCGCCTGGGCCTGACCGCCCGCGCCAAGCGCCTGGACGAGAAGCAGGCGGCGGCCGCCGCCGGCCAGTCGATCCTGATGCGGGCCTGGGAAGAGGCGCTGGAGCCCCACGGCATCGCGCCCGCCCAGATCCTGCTCACCCGCGACGACACCGAGAGCCGCCGCCGCTGGCTGAACGCGCGCGCGACCATGGAGGCGCTGCTGAAGCTCGGGGCGCTGCCCATCGTCAACGAGAACGACACGGTGGCCACCGAGGAGATCAAGTACGGCGACAATGACCGGCTCGCCGCGCGCACCGGCCAGCTGGCCCAGGCCGAGGTGCTGGTGCTGCTTTCCGACGTCGACGGCCTCTACACCGCCGACCCGCGCCGCGATCCGAACGCGGTCCGCCTCGAGGTCGTCGATGCCCTCAGCGACGAGATCCGCGCCATGGCCGGCGGCGCCAACGCCGAGGCCCGGGTCGGCACCGGCGGCATGGCCACCAAGCTCTTGGCCGCCGACATCGCCCGCGCGGCAGGCTGCGCCACAATCATCGCCCGGGGCCTGCGCCCCTCCCCGATCGAAGCCATCGAACAGGGCGGCCCCGCCACCCTGATCACCGCGACCGGCTCGCCCAGGGCCGCATACAAACAGTGGATCGCGGGCTCCCTCGCCCCGCGCGGAGTGCTGAGCGTCGACGCCGGCGCCGTCACCGCGCTCGTGGCCGGCAAGAGCCTGCTGCCGTCCGGCGTCACCGGCGCGGAGGGTCGTTTCAAGAAGGGCGACTGCGTGCTGGTGCGCGACCTGGCCGGGCGCGACCTGGCGCTGGGGCTGATCAACTACGAAGCTTCCGAAGTCGATCGCATCCGCGGGCGCAGAAGTCCTGAAATCGAGGGGCTTCTGGGCTACAAGGGCCGCCCCGAACTCATCCATCGCGACGATCTTGTGCGGATCGCCGACGACAACGACCGCAGCCGCCCGTGACCCCCGCCGCCACCTCTCGCCCGGACGATCTCGCCGCCAGCATGCAGGCCATGGGCGTCCGTGCCCGCGCCGCCGCCCGCGAATTGGCCCAGGCCCCGGCCGAACAGCGCACCCGCGCCATCCGCGCCATGGCCGGCGCCCTGCATTCCTGCTCGGCCGCTGTGCTCGCGGCCAACGAGCGCGACATCGCCACCGGCCGTGCGCTCGGGCTGAGCGAACCCCTGATCGATCGGCTGCGCCTCGATGCGCGCGGGATCGACGCCATCGCCGACAGCCTGGAAATCGTGGCCCAGATCCCCGATCCGCCGGGCGCCGAACTCGCCCGCTGGACCCCGCCCAACGGCCTTGACATCGCGCGCGTCCGCGTCCCCATCGGCGTGCTGGCGGTGATCTACGAGAGCCGGCCCAACGTCACCGCCGACGCCGCCGCCTTGGCCATCCGCTCCGGCAACGCCGTGATCCTGCGCTGCGGCTCCGAGGCGCTGGAGAGTTCGCTGGCGATCCACCTCGCTATCGTCGAAGGGCTGGAGGCCGCGGGCCTCCCTGCCGGCGCGGTGCAGCTGGTCCCCACCGCCGACCGCGACGCCGTGGGTCATATCCTCTCCGGCCTCGACGGCGCCATCGACCTGATCATCCCACGCGGCGGCAAGAGCCTGGTCGCCCGCGTCCAGGCCGAGGCCCGCGCCCCGGTGCTCGGCCATCTCGAGGGCCTGTGCCACACCTACATCCACGCCGCCGCTGATCCGGAAAAGGCGCGGGCCATCGCCCTGAACGCCAAGATGCGCCGCGTCTCGGTCTGCGGCGCCACGGAGACCCTGCTGGTGGACCGCGCCGTCGCGGCTTCCCTGCTTCCCGCCATCGCCGCGGACCTGATCGCGGCCGGCTGTGAGCTGCGGGGCGACGCGGAGACCTGCGCCCTGATCCCCGACGCGAAGCCCGCGACCGAGACCGACTGGACCACCGAATACCTCGCGCCGATCCTGGCGGTCCGCGTCCTGGACGGCGTCGAAGAGGCGGCCGCCCACATTGGGGCTTACGGCTCCGGCCATACCGACGCGATCGTGACCGAGGACGCCGCGGCGGCCGAGCGCTTCGCCGCCCTCGTCGACAGCGCCATCGTGCTGATCAACGCCTCGACCCAGTTTGCCGACGGCGGCGAGTTCGGCTTCGGCGCCGAGATCGGCATCTCGACCTCCAAACTGCACGCCCGCGGCCCCGTCGGCGCCGAGCAATTGACCACCTACAAATACGTCGTGCGGGGCAAGGGACAGGTGCGGCCGTGATCTATCTTTCCACCCGCGGCCGGGCGAGCGAGACCGACTTCGCCGAGGCCCTGCTGCGCGGCATGGCGCCGGACGGCGGCCTCTACCTGCCCAAGGCCTGGCCGCAGTGGGACGCGGCGCGGCTGAGGGGCCTGGCCTCTCAACCCTATGCGGCCATCGCCGAACAGGTGCTGGCGGCCTTCGGCGGCGACAGCCTGCCCGCGGCGGCCTATGCGGCGGCGGCGAAGCGGATCACCGACACCTTCCATCACAAAGCCGCCACGCCCCTGGTCGAACTGGAGCCGAACCTGTGGCTGCTGGAGCTGTTCCACGGCCCCACCGCGGCGTTCAAGGACTGCGCCATGCAGATGATGGCGCCGCTCACCGGAGCGGCGCTGGGCCAGCGCGGCGAACGCCTGACCCTGCTCACCGCCACCAGCGGCGACACCGGCGCCGCGGCCGTACGCGCCTTCGCGGGCGCCGAGCGGGTCAAGCTGGTGGTCCTGCATCCGCTCGGCCGCGTCTCGCCGGTGCAGCGCCGGCAGATGACCACCACCGACGCGCCCAACGTCCTGAACCTGGCGGTGCGCGGCGACTTCGACGACTGCCAGCGGCTGGTGAAACAGCTGCTCGCCGACGAGACGCTGCGCGAGGGTACGCGCCTGAGTTCGGTCAACTCCATCAACTGGGGGCGGCTGGCGGGGCAGATCCCCTATTATCTGGCCGCCGCCATAGCGCTGGGCGGACCCGACCGCGCCCCACGCTTCGTGATCCCCACCGGCAACTTCGGCGACGCCTTCGCCGGCCTGGCCGCAAAGCGCATGGGCCTGCCGACCGGGCGTTTCACCGCCGCCGTCAACTCGAACGATGCCCTGGCCCGCGCCCTGAACGAGGGCCGCTACGTGCGCCGTTCCGCCGCCCCCACCGCCAGCGTCAGCATGGACGTCCAGGCCCCGTCCAACTTCGAGCGCCTGGTGTTCGAAGCCTCGGGCCGCGACGCCGATCTGACCGGCGAGCTGTTCGAGACCTTCGCCCGCGAGGGGTCGGTGGATCTGCCTCCCGCCGTGCTCAAGGCCACGCGCGACGAGGTCGGCGCCGTCTCCGTCGACGACACCGAAACCGCCGGGGAAATCCGCCACGCGTGGAAGGCGTACGGGCGGGTCATCTGCCCCCACACCGCCGTGGCGCTGGCCGCCGCGCGCAAACTCGATCGTTCGGAAGGCCCGGTGATCGCGCTCTCCACCGCCCACCCCGCCAAGTTCCCGGAATTCGTCTCCGCCGCGCTCGGCTTCGAGCCGGAACAGCCTATCCAGGTAAGCGGCATCGCCGATCGCGAGGAACGCCTGACGGTGATCGATGCGGACTATGCGGCGGCGCGGGCGGCCGTGGCGGGGCTCTAATCCTCCCCCTCCTGTCATCCCACGGTCGGCCGCAGGCCGATCCGGGGGACCCAGGCGACTGGGGGTCCGTCAGGCGGGAGCAGGATCAAACGTGGTCTGGGTCCCCCGAATCTCGCTTCGCGAGACCGTGGGATGACAGATTGGGGGAGGCCGCCTCAGCCCCCCGCCGCCGCCCTGCCCTCACCGGCCTGATACCACTGCAGCCGCGCGAAGTAGGGCGCGGGGTCCTTGGGCGTCACGATCCAGCTCGGGTCGTGGAACAGGCGGTCATGCAGGCGGGTCAGGGTGAAGCGGACCGCGGCGCCGCGGCATAGCAACGGCAGGGCTTCGCGATCCTCAACCAACAGCGGACGCACCGCCTCGTATCCGGCCTGAAACGCGGCCAGCGCCGCCACATCCGGCGCGCCGCCCGGATCGAAACCCCACGCTGACAGAGCGATGGCCAGGTCGTAGGCCCAGGCGTCGGTGCAGGCGAAATAATAGTCGATCACCCCCGCCACCCGGCCATCCTGGAACAGCACATTGTCGGGGAAATAATCGGCGTGGACGGCGCCGGTGGGCAGGCCCTCCGGCCAGCAGTCTTCCAGCCAGGCGGTCTCGGCCTCCAGCGCCTTGAGCATCACCGCGTCGGTGCCCTTGGCGCGCCAGGCGCAGCGCTCGATCAGGCGCCGCCAGCCTTCGACGCTGAGGTCATTGTCCCGCCGCATCGCGAAATCGGCCGATGCCAGGTGCAGCTGCGCCAACGACCGGCCTGCCGTCTCCTGGTCCGCCGCCGTCGGCGCCCTCAGCCAGGCGCCCGGCAGCCAGTCCACCACCGCCGCCGCCCGGCTGTTCAGCAGCCCGATCATCCGGTCCGCCCGGTCGCGGCGCGGCGCCGGCGCGGGCACGCCTCGCGCCGCCAGATGCTCCATCAGGCCGAGGTAGAAGGGCAGCGCGTCCAGCGACACCCGCTTTTCGAACAGGGTGAGCGCGAAGGTTCCTGCCTCGGTGACCAGCCGGTAGTTGGTGTTCTCTACCCCCTCCGCCACGCCGTCGAGCGATAGCACCTCTCCCAGATCGTAGCCCCTCAAGAACGCGCGGGCCTCATCCAGGCTGACGGGGGTGAAGACGGCCATGGAGCGTCAAATTCGCAGGGAAGCGGCGTCGAGTTCGCCGAGGTCGGCCAACACGCTCTCGGTCGTCGGCCAGCGGCCCGCGCCGCGACCGCGGCAGGCGAACACCCGTCCATCCTCCAGCACCACCTTCAGCGCGTTGCGCTCGCCGTCGAGGTCGTCGAACAGCGGGTCGGAAGCCGGCTCCAGAAATACGCTCGACACCAGCCTGTCTCCCTCGCGCCGGCAGCGCGCCAGCTGCTTGACGCCCCGCCTGTGGCCGGACGGACCCAGGGTCTCGAGCGGCACGTCCTTGGTCGCCACGATCGCCCCGAACGCCTCATAGGCCAAGAGCCGCAATTTGGCGGCTGCGTCACGGCCTTCCAGGTCGGACGACGAGTCCTCCTCGGCGAAGCCGGCCCGCTTGGCCGCGTCCAGCGCCTGATCGAACGAGGCGCCATGGTCCAGCCGGTCGAGCATGAAGTTGACCGTGCCGTTCATCACGCCCTCGAAGCTGGCCACCTTGCCCGCCGCCCGCGCCCGTTTCAGCGTCTCGATCATGGGAACCGCGCCGCCGACGGCGGCCGAATAGGCCAGGCGTGCATCGTGTTCTTCCGCCGCGGCCTTCAGGCCCGGAAGATCGGCCGCCAGCGCCTGTTTGTTGGCGCTGACCACGTCCAGCCCCTTCGCCAGAGCCTTGCGGATCAGCTGTTCGGCGGGCGGACCTTCGGAGAGCGCCTCGATCAGCACGTCGGCGCCCGAAGCCAGCAGCTTCTCCGCATCGTCGGTCAGCAGGCCGGCGTCCAGCTCCACATCGCGCGCCTTCTTCAGGTCGCGCACCAGCACGCAGACCACCTCATAGGCGTCGGGCCGGGCCAGCAGCCGCTGCAGCACCCCGCCGCCGACCACGCCACAGCCGGCCACCGCCACGCGCCGTTTTCGCAGGCGCACGACCGGAACCGCCGGGGCGTTCGCCTCGCCGATCACGCTGCAGTCCTCGCGTCCCAGCGCCGCTACCTCGATCTCGACCCCGCGGGCTTGCGCCGTCTCCACCGCCCGACGCTGCACCAGCTTGCCGCCGACCTCCGCCGCCGTCGCCCAGTCCAGACGGTCGTAGCGGCGCGCCACCTCCGCCTTCGCCGGATCGGCCTCGTAGACCCCGTCGACGTCCTTCAGCAGCCGCACCCGGTCGAGCCCCAGCTCCGCGGCCAGGAACACCGCCGTCAGGTCCGAACCGCCACGGCCGAGCAGCACCACCCGGCCCCGCGCGTTCACCGCGCCGAAGCCCGGCACCACCACGACCTCGTGCCGCTGGAGGGCGTCGAACAGAGCCTCCGAGCCAAGGCGAACCGGCGCCGCGTCCTCAGGGCTTCCGTCGGCCAGGATGCCCAGCTCCCTCACCGACAGCGACTGGCAGTCCAGGCCCACCCTGTCGCAGCCGATGGCCAGCAGGGACGCCGCCTTCTCTTCGCCCAGCGCCACGTAGCGCGGCAGGTGTCCATTGTCGTGGGCGGCGCCCAGCAGCCGCGCCTGGGCCAGCAGCTGATCGGTGTGGCCGCTGAGCGCGGAGACCACGGCCACCACCTTCTCGCCGCGGCGGACGTGGCGATAGATCTCGGAGACCGCGTCGGGCACGTCGGCGGCGTCCTTCAGGATCGAACTGCCGAACTTGAGCACGGTGACAGGACCCAGCGGCGCGCGCACGGCGCGCAGCTGCGGTCGGGGCGGGGCGGGATCGAACTGGAGCTTGGGAAGCGACATCTGGCAGGGTCCTTGAAGGCGCAAAGAAAAACCCCGCCCGGTGGTCCGGGCGGGGTGATTGGCGTTTGGCTGGAGGCTGGCTCCGGCGCGCTAACTCACTCCCGCCCGTCGGGGCATGGTGGTGGTGGTCGTCGTCGTAATGGAGATGGTACCGAGGCCACCGGACCGGCGCGCAGCGTCGCGGATCGCAGCGGTGGCTGCGGTCAGCAAGGCGGCGGCGATGGCCAGCGAGATCGTCAAGATCGGTCCTCGGTCGTGTTCGGTCTCAAATGGCCCGACGCGGCGTCAGCGGTCAAGCCAAAAGGGGAAGAAAATTTCGGCACAGGCGCTTCTGATGCCAAAAGGCGACAGAAATCGTCGGAAAGATGGTTACGGACGCAACCTTCTCCCCCACCGCCTCAGATCGCCGCCGGTCCGGTCTCACCGGTGCGGATGCGCACCACCTCCAGCACGTCGCTGACGAAGATCTTGCCGTCGCCGATCTTGCCGGTCTTGGCCGAGGCGGTGATGGCGTCGATCACGGCCTGGACCATGTCGTCGGACACCACCACCTCGATCTTGATCTTGGGCAGGAAGTCGATGACGTACTCCGCCCCGCGATAGAGTTCGGAGTGGCCCTTCTGGCGGCCGTAGCCCTTGGCCTCCAGCACGGTCATGCCCTGGACGCCGACCTCCTGCAGGGCCTCCTTCACCTCGTCGAGCTTGAAGGGTTTGATGACGGCTTCGATCTTCTTCATGGACGAGGTGACTCCCTGAGCGGATGGACGGGCGGCGCGGAGCCGCCCGCCGTGTTCTTAGAAGGTGGCCTTGAGTGCGACGACACCGCGAGCCTTGTAGGGATCGCCGAAGCCGTGCTGGTCGGTGTCGTAGTAGCGCAGATCAATCCCGACATGGTCGGTGATGGCGTAGGTCGCCCCGGCGTTCCAGGTGGTGTAGTCGCCGGCCTTTTCGATCACCTGGCGCCCGACGGCGCCGGAGGCGGACCATTTCTTGGTCAGCGTGTAGGCCAGGTTGCCTTCGTAGTACCAGGCGGTCCCGGACTTGTAGCCGAACTCGGGCGAGTAGTAGACCGACGCGCCCCAGGTCGCGGGGCCGAACGCCTTGGTCGCCTTGGCATAGACCTCGGTGTAGTGCGGCTTGGCGCCGGACGGCTCGTTGGCGTAGCCGTAGTACTGCACCCCGAGATCGAGATTTACCGTCCCGACCACCGGGCGAACGCCAGCGTAGAGGTCGACCTCCTCGGTGGTCTTGGGATCGCCAAAGGGCTTGAAGTCCACGTTCGAGGTCCAGGCGCCGGCGTAGAGCTTGTCGTAGGTCAGGTCGACGCCGCCGAACACCGAAGCGCCCGAGTCGGTCTGGCTGACGCCTCGGAACACGTAGTCGCTCTGCACGCCCACGTTCCAGGCCACGGCCAGCTTCGGCGCGTCCTCGGCCAGGGCCGGGGCCGCAGCGCCGGCCAGGATCAAGGCGGAAGCGCCCGCGAACACCCAGTTTCTCATCTCAAATCCCCTCTTTGTTTTGGCCCTTGGCGCATGGCTTCAGGCGCGGCCGTTCGGCCGGTGATGGGTGGGCTTCCTGGGTGGTTTCTTCTGGTTGGGGCCGCCGCCGGCCCGGCCGTCGGTCAGGTCAGTCGTGCAGCGCCTCGCCGTGCAGCACCGTGTCGAGGCCCTCGATCTCCTCGTCCCTGGTGACGCGCAGTCCGGTGGTGAACTTGCAGATGAACAGGATGATCAGGGTGCCGACCGCGCTCCAGGCGATGGTCGCGCCCAGGCCCAAGGCCTGCTTGACGATGTTGGCGTCGGCCCCGGCCGGGTTGATCAGCTTGGTGGCCAGCACCCCGGTCAGCAGGGCTCCCGCCATGCCGCCGATGCCGTGCACCCCGAAGGCGTCGAGGCTGTCGTCGTACTTGAGCCAGTTCTTCAGCCAGATGGCGCCGGCGTAGCAGACCGGGCCGGAGACCAGGCCGATGATGAAGGCGCCCTTGGGATCGACGAAGCCGGCGGCCGGGGTGATCGCCACCAGGCCCGCGACGATGCCCGAGAGCATGCCCAGAAGGGTCGGCTTCTTGTGATCGATCCACTCCACCGCCATCCAGGACAGGGCCCCGCACATGGGCGCCAGGATGGTGTTGAGCAGGGCGACCGAGGCCAGGCCGTCGGCGGCGATGGCGGATCCCGAGTTGAAGCCGATCCAGCCGACCAGCAGCATGGAGGCGCCGATCATGGTCAGAACCAGGTTGTGCGGCGCCATGTTGTCCCGCCGGAATCCGTGGCGCGGTCCCAGGAACAGGGCGCAGACCAGGCCCGCGACCCCGGCGTTGACGTGAACCACCGAGCCGCCGGCGAAGTCGATCACGCCGAGCGTCCCGAGGAAGCCGCCGCCCCACACCCAGTGGGCGATGGGCGAGTAGACGAAGATGGTCCACAGCGCATTGAACAGCAGCAGGGCCGAGAACTTCATCCGCTCGGCGAAGGCGCCGCAGATCAGGGCCGGGGTGATGATCGCGAAGGTCAGCTGGTAGGAGAAGTAGAGGAACTCAGGGATGTTCTTGGCCAGGCCGTTGGCGGAGTCCTTGGTCACCCCGTTGAGCGTCACGGCGTCGAAGCTGCCGATGAACTGGTTGAGGCCCGCGTTGGCGTGGGTGGTGAAGGACAGGCTGTAGCCGACCAGGAACCAGAGCACGGTGACCAGCGCCGAGACCGCGACGGACTGGGTGATGGTGGCGATGATGTTCTTGCGCCGCACCATGCCGCCGTAGAACAGGGCCAGGCCCGGCAGGGTCATGAACAGCACCAGCGCCGTGGAGGTCAGCATCCAGGCCGTGGCCCCGCCATCGATGGCCAGCACGCCCTGGTAGGCGTTCATCGGCGGCGCGGCCGCCGCCGGCGCGGCGTCGGCCAGCGCCTGGCCTACCCCCGCGAACAGCGACAGCACGGCTCCCAGGGCCCCCGCTGCGGCGATCCCCACACTCTTTCGCGACCTGGCCGCCATCAGTCCCTCCACGGGAAGTTCATTGTTGCGTCGCAGAAGCTTCATGCTGCACCGCACCATCCGTCAAGGTGAAAAATTGCAGTGCAGCACGATTTTTGTGCGGTGCACGCAAGATCATTGCCGAATTGGGTGAGAACCGGGCTCGCGCGCTCGAGACGGGCTCGAGCGCGGGTTTTCCGCCCTATGGTTCGGCCCGGATCAGGCGCGCTTTCGCGCCTGTCCCGCCGAGGCCTGCCGCGGCGCCACCACGACAAATCGATCCAGCGCCGCCGACCAGTCTTCCAGCAGGTCCGTAGCCAGCGGCGAGCGCGTCTCGCGCGCGTGCCGCTCCACCAGGTCCCGCAAATCCGTCGCGTCCTCGCCCGTCACCGGGCGCGCCTCCACCGTCTCGGCGTTCAACGCCCGGCCCAGCGCACCGCCCGAATCGAGCACGAAGGCCCGGCCGCCGGTCATGCCCGCGGCGAAGTTCCAGCCCACCGGGCCCAGCACCGCCACGGTCCCGCCGGTCATGTATTCGCAACCGTGGGCGCCGCAGCCCTCGATCACGGCGACCGCACCGGAATTGCGGACCGCGAACCGCTCCCCCGCCAGACCAGCTGCGAACAGCAGGCCGGAGGTCGCGCCATAAAGGGTGGTGTTGCCTATCAGGGCCTGGCCTTCGCGCCAGACGGCGGGACGGATCACCACCGTGGCGCCGGACAGCCCCTTGCCGACGTAGTCGTTGGCCTCGCCCACCAGTTCGATGCGCAGGCCCTGAACCGCAAAGGCCGCCAGGCTCTGGCCCGCCGCGCCGCTGAGCCGCAAATCGAGGTGGTCGGGCCTCAGGCCCGTCATGCCGTAGCGCCGCACGATGGCCGAGGACGTCCGCGCGCCGACCGCCCGCATGGTGTTCTTCACCGCATAGGTCAGCTGCATCTTCTCGCCGCGCTCGATCAGCGGCTCGGCGTCGCGCAGGATCTGGGCGTCGAGACTGTCGGCCACCGGATTGCGCCGCGCGTCGGCGCAGAAAGCCGGGTTCGGTCCTGGGTCGACGCGGACCAGCAGCGGGTTGAGATCGAGGTCGTCCAGGTGCGAGCCGCCGCGGCTGACCTGCTGCAGCAGGTCGGTGCGCCCGACCGCCTCGTCCAGGGTTCGCAGGCCGATCGAGGCCAGGATCTCGCGCACCTCCTCGGCGATGAAGGTGAAGAGGTTGATGACCTTGTCGGGACTGCCCGAGAACTTGGCGCGCAACCGCTCGTCCTGGGTGCAGACCCCCACCGGACAGGTGTTGGACTGGCACTGGCGCACCATCAGGCAGCCCATGGCGATCAGCGAGGCCGTCCCGATTCCGAACTCCTCGGCCCCCAGCATGGCGGCCATGACCACGTCGCGCCCGGTGCGGATGCCGCCGTCCGTGCGCAGGCGGATGGTGTGTCTGAGGCCGTTCAGGGTCAGCACCTGGTGGGCCTCGGCCAGGCCGATCTCCCAGGGACAGCCGGCGAACTTGATCGAGCTCTGCGGCGAGGCGCCCGTGCCGCCCACGTGGCCGGCGATCAGGATCAGGTCGGCCTTGGCCTTGGCCACGCCCGCCGCCACCGCCCCGATGCCGGAGGATGAGACCAGCTTCACGCAGACCCGGGCGTCGGGATTGATCTGCTTCAGATCGTAGATGAGCTGGGCCAGGTCCTCGATCGAATAGATGTCGTGGTGGGGCGGCGGCGAGAT
>CAYSNW010000061.1:0-24476 GCA_964432415.1 uncultured Caulobacteraceae bacterium
ACGCGCAGCTCACGGCGGGGTCCGGGGCCCGCCGTGTGGGGCCGGGACGGCCGGTTGGGGCGCATTCGCCCACGGCCAGCAGACCCTCCGGCGTGTGCCGGCCTCCGGCGTCCGCCGCGATCCGGCCCAGGTGGTAGTGGGCCGCCGGGGCGATGGGAACGGGCTCTCGGCGCGGGTCGAGACCGGCTTTGCGGCAGGCGGCGAAGACGGCGGGGAATTCCTCGGGGAAGCGTTCGCCGATGGCCTCGCTGGCGTCGAGGAAGGCGCCGCGCCCCGATGCGGCCTGGGCGTGGACGGCGCGGGCGACCACGTCGCGCGGCGCCAGCTCATCGACGAAGCGCTGGCCGTCGCGGTCGACCAGGACGGCGCCCTCGCCGCGCAGGGCCTCGGTGGCCAGGGGCGCGGGATCGAGCCCGACGTCGAGCGCGGTCGGGTGGAACTGCACGAACTCCGGATCGGCGATCACCGCCCCGGCCAGGGCCGCCAGCGCCAGGCCCTCGCCGCGCACCTCGGCGGGGTTGGTCGTCACCGCGTACAGGCCGCCCAGACCGCCGGTGGCCAGCACGGTCACCGGCGCGGTGACCTCGATCAGGCTACCGTCGCGCTCGATCAGGGCGCCGCGGACCCGGCCCTGCGCATCGGTGAGCAGCGAGCGGGCGCGGGCGTTCTCCCAGACGGTGACGTGGGGCGCGGCGCGGACGGCGGCGACCACCGCGGCCATGATGGCGGCGCCGGCCTGGTCGCCCTTGACCCGGGCGACGCGGGGACGGGAGTGGGCGGCCTCCAGGCTCTGGACCAGCCGGCCCTGCGCGTCGCGGTCGAAGGGGGCGCCGAACGTAACCAGGCGCCCGATGGTCTCGGCGGCAGAGGCGGTCAGGGTGCGGGCGGCGGCTGCGTCGACCAGGCCGGCGCCGGCGGCCTCGGTGTCCAGCGCGTGCAGTTCGGGGCTGTCGTCAGAGGCCAGCGCCGCGGCGACGCCGCCCTGGGCCCAGGCGGAGGAACAGGCGTGCTCCAGCGGCGCGGGAGAGATCAGCAGCACCGGCCGTGGCGCCGCGGCCAGGGCCGCCGACAGGCCGGCCAGGCCCGCGCCCAGGACCAGCGGGCCGTCGTGGACGAAACGCGCACTCATGAGGCGGACTCCAGGCGGGACAGGACGGCGTCGTTCAGGGCGGTGGTCGCCGTGTCGAAGCCGCAGAACAGGACTTGCTCGAGCGTCGTTTCGGCGCCGCAGACGAGGGCGTGGACCGTGCGGACGGCGATCTCCGCCGCCTCGGGCTTGGGATAGCCGTAGACGCCCGTGGAGATGGCCGGGAAGGCGAGGGAGCGGACGCCAGCCTCCAGCGCCAGTTCGATCGAGCGCCGGTAGCAGGAGGCGAGCAGCTCGGGCTCGCGGTTCCGGCCGCCATGCCAGACCGGGCCGACGGTGTGGATCACGAAGCGGGCGGGAAGCCGGAAGCCCGGCGACAGCTTGGCGTCGCCGGTCTCACAGCCGTTCAGCGTGCGGCAGAAGGCCAGAAGCTCCGGCCCCGCGGCGCGATGGATGGCGCCGTCGACGCCGCCGCCGCCCAGCAGGCTGGAATTGGCCGCATTGACGATGGCCTCGACCTCAAGGCGGGTGATGTCCCCTGTGATCGTGGCCAGCCGGGTCATCCCAGCCCCATGAAGCGCAGGATGATGAACGGATCGGCCGGCAGGCCCAGCGCCCAGAAACAGGCCCAGCCGGCGACGAGGCAGGCGCCGAGCGCGCAGAGATACAGGATGATGGAATAGACCCATTCCTGATGGGTCAGCTTCCTCGCCCAGGGCCGGATGGTCTTGGCCTTGAGCGAGGCGAAGACCGAGATGCCGACGAAGGCGGCGAACAGCCAGCTGTGGCGGTTGAGCGCCCAGAGCACCGCGATGCCCCCGACCAGCAGCAGGGCGCCGCGTTCCAGGTTGGGGTGGATGCGGGCCAGCGCGGGGCCGAGCGCCTTGGAGCCGTCCAGGGGCGGCGCCGGCGCCAGGTTGATCAGGTTCAGGCCGATGATCAGCAGCGCCCCGACCAGCCATTCCAGGCTGCCGTAGTAGAGGGCCACCACCATGAAAGGCGCGGCCGCCACAAGGCCGAAGACCGGGCCGGCCAGGGAGACGAGCACGTCCTTGAACTCGGTCTCGGGCGGGCGGGCGGGGGTCGCCGCGCCGCCCATGAAGGGGATGATGGTCAGGCGCGCGGGGCCCAGGCCCATGGCGTTCATCGCCATGATGTGCCCGTACTCGTGCACGAAGACGCCCACCACCAGCGCCAGGGGCGCCATCCAGCTGCGGCTCTGGTAGCCGATGAAGGCCGCCAGGATGGCGGTCGAGATCAGGTTGGCCAGCAGGTTGGACTGAGGCCGGGCCCCGGGGGGCGTGCCCCAGGGCGAGGGACCCTTCGGCGGTTTGCGCTGGGGGCGGAAAGCGTGGACGTTGGCCATTCAGATCAGCTCGACATCGACATGATGGCGCGCCCGGATCAGGTCGTAGCGGGCCGGAACCGCGGGAGGCGGCAGGTCGATCATCCGCTGGACGGCCGTGCGGGCGCGATCGGCGACGGCTGCGTCCACCGTCACCTCGAAGCGACCTTCGCGCAAGCACTCCAGGATGTTTTCCAGGCTGATCCGCTTCATGTGCGGACACAGGTTGCAGGGCCGCAGGAACTCGGTCTCCGGCGCGTCGGCGGCGATATTGTCGGCCATCGAGCATTCGGTGATCAGCACCACCCGGCGCGGCTTTCGCGTCTTGACATAGTCGCTCATCGCTGCGGTCGAACCGGTGAAGTCGCAGGCGGCCACCACCTCGGCCGGGCACTCCGGGTGGGCCAGGACCTCGGCGTCGGGCCAGGCCAGGCGGACCTCGGCGATGTCTTCGGCCGTGAAGCGCTCGTGCACCTCGCAGCGGCCCTGCCAGGCGATGATCTTCACCGGGGTCTGGCGCGCGACGTTTTTCGCCAGGAACTCGTCGGGGATCAGGATCACCCGGTCGCTGTTCCAGGTCCTCGCCGCCCACTCGACCACCTGCACGGCGTTGGCCGAGGTGCAGCAGATGTCGGTCTCGGCCTTCACCTCGGCGGAGGTGTTGACGTAGGTGACCACCGGCACGCCCGGATAGCGCTGCCTGATCAGCCGCACGTCCGCGCCCGTGATCGAAGCGGCCAGCGAACAGCCTGCGCGCAGGTCGGGGATCAGCACGGTCTTGTCCGGCGCCAGGATCTTGGAGGTCTCGGCCATGAAGTGGACCCCGGCCTGGACGATCATCTTCGCGTCCGAGCGGGCGGCCTCGCGCGCCAGCGCCAGGCTGTCGCCGGTGAAGTCACCGACCCCGTGGAAGATTTCGGGCGTCATGTAGTTGTGGGCCAGGATCACGCCCTGCTTCTCGCGCTTGAGCCGGTTGATCTCGGCGATCAGCGGGGCTTGCAGCCGCCATTCCAGCGGGGTGACCTTGTCCTTGACCCGGGCCCAGACGGGCGCGGTCTCGGCCTCCACCGCGGGGGTGAAGGGCAGGGGATGAAGGGCGCCGTCGGCCATGGTCTTCACTCCAATATGCTCATGTTGAGCATAATTGAGGCCCGAAAAAGCGCCGGACCCCGGTGGGCCGGCGTCCTTATGCTGATCTTGAGCATAAGGTAGGCATGAACATAGGCCTTCTGGCGCAGGACGCAAGCGCTGCGGGGAGAAAATCCGAGGGGTTGCCCTGGAGACCTTCTCCCCTTGCGGGAGAAGGCTTGGGGAGACCCTCTCAGACCGGCTCGCCCTGCGCTGGCCGGACGGCCGCCAGCAGGTCCGCCAATTCGGCTTCGGAATAGGGCTTGCGCAGGAAGGGCCAGCTCGAGGCTTCCAGCGCCGCGTCCACCGGGTCACCGGCGTAGCCCGAGGTCAGGATCACCGCGAGGTCCGGACGCAGGGCGCGCGCCTCGCGGGCCAGCTCCACCCCGTTCATGCCCCCCGGCATGATCACGTCCGAAAGCAGCAGGTCGAAGCGGCTCCGTCCCCGCAGGATCGAAAGCGCCTGGGACGCCTCGCTCGCGCGGCGCACGCTGTGGCCCTGGCCCTTGAGCATGGCCTCGGCGATCTGGCCGACTTCCGGATCGTCCTCCACCAGCAGCACCCTGAGCGGGGCGGAGGGGGCCGGGCGGGCCGACGTCTTGCGCGCGGCGGACGCGGCCGGCGCCTCGGCCAGCGGCAGGTAGAGGCTGATGGCGGCGCCCTCGCCGGGCCGGCTCTCGATCGCCGCGCCGCCGCCTGACTGGCGGGCGAAGCCGTAGACCTGGGACAGGCCCAGACCCGTGCCCTTGCCCACCGGCTTGGTGGTGAAGAAGGGCTCGAAGGCGCGCTCGATCACCTCCGGCGCCATGCCCTCGCCGGTGTCGCTCACCTGCACCCGCAGCCAGCGGCCGGCGGGCAGCTCCGGCGCCTCGCCCTCGACCGTGTCGACGAGCGCGGTCTCCACCGTGACCGCGCCGCCGTCGGGGGTGGCGTCGCGGGCGTTGACCACCAGGTTGAGCAGCGCCGCTTCGAACTGGGCCGGATCGATGCGCACCGCGCCCTCGGCGCCGAGCCGGGCGCGGAAACGCACGCTCTCGCCGACCGCCCGGCGGAGCAGGGGTTCGCTCTCTCGCACCAGGGCGTTGACGTCGCAGACCTCGGGCCTGAGCGCCTGGCGCCGCGAGAAGGCCAGCAGTTGGTGGGTCAGCCGTTCGCCGCGCCGGGCCGCGGCCATGGCCGCCTCGGCCATCTTGCGCCGCTTGGCCTCGTCGAGCGGGCGCTTGAGCATCATGTCGAGCGCGCCGATCACCACGGTCAGCAGGTTGTTGAAGTCGTGGGCGACCCCGCCGGTGAGCCGCCCGACCGCCTCCAGCTTCTGGGCGTGCAGCAGGGCGGCCTCGGCCTGTTCCTTTTCGGCCAGGGCGGCCTCGACCCGCTCCTCGAGCAGGTCGTTGATGCGCCGAAGATCGTGTTCCGCGCGCTTGGCGTCGGTGACGTCGAAGGCCACCCCGATGAAGCCGATCTGGTCGCCGGAGGGCCCGAGGCGCGGCTGGGAGAAGGACCGCAGCCAGCGCCAGTCGTCGCCCAGCCGATAGCGCGCCTCCAGGGTGAAAGGCTGGTGCGAGGCCTCGCCGGCCTGCTGTTCGCGCACGACGCGGGCGATGTCGTCGGGATGGATGCGCTCGCGCCAGTCCAGGCGCCGCGCTTCCTCGAAGGGCATGCCGGCGAACTCGCAGTAGGCGATGTTGACGAACTCGCGCACCCCGTCGAGCCGGCTGACCCACATCAGGACCGGGGCGCTGTCGGCGATCAGGCGGAAGCGCTCCTCGCTCTCCTTCAGGGAGGCGACGGCCTGGCGGGCGTCGGTGACGTCGACATTGACCCCGATCATGCCCAGGAAGGCGCCGTCGGGTCCGAAGCGCGGCTGGGCGTCGGTCTCCAGGATGCGCCACTCGCCGTCGGCGCGTTTGTAGCGGGCCTCGACCCGGAACGGGGCGTGCTCGGCCATGGCCTTGCCGAACACCGACCACAGGGTCTCCTGGTCGTCCGGGTGCAGGCTGGATCCCCAGGTGAAGCCGGTCAGGTTCTCGTCGAGGCCCCAGAACTCCCGTTGGGCGCGGTTCAGGTAGACGCAGGCGCCCTCGGCGTCGCCCATCCACAGATTGACTGGCGCGCTTTCGGCGATCAGGCGGAAGCGGGCCTCGCTCTCCTCCAGCGCGGTGGCGGTTTCGCGCTGTTCGGTGACGTCGAAAGCGATGCCGACATAGCCCAGGAAGCCCCCGTCCGGACCAAAGCGGGGCTTCGAATAGGCCCGCATCCAGCGCCACTGGCCGCGCGCGTCGCAAAAGCGCGCCTCGAACAGATAGGGCACCCGCCGGCCACGGGATTCCAGCCGGATCTTGTCCATCTCGGGCAGGTCGTCGGGATGGATGCGGGTCTGCCAGGCGTCGCCCGTCAGGCTCCCGGCTTCCAGGCCGAAGAAGTCCAGCATGGCCTGGTTGGTGAACTCGATGCCCCCGGGGGTGTCGGTGACCCAGATGGGCGCCGCGGCGCTGTCGGCCATCAGGCGGAAGCGCTGCTCGCTTTCGCGCAGCGCCGCCTCGTTCTCGCGCAACTCCGTGACGTCGAAGGCGATCCCGACGTAGCCCATGAAGCCACCCTGCTCGTCGAAGCGGGGGCGCGAGGAGGTCCGGAACCAGCGCCAACGCTTGTGGGCGTCACGGTAGCGGGCCTCGGTCTCGTAGGCCTGGGGGCGGCCCTCCAGCGCCGCCGCTCGCTCGCCCAGCACCCGCTCGACGTCGTCGGGGTGCATCTCCTGGACCCAGCGCTTGCCCAACAGCTCCTCGCGCTTCAGGCCGGCGATCTCCAGCATGGCCTCGCTGGCGAACTGGATGTTCCCTTGCGCGTCCGTGACCCAGATCGGCGCCGGCGCGCTGTCGGCCATGGCCCGGAAGCGGGCCTCGCTCTCGGCCAGCTGCAGGGCGGCCGCCTTGCGCTCGGTGATGTCCTGGTTGACCCCGATGGTGCGCCGGGGCGAGCCGTCGGGCCTGAGCAGGACCTCGGCGCGCACGCTCAGCCAGCGCACGGCGCCGTCGTCGCGGATGATGCGGTATTCGCAGAGGTAGGGCTTGCCCGACGCCAGGGCCGCGTCGTTCTCGGCCCGCACCCGGTCGCGGTCGTCGGGATGGATGCGCGCGATCAGGGCCTCGCGGTCGGGGGGCGCCTCCGCCATGCCCCAGTTGGTGAGGAAGCCCTTGGAAAAGTAAGCGGAGCCGGTCTCCAGGTCCCAGTCGAACACCCCGAAGCCGGCCACGTCCTGGGCCAGGGACAGGCGTTCCTCGCCCACCACCAGGGCCTCGGCCTCCTCGCGGTTGATCCGGAGCGCGTGATCGAGCTTGCGGAGCGTCGTGCGCAGGATGCTGGAGACATAGCCGATCAGAAGCGCGGCGATCGTGAAGGCGCCGGTGCGCACGCTGAGATCGGAGACGTTGAAGGGGGCGCCCGACAGCAGGAGGGGCGCCCAGACCGCCGCGATGCTGAGCGCCACGGTCGCCGCCGTGCCGCCGCGTCCCGCCCACAGCGAGGCGATGACCACGGCGGGGAAGAAGGTCAGATAGGTCGAGGACTGGGCGGTAAGTTGCGCCAGCACCGCCATGGCGATGACGCTGACCCCCACGCAGACCACCGCCACGCCGAGCGCACGCAGGGGCGTCGTGTCCCACACCGCCATGCGGTGGACGAGATCGCTCGCCGAGCGTCCTTCCGTGGGCGGGTTGCGCGCCGTCAGCCTAGACCTCCCGTTTCGCCGCCAATCGACCTCGCCGTGGCCGCGAAACCGCCTTCAAGCCGGGACCAGACTTATCCCCCGAAGCATCAACAGAAATAGCAGGTGGAGCTGTGCTGCAAGCGTGGCCGCAGCCGAACCCTCTGCTTAAAGCGGGAACGCCCCTCAGCCCTGTGGGTTGAGGAGGTCTCCACGGAATCCCTTCGATGTCCTTTCAGAGCGACGCCGAGACTTCGACCGCCCCGACCCGCGATGCTCTCGCGCGGCTGAGCGACCTGTTGGCCGCCCTGTCCGATCGGCCCGTGCGCGCGGACGCGGGCCGCGCCCTCGCCCTGGCGGCGGCTATGGAAGCCCAGGCGCTGGACGGCGCCGACGACCCGGCCGAAGGCGACGGAAAGACGGAACAGGCCTGGCGCGCGCTCGTGGTCGAGTGCGCCCATCTGGTGCGCTGGACCGGCCTTGGCCTGGACGACCGCGCCCGGGCGGCCGCCCACCGCGCGGGCCGCCTGCTGGACGCCATTCCCGGCGATCCGGCCGCCGCTTTCGCTGACCCGCACACCGGGTCCGCCGACCCCTGGCTGGTCGCCGCCGACCGTTTCGTTCGCTCGAGCGCGCCCTTCGAAAGCGTGGTCATCGGCCTGCGCGAGGCCGGCGCCGGCCGCTCGGCCCTGATCGCCGCCGCACTAGAGGGAGCGGGGCGCCGCTGCGAGAGCCTGACCCTGCGCCGCCGGCCCGAGACCGGCGGCCCGGCCCGCTTCGACGGCCGCCTGGCCGAGCGCCTGCGCCGCAAGGCCGCCGACGGGGCCTGGTTCCTGATCGTGGACGAGGGTTCCGACACCTCCGGCGCGCCTGTGTGCGAGGCCGCGCGCGACCTGGCCGGCCTGGGCGTGGGCGACGAACAGATCGTGCTGTTTCCCCGGGCCGAGGCGCGCGAGCCGTTGCAGCCCGAGCTGAAGGCCCAGTGGAGCCGCCATCGCCGCTCGCCGGTCGGCGGTCACCTGCTGCTGCTGGCCTGAGCGCTTGGCGCGGGACGCGGCTGCGCCTAACTAGACCCCGAACTGGAGATTGGTCATGGCCGAACAGGCGATGCGTCCGCTCGGGCGCTCGGGGCTGAAGATCGCGCCCCTGATGCTGGGCGGCAACGTGTTCGGCTGGACCGCGGACCAGGCGACCTCGTTCCGGGTCCTGGACCGCTTCGTCGACGCGGGGCTGAACGCCATCGACACGGCGGAGGTCTATTCCGCCTGGGTCCCGGGCCACACGGGCGGCGAGTCCGAGACCGTGCTGGGCGACTGGTTCGCCCGCAGCGGCAAGCGCGACAAGGTGGTGCTGGCCACCAAGGTCGGCTGGGCCAACGAGGGCCAGCGCGGCCTGCAATCGGCCGCCAACATCATGCGCGGCGTCGAGGATTCGCTCAGGCGGCTGAAGACCGACGTCATCGACCTCTACCAGTCCCACACCGACGATCCCGCCACCCCCTTTGAGGAGACGCTGGGCGCCTTCGCCAGGCTGATCGAGCAGGGCAAGGTGCGCGCCATCGGGGCGTCCAACATCAGCGCCGAGCGGTTCGCGGAGTCGCTGAAGGTGAGCGCGGCCCACGGCCTGCCGCGCTACGAGACGGTGCAGCCGCCCTACAACCTCTACCAGCGCGACATCGAGGCCGCCCTGCAGCCCCTGTGCGTGACGCAGGGCGTGAGCGTGATCAGCTACTACGGCCTGGCGTCGGGCTTCCTGACCGGCAAGTACCGCTCCGAGGCGGACCTGGGCCAGAGCCCGAGGGGCCGCAGCGTCGGGCGCTATCTGAACCCGCGCGGTTTCCGCATCCTGGACGCCATGGAGGCCGTGGCCCGGCGCCTCGACGCCACCCTGGCCCAGGTGTCGCTGGCCTGGATCATGACCCGCCCGGCGGTGGCGGCGCCCATCGTCAGCGCCACCTCGACGGAGCAGCTGAACGAACTGATCGGCGCCGCGACCCTGGAGCTCGACGCCGAGGCGCTGCAGGCGCTGGAAGCCGCGAGCGCGCCGGATTGAGCGCGGCGCCTGTCACCCTCTACGTCGACGCCGACGCCTGTCCGGTGAAGGACGAGGTCTACCGGGTGGCGGCCCGCTACAAGACGCCGGTCAAGGTGGTGGCCAACGCCTTCCTGATGGTCCCGAAGGACGCGCTGATCGAGCGGGTGATCGTGGAGGCCGGCCCCGACGTCGCCGACGACTGGATCGCGGAGCGGGCGGAAAAGGGCGACGTGGTGATCACCAGCGACATCCCCCTGGCCGACCGCTGCCTGAAGTCCGGCGCCATCGTGCTGGGCCCCAAGGGCGTTCCCTTCACCCCCGACTCCATCGGCTCGGCCCTGGCCGGGCGCGAGATCGGCGAGCACCTGCGCTCGATGGGAGTGGCGACCTCGGGCCCCAAGCCCTTCGGCCCCCAGGACCGCTCGAAATTCCTGCAGGCGCTGGACGAGGCGGTGAACCGCGGACGGCGGATCAAGGCGGGCGGGCGGTGATCCCGATCACCGACACCCTGTCCATCGAGGACGACGAACTGACCTGGAAGGCGACCCGCGCCTCCGGCCCCGGCGGCCAGCACGTCAACAAGACCTCCACCGCCATCGAGCTGCGCTTCGACGTGGCGAACTCGCCGTCCCTGCCGCAGGACGTGCGCGAGCGCCTGACCCGGCTCGGCGGCAGCCGCATGACCCAGGACGGGGTGCTGGTGCTGTTCGCGCAAGGCTCCCGCTCGCAGGAGATGAACCGGCAGGAGGCGCTGGAGCGGCTGGTGGAGCTGATCGCCAAGGCGACCATCCGCCCCAAGACCCGGCGCAAGACCAAGCCGACCTATGCGTCCAAGCTCAAGCGGCTGGAGGGCAAGACGCGGCGTTCGGGCGTGAAGCAGATGCGAGGTCGGCCGCGGGGCGAGGACTGAGGGTGCGTCCAATTCCTCCCCTGAAGGGGAGGAACTAGAGCACATTGCTGATTTTTAAGGGGTTCGGGGTCACGATAAGGTCTAAAATCACCGTTATCCCTTGGATCGGTCCGCTTCAGCGACTATGTGACCGACCCTGTCGGGGGCTCCCCCGCCCCCTCCTTCGCCCGGTGTCATGACCCGACTTCGTACAGGATTGAGCGCGCGTTCGGCCGGCCTCGTGGCCGCGCTGGCGCTTGCCATGCCTGTCGCGGGCATCGGGCTGTCGGCCTGGTCCTGGTCCGATCCGGCGGCCAAGGAAAGCGCGCGGCGCATCACCGACGTGACCCACGGCGACCTTTCGGACGGCGCCCTGAAGCGCTTCGCCGCCACCCTGGATCCGGCCGCCGCCGCCCTGGCCCAGCAGCTGGACCCGCACGCGGGCTTGCGCTTCGGCGCCGCCGCGGGCTGGAGCGACCTGGACCTCGTCCGCAAGCCCGACCTGGGCTTCGATCCCAACTCCGCCGAGGAGGCCGAGCGGCTGAACGCGGCGATCCCGGCGCTGGCCGACGCGGTCTCCGCGGCCCGACCCTTCGCCATCCCAGTTTCAAGCCCCGAGCGGGCGCGCGCCGTGCGCTGCCTGACCCAGGCCATCTATTACGAGGCGGCGCTCGAGCCGCGCGCTGGCCAGGAGGCCGTCGCCCAGGTGGTGCTGAACCGCGTGCGCGACCCGAATTTCCCGGCCAGCGTCTGCGGGGTGGTGTTCCAGGGCGCCGACCAGTCGACCGGCTGCCAGTTCTCCTTCACCTGCGACGGATCGATGGCGCGCGCGCCCGTGGCCTGGGCCTGGAAGAACTCGCAGGACGTCGCCGAGCGGGCCCTGAACGGCTATGTCGCCGCCTCGGTCGGCACCGCGACCCACTATCACGCCGACTACGTCGCCCCGTACTGGCGCCCGACCCTGATCAAGCTGGAGCAGATCGGGCGGCACATCTTCTACCGCTGGCGCGGCCAGGCGGGCGAGGCTCCGGCCTTCACCCAGGCCTGGCGCGGCAATGAGCCGGTCATCGACGAGGCGCGCTATTCGCGTCCGCGCGCGGCGCCCGTGCTGCAGCAGATCAAGGACACGGCCGTGACCACGGTCGCCAGCGACGGCACGACCCGGATTAACACCGTGATCGGCGGCCGCCGCCTGGCGTCCAAGGAAGACATCGCCAAGATCAACGCCTCGCTGAAGCAGTTCGAGGCGAACCTGGAGCAGCCCGCGGCCGAGCCGAAGCCGGTGGCCGGGGTCACCGCCATGGCGGTCGAGGAAGTCGGTCAGAAGACGCGGTAGGGCGACGGCCTCAGGTTGCGCCCGGGTTCTCTGGGCAGGACAGACCGGCGCCGAGGGAATAGTAGTTCAGCGCATTGTGGGCGGCGTAGAGCCAGGCCCCGCCGGGATACAGGCAGTTCGACTCCCCGCTCTGCAGATGGCTCATCCATCGCATCTCATCCATGGCCGGGCCCATGATCGAGCGGCACACGTCGTCGCGAGTCTTGCCCTGAATCGGGGACAGGGGGGTCTTGGGGAAGCAGGCGCCTGGGTCGCCCTTGGGGTTGTCAGCAGGAAGCTTCGGCAGATAGTCGCGCGCGTCGAACTTCTCGCAGGCCGCGCGCGCGTTCTTCAGGGCCACGGCGTCCTGGGCCACCTTCACGAACAGCTGCTGGTAACGCGTCATGGACGCCGCGTCCGGCTTGCCCAAGAGGTACACGGCGACCCAACCCTTCTGACGAAGTTTGGCCTGGTAGAGCGCCGTCAATCCGGGCGATCCGGCCAGATCGACGTCGTCGAAGCTGACCTGGGCCGCCGCCGCGCAGAGTTCGATCGGGGGCGGGCCGTCGCTCGAACCGGGAGGGGGCGGCGGGGCGGGATCTCCGCCCAGCGCGGCGATCAGGATGGCGGACAAGAGCAGGCGCATGACATCCCCGCGGATACGCCGAAGGACAATGTCGGCTCAGGCGAAGATTGTCACCCGCTCAGCCTCGCTCCACCTGCCGCCCCGAGCAGTGACCCTGGGCGGCGATCGAGGCCCAGCGGTTCCGCAGGCGCGAGGCGTTGAGGTAGGTGAATTCGCGCAGGCGGCAGGTCTCCTTCCCACTCTCCATGCGCTCCAACGACGCGTCATAGCCCGCGACCATCGCGCGTGCGCCATCGCAGACATCGGCCTTCGAGCCGTTGAGACGGGGTCTCATGATCACCTTTGGGTCAGGCCATTCCTCAAAGCACTGGCTGGGCTCGCCGGGACCGGCGGGCGGCAGTGCGGGAAGCCAGGTCCGCGCGTCGAGCTTGCGGCACGCGGCCTTGGTCGCCTGGAACAGCGCCGGGTTCGCACGCAGCTGCTTCAGCGCCCGCTCATAGGCGAGCATCTCGTCCTCCGACGGATGGCGGCGAGCCAGCAAGGCTGACCAGCCCAAATCCCGCAGAAAGGGTCCGGCGTTCTTGGACCACTCGCTTTCGGCGGGATTGTCGGACTCCCAGTTCAATTGCCACAGCTCGGCCGCCGCAGCGCAGGCGGCGTAGGGCGGGTCGGACTGGGCAGTGACCGCAACGGGCCCGCCCGTCAGCAGGCCGATCACGACGCACAGGCAAACGATCGCGCGCATGACATCCCCCCGGACCAGCAGCGACAATGTGCGCTCAGCCGCCGATTGTCACGGCGCCATCACCACGTCCCGATCTTCTCCGCCTCGGCGTGGCTGATCGGGTGGTGGGCCTTTTCGTGGTCTTCTTCGGCGAGCAGGCGCACGGTCTCCAGCGCCGCCATGCAGCCCATGCCCGCGGCGGTGACCGCCTGGCGGTAGACGTCGTCGGTGACGTCGCCGGCGGCGAAGACGCCCTTGATCTTCGTCGAGGTCGTGCCGGGAACCACGCGGATGTAGCCGCTCTCGTTCATGTCCAGCTGGCCGGTGAACAGCTCCGAGGACGGGGCGTGGCCGATGGCGACGAAGAAGCCGTCGACCTCCAGTTCGGACACGGCGCCGGTCTCCAGGTTCTTCAGCCTGATCGCCCGCACCCCGGGAGGCGCGTCCGTGCCCAGCACCTCCTCGATGCCGGTGTTCCAGACCATCTCGATCTTGGGGTTGGCGAACAGGCGCTCCTGCAGGATGCGCTCGGCCCGAAGCTCGTCGCGGCGGTGGATCAGGGTGACCTTGGAGGCGAAGTTGGTCAGGAACAGCGCCTCCTCGACCGCGGTGTTGCCGCCGCCGACCACGGCGACCTGCTTGCCGCGGTAGAAGAAGCCGTCGCAGGTGGCGCAGGCGGAGACGCCGAAGCCGCGGAACTGCTGTTCGGACGGCAGGCCCAGCCACTTGGCCTGGGCGCCGGTGGCGATGATCACGGTCTCGGCGATCAGCACCTGACCGGAATCGAGCACGAGGCGGAAGGGGCGGCTGGAGAGGTCGGCCTCGACCACCACGTCATGGATGACCTCGGTCCCCACGTGCTCCGCCTGGGCCTTCATCTGGTCCATCAGCCAGGGGCCCTGGATGACGTCGACGAAGCCCGGATAGTTCTCCACGTCGGTCGTGATGGTCATCTGGCCGCCGGGCTGGATGCCGCAGATGACCACCGGATTGAGCATGGCGCGCGCGGCATAAATGGCGGCGGTCCAGCCGGCGGGGCCGGAGCCGATGATGGCGACGCGAAGGGCGCGGGGTTCGGAATTCGACATGGCGCCTATCTAGTGACGATTCCGTCCGGATGCGACCGCCAGCGCGTCGCAACCTCAGTGGATATAGCCGCCCTCGGTCGGGCACGACTTCACCGGCGTCGGCTCCAGCCCGTGCAGGTCCGAGCGCCAGCACTCCTTCAGCACCGAGCAGTAGCAGGCGTCGAACTTCAGCTTCCAGCGGGCCCTGTCCATCGCGTCCCAGGCCTCGGGGTGGCTTTGCGGCTTCTCGAAGCGGAAGAAGGCGTTGGTGTCGTGCGGCGCGATGACCACGCCTTCGGCGATGGTGGTCTGGATCCGGGTGTCCTTGGCGGTCGCGGCGTCGATCACGAGGTTGCAGCAGAGCGCGATCAGTTCGGCGCTGTTGTGAACAGGATGGCCCTCGTAGGTGACGCCCAGGTACTTGAGCAGCGCGGGACCCTGACCACTGTTGACGACCTCCATCTGCACCACGTTCTTGCCCTGATCGTCGTTGGAGGTGCGAAACTGCAGGAACGGCCAGGACGTCGCGGCCACCAGCCGCTCCTGGGTCTTGCCGTGCTCGGAGGCGATGAACAGGGAGACCGTCGAGATCAGGATGGCGGAGGCCGCGAGCAGCAGGTCGAGCCATTTCGTGCCCGTCTTGCGCGGCTCGGCGTTGACGGCGTCCGGCTCGACGCGGATTGGCGTTTCAGTCATGGCGCGCGGCCCTCTTTCCCTCGGGTGTGTGTAGCGGGGCGCCACGGGCGCCGCCCGTTAAAGTTCCGCAAGCTGGTCGCGTCAATCAGGTCTCGACAAGGCGCGACGCCGGAACACTATGGCGGGAATGACCGATCGCCGATCCGCCCTGCTCGGACCGCTGGCCCTGTTCGCCAGCTATGCGCTGGTGCGCGAGGCGAAGGCCGGCGCGCCCCGTGACGGGCGGCTGTCCGCCGTGCGCTGGATCGGCCGCCAGGACGAGATGGCCCGGGCTCTGGCGGCGGGGCAGATGTCGCAACTGGCCTGGCGCGAGGAGGTCGGCCGGCTGGCGCGCGAGGTCGACGTGGCCCAGCTGACCGCCGAGATCGGGCGCGGGCGCCAGACCCAGGCCGGCGAGCCCTTCATGCGCGATCCGGTCAAGCGCAACATCCGCTTCCTCGACGAGCACGGCCAGCCGCGCCACCTCGCCTACGGGGCGGCGACCTTCACCTTCACCCCGGCCAGCGTGATCACCCCGCACGCCCACCGGCACATGGCCTCCGCCCACATGGTGATCGAGGGGCGGGTACGGATCCGCACCTTCGACCGGGTGGCGGACGAGGACAGGGCCCTGATCATCCGGCCCACCGGCGATCACGTCGCGCGGCCCGGCGAGGCGGCGGCCATGACCAGCGCCCGCGACAACGTCCACTGGTTCGCGCCGAAGACGCCCCGGGCGGTGACCTGCGACGTGATCGTCTCCGACCTGGACCCCGGACAGAAGAGCTACGAGATCCAGCCCGTCGACCCGCTGGGCGGCCAGCACCGCCGGGACGGGACCATCCGCGCTCCGCTGCTGGGCTTCGAGGAGTCGATGCGGCGCTACGACCCGACGCTCTGACTACTTCTTGGCCGCGTCGTCCGTGAAGCTGTCCGCCAGCAAGGACGCAGCCATCTCAGGCGGCAGATTGTGCGCCGCGATGAAGAACCGCAGGTACTGGTCGCAGTTCAGTTCCGGCGGAAGGGTCTTTGCGTTGTTTCCGAACTTGGTGGCCAGCCAATTGATCGACCCGCCCGCGCGCTGGAATTCCGTCAGCAGCTTCTCCATGTCGGCGTCCGTCATGGGCGGATGGGTGACCGGATGCAGCTTCCCGTCGGCCATGGCCGTGTAGAGGACGACCCCGAAGCGCATCTGCATCGCTTCCGGCAGGCGCTCGACGGCGTCTCCGTTGCTCGTGTCTTCCGCCATGGCGACGCAGGCCTTGACGTCATGTTCCTTCAGCCAGGTCATGCCCTCGACCAGCGCCCCGAGGATGTCCGTAAGGTCCTTGGTCGGGGCGTGCGCGCTGTCGGCGAAGTGGCGCGCGAGCATCTGGGTGGCGAAGTCCTCGCCGAGCTTTCGCCCGGAAGCCGTGTCGAAGGCGCCGGCCCTGACCTGTTCCAGGAGCTTGCGCTCCAGGGCGCCGGTCTCTTCCGGATAGGCCTCGGCGAGCCGGGCGTAGATGCCATGCATGCCCAGGTTCAGGCCCAGCCGCAGTTCGCGCAGGATGTCTTCGTCGCTCCGGGCCGCGGGCCTTGCGGTGTCGGGTTTGGCGACCTGCACCACCATCGGCGGCGGCGCCGCCGTTGCGGGGGCCGAGGCAGCCGGCGAGGTCAGGCCGAGCGCGGCCAGGATGACGAGCGCGGTCGCGCCCCGACAGGCGGTGTTCATGACGGTGGTTCCCCCTCAGGTGGCAAGCTAGCCGAGGGCGGGGAAGGGCGCCAGAGGAGGGGCGGTCCCCAACCAGCTATGCCCGTCATCCTCGGGGCCGCGCAGCGGAGCCCGAGGACCCAACAGCTCCTACCTCAACGCTGCGATTCGGGCGCCCAGCTTCGCCCAAGATTCTCTGTTGGGTCCTCGGGTCTACGCCCCTGCGGGGCTTCGCTCCGAGGATGGCGTACATAGTGGGAGGGGGTGAGCGCTTGCCCTAGATCCCCGCGTACCACTCGTAGCCGTTGTCTTCCCAGTAACCGCCCTTGCCGTCGCCGAAGGCCTTCAGGCTGTCGGTGACCTCCACCCGCATGACGTACTTGGCCTGCTTGTAGCCGAGCTGGCGTTCGACGCGCAGGCGCAGGGGCGCGCCGTGGGGGACGGGCAGGGCCTTGTTGTTCATGGCGTAGGCCAGGATGGTCTGGGGGTGGGCGGCGTCCTCGAGATCGATGCTCTCGTAGTAGAGCAGGGGCGAGCCGTCGGCCTTGCGGTCGATGGCGTCGGCGCAGTGGAAGACCACGTACTTCGCCCCGGGCTTCAGGCCGGCTGACCTCAGCAGGGTGTAGAGCTGCACCCCCTGCCACTTGGCGATGGCGCTCCAGCCCTCCACGCAGTCGTGACGGGTGATCTGGGTCTTCGACGGCAGGGCCCGGAGTTCGGCGAGCGACAGGGCGAGCGGTCGTTCCACCAGGCCGTCCACCACCAGCTTCCAGTCCTTGAAGCCGTTCGCCGCATGGGCGCGGTACTCGGGCGTGGAGGAGCTGTCGTTCGGATTGTCCGGGCCGAAGGAGCCGTTGGGCTTGAACCAGGCGGAGATCTGGCTCTCGGCGTATTCGCGGGCGAGCGCCCTGGGCCGCACGAAGATGTGGGCCAGGCGCCGGTTCAGGCCCTCGACGCTCTGCAGCACCGCCGTGCCGGTCTTTGAGCCCGTGATCCTGTCGCAGCCGGCCAGGACCAGGGCGCCGCCGGCGGCGAACAGGCCGGAGAGAAAGCTTCTGCGTTCCCGGAGATCACGCGTCATTGGCGGGGCCCTCCGGCTTGTCCTCGACCTCGATGGCGTAGCGGCCGGTGATCATCGAGCGGATGTTGTTCCAGGTCCCGGACGCCACCACCATCGCCAGGTGCACGAACAGGAAGCCGACCAGCAGGAAGGCGGCGATGAAGTGGATCGAGCGCGCGCTCTGGCGGCCGAAGAACAGGTCCGGCAGGTGGAAGCCGGCGTCGAGCCGGGGCGAGAGGGTCAGGCCGGCCAGGATGATCAGCGGGAACAGGACGAAGACCACCCCGCCGTAGGCCAGCTTCTGCAGCACGTTGTAGCGGGTCGCCTCCTCGCCCTTGGGAAACTTGAGCTGGGCGTGGGTGACGATCTCGTGGGGGATGTCGCGGATGTCCTGCTTCGTGATCGCGAAGTCGTTCCTGAAGTGCCGGTTGAGCAGGCCCGCGACCAGGTAGATCAGGCCGTTGATCACCAAGACCCAGGCGAAGAAGAAGTGCCAGTGGCGTCCGTCGACCAGGGACTTGTAGCTGGGAACCGTCAGCCAGCTCGGGAAGCCCCGCGCCTCGACCTCGCCGGTGATGGGGGACTTCGAAGCGCCCAGGAAACCAGTGGTCTTCAGGTCCGCGCCCAGGACCCTGGTATGGCCCTCGAGCTTGCCGCCCCTGGCGGGGACGGCGGTCATGGCCAGCCAAGGCTTGTCCGGCTGGGTGACCTGGCCCCAGTACAGGGCCGGATGGGCGTTGAAGATGGCCAGGCCGCTGAGCAGCATCAGCAGGAAGGCCACGACATTGATCCAGTGAGTGATGCGCGTCGCCAGCCGGTGGCGCGGGACCAGGACCTTCGCAGGTTTCGCCGGAGGCGCCGCCTCTGCCGGTTCGGTGTCAGCCATCAGCCCCCGCCCGCCTTGATGAGTCTGCGAGCGAGGTTAGCACGCCCGGTCCGAGTTACGAGACCGGCGTTCCCTCAGATGCGGGATTGAAGGCCGAAGCGGCTCAGCATCCTAGGTGTCGAGCATCTCCGGGCGCAAAAGTGGGGACCACTTTTGCATGACATGCTCTAGCGCCACTCGAGCTTGAGGATCTCGTAGGCCTTGACGCCGCCGGGGGTGTTGACCTCGACCACGTCGCCGACCTCCTTGCCGATCATCGCGCGCGAGAGCGGCGAGGTCAGCGAGATGCGGCCGGAGCCGACGTCGGCCTCGTGCTCGCCCACGATCTGGTAGCGGGCTTCCTTCTCGGTGTCCTCGTCCACCACGGTGACCGTGGCGCCGAACTTCACCTGAGAGCCGCTCAGCTTGGACACGTCGATGATCTGGGCGCGCGAGATCTTGTCCTCGATCTCGGCGATGCGCCCCTCGATCCAGCCCTGGCGCTCCTTGGCCGCATGGTATTCGGCGTTCTCGGAGAGATCGCCATGGCTGCGCGCCTCGGAGATGGCCGCGATAACGCTGGGCCGCTCAACCGACTTGAGTCGCTTCAATTCTTCGTCGAGGACGCGGTAGCCCGCGTCCGTCATCGGCACTTTTTCCATGTGCGATTGGTAGCCGTTCGCCCTTGAGATGAAACGGGAAGACGAAAAAACCGACCGCGGGCGTGGCGGTCGGCGGACAAGAGCATATGTCCCTCCGCCGCGAAGTTCAAGGGTCGTCGCTGCGGTGCAGCAGAGGGCAGGCGCTACGCCAAGGGAAAGCGCCGATCCAGAGAGGTGTCGATTAATTAAGTTCGCCCCTAAGGCAAGGCTTCGTATAGGGGCGCGAAATAATCGGAGATCGAGCGTGAAAGTCTTCACCGCCGCGGCCTTCGCCGCCGCCTGCGCAATGCCGGGCCTGGTCCATGCCCAGGCGCCCGCTGGACTGGAGGTGCGCTTCTGCCCCGGCGCTCAACTGCGCACCTACCCGCTCGAATCCGTACGCGGGGTGCAGGGGGCGTTGCTGCAGTACGCGGTGGTGATCAATCGCGGTCCCGCTCCGGTCGAACTCGACCGGCTGGACCTGGAGATCGTGGCCTCGGGTGACGTCGTCGACAGTCGTCGTGTCACCGGCGCGGCCTTGACCAAGCTGGCGGCGGGCGGCCCCCGCCTGCAGGCCTCGGGCATGATGCAGGCCGTGCCGTTCCTGTTCTGCGGCGACCGGCTGATCCCCAGGGGCGCCAAGCTGGCGGGACCGGTCCTACAACCCGGCGAGGCCATGCTGGTGTCGCAGCAACCCTTCGCCTGGAAGGGCGCGCGCGACCAGATCCGGGTCTCCGCCCATGCTAAGGGCTCGGGCGGCGAGGCCTCCGGCTCGGCCGGCTTGCCGATCGTTTCCGGCGCGTCGAAGACCGCCTTCCGCTTCCCGTTGAAGGGTTCCTGGTACGTGCCCGTCGGCCCCACGCCCCACACCGGCCACCGCTGGGCCAATATGGAGGAGTTCGCCTTCGACATCGCCAGGTTCGGCGACGGCAACAGCTCCCACCGCGGCGACGGCCAGAAGTTCGAGGACTACTACGCCTACGGCGCCGAGGTGCTGGCCGCCGCGGACGGCAAGGTGGTGGCCGCCGTGGACGGCGAGCCCGAGGACGCCTCGGCCCTGCGCAAACCCGGCGAGAGCCAGGAAGCCTATGGCGAGCGGGTCGGCCAGCTGCAGGGGGCCCTGATGATGCGCGGCTCCAGCGGCATCGCCGGCGACCATGTGATCATCGACCACGGCAACGGCGAATACTCGCTCTACGCCCATCTGAAGCCCGGCAGCCTGAAGGTGAAGCCCGGCGATGTGGTCAAGGCCGGCCAGCCGATCGCGCGGCTGGGCTCCTCGGGCAATTCGACCGAACCGCACCTGCACTTTCAGGTCTGTGACGCGCCCGATGCGCTCGCCTGCGCCGGCATTCCGATCAACTTCACCGGCATCGAGCTGCCCTACGCCGACGGGCCGAGGGCGGTGCAGAGCGGGGATATTGTGGTCGCGGACTAGGACGCCCGTAGCGCGACTCAGGGCTAGATCGGGGCCATGACCTTGGCCCAGATCGCGGCGGTGATGATGATCGGCTCCGGCGCCTGCCATGCCGTGGTCAACGCCATCCTCAAGTCCGGCGGCGACAAGATGTCGAGCCGGGCCCTGATCGACGGCTTCAGCGCGCTGTTGATCGCGCCGGCCCTTCTGTTCGTGCCCCTGCCGCACGGAGCCTGGGGGTGGCTGGCGGCGTCGGGGGCGGTGCACCTGGTCTATCTGGTCTGCCTGGTCCGGGCCTTCGCCTCGGCGGACTTCTCGGCCGCCTATCCGGTCATGCGCGGGGTGGCGCCGGCCCTGTCGGCGGCCGCGGCGGTTGGGCTGTTCCATGAGCCGTTCGGCTGGGCCACCGGCCTGGGCGTGGGGCTGGTGTCGGCGGGGGTACTGACCGTGGGACTGGGGCGCAGCGTCGACCCGCGCGCGGTGCTCTGGGCCATCGGCACCGGGATCACCATCGCCATCTACACGGTGATCGACGCCCAAGGGGTCCGCGCGGCGCCCAGCGCGCCCAGCTACATCGTCTGGGTGTTCCTGATCGTGGGCCTGGGCGTGGGCGGCCTGTTCGCGGCCTGGCGCGGGCCGGTGTTCCTGCTGGCGGCGAGGAGCCAGTGGAAGGCGGGGCTTGTCGCCGGCGGCCTGTCGATCGTGACCTATGGCCTGGCGCTGTGGGCGCTGAGGCTCGGCGAAACGCCGAGGCTGGCGGCGCTGCGCGAGACCTCGATCCTGTTCGCGGCGGTGATTGCGGTGGTGTTCCTGAAGGAGAAGATGACCTGGGCGCGCACAGGCGGCATCGCGGCGATTGGGGCGGGGGCGGTGGTGCTGCTGGCGACGAGCGGGTGAGCACACCCCCGGCCATGTCCCCCCGCGAGCGGGGGGACAGCCTCGTGCGAGAGCACGAGGCAGGAGGGCATGTGTATCTGGGCGCCGACGGTGGTGGTTTCGTCTGTCAGATGGAGCCTCGGGCGCGCCCTTTCCGGACAAACGAAATCCCCAGGCCGGGCGCCCCGATACACGTGCCCTCCTGGTCGCTTCGCGACCGGTCCCCCGCTCGCGGGGGGACATGGCTGTAGGCTTGGCGGCTAGTTCGCGTAGCTCTGCAACGGCCGCACTTCCAGCTCGCCCGTCTTCACCGCCTCGATGGCCTGGGCCGCCGCAAGCGCGCCCGACGTGGTGGTGTAGTAGGGGATCTTCATCATCAGGGCCGTGCGGCGCAGCGAGAAGCTGTCCAGCAGCGACTGCTTGCCCTCGGTGGTGTTGAACACCAGCTGGACCTCGCCGTTCTTCATGGCGTCGACGATGTGGGGGCGGCCCTCCAGCACCTTCTTGATCGGTTCGCTGGAGACGCCCTGGGTCTTGAGCCAGTCGTGGGTGCCGATGCTGGTCAGCAGCTTGAAGCCCAGGCGCTGGAGGATGCGCGCGGGCTCGACCACCCAGGGCTTGTCCGAGTCCTTGACCGAGATGAACACCGCGCCTTCGACCGGCACGGCGGCGCCGCCGCCCAGCTGGCTCTTGGCGAAGGCGCGGGCGAAGGCGTGCTTCAGCTCCTCGCCCTCGCGGATCCAGTCCAGGCCCATGACCTCGCCGGTGGAGCGCATCTCGGGGCCCAGGATGGTGTCCACGCCCGGGAAGCGGGCGAAGGGGAAGACGGCTTCCTTCACGGCCACATGGTCGAAAGGCTTGTGGACCAGGCCGAAGCTCTTCAGCGCCACGCCCGCCATGACCTTGGCCGCGATCCCGGCCACCGGATGGCCGATGGTCTTGGCCACGAAGGGCACGGTGCGGCTGGCGCGCGGATTGACCTCGAGCACGAAGATGCGGGGGCTGTCGGAGTGCGGCTCCTCGATGGCGAACTGCACGTTCATCAGGCCGCGGACCTTTAGCGCCCGGGCCAGCGCCTCGGTCTGGCGTTGCAGCTCCTTCACGGTCTCGGGCTTCAGCGAGAAGGGCGGCAGCGAACAGGCGCTGTCGCCGGAGTGCACACCGGCCTCCTCGATGTGCTCCATGATCCCGGCCACGAACACGCTCTCGCCGTCGCAGATGGCGTCGGCGTCCACCTCGGTGGCGCGGTTCAGGTACTGGTCGATGAGCACCGGGTTGTCGCCGGAGACCCGCACGGCCTCGCGGATGTAGCGATTGAGCTGCTCGTGATCGTGGACGATCTCCATGCCGCGGCCGCCGAGCACATAGGACGGCCGGATCACCACGGGGAAGCCCACGGCGTCGGCGCCGGCGATGGCCTCCTCCGGCGTGCGGGCGATGGCGTTGATCGGCTGTCTGAGGCCGATCTCGTTCAGCAGCTGCTGGAAGCGCTCGCGGTCCTCGGCCAGGTCGATGGAGTCCAGCGAGGTGCCCAGGATCGGGATGCCCTCTTCCTCCAGGGCGTGCGCCAGCTTCAGTGGGGTCTGTCCGCCGAACTGGACCACCACTCCGATCAACTCGCCGTTGGAGCGCTCGACGTCGATCAGCTCCAGCACATCCTCGGCGGTCAGCGGCTCGAAATAGAGCCGGTCGGAGGTGTCGTAGTCGGTCGACACGGTCTCGGGGTTGCAGTTCACCATGATCGACTCCACCCCGATCTGGTCGAAGGCGAAGGCCGCGTGGCAGCAGCAGTAGTCGAACTCGATGCCCTGGCCGATGCGGTTGGGGCCGCCGCCCAGGATCACCGCCTTCTTCGCGTTGGTGGGTTCGGACTCGCACTCCGGAACCTGGCCCAGCGCCCCGGTCTCGTAGGTCGAGTACATGTAGGCGGTGCCGGCGGCGAACTCGGCGGCGCAGGTGTCGATGCGCTTGAACACCGGGCGCACGCCGAGATCGCGGCGGGTCTTGCGCACGGCCTTTTCGGTCAGGCCGGTCAGCAGCCCCAGGCGCTTGTCGGAGAAGCCCTTGGCCTTGAGTTTGCGGAAACCGTCGGCGTCCGCGGGCAGGCCCTTGGCCTCGATCGCCTGTTCGGTCTTCACCAGGTCCTCGATCTGGCGCAGGAACCAGGGCTCGTAGGCGCAGGCGGCCTCGATCTCGCTCACTGACAGGCCATGGCGGAAGGCCTGGGCGATCAGGCGGAAACGGTCGGGAGTGGGCAGGCCGAGCGCGCGCACCACCGCGGCCTTGACCGCGGACGGGTCCTCCGCGTCGTCGATGCCGGCGATATCCATCTCGTCGAAGCCGGTCAGGCCGGTCTCCAGGCCGCGCAGGGCCTTCTGGACGCTCTCCTGGAAGGTGCGGCCGATGGCCATGACCTCGCCCACCGACTTCATCGAGGTGGTCAGGTGCGGCACCGAGCCCGGGTACTTCTCGAAGGCGAAGCGCGGGATCTTGGTGACGACATAGTCGATCGAGGGTTCGAACGAGGCCGGGGTGACGGCGGTGATGTCGTTGGTCAGTTCATCGAGGGTGTAGCCGACCGCCAGGCGGGCGGCGACCTTGGCGATGGGGAAGCCGGTGGCCTTGGACGCGAGCGCGGAAGAGCGCGACACCCGCGGGTTCATCTCGATGACCACCATGCGCCCGTCGCGCGGATTGACCGCGAACTGGACGTTGGAGCCGCCGGTCTCCACCCCGATCTCACGCAGCACCGCGATCGAGGCGGTGCGCATCCACTGGTATTCCTTGTCGGTGAGGGTCAGGGCGGGCGCCACGGTGATCGAGTCGCCGGTGTGCACCCCCATCGGGTCGATGTTCTCGATGGAGCAGATGATGATGCAGTTGTCCGCCTTGTCGCGGACCACCTCCATCTCGAACTCCTTCCAGCCCAGGACCGATTCCTCGATCAGGACCTCGGAGACCGGCGAAGCGTCCAGGCCGCGCTCGACGATCTCGCGGAACTCCTCGACGTTGTAGGCGATGCCGCCGCCGGTGCCGGCAAGCGTGAAGGAGGGACGGATGATGGTGGGCAGGCCCACGAACTCCAGCGCGCCCAGCGCCTCGTCCATGTTGTGGGCGACGCGCGAGCGGGGGCTCTCCAGCCCGATCGAGTCCATGGCGTCGCGGAATTTCTGGCGGTCCTCGGCCTTTTCGATGACGTCGGCCTTGGCCCCGATCATCTCCACCCCGTACTTTTCCAGCACGCCGGAGTGCCAGAGCGACAGGGCGCAGTTCAGCGCGGTCTGGCCTCCCATGGTCGGCAGCAGGGCGTCGGGGCGCTCGCGGGCGATGATCTTCTCGACGATCTCCGGGGTGATGGGCTCGATGTAGGTGGC
>CAYSNW010000062.1:0-23947 GCA_964432415.1 uncultured Caulobacteraceae bacterium
GACCGCCGCGCCAGTCGCCGCGCGCGCCGCGCAGGGCCAGACCTTGAGCGCCCAGAGCTGCGAGCGCGGCGCCGCGCGCCAGGAAGCTGACCTCGGCCCCGCCCTGCAGCAGCCAGCCGCCGTAGAGGGTCCCGACCGCCCCGGCTCCAACGACGACGACATGCACGGCGGCGGCTTCCTCAAACTTCAGGCCGACAAGCGCCCGGCCGGCGGGCCGAAGTCAACCGGCCGTCTCGCGCTTTCTTGATCGCCGCAATTAATTGACCGATCGGTCGGCGAACAGTAGCGATCCGCACCGGAACAGGGATTTCGCGCCATGAAGCCGCTCAAGCTGATGAACTTCGCCGCGGACCAGTGGGTCGAGGCGACCGGCGGCCTGGCCGAGGTGCGCTCGGCCCTGGACGGCCAGGTCGTGGCCATGACCGGCTCCCAGGGGCTGAACTTCAAGGCCATGGCCGAGCATGCGCGCAAGGTCGGCGGCCCGGCGCTTCGGGCCATGACCTTCCACGAGCGCGCCTATATGGTCAAAGCCCTGGCCGAGGCCATCACGGCCCGCAAGGAAGAGCTCTATGACTTGAACGTCCTGACCGGGGCGACGCGCAGCGACGGCTGGATCGACATCGAGGGCGGGGCCGGGACCCTGTTCGCCTATTCCTCGCGCGCCCGACGCGAACTGCCCAACGACCGCATCCTGGTCGATGGCTCAGTCGAGATCCTGTCGCGCCAGGGCGGCTTCGTCGGCCAGCACGTCTTCACCCCGATCCAGGGCGTGGCGGTGCACATCAACGCCTTCAACTTCCCGGTCTGGGGCATGCTGGAAAAGCTGGCCCCGACCCTGATCGCGGGCGTGCCGGCGATCGTGAAGCCGGCCTCGGCCACCGGCTATCTGACCGAGGCCTGTTTCCGCATCATGATCGAGACCGGGGTGCTTCCGGACGGCGCCCTGCAGCTGATCATGGGCGGCACCGGCGACCTGTTCGACCACCTCACCTGCCAGGACGTGGTCTCCTTCACGGGCTCGGCCCAGACGGCGGAGAAGCTGCAGGCCCACCCGGTGATCGCGAGAGAGAGCGTGCGCTTCATCGCCGAGCGCGACAGCCTCAACGCCACGGTCATGGGCCCGGACTGCACGCCCGAGACGCCGGAGTTCGACCTCTTCATCAAGGAGGTGGCGCGCGAGATGACGGTCAAGGCCGGCCAGAAGTGCACCGCCATCCGCCGGGCCTTCGTGCCCGCCGCCCAGATCGACGCGGCCGAGGCCGCGCTCAAGGCCCGCCTTTCCAAGGTCGTCGTGGGTGATCCGCGTACAGAGGGCGTGACCATGGGCGCCCTGGTCAGCCAGGCCCAGCGCCGCGACGTGCGTGACAAGGTGGCCCAGCTGGCGAAGGAAGCGCGCATCGTGTTCGGCGACCCGGACGCGGACCAGGGCGAGGGATCCTTCTTCTCGCCGGTGCTGCTGCGCTGCGATGCGCCCTGGCAGGCCAGCGCGGTGCACGACGTGGAGGCCTTCGGGCCGGTCTCGACGCTCATGCCCTACGCCGATCTCGACGACGCCATCGCGCTGTGCAACCGCGGCCAGGGCTCGCTGGTCATGTCGCTGTTCACCCACGATCCGGAGGTGGCGTCGAAGGTGATCATGGGCGCCGGCGCCTTCCACGGGCGGGTGCTGGTCTGCGACCGCGACTGCGCCAAGGAATCCACCGGCCACGGCTCGCCCCTGCCCTATCTGGTTCACGGAGGCCCGGGCCGCGCCGGCGGCGGCGAGGAGATGGGCGGCATCCGCGGGGTGCTGCACTACATGCAAAGGACAGCGGTCCAGGGCTCGCCGCGCATGCTGAGCGGGATCACCCACCGCTGGGTCGCGGGCGCGCCGGAGCAGGCCGAGCCGCCGCATCCGTTCCGCCTGCGCTTCGGCGAACTTCAGATCGGCAAGACGCTGCACACGGCGCCGCGGACCATCACGCTCGAGGACATCGAGCACTTCGCCCACTTCACCGGCGACACCTTCTACGCCCACATGGACGAGGAGGCGGCGGCCGCCAATCCGTTCTTCCCGGGGCGCGTGGCCCACGGCTACCTGATCCTGAGCTTCGCGGCCGGCCTGTTCGTCGACCCGGCGCCCGGTCCGGTGCTGGCCAACTACGGCCTCGACAATCTACGCTTCCTGAAGCCAGTGCCGCCGGGCGACACCATCCAGGTGCGCCTGACCGCCAAGGCCAAGTCGAAGCGCAACGAGGAGTACGGCGAGGTCCGCTGGGATGTGCTGGTCACCAACCAGGACGGCGAGACGGTGGCGGCCTATGATCTGCTGACCATGAACGCGATCTAGCGGGCGAGCCCATCATGCAAAAGTGGTCCCACTTTTGCGCCCGGATGGGCTCATAGAAAGGGAACGGGCTTTGGCGGGGCGGCTGGACGTCGATTCCAACTTCGAGATCCGCCCCGGCGTGACGCCGGTCCTGGTGCTGCTGCACGGCTTCGGCGCCACCCGCGAGGTCTGGGCGCCGCTGATCGCGGCGCTGGAACCGGACTTCAAGGGCCGCTGGATCGCGCCGGACCTGCGCGGCCACGGGCGCTCGCCCTGGGGCTGGTCCTACGGCCTTGGCGCCCACGCCGCCGACGTCGCCGACGAACTGATCGCGGAAGGCGCGGGCGAAGAGGTGGTGGTGCTCGGCCACTCCATGGGCGGCGCGATCGCCATGGCCCTGGCCTCGGGCTGGTTCGGCGTCAGGCCGAAGACGGTGCTGGCGCTGGGCGTCAAGGAAAGCTGGAGCGAGGCGGAGCTGGAAGGCATGCGGCGCCTCGCCGGCGCCGCGCCCAAGGGCTTCCAGTCCCAGGACGAGGCCGTCGCCCGCTACCTCAAGGTCTCCGGTCTGCATGGCCTGATCGACCCGGACTGCGAGATGGCGACCCGCGGCGCGGTCCCCTGGGGCGAGCAATGGCGCCTGGCCGCCGACCCCAAGGCCGCGCTGGTCGGCGCGCCGGACTTCGCCGCCCTGTTCGCGGCCGCCCGTTCGCCCATCCGGCTGGCGCGCGGCGAACACGACCCGATGAACACCATCGAAGCCTGCCACCGCTGGGACCCGGAGGCGGTGGAACTGGCCGGGCTCGGCCACAGCGCCATGGTCGAGGACCCGCGCGCGGTCCTGGCCTGGCTGAAGCGGGAGGCCGGCTGGTGAGCCTCGACGCGGCGGAGCGCCTGTCCGTCCCGGAGCTTCGCGCCCTGCAGCTCGAGCGGCTGCGCTGGTCCCTGACCCACGCCTACGAAAACGCCCCCCACTATCGCCAGGCCTTCGACGCGGCGGGGCTGAAGCCCTCGGACCTGAGCTCGCTGGATGACCTCGCGAAGTTCCCGTTCACCACCAAGGCGGATCTGCGGGCCAACTATCCTTTCGGCTTCTTCGCCACGCCGATGGACCAGGTGGCGCGCGTCCACGCCTCCTCCGGCACGACCGGCAAACCGACGGTGGTGGGCTACACCCGCGAGGACATCGACACCTGGTCCGGCCTGATGGCCCGCTCGCTCCACGCCGCCGGGGCGCGGCCGGGGATGAAGGTCCACGTCGCCTACGGCTACGGCCTGTTCACCGGGGGTCTGGGCGCCCACTACGGGGCCGAGGCCCTCGGCTGCACCGTGATCCCCATGTCCGGCGGCCAGACGGAAAAACAGGTGCAGCTGATCACCGACCTGCAGCCGGAGGTGATCATGGTCACCCCCAGCTACATGCTGGCCATCCTGGACGAGTTCCGCCGCCAGGGCCTGGACCCCCGGGCCAGCTCGCTGAAGCTCGGCCTGTTCGGCGCCGAGCCCTGGACCGACGCCATGCGCCGGGAGATCGAGGAGGCCTTCGCCATCGACGCCATCGACCTCTACGGCCTGTCAGAGGTGATGGGCCCGGGCGTGGCCTGCGAGTGCGTGGAGACCAAGGATGGCCCCACGATCTGGGAGGACCACTTCTATCCCGAGGTCGTCGACCCGGAGACCGGGGAGGTCTTGCCCGACGGTGAAGAGGGGGAGCTGGTCTTCACCTCGCTGACCAAACAGGCCATGCCGATCGTGCGCTACCGCACCCGCGATCTGACGCGGCTGTTGCCGGGAACAGCCCGGCCGATGCGGCGCATGGCCAAGATCACCGGCCGCTGCGACGACATGCTGATCATCCGCGGGGTCAACATCTTCCCGAGCCAGATCGAGGAACAGATCCTGCGCTGCGAGGGGCTCAGCGCCCACTACCTGCTGGAGATCACGCGGCCGGGCCGCATGGACGAGATGAAGGTCCTGGTCGAGGTCAAGGCCGGCTGGAGCGGGGACCGTGGGGCGGAAGGAAAGAGGCTGGCCGCCCTGATCAAGGAGCTGATCGGAGTCAGTGTGACGGCCGAGGTCGCCGACCCGGAGACGCTACCGCGGTCGATGGGCAAGGCGGCGCGGGTCAGGGACCTGCGGATTTCTTCCCCTCCTTAGACATCATCCTCGGGGCCGCGAAGCGGAACCCGACCACTACGGTGCGCGCGTTCAGCGATACCTATTTGTAGGTCACGTTGACCCGTACGTACTCGATGTGCGGCGAATCACGGTTGGTGAGCACCGAGGCTTTCGCCGCCTCGATCATAGGCCCCTCATTGTCTGGAACGGGGAAGGCCAGCTTGTTCAGGTCCTCGGCGCTCGGCGCGACGAGGGAAACGATAACTTGGCCGGGCGAATCCGCGCTATGGATCGCCTCGGTGTCGATCTCGTACTCGACGATAACGCCGTCCGCGAACAGCTTCTCCAAAATCGGCACATAGAAGGTGCTGAGCAATTCCGCGACATCCCTGGGAGCGACGCCCGGCTTGACGTTGTAGGCAAACCTGTACCCGTAGGCGCCCGTCCAAGACCCGGCTTTCCAGTTGTAGTAGCGGCTGCCGTACAGCCGGCCCCAGTGCTCCGTCGCACTAGCGAGCTGCGGCGAGCCCGAACCGTCGCGTTTGTCGAAGGCGTCGATCAATTTCAACGCGCCGGGCAACGAGGTCGTCTGCCACCAGTTGCCGTGGGTGAAGCCTCCCCCTGCCAGGTTCTTATCGTCGCCGTAGCCAACGAGGCCGCCGTCGGCGAGCGCAGGTGCGAGCACCCTCTGGTTAGCCGTGGCGTTGATCTTATCCACATCGCCCCACCGAGCTGGCGGAAACACCCAGAAGGCCTCGTACCTGTACACCGGCGGCTTTGACTGAACGGCTGTCAGCGCGGCGCCCGCCGGCGTTGCGATCGTCCCCGACACGACCAAGACGGCGAGGCCCGCCATCGCCGAGCCGAGCTGTGCTCCATTCCGCATGTTGCTTTGCCCCAGGACCTGCCCGCCCGGAGAGCGAGGCTCACGTGCTTCTCGAAAAGCTGGATACCTTGAGCACCTTGCTGCAGGCCCTGAAATTCCACTACTTCATTATCGTCACGATAAAGCTGCTGCCGAAGCACGATCTCGCCAGCGCGCCACGCAGAACTGCGGATTACCGCGTGAACGCCGCGATCAGTCCCTCGACCGCCGCCGGCAGGGCCTTGGCCGGGCCGCCTTCGCCGAACAGTTGGCCGGACGCGTAGGCGCCTTCGCCGAGCAGCAGCAGGGCGTCGCCGAGCGCATCAGGGTCGCGCGCGTTCAGGGCCCGGGCCAGTTCGCGCAGCCGCGCCCTGAGCGCCTGCTTGTTGTCCTCGGCCACCCTGCGGGCCGGATGGGCGCGGTCGGGAAACTCGATGGCGGCGTTGGTCATGCCGCAGCCGCGGTAGCCCGGCTGGGCGGCGCGTTCGGAGAGGCCCGTGAACCAGGCCATCAGCTGGGCCTTCGGATCGCCCGGGTGGGCGGCCATGGCCAGTTCGAACTTCTCCCAGAAGCGCCAGTCGTAGTCACGCAGGCAGTCGGTGATCAGGGCGTCCTTGGATTCGAAGGCGCGGTAGAGGCTGGGCTTGGTCACCCCGGCCCGGTTGACGATCTCCTCCACGCCCACGGCGCGGATGCCCTCGCGGTAGAACAGGTCGCGGGCGGTGACCCGGATCTTGTCGGCAGCGCGGGGTTCAGGAGAGGTCGTCTGGCTCATCAGGATTTCTCGCTTGGCGCCGTAACCGATCGGTACTTATGACCCGTTCAAACGTACCGGTAAGTCACATGCCCCTGAACATAGCCCGTTTGCTTGGCCAGCGCTACGCCTTCGTGGTGATCGGCGTGATCTTCCTGGCCCTGATGACCACCGCCGGCCTGCGCTCCACCCCGGGGGTGCTGATGCTGCCGCTGGTCAAGGCCTTCGGCTGGAGCCGGGCCGAAATCTCCTTCGCCGCCGCCGTCGGCATCTTCCTGTTCGGCCTGGTCGGCCCCTTCGCGGCTGCGGCCATGCAGAGCTTCGGCATCAGGCGCACCATGCTGGCGGCCATGGCGGTGATGGCGCTCTCGACCCTTGCCAGCGCCTTCATGACCCAGACCTGGCAGCTGATCCTGACCTGGGGCGTGTTCTCCGGCCTGGCCAGCGGCTGTGTCGCCACCGTGCTGGGCGCCGCCGTGGTCAACCGCTGGTTCGCCGCCCGCCGAGGCCTGATGATGGGCCTGCTCAGCGCCAGCGCGGCCACAGGAACCCTGGTGTTCCTGCCCGGCCTGGCGGCCCTGGCCGAGACCTTCGGCTGGCGCGCGGTGGTCTTCACCGTGGCCGGGGTGATCGCGGCCCTGATGCTGCCGGTGCTGTTGCTGCTGCCCGAAACGCCGGAAGCCGCAGGCGTCACGCCCTACGGCGCCGACCCCCTGGCCCCGCCGGCGCCGAGGCCGCCCTACGCCAACCCGATCCGCGCCGCGCTGGGCGCCCTGGTCTTCGCCAGCCGGCGCAAGGAATTCTGGCTGCTGTTCGCCACCTTCTTCATCTGCGGCTTCACCACCAACGGCCTGGTGGGCACCCACATGATTTCGCTGTGCGCCGACCACGGCATGGCCGAGGTCAAGGCCGCGGGCCTGCTGGCCATGATGGGGATCTTCGACCTGTTCGGCACCACCGCCTCAGGCTGGCTTACCGATCGGTACGACCCACGCAAGCTGCTGTTCGTCTACTACGGCCTGCGCGGGCTCTCGCTGATGTACCTGCCGTTTTCGGATTTCTCCTTCTACGGACTGTCGATCTTCGCGGTGTTCTACGGCCTGGACTGGATCGCCACCGTGCCGCCGACCCTGAAGCTGGCCAACGAAGCCTTCGGCGATCAGAAGGCCCCGGTGATCTTCGGCTGGATTTTCGCCGGCCACCAGCTCGGCGCGGCCACCGCCGCCTTCATGGCCGGCGCGATGCGCACGCTCGAGGGCCGCTATATGGAGGCCTTCCTGATCGCTGGCGCGACGGGTCTCGCCGCAGCGGTCATGGCCCTGATGATCGCACCGGCGAAAAGACAGGCCGCCCGGGCGCTCGCCGCCTGAACACCGGGCCCGCGCCGGTCGCATTGACCCTTGTGACGGCGCGGCCGAACCCTCAGGCTCCGGACCTGCGTCGAATGGTGACGCTTCGAGGCGGATCGATGAGTAGCGCATCCTGGGTGGAGTTCCGGCGCGGCGGGCGGGACCTGGCGGGCGCCACCATCGGCCTGGCCTGCGGCTTCGCCTGCTACGGCCCGATCACCAGCTTCTTCTTCCGCGCGCTGGAGCACGAGTTTCACTGGTCCAAGGTCGCGGCGGCCGCCTCCCTGATCGGGCTGTCGGCCAGCGCCCTGTGCCTGCCTTTCGCCGGCATGCTGCTCGATCGGTTCGGCGTGCGCCGGGTGGCGGTGGGCTCCGCCCTGCTGCTTGCCGCCTGTTTCCTGTGGCTGTCGCGAATGGATGGGTCTTTGGGCGCCTTCTATGCCGCGTCCACCGCGCTTGCCGTCGTCGGCGCTGCCACCGGGCCGGTCGGCTACACCCGGCCCATCTCCGCCCGATTCCCGATCAGCCGGGGCCTGGCGCTCGGGATCGTGTTGATCGGCGTGTCGGCGGGCGGCGTTATCATGCCCCTGGTCATCGGGCCGGTCATCGCCGAGGCCGGCTGGCGCGCGGCCTATGGCGTGCTGGCGGCGGTAGCGGCCGTCGGCGGCCTCCTGGCCTTCCTGCTGATCCGTGGCCCGGCGGCCGACGCCGAAGCGCAGGGCGCCGCCGCACCCATGAGCGTCGAGGCGTCGTTCACACCGCGTCAAGCCTTGGGATCGGGCGCCTTCTGGCTGTTGGCGGGCGCCATCTTCGCCATCAGCGCAGCGGGCCTCGGCTTCGTCAGCCAGTTTCAGAGCCTGGCCATAGAGCACGGCGTGGCCATCCCCGCGATTCCGGCCCTGCTCTCGGTGCTGTCAGGCTCGCTCTGCGTCAGCCGGCTGTTCGTGGGCGCGGCGCTGGACCGGTCGCTGCCGCACCGGGTCGCGGCGCTCGCGGTGGGGCTCAGCGGCGTCGGTCTCGCCGCCCTGCTGATTCCCGGCTCCCCGCTGTGGCTGACCGGCGTCATGCTCGGCTTCGGTCTGGGGGCGGAGCTCGACCTGCTCTCCTTCTTCTGCGCGCGGCGTTTCGGCCTGACGCACTTCGGCGCCATCTACGGCCTGCTCGGCGTCTTCTACTTCGCCGGGTTGGCGGCCGGCGGACTGGCCTTCGCCGAGGTCCATGACCGGACCGGAAGCTACGGCTTCGCCCTGGCGCTGGCGGCGGGCCTGATGGGCGCGGCGGCCTTGATGCTGCTGGCGCTCGGGCGCTACGAAACGAAGCGCGCTTAGTCGCTCCAGCCTTCCAGCACCTCGACGAAGCGGGTCAGCCAGGCATTGGTCTGGTGGGCGTCGACGACCCGATGGTCGATGGTCAGCGAGACATAGGCCATGGGCCGGATCAGGATGGCGTCCTGGCCGTCGGCCTGGCGCACCACAACCCGCTTCTCCAGCTTGCCGACGCCGAGGATGGCCGACTGGGGCTGGTTGATGATGATCGGCGTCGCCACCAGCGAGCCGGACACCCCGTGGTTGGAGATGGAGAAGGTGCCGTCCTTGACGTCCGCCGGGGTCAGCTTGTTCGCCCGCGCGCGGCGGGTCACGTCGCCCAGGCGCTCGGCTATGCCCAGGAGCGACAGGGACTGGGCCTTGTGGATCACCGGCACGATCAGGCCCTTGTCGCCCAGCGACGCCCCCACCCCGATGTTGACGTCCTCGTAGAGGTCCAGCCGATCGTCGAACCAGCGGCTGTTGACCTGGGGCGCAGCCTTCATGGCCTCGGCCGCCGCGGCCACGATGTAGGCGGTGTAGGTGAGCTGCGCGCCCTTCTTCTCGAAGGCCGCCTTGTGGGCCGCGCGGTGGGCGGCGATGGCGGAGAAGTCGGCCTCGAACACCGAGGTGACGTGCGGCGCCACCGTCATCGAGTGGACCATGTGCTCGGCGATGCGCCGGCGCATGGAGTCGTGGGGGACGGACTGGACGCCCCCGGCGAAGGCCGGGGCGGCGGCGGGCGCCGCCTTGACAGCCGGCGCGGATTTGCGGCGCTCGATCTCGGCGTCGACGTCCTCGCGGGTCAGGCGCCCGTCCTTGCCCGAACCGGCCAGGCCGGTGGGATCGAGGTCGGCCTCGATCAGGCGCCGGCGCACCGAGGGCGACAGGCGCAGTTCCGGGTCGAAGCTGGCGATGGAGCGCCGCGGCGCGCTCCAGGCCGGGGCGGCGGCGGCTTCGGTCTTGGCGGCGGACGCGGGGCGGGCCGGCGCGGCCTGGGCCGAGGCGCTGAGGCGTCCGAGCAGATGGCCCGGCTCGGCGGCGGCGCCCTCGCTGACCAGGATTTCGGCGAGCACCCCGTCGGTCTCGGCGGCGATCTCGACGGTGACCTTGTCGGTCTCCAGCTCCACCAGCGGTTCGTTGAGCTTGACTGGTTCGCCGATGGCCTTGAGCCACCTGCGCACCACGGCCTTGGTCCCCTCCTGCTCGATGGGGGCCAGGATGTCCGTCGGGGCGCCCATCAGAAGCTCACCAGCTGTTCGATCCGGGCTGCGATCTGATCCACCGAGGGGACCACCGCGTCCAGCAGGATCGGGTTATGCGGGCTCGGCACATCCGGCATGGTCAGGCGCGCGACCGGGGCGTCGAGGTCGAGGAAGGCGTGCTCGGTGACCTCGGCCGCGATCTCGGCGCCGAAGCCGGCGGTCCTCAGGTCCTCATGCACGATCAGGCAGCGGCGGGTCTTCCTGACCGAGGCCAGCACGGCCTCCTTGTCCCAGGGCATCAGGCTCCTGAGATCGATCACCTCGACCGAGCGGCCGGACTGTTCGGCCGCCGCCTCGCAGCGTTCGACCATGGCGCCCCAGGTGACGATGGTGAGCCTGTCGCCCGCGACGGTTACGGTCGCCTTGCCAAACTCCACCACATAGTCGTCGCCGGGCCAGGGCCGCCGGGCCCAGGCGCCGTCGAGCATGGCGCGGTGCTCGAGGAACACCACCGGATCATTGCCCCGTAGGCCCGCGCGCAGCAGGCCGACCGCGTCGGCGGCGTTGGACGGCGCCGCCACCTTCCAGCCCGGGGCGTGGATGAAGCGCGCCTCGTCGGTCTGGCTGTGCCAGGGATCGCCGCATTTGAAGAAGCCGACGGGCATGCGCAGGACCATGGGGGCGGCGAAGCGGTTGTTGGTGCGCCAGCGCATGGTGCCGCAGTCGTTGATCTGCTCGGCGGCCGGGTCGGCGTACTTGCGGAACTGAATCTCCGGCGCCGGCATCAGGCCGGCCAGGGCCATGCCGACCGCGCGCCCGACGATGCCCTCTTCCGACAGGGATGTGTCGAACACCCGTTCGATCCCGTACTTCTCCTGCAAGCCCAGGGTCACGCCATGGACCCCGCCCTTGGGCCCGATGTCCTCGCCGAAGAGGACCATCTTCGGGTTGACCGACAGCTCATGGTCCAGCGTGCGGCGGATGGCGGTTCCCATGTTGACGCGCTGGCCGGAAGTCTCGGGGATCGTCACGCCCGGCGGCGGGGCGCCGTCCTCGCGCCAGACGCCGCCCTGGGCCTGCATCTCGCCCTCGAAGAAGACGTGGCGAGTGATGGCCTCGGCAGTCGGCATGGGCCGGGCCTCGGCGCGGGCCAGGCATTCGTCGACCGCTCCTTGAGCCTCCGCCCCGATCGCATCCCACTCGGCCGCGTCGAACAGGGCCGGCACCAGGAAGTCGCGAAGCTTGGGCAGGGGGTCGCGCGCCCATTCGGCGGCCACGACCTCGGCGGACTTGTAGGCCTGGGTGTCCTGGGCGGAATGGCCCTGCAACCGTGGCACGGTCAGGCGCAGCAGCACGGGACCACCGCGGCCGCGCACGGTGGCCAGCGCCTGCTTGATCAGGCGCGCGGCCTCGGCCGGCTCGGTCCCGTCGCCGGAGAGGACCTCCAGGTTCTTGAAGCTCTTCAGGTTGGCGGCGATGTCGGCGCCCGGGGTCTGGTAGGTCGAGGGCGTGGAGATGCCGAAGCCGTTGTCCTCGATGAAGAACAGCATCGGCAGTTCCAGCGTGGTGGCCATGGTCAGGGCCGACCAGAAGCCGTTGGTGGCGACCGAGGCCTCGCCGCCGAGGACCACGCCGATGGCGTCCTTCCAGGCCGGGTCCTTCAGCACATCGCGGCGATAGGCGACGGCCTGGGCCCAGCCGGCGGTGGGCGTGTACTGGGCCCCGACGCCACCGCACATGGGAAGCGCCGAGGCGCCGGACGGGTTGGGGTAGTTGAACACCACCCCGATGTCGCGGCCGTCGGAATAGCCGCCCGCCTTCATCATGTTGGAGCCCAGCGCGTCGGCCGGATCGACGCCGAGCGCCAGCAGCATGGGCCGCGAACGGTAGTAGCCGCAGGCCGCGTCATTGGGGTCGGTGAGCTTCGAGCCCAGCAGGATCTGCGCCAGATCGTGGCCGCGGGCGGAGAACTGGTAGAGCACCTTTCGCTCGGGCACGAGGCGCTTTTCCTCGAGCACGTCGAGCGCGCGCGACAGGTGGATCAGGTAGGCGACCCGGCGCCAATCGAAGTCGGGATCGGGGCTGTTGGAGGTCCCCGCCCTGGTCGCTGTCGCCGTCATGCCAGCCATCACGCTCTCCGCTTCAGGATTGATAGACCGAATGGACGGTCAATTATCAAGGCGAATTCGGCGCCTCGTTCTAGCGCCGATCGGGACCGCCTTTAAGCCCGGCTTGCGGCGCGGCGCCGACGCAGGCCATGAAGGGAGCCCAACGTGGACGGAAGCTCCGATGGCCCGCACCCAGGCCGCCGACTATGACCAGCGCCGCGCGGCGATCGTGGAGACGGCGGCCCAGCTGTGGGCCGAGCGCGGCTTCCTGGGCGCCTCGGTGGCCGACCTGGCGCGGGCCTGCAATACGTCGAAGTCGCTGATCTACCACTACTACCCCTCGACCCGGGACATCCTGTTCGAGGCCATGGACAGCCATGTGCGCGAGCTGCTGGAGACCGCCAGCACAGTCATCGCCCAGCCCGGCGAACCGGCGCAGAGGCTGGGGCGCCTGACCCAGGCCTTCGTCGCCATCTACGCCACCGCCGGCGCGCACCAGACGGTGTTGCTCAATGAGCTGGACCAGCTCTCGCCGGAGCAGCGCGCGACCGTGGTCAAGACCCAGAGGGAGCTGGTCCAGCTGGTCCAGACCCTGCTCAGCCAGATCCGCCCGGACCTGAAGGGCGGCCCGATCGACCACGCGACCACCATGCTGTTCTTCGGCATGATCAACTGGCTGCACACCTGGTACGACCCCAAGGGGACGCTCAGCCCCGAGGCGATCGCCAACCTGGCCACGAGCCTGTTCCTGGGCGGGCTGATGCAGGCGCGAACCTAGGCCGGCGGCGCCTTACCTCTCACGTGGGCACAGCTCATCCCAGGCGTAGAAGCGGACCTTTCTCAGGCGCTTTCCGGTCCAGACATAGTAGCCCACCCCGACCCGGTCCTCTCCGAGATGGCCCGAAAGGATAAGCAGCCGGCTGTCGGCGCGGAACTGCGGCTCCTGATCGCGCGAGCCTTCGGTGGTCAGGCAGGTGGCGTTCGAACGGCCCTTGTCGTCGCCGCTGACGATCCCGGTCCGATTGTCGATGATCGCCCAGCACCGCCCCGTGCCGACGCCCCACTCCGCGAAGGTGTAGCGCCCCGCGAAATTCGGCCCCTGACGGGCGGCCCGCCGAATCTGGGTCCGAAACAGGCGAAACTCCGGTGCGATCTGTGGGCGCGCCGGCCGGGCGATCCGTTCCGCCGGCACGCGGAAGTCGCTGAACCTCGGCGCGTCGCGTCCGACCCGCCGGTACGAGAACTCGCATGCGCCATCATGATCGTCCGTCAGCCAGGCTTGTCTGGACGACACGCTGCGCGGCCTCTCATGCGGAAACCGGTCCTGCGGGACGGCCGCGCCGGCGAAGCCGACAGCCAGAAGAACAGCCGCCACAGCTTGGCTCATGGGACTGCGGCTAAACCCGCCCCGCCATTGCGTTGCCCTTGGCCACGAACTCGGCGAAACGCTCGATGTCGATGTTGGCGCCGCAGATGAGCACCCCCACCCGCTTGCCGCGCAGGCGCTCGTTCAAGGGGCCGAGCAGGGCCGCGGTCGCCGCCGCGCCGGCCGGTTCTACCGCCAGCTTCATCTCGCGGAACAGCAGCGCCATGGCCTCGATCATCTGGTCGTCCTCGATCAGCACGATCTCGTCGACGTTCTCGCGGGTGAGGCCATAGCTGTAGGGCAGCGAGTAGGGCGGGCCCAGGCTGTCGGCGATGGAGGTCATGGGCGCGGCCTGCACCGGCTCGCCCGCGGCGAAGGAGCGGGTCATGGAGTCGGCGCCCACCGGCTCGACGCCGTAGATCTTGCAGTCCGGATTGAGCGCCTTGAACACCGCGCTCATGCCCGCAATCAGGCCGCCGCCGCCGACCGGGATGATCACCGCGTCCATGGGGCCCGCCTGGTCGTGCCATTCCAGCGCCACCGATCCGGTGCCCGCCGCCACGCCGGGTCCCTCGAAGGGGTGGATGAAGACCCGGCCTTCCTCGGCCTCGATCTTGCGCGCCAGCTCGAAGGCTTCCGCCCCGGTGCCGGCCATCAGCACTTCGGCGCCGTAGGCCTTGGCCCGCGCGACCCGCGCCGGGTTGGCGGTGGACATCATCACCACCTTGGCCGAGGTCCCGGCCTTCTGGGCGGCGAAGGCGACCGCCACGGCGTGGTTTCCGGCGCTGACCGCGGTCACGCCCCGGGCGCGGGCCTCGGCGTCGAGGCTCAGGATGTTGTTCAGCGCGCCGCGCGCCTTGAAGGTGCCGGTCTGCTGGAACAGCTCGAGCTTGAGCAGGACCTCGGTCTCGGCCCCGACCCGCGCGTCGATCTCCGTGCCGCGCCAGCGGTGCACGGGGGTGCGGTTGATGTGGGGGGCGACGCGGTTGAGCGTGTCGCGGACGGCGTCAAGGCCGGGGGGCGCGGCGTCGAGGGCCATGGTGATACCTGAGACGGCTGGACAGGGCGCGCACCCTACTTCAGCCATCCGTCACGCCAAGGTCGATTTTGCGCGGATCAGTCCTCGCCCGGCGCCCAGGTCCCGAACTTGACCTCGTAGCGGAAGGTGCGCCCCGTGGGCGGCCCGCTGTCGTAGGACTCGACCTGGCCCTTCTGGAGGACCTTGACCGCCGCGTCGCCGAAGCCGAGGCCGGTGACGCTTTCGGAGCGGCTCTCGCACTTCAGGGTCCCGAAGGCGTCCGGGGTGCAATCCAGCGCCACCTTGGCCTTGGCGACGTGGGCGTCCTTGGCGGCCTGGGGGAAATAGCGGGTCATCAGGAAGGCGTCGGGCTTGCGCTTCCAGCCCAGGTGCAGCGCCTTCATGGTCGGTGGCGGCGCCGCGGGCGCGGCGGGCGCTGCCGTCGAGGCCGAGGCGAGGGTGAGGGCGAAGGCGAGCGCGATCATCTCAAGGGAGCTCCCGATGGACCGGCGCTTGCTACCATCGCTATTGCGACAGCGGGGTTACATCTCCGAAATGTGGACAAGATTTAACCCTGGCCGGCCAGACCACGCCGCCGCCGCCGTGCGGGCGAACCTAGCTTCGAGGGGCGACGCGGGTTAGGGTCCGGACCTCGTCACCGGAGGCGGAGGGGACGTTTCTCACCATGCGTCTGGCCCTGAGCCCGATCCTGGCCCTGTTCGCCGCCCTGATGTGCCTGGGCGCGGCGCCGGCGCCCGCGCGCCCGGCCCCGGCCCCCGCCTTCACCGGACCCATCGACATCTTCGCCGCCGCCAGCCTGCGCGAGGCGATCGACGACGCCTCGGCCCTCTACAAGACCCGCACGGGGATCAGCGTGCGCGCCACCTACGCCTCCTCAGCCCAGATCGCGCGCCAGCTGGAACAGGGGGCGCCGGCCGACATGTTCATCTCCGCCGACCGGGAATGGATGACCTGGGCCTCGCAGAAGCGGCTGGTCGACCGCTCGACCATTCGGGCCCTGGCCGGCAACCACCTGGTGCTGGTGGCGCCCAAGGACTCGCCGCTGAAGCCCGTCACGCTCGACCGCACCACGCCCCTGCTGAAGATGATCGGCACCGGGCGGATCGCGATCGCCGAGGTGACCGGCGTGCCGGCCGGACGCTACGCCAAGACCTCGCTGCAGGCGCTGGGCCTCTGGACCCAGGCCAACGGCCACCTGGCGGAGGGCGAGAGCGTGCGCTCGGCGCTCAGCTTCGTGGCCCGGGGCGAAACCCCGCTCGGCATCGTCTACCTGACCGACGCTATGGCGGAGCCCCGGGTGAAGATCCTGGCGACCTTCCCCGACGCCTCGCACCCGCCCATCGTCTATCCGGCCGCCGTGTCCCGCGCCGCCGCCCACCCGCGCGCCGCGCGCACCTTCCTGGACTGGCTGTCGAGCCGCGAGGGCCAGATGGTGCTGCGCCGCCGGGGCTTCACGCCGCCGCCGCCCCTGTCATGAGCTTCGACCTATGAGTTTCGGCTGGGCGCTGTCCCCCATGGAGCGGGACGCGCTGTGGCTGTCCCTGAAGGTGGCGAGCACGGCCACCCTGGTGGCCCTGCCGCTGGGCGTCGGCGCGGCCTGGCTGCTGGCGCGAGGACGATTTCCCGGACTGGGGGTGCTGTCGGCCCTGCTGCACCTGCCCCTGGTCCTGCCGCCGGTGGTCACCGGCTACGCCCTGCTTGTCCTGTTCGGTCACAACGGTCCGATCGGACGGGCGCTGGAAAAGATCGGGATCTTCTTCGCCTTCAACTGGACCGGCGCGGCCCTGGCGGCCGGGATCATGGGTTTCCCGCTGATGGTGCGGGCCATGCGCCTGTCCTTCGAGGCCATCGATCCGGGTCTGGAGGAGGCGGCCTCCAGTCTGGGCCGCGCGCCGCTCCATCGCTTCCTGACCGTCAGCCTGCCGCTGGCCCTGCCGGGCGTGATCGCCGGGGCGGTGCTGGCCTTCGCCAAGGCCATGGGCGAGTTCGGCGCCACCATCACCTTCGTCTCCAACATCCCGGGCGTGACCCAGACCCTGCCCTCGGCGCTGTACAGCCTGACCCAGGCGCCCGACGGCGAGGCGCCGGCGCTGAGGCTGGTGATCCTGTCGGTCGTGGTCTCGCTGGGCGCCCTGCTGCTGGCCGAGCGGCTGTCGCGCGCCGCCGCCCGCAAGGTGGGCGGGCTGTGAGCCTTCAGATCCGCATCAGAGCCCGCAGGGGCGACTTCCGCCTGGAGGCCGACATCGCCAGCGAGGCGCGGGTGCTGGGCCTGTTCGGCCGCTCGGGCTCGGGCAAGTCGAGCCTGGCCGATGCGGTGGCGGGTCTGCTGCGCCCCGACGAGGGCCTTATCCTGATCGATGGCGGGGCGGTCTATGACAGCGCGGCCGGGATCGACCTGCCGGCCTGGAAGCGGCGGATCGGCTATGTCTTCCAGCAACCGCGGCTGTTCCCGCACCTGGACGTGCTGGGCAATCTACTGTTCGGCCACAGGCCCGGCGAGGGTCCGACGCTGGAGACGGTCGCGGGCTTGCTGGGTCTTGAGCCCCTGCTGGCGCGCCGCCCGCGCGGCCTGTCGGGCGGCGAGGCGCGCCGGGTCGCCATCGGCCGCGCCCTGCTCTCGGCCCCGCGCCTGCTGATCCTCGACGAGCCGCTGGTCGGGCTGGACGGGGCGCGCCGCGCCGAGCTGATGCCCCACCTGGAAGCCCTGGCGCGCGAGGGCGGGCCGCCGATCCTGCACATCACCCATTCGGTGGAGGAGGCCACGCGGCTGGACGACGCGCTGGTGCTGATGGCCGGGGGCCGGACCCTGGTCTCGGGGCCGCCGGCGGAGGTGTTCGACCATCCCGAAGCCGAGGCCGCCGCCGGACTGGAGGCGCCGCTGTCGATCCTGGAGGGCCGGGTGGCGGGCCATGGCGCCGGCGGGACGCGGGTCGAGATCGGGCCGGCCGGGTTCCTGGCCCCGCGATTGTCGCTTCAGCCCGGCGAACGGGCTCGGGTGGTGATCGACGCCCGCGACGTGGCCCTGGCGCTGAGCAATCCCAAGGACACCAGCGTGCAGAACCGGCTGGCCATGCGCGTTTCCGCGATCGAGACGCGGCCCACAGGAGCCCTGGTGCGGCTGGCGGCCGAGGGCCTGACGCTGAAGGCCCTGGTCACGCCGGACGCGGTCGAACGGCTGGGACTGAAGCCGGGGCTGGAGGTCTTCGCCCTGGTCAAGGCCACGGCGGCGGCGCGGCGCACGGCTTTGGGCTAGAAGGGCGCATGGCCTTCTCCGAACGCGAAGTCGAACGCTACGCCCGCCACCTGGTGCTGAAGGAGATCGGCGGTCCGGGCCAGCAGAGGCTGAAGGCCGCGCGCGTATTGCTGATCGGCGCCGGCGGCATCGGGGCGCCGGCGGCGATGTATCTGGCGGCGGCGGGGGTGGGGACCCTCGGGGTGATCGACGATGACGTCGTCGCCCTGTCGAATCTTCAGCGCCAGGTGATCTACGCCGAGACCGACATCGGCCGGCCCAAGGTCGAGGCTGCGAAGGCGCGGCTGGAAGGCCTGAATTCGGATGTGAAGATCGAACCGATCCTGGCCCGGCTCGAAGCGGAGGACGCGCGCGCGAGGGTGCGAGGCTGGGACCTGGTCATCGACGGCTCGGACAGTTTCGAGACCCGCCTGGCGGTCGGCGACGCCTGTGTGGCCGAGGCGGTCACCCTGGTCTCGGCCGCCATCGGCCGCTGGGAGGCGCAGGTCGCGGTGCTGAAGGGGCGGCCCTGCTACCGCTGCTTCGTCTCCGAGCCGCCGCCGGGCGCGGAGACCTGCGTGGCGGTCGGCGTAGTGGGCGCGCTCGCGGGCGTGGCGGGCTCGCTGGCGGCGCTGGCGGCGGTGCGGGAGATCACCGGCGCGGGCCCGGACATCGCGGGCGAGATCCTGACGCTGGATGCGCTGACCTGGCGGACGCGGACGCTCAAGCTGACGCCCGATCCGGCCTGCAAGACTTGCGGAGCCTAGGCCGACAGGCCGACCAGCAGGCCCACGGCGCCCAGCAGCGAGACCATCGCCACCGGCAGCACCAGGGTCACGCCGCCTGAGCGTTGGCGGCGATCGTCGATCAGCAGCATGGTGGCGATAAGCGCCGAGACGCCGATGATCAGCAGGCCCAGCGCGCTGTCGAACAGCACCGGGGTGCGCGAGGCGGCCTTGCCCGAGGCGCTCAGGATCAGGGCGGCCGGCACCACCAGCACGCCGAGCGCGAGGATGTTGAATCCCAGCATCGCCAGACGCGGCGCGGGCTTTTTCAGGTCGGAATTTTCAGTCGAGGTGTTCATTGCGGCGACGGACATGGGACCCTCCAGGCCGAACCCCAAGGCTCGGCGTTGCTACGGGCCGTGATGTGTGTCGGATCAGCCGCACCTTCCCGGACGTCCCGGGCCCCAGTGTTCCCTCTCGCGACCATCATCAGAGCCCCTCCAGCTCCCGCGGACGGGATGTCCGCGTAACGCCGGTCTAGAGGATCGGATGGATCGCCAGCCTGAGGGCAGCGTTCATACTTGCGTCAGAAATGTGGCGCGGGCCCGCCCAAGCCGGCGGGCCCGCGACCGGCTACTTCCCGTTCAGGATCGCCGTGGCTTCGTCCAGCTTCGCCGAATAGGCGTCGAGCGCGGCGGCGGTGACGCCCATGTACTGCTGCGCCTCGTCCCAACGCCGGCCTTCGATCGCTTCGCGGATCGCCGGCAAGGTTTTGGCGCCGTAGCCGGTCAGCACGCCGGGCGCATAGACCATGTTGCGGAACCAGGGCCGGCGCGGCAGGCCATCGGCCGACAGCAGCGACTGTTCGATCGGCTGCAGGGCGGCGTTGAGCTTGCCGCGCTGGGCCGGGTTGAGCCCCGCGGCGTGGGCGGCGAAGGCGTCGTCATAGGCCTTCGCGCTGGCCTGCAGCCGGGCGACCGCGGCGTCGAGCACCGCGAAGTTCAACGACGGCACCGCGCTTTCCGGCGCGGGCCCGCCCACGGGCTTCAGCGGGTCGGACGCCAGCCTGTAGGCGCCGGCCTTGGTCAGCTTGTCCTCGGTCGCGGTCTTCTCGGCGGTGGTGGAGAGCAGCTTCTTCAGCTGGGTGTCGTAGCCGGCCACCGTGTCGGAGAAGTCGGTGAAGCGCTGGGGGATCACCGGGGCGTCGGCGGCGCGCATGGCGGTGCGGCCCGCGACCTTGGACAGGGTCGCCACATAGGCCAGGCCCGGATCGTCGAAGCGGGTGTAGTGGTCGAAGCTGTCGTAGGCGGAGTGATAGACCCCGCCCGACTCGTCCTCGCCGCCGAAGCGGATATCCAGGGCCCCGATGCCCAGGTGCTGCAGGAAGGAGGAGTAGTCCGAGCCCGAGCCCATGGGGCCGATCGGGATGTCGCCGCCCTTGGCCGCGGCCTTGGCCGCCTCCTTGGCGCGTTCGTTGGCGCCCGTCGCTGAGCCATCGACCAGCTGGTGGGCGCGGGTGCGCTCGCGCACCGGAGCGCCGGTCTCCGGATCGGTCACGTCGGCGGCGGCGCCGTTGACCAGGTGCTGCCAGGAGTGGCTGCCGTCCGCGCTCCAGAAGCCGCGGCCGATGTTGTCGGTGTTGATGTAGAGGACCGCCTTCTTCTTCAGCTCCTCGGCGTGGGTCTCGACCCATTCGGTGGAGCCGATCAGGCCCGGCTCCTCGGCGTCCCAGCTGATGTAGACCAGGGTGCGCTTGGGCCGGTAGCCCTGCTTGGCGAGCGCTCCGATGGCCTTGATCTCGCCCATCATGGCGACGTTGCCCGACAGCGGGTCCGACGCCCCGAACACCCAGCCGTCGTGGTGGTTGCCGCGCATCACCCACTGGTCCGGGTATTCCGAGCCCTTCATCACCGCGACCACGTCGTAGATGGTCTTCAGGCTCCAGTCGGACTTGACCGCGATGTGGACCATCGCCGGTCCGGGACCCGAATGGTAGGTGATCGGAAGCGCGCCGCGCGCCTCGGTCGGCGCCACCGGCCCACCCAGCGCCGCCAGGAAATGCTGGGCCTCGCCGTAGGAGATCGGCAGGGTCGGGATCTTCAGGATGGTCTTGGCTTCTTCGCGCGTGAGCCGCTTGGCGTCCTTCGTGGCGCCCACGCCCGGTGTCAGCGGATCGCCCGGATAGGTGGTCATGTCCTGGACCGAGCCGCGCTGGATGCCCTGGGCCGGGCGCTGGCCGCTCTTGGGATAGACGTCGTCGTCGTAGTAGCCGTCGTCCTTGGGGTCGGAATAGATGATGCAGCCGACCGCGCCGTGCTCCTGGGCGAGCTTGGGCTTGAGCCCCCGCCAGCCGGCGCCGTAGCGGGCGATGACGATCTTGCCCTTGACGCTGATGCCCCGGCGCTCGAGCGCCTTGTAGTCGTCGGGCATGCCGTAGTTGACGTAGACCAGCTCGGCGGTGACGTCGCCGTCGCCCTGGAAGGCGACGTAGGCGGGAAGCTCGCCGGCCGAATTCGACGTGGAATCGCCGGGCACCGGTCCCTCGGTCAGGGTCGCCTTGTAAGGCTCGGGCCCGACCAGCTCGAGGGTCTCGGAGATCGGGGTCGGGTAGAGGACCTGGAACTCCTCGATGCGGGCGTCCCAGCCCCAGCCCTTGAACTTGGCCAGCATGTACTCGGCGTTCGCCTTGTCGTGGGGCGAGCCGACGTGGTTGGGGGCCGAGGACAGCTCGCGCAGCCACTCGGTCATTTCCTTGGCGTCGATCTGGGCGTCGAAGGCCTTCTCCAGCGCCGCCTGGTCCATCGGCGCCGCCTTGGGGGCGAACATCTTGGGCAGGGCGAGGTGCGGCTTGTCCTTGGCGAGCGCCGCCGGCGCGGCGAGGCCGGCGCACAGCGCAAGCGCGATCAGACTCGTGCCGAGGCGGCGGGCGGTGACGGTCATCGGAAATCCCCCAGAGTAGCGCCAGCTCTCTGACATGCGGCGGCGCGGGCGAACGCTAATCACCCGGCGCTCGGATCGGCAAGTGCCCCGCGACCTAGAAGCCGACCGCCAACCCGAAATAGCCGGTGCGGCGCGGTCCCGGCTCGATGCCGGAGGAGAAGATGCGCGAGTAGTAGCGCTCATCGCCCAGGTTGGAGACGCCGCCGATCAGGCGCAGGCGCGGGGTGATCCACCAGTCTCCGGCCAGGTCGAACACCGTGTAGGCCGGGATCCGGGCCGGGATCGGGTTGGCGACGGGGCCGGGCAGGTCGCTGTCCTGCCAGTACTGGGAGGCCACCGACACGCCGGTCAGGCTGACGCTCCAGGCCTTGTCCTTGCGCCAGGTGATCCCGCCCTTGACCAGGGTGCGCGGGGCGAAGGCCGGAGTCTTGCCGATCTGGGTCGGGTCGAGGCTGCCGGTAAACTGGGCTTCCAGCCAGCTGCCGCTGCCGAAGACGGTCAGGTGCTGGCCGTCGCTGCGCCCGGCGAAGAAGTCGTAGGACACCTCGGCCTCCAGGCCCCGGTGGCGGGTATTGCCGGTGTTGACCACCAGCACCGCTGTCGGGTCGAGGGGGTCGAAGTTGCGGCGGGTCTCGACGCGGTTCTGGAAGTCGATCTGGAAGACGCCGACGTCGTAGAACAGGCCGGGCAGCGGGGTCCCGTGCACCCCGGCCTCCCAGGACACCGCCCTGGAGGGATTCCCGGGGAAGCCGTCTCGTTGGTTGGAGAAGGGCGAGGCCACGTCGAAGTAGCGCAGCGGGCGCCAGCCCTGGGAGACGCTGAAATAGGTCTCGTTGCCCTTGCCGAAATCGTTGCCGAAGCCGAGGCCGAGCAGCGGGATCGAACGGGTGGCGTTCACGTGGATGAGCGGGCGCACCAGGTTGGGCGGCCTGACCGTCTCGTCGACCTTGACCGTCTCGGTGTCCATCCGCGCCGAGGGCACGATGTGGAAGCGGCCGAAGCGGAAGACGTTCTCGGCGAAGAAGGCCGAGTAGCGTGAGCTGCGGGTCTGATCGAGCCTGGGCGTGCCGGAGTGGTCGTCCTTGCCCGGGGTCAGGGTCGTGGAATTGGTCCACTGCCGGAAGGGCGCCTCGGAGCCGTAGCCGGTGAAGCCGAAGGTCAGCGCATTGCCGCGGCCCCAGCGCTTGCGGAAGCGCACGTCGGCGCCGAGCGTGCGGAACACGTCGTTCTGCACCGTGGTGCTGGTCGGCGGCACGCCCGAGGAGGACAGCGCCGCGCCCGCGCGGCTGGAGAGCTGCTGCCAGCTGGTCCAGGCCTTGGCCTCCAGCAGCCAGCCCGCTCCGAACTCGCGGCTGTGGGTGACGGTCGCGGAATAGCGGTCGACCCAGTCGTGGTTGTAGGGGGTGGGCGAGAACTCCGGATTGGCGAGGTACTGGCCCTCGATCAGCCGGCCCGGATCGCCGGCGCTGACCTGCCAGGCGCGCAGGTCCAGCGACCAGAGCTGGCCCTGGGCCGGGCGCCAGCCGAGGTAGAGGTCGAACTGGCCGCGGGTGGAGCGGGCGTTCTGGCGCTGGCCGTCGGAGACGACGTAGCCGAGGCCCGCGCGGTATTCGAACGGCCCATCGGCGGCCTCGATCACGTCATAGGTCGAATAGAGGCCGTGGCCGCCAACCACGTTCTCGCTGGAGCCGGAGAAGGGCGCGCCCGGCTTCGGGCGGCGGCTGACGAAGTTCACCGCCGGGGCCGGCTCGGGGCCGTAGAGCAGGGCCGAGCCGCCGCGGATCAGCTGGATCTCGCTGACGCTCTGCGGCAGGGGCATGACGTACAGCGTCGGAAAGCCGATCCAGTCCGAGGCCAGGGGCTGGCCATCCTGCAGCACGGTGACGTATTCGGACTCCTGCGGATTGCCGAGGCCGCGGTAGCCGAGGTTGAACTGCGCGGGCGTGGGCTGCTCGGTGACCAGCAAGCCCGGCGAGCGGCTGAACAGCTGCTGCAGATTGTTGTCGGCGATGGTCGGCTGCAGGTCGAGCTTGGTCACCGTGGTGCGCTTGGTGACCGTGATCTGGGTCCCGGAAACCTCGCGCATGATGTGGTCGAGCTTGGGCGGCGTGTCGTCGGTCCGGCGGCCGGGCACCTCCACCGGGGAGACGGTGGTGGGCTTCTGCGACGGCGCGTCGTCGGCCAGGGCCGAGGAGGCCCAGGCCAGCGTCAGGCCCGCGGCCGTCGCCATCAGGATGCGTTTCATGGAGTCCCCCAAACGGTCGCCGCGCGATCAGTGCCGGGCTCCTCCTTGCCGTGCAAGTCCGCTCCCGCAGCATTTCAAATTATTCATGTTGAGAGACCATCCCTCGCCTTGACCTTGATCGCATAACGGCGTGCTCTCGCGCCCAATCGAGGTTGGGGACCCCCATGATGTTCAAGCGAACCGTATTCGCCGGCGCCGCGCTGTGGGCGCTGGCCGCAGGCTCGGCCCTGGCGCAACAGGCCGCGCCCGCCGGCGCGGACGACCTGATCGCGCGCCAGATCGCGGCGCGCGGCGGGGCCGACAAGCTGGCGGCGATCAAGACCCTGCCGCCGGAAGGCCACCCGAACTTCCCCGGCCACTTCAAGCTGGGGGTGGTCCAGGTCAAGTCCCGG
>CAYSNW010000063.1:0-23516 GCA_964432415.1 uncultured Caulobacteraceae bacterium
CGTCCGCCGGCGCCGCGGCCAGGGACGGCATGGCCGCAGTGGCCAATGCGCCGACGGCCGCCCAGGCGAGCGCCCGGCTTCTCAAACTCTGCAACATGGAAAACTCCCGACCTTTCACGCTTCCAGACGCCGTGGGATAGGAAGCTGAGCCTCGGCGCTGAAGGGCCACTCGCGGGAACTTTGCGTGGGCCACCGCCGATTCGCCGTGACGAGACCGCATGGACCCCTTGTTCGAGATCAGGCTGGATCGGGCGCAGGCGGGGGCCCGCGACGCGTCGCGAACCCTCTACGAGCAGCTGCGCGCGGCCATTCTCGACGGACGGCTGGCGCCCGGCGCGCGCCTGCCCGCCCACCGCCGGGCGGCGGCCTTCTTCGGGGTGGCCAAGAACACCGCCGCGGGCGTCTACGACCGCCTGCTCAACGAGGGTCTCGTCGTCACCCGCCACGGCGCGGGCACCTTCGTCCGCGACGAGCCGCCGGCCGCCCGCGAGCGTCCGACATCGAAGCCCGCCTATGAGCTGAACAGCTTCTGGCTTCGGCCCGACGTCACCCAGGCGATGGGGTTCTGGCGCGACACCGGGACCCGGACCCCGCGCTCGACGGCGCCGGCGATCGACCTGCGTCCGGCCCTGGTGGATTCGCGGCTGTTTCCCTTCGACGTCTACCGGAGGGTCAGCGCGCGCCAGCTGCGCGGCCTGGAGACCCGCCCCGCCTCCTTCCGCAGTCCCCAGGGCAACCAGGGCAACCACGGCCTGCGCACCGCCATCTCGCGCCACGTCGCCCTGACCCGTTCGGTCGCCTGCGAGGCCGCCGACGTGCTGGTCACCTCGGGCGCCCAGCAGGCCTTCGACCTCCTGGCCAGGGTGCTGGTCACCCCGGGCGAAACGGTCGTGGCCATAGAGGACCCGGGCTATCCGCCCATGGGCGTGGCCTTCGCCGCCGCGGGCGCCCGGATCGCGCCGACGCCGGTGGATGAGGAAGGCCTGATCGTCGCCGCCCTGCCGCCGGACACCAAGGTGATCTGCGTCTGCCCCTCGCACCAGTTTCCGCTGGGGGTGACGATGTCGGAGGCGCGCCGCAGGGAGCTCGTGGCCTTCGCCCGGGCCCACGACGCGGTGATCGTCGAGGACGACTACGACGGTGAGTTCCGCTTCGACGGCAGCTTCGTCGAGGCGCTGAGGACCGGCGATGCAGCCGACGTGGTCTTCTACGTGGGCACCTTTTCCAAGTGCATGCTGCCGTCCTTCCGGCTCGGCTTCCTGGTGGCGCCCGACTGGGCCATGTCGACCCTGACGGCGGCCAAGAACTGCCTCGACTGGCACTGCTCGATCGCCGTCCAGATGGGGGTGGCGGCCTTCGTAGCCGACGGGGAGCTGGCCGCCCATGTGCGCCGGATGCGTGAGGTCTACCGCCGCCGCCGGCAGGTCCTGCTCGATCAGCTCAAGGGCGAGCTCTCCCCCTGGCTCGAGCTGGTTCCGTCCTTCTACGGAATGCATGTGGCGGCCTTTTCTCGGACCGGGCGCGACCTCGAGCCCGTGGCCGAGGCGCTGTCGGCGAAGGGCGTGAAACTGCACACGCTGGAGCGCTACTACCGGGCGCCCCATGCCCGCACCGGTTTCGTGTTCGGCTATGCGGCGGTGGACACGGCGCAGCTGCGCGAGGGCCTGGCGCTGCTGCGCGCCGAGTTGGCCCGCGGCGGCTGAGCGGCGGCGGCCCGCCGCCGCAGTGGCCCAGTGATATCTCCGGCGAGTGGCACTTCGAAACCCGCGGCGGGCGGCCTACTCACCCTCGCCCTTCGGAGATGACCCATGCACACCCGCGTTCTGTTCGCTTTCAGCCTGACCCTTCTGTTCGCCGGCGCCGCCCCGCTCACCGCCGCCCGCGCGGCCGACACCCCGCCCGCCGCCCACGACGGCGCCCACGATCTCGATTTCAATCTCGGAACCTGGAAGACCCACGTCTCGCGCCTGGCTCACCCGTTGAGCGGATCGAAGGAATGGGTGGAGTACGACGGCATGTCCGTGGTCAGGCCCGTCTGGAACGGCCGCGCCAGCCTGTTCGAACTGGAGGTCGACGGACCGGCCGGCCACATCGAAGGCGTAGGTCTGCGTCTCTACAACGCCCAATCCCACCAGTGGAGCCTCAACTGGGCCAACAGCACCGCCGCCAAGCTCGACGGCGGCATGATCGGCGAGTTCCACGGCGGCCGCGGCGAGTTCTACGGCCTGGACACCTTCAACGGCCGCACCATCCTGGTGCGCAACGGCTTCTCCGAGATCACCCCCAACTCCTCGCGCTTCGAGCAGGCCTTCTCCGACGACTATGGCCGCACCTGGGAGACCAACTGGGTGATGACCTTCGAACGCGCGCCGCAGGCGGGATAGGGGCCGGGCGTCGCCGCAGCCTGGCTTAGTACTGTTGCCCGGCGCCGGCGATAGTCCCCTCCACCGCGTTCCGCGGTCCCCCTCCCCTGAAGGGGAGGAATTTGGGTTGGCGCTTCCAGATCCTCCCCTTCAGGGGAGGGGGACCAAACGAGGTTTGGTGGAGGGGACTACCGCCCGCGCTTCCTGACGAACATCGCCGCGTCCGCCTCCGCCAGCCACTCTTCCGCCGTCTCCTGCGCCTCGAAGGCGCGCACGCCGAAGGAGCCGCCGAGGCTGACCTGTTCGCCCTCCGCCTCCAGCGGGCGTGCCGCAATGGCCTCGGCCAGGGACTGAGCCTTGGTCCGCGCGGCTTCGGCGTCGGCCTGCTGCAGCAGGATGGCGAACTCGTCGCCGCCGAGGCGGCCCACCACGTCGCTCTCGCGCACGCTGGCGATCAGCAGTTCGGCCACCCGTTGCAGGGCCGCGTCGCCGACCAGGTGGCCGAATCGGTCGTTGACCGCCTTGAAGCCGTCGAGGTCGAGATAGAGCAGGGCCGCGGTCCCGCCGTAGCGCCTCAGGAAGGCCATGGTGCGGTTCAGCTCCGCGATGAACGCGCGGCGGTTCAGCAGCGGCGTCAGCACGTCCCGGTCTGCCAGCGCCCGCAGGCTTTCCACCTGGGCTTTCAGCGCCTCGTTCTCCGCGCGCAGGCGCGCCAGTTCGGGATCGAGATCCTCGGCGCGTCGGGCGGGAACAGGAACGGGTTCGGGCTTCACCGGCACGGATGGTAGGGGGGTTCATCCCGTTTGCAATCGCGCGGTTGCCGCGGCGGGGGCGGCGCCTATACTCCGCGGCCTTTCCAGGAGCGGGGGCGGGCATGGCGCAGGCGCCGGTTGCGATCATCATGGGCAGCCGCTCCGACTGGCCCACGCTCAAGGGCGCAGCCGAAACCCTCGACACCCTGGGCATCGCCTGGGAGGCCAAGGTCGTCTCCGCCCACCGCACGCCCGAGCGGCTGTTCGACTTTGCACGAGGCGCCAAGGCCCAGGGGTTCAAGGTCGTGATCGCCGGCGCCGGGGGCGCCGCCCACCTGCCCGGCATGTGCGCTTCGATGACCGAGCTGCCGGTCCTCGGCGTGCCGGTTCAGAGCCGGGCGCTCAGCGGTCTCGATTCGCTGCTATCGATCGTGCAGATGCCGGCGGGCGTGCCGGTCGCGACGCTCGCCATCGGCGAGGCCGGGGCCAAGAACGCCGGCCAGCTGGCCGCCCAGATCCTGGCGCTCAACGACGAGGCCCTGGCGGCGAGGCTCGCCGCCTGGCGCGCGGCCCAGACCGCCTCGGTCTCCGAATCGGTCGAGGACTGAGCCGCCGGTGAGCCTCCTCCCGCTGCAACCCGGCTCGACCATCGGCATCCTCGGCGGCGGCCAGCTCGGACGCATGCTGGCGCTAGCCGCGGCCAGGTTGGGCTTCGACGTCGCCGTCCTGACCCCGCGCGCCTATGCGCCGGACGCCAAGGTGTCCAAGCGCACCATCGTGGCCGCCTACACCGACACCACGGCGCTCGAAGAGTTGGCCTCGATCTCCGACGTCATCACCTTCGAGTTCGAGAACGTTCCCGCCTCCGCGCTGGAGCACCTCGCCCGCCTCGGCAAGCCCGTGGCGCCCGGCCCGCGCGCCCTGTCGGAGACCCAGGACCGGGTGGTCGAGAAGTGCTTCCTCAATGCGCATGGCATCGAGACCGTGGCCTTCGCCGAGGTCGCCGCCGCCACGGACATCGCGCCCGCCCTGGCCAGGATCGGCGCCCCGGCCCTGCTCAAGACCCGCCGCGAGGGCTACGACGGCAAGGGCCAGACCTGGGTGCGCTCCGCTTCCGACGCCGAAGGGGCCTTCGCCGCCATCGGATCAAAGCCTGCGATTCTCGAGGCGAAGGCCGATTTCGTGCGCGAGGTCTCGGTGATCGCCGCGCGCGGCCGCGACGGCGCCGTCACCTGCTATCCGGTGGGCCAGAACCGGCACGAGAACGGGGTCCTGCGCACCACCCTGGCGCCGGCGCCGAACCACGCCAGCGTGCAGGCCTCCGCCGAGGCTATCGCCCGCAGGGTGCTGGAGGGCCTGGACTACGTCGGCGTCCTGGGCGTGGAGCTGTTCGAGCTCTCAGACGGCCGGCTGCTGGTCAACGAGGTGGCGCCACGGGTGCACAACACCGGCCACTGGACCATGGACGCGGGCCTCTGCGATCAGTTCGAGCAGCACATCCGCGCCATCGCCGGCTGGCCGCTGGGCGCGACGGTCCCGGCCTTCCGGGTGGAGATGACCAACCTGCTGGGTCCGGAGGTGGACGTCTGGCCCGAGATCGCCGCCGAGCCGGGCGCGCGGCTGCACCTCTACGGCAAGGGCGAGGCGCGGGTGGGGCGCAAGATGGGGCATGTCAACCGGTTGCGGCCGCTCAGCGGCTGACGCGGTAGCGCAGCCGCGCCAGGGCGCCGGCCGCCTCGCGCAGATAGTCGCCGGGCTGGATCTGCGCCTTCCATTTCTCGTAGCTCATGACGTTTTCGATCCGCGCCGAGACGAAGGCCGCAGCCGCCTCGCGCCCTTCGGCCAGCCGGACCGTCAGCGCCGAGATCAGGATGCCGGCCAGGATGGCGCGCTTGGAATAGTGATTCTCGTCCGTGGCCGTGTCGCCCGCCCAGCGCCAGATGCGGTCGGCGCTCTCCCAGACGAGCCTGAGCGCCAGCGCGCCGCGCGTGGGCCAGGCCAGCCACACCGCCCAGCGCCGGACCGCCGCCTCGTCCTGAGCCGCCGCCTCCAAGCGGGCCTCGACGCCGCGGAAGATGCGTTCGCGCACCTTCAGGCTCTTGGGATCGACCTCCGCCAGGGACGCCATGGCCCGATCGTCGTGGCGGCGCGACAGCAGGGCCGCGAGATCGGCCGCGCCGTGGGGCAGGATCAGCTCGGCGTCGCCCTTCGACAGGCCGCAGTCGGCCGCCGCGCGCCAGACCAGGCTGCGGGTCCATCCCAGGTGCGGGACGTGCGGCAAGGCGGCGTCCAGCAGGCGGGCCTCGGCCAGTTCGGCCCAGTCCGGGGCGGGGGAAGCGGCGGTCATACCCCGATCATAGAAGTCTCGTCGGGGCGCGGCCACCCGCAAGTGGCGCCCAGGCCGCGCTTCAGACTCTTTATCCCTTGGCCCGCTGGACAGTTTTGGGGTCTTGCTGTATCTCCCGCGCCCAAGTCCGGCGGGATTTCCTTCCGGGCGCGATTTCCATTTTGTTCGCCCGCCCCAGCCCCGACCGGGCGGCGGTGCGGCGGGTGACCGACAGGAGAGAGACCCCTGGTCCAGATTTTTGTTCGCGACAACAACGTCGATCAGGCGCTGAAAGCGCTCAAGAAGAAGATGCAGCGCGAAGGTTCCTTCCGGGAAATGAAGCGCCACGTGCACTACGAGAAGCCCTCGGAAAAGCGCGCCCGCCAGAAGGCCGAAGCCGTTCGCCGCGCCCGCAAGCTGGCCCGCAAGCGCGCTCAGCGCGAAGGCGGCCTGGTCGCCGCCAAGCCCGCCAAGAAGTAGGTCGAGCGCGGCGCCACGCCGCCGCTCCCTGGTTCCGAAAAGTCGCGAAAGCCGCCCTCCCCGTGGGGGCGGCTTTCGCTATTTGCGCCTAGCTCTTCTTCCGAAGCGCCGCGATCACACCCCTCAGGTCGATCTTTGCGGTGGACAGCGCCCCGGCCCGGAAGGCCTTGCCCGCAACCCAGACCATCACCGCCGCCATGGCCGTCATGGCCGCCATGGCGCCGATCACCTCGATCAGCGGCGGGTGGGAAGAGGCGCGCGCCAGCATCAGGAAGGGCGTGAACGGCGGGACCCAGGACAGGATCTTCAGCGCCGGCAGATCCGGCGAGCGCAACGCGAACTGCATGGCGAACAGCGGGATCATCAGCACGATCATCACCGGCCCCAGCAGGGTCTGGGCGTCGCGCGGGGTCTCGCAGAAGGCGCCGATGGACGCGAACAGCAGGCCGAACATCAGATAGCCGCCGATGAAATAGATCAGGATCGACAGCCACAGGAAGTCGGCCGCGAGGACCCCGCCGATGTCGCCGACCACCGAAGGGGCGAAGGTCGCCAGCGCCGTGAACGCGGCTCCGCCCCAGACCATCAGCACGGTCAGGGCGATCCCCGCCACGCCCAGCACCTTGCCGCCGAGAATCTCGGTGACCGAGGCGGAGGACATCAGAATTTCCAGAACCCGGTTGGACTTCTCCTCCATGACGCTGCTCATCAGGATGCCGGCCGCGGTCATCACCAGCGACCAGAGCACGAAGCCGGCCGCCAGGCCCACGAAGGTCGGCAGCTGGTCCTTCAGCTCCACATGCCCGCCGGAGGCGGCGGAGGGCGAAAAGGTCTCCACCCGGGCCTCGGCGGAACGGGCCTGGGCGATATCGTCCGCCGTGGCGCCCAGCGCCTTGAGCCTGCGGTCCAGCAGGGCGTCGGCGAAGGCGTCGCTGACCGCGGCCGGAACCACGTCGTCGCGCACCGAGCGGGTCCAGACCCGGGCCTCGGCCTGGCCCCCGGCGCCGGGGGCCAGGACCACGACCGCGTCCAGGCGGCCGGGCGTCTTGTCGCCGGTGGAGAGCAGCTTGCGCGCCGCGGTTTCGGCCTGAGCCACGCTTGTGGCGGCCGCCAGCTCCGGCGGCGGCGTCGACACCAGCTCCAGGCCGCGCTGGGGCAGTTCGAAGCGGGGATGGCCGGCGGCCTTCATGGCCTGGGTCAGGGCGGGGGCGCCGCCCTTGCGATAGATGGCCTCGTCCCGCCGGGCTTCCTCGGGGCTGGAGGCGGCCTTGCGGATGGCGCGCGAGACCCGGTCGTCATAGGTCGCGCCCATGCGCCCGGCCAGGGCCTGGCCCAGGCCCTGATCGGGCGATCCGCTGCGGTCGACGATGGCGACCCGGTGGACCTGCGCGTGCTTGGCCATCAGGATCGGCATGGACGCGCTGAGCACGATGACCAGAGGCAGCACCAGCAGCGACAGCCAGAAGCCGACGGTTCGGGTGTAGGCGACGTATTCGCGCCCGGCGATGAGCAGGAGCCGCCTCATGCCTGGCCTCCAGTCAGCACGATGAAGGCGTCGTGCAGGGACGCTTCGCGGAACTCGAAACGGCGCACGTCCAGCCCGCGGGTGAAGGCCGCCTTCAGCGCGGCTTGCGCCTCTGCGCCCGGCGACAGGGCGGCGCGGAAGGTCTCGGAACCGGTCTGCTCCACGTTCGCCACCCCCGGCAGGCCCGAGACGTCGGCCAGGCCGATGGCGCCTTCCAGCTCCAGGAACCGCGGCGCCGAGGACCGCGCCTCGCCGACCGTGCCTTCGAACACCTTCTGGCCTCTGGCCAGCAGCACGACCTTTTCGCACAGGCGCTCGGCGTGCTGCATGACGTGGGTCGAGAACAGCACCGTGGCGCCCTTCTCCGCCAGGCCGCGGATCATGGCCTCCAGGCTCTGCTGATTGACCGGGTCCAGGCCCGAGAAGGGCTCGTCCAGTATGACCAATTCCGGCTCGTGGGCGATGGCGGCCAGCAGCTGGACCTTCTGGGCCATGCCCTTGGACAGGGCCTTCATCGGCTTCTTCATCGAGGCGCCCAGGTCCTGGCCTTCCAGCAGGACCTTCGCCCGCCTCCGGCCCTCGGACAGGGGCAGGCCCTTCAGCCCGGCGAAGAAGGCGATGGCGTCCACCGGCGTCATCTTGCGGTAGAGGCCCCGCTCCTCGGGCAGGAAGCCAATGCGGTCGCGCACCTGGCGTCCGTCCGGCGCCCCGAGGACCGAAATCCGCCCGGACGAGGCCTCCGTCAGGCCCAGGATCATGCGGATGGTCGAGGTTTTGCCGGCGCCGTTCGGTCCCAGGAAGCCGCAGATCGAGCCCGATGGGACCGCGAAAGACAGGTCGCGCACGGCTTCGAACTGGCCGTAACGCTTGGACACCCCGTCGAGGGACAAGGCCGAGGTCATGATGCGGCTCCGGCCTGCGGCGGCAGTGCGGTCTCGGGATGAGGCGGGGCCTGCCCCATGGCTACGGCCATAACGTTTTCAACCGCGCGAACGATCACCGGGGCGTGGTCCTTGCCGATCATCGAGGCGTGGGTGGCGCCCTCGATGTTCTCGAAGAAGCCGTGGTGCGACTGCACCGCGGCCTGCACCCGCCCGCGGCCCCAGGCGGAGGTCCCGCCCTGGGAAGGCCCTTCAGTGACCACCGCCACCGGCATGTCCGGGTCCAGCCGCCCGGCCGCCAGGACCTGCTCAGCGGCGTGCTGGGCCTGCCGGGTCTCCTGGGCGCCCGTGCGGTTGAAACGGGCGCTGCCGAAGAACCAGACCTTCTCGTCGTGGGCGGCGCCGGTCAGACCGATACTGTCGCCCTGCCAGGGGGCGATGGCGCGCAGGACGCCGAGGTTGGCCATCCACTCCACCTGGCCAGCGAAGGTGGAGAAGTGCTTGATCATCTGCCGTCCCTGGCCGGTGATCGCCACCTGGGGCGACATGCCGTCGGCCAGGACCAGGCCCTTGACCCGCTCGGGATTGCGCAGGGCGAACAGGCGGGTGTGCAGACCGGCCATGGAGTGGCCGACCAGGATCAGAGGGCCGTCGTCGCCGTGGGCCTTCAGCAGGGCCTCCAGGTCTGAAACGATGGCGTTTCCGTCGCGGGGCTGAGGCCCGGGGTCGGAGAAGCCCAACCCCGCGCGGTCATAGGCGCAGCTTCGGATGCCCTTGGCGGCCAGGGCGTCCTGGACCGCGCCCCAGTCAGCGGCGAAGCCGAAGATGCCCGACTCGGTGACCACCAGGGGCCGGTCGGACTTCGGCCCGACGCAGACGATGCGCATCTTGCGTCCGCCGCCGATGTCGACCAGCTCGCCCCGGAGCGGCGGCCGGCCGGCCGCGACCGCGCGCACGCCCCCGAAGGCGCAGAGCAGACAGATCAGGAGCAGCAGGGCGCCGACGGCCCGGGCGATCAGGCTGAGCATGGTGCGACCTATGGCGGGGAATTCAGGGCGCGTCGAGTTCGCCGCGACCGGCGCCGATCAGTTGACCTGAGGCGCGGCTGCGGCGAGGGTCACGCGCGGGGTGGAGATGCCGATGAGCAAGATCGTTTTGGCCTTGGCGGCGGGTCTGGCGCTCGGCCTGCTGATGACCGGCCTGGTGGGCTGGGCGGCGGACTACGTCTTCCCGCCCTCGCCGCTGGTGGACATGAACCCCGAGCAGATCAAGACCATGGGCGTGCCGATCATGGGCGTGCTGGTCAAGCTGCTGGGCTGGGCGATCGGGACCTTCGCCGGCGCCATGCTGGCGATGCGCCTGGCCGAGGCCGACGTCTGGCCGGCCACCGCCATCGGCGCCCTGATGGGCGGCTTCGAACTGGTGCGGCTGTTCCTGGTCCCGCACCAGATCCCCTACGTGGTCCTGGTCTTTCTGGTCATCGGCGCGGCGGCCTTCGGCGCCGCCTGGCTGTCGACCCACGGTCAGCCGGCCGAGAGCTCCTGAACCCGGCTTCGCCCGGCCCTACTTCGCCGGACCGATGTCCAGCCGCGTCGGCGCCCTGGTGAAGTGCAGGGTGCGCGCGCCGCGCCAGGCCGAGGGATCGAACACGGCCATGCCCTTGACCACCGGCAGGCGCGCGCGGCGGCCGTCGGCATAGACCACTTCCGCGCCTTCCGCGCCCGGCAGCCAGACCCGTTCCATGTTCGGGATCATGAAGCCGATCAGGCCGCCGGCCTTCTTCACCCCCGCCTGGGCCTGGGCGACGGCGAAGGTCAGGTAGGCCGCGTCGAGATCCAGCGCCGGGCGCACCAGGGGTTCGACCCCGAGCCTCAGGCCGAACTTGGTGGTGGGCGCCACGTCGAAGGCCATCTGGGCGTGGGTCTGCAGCTCGCGCAGGGTCGGCAGGCGCAGCACCCGGCCGTCGGCGCCGATCGGAACCGGGGTGCGCACCCCGCCGCTGATCAGCGAGACGTGCACGCCGGTGACCGGCTTTCCGCCCACCGTCAGGTAGTAGGCGACCACGAAGTGGGTGCGCTCGGCGGCCGGAATCTTCAGATAGACGTCGAGGTATTTGAAGACCTGGCCGGCCTCGATCAGCTTTTCGGCAGCCAGGGCCGGAAGGGCGGCGACCAGCGAAAGGGCGGCGCCCAGCATCAGACGGCGGGTTGGTGCGGACATGGACGGTCGTCTCCCGAGGCGCCCCCCGGCGCCGGCCGCAGGCTAACGCAGGCGGCGGACCTCAGGAAGCTTGGCCTTTATGGCGTTCGTAGGGCTTGGGCACGCGCGAGGCGCCCTGGCGGCCCAGCATCCAGCCGGGATACTCCGCCGGCAGGGCCGAGACCTCGTCCAACCGGGCCAGCTCCTCGGAGCTCAGCCGCAGGTCCGCGGCCGCCAGATTGTCCTCGAGCTGTTCGACCGTGCGCGCGCCGGTGATCACCGTGGTCACGAAGGGGCGCGACAGCACCCAGGCCAGGGCGACGCGGGCCACCGACACCCCGTGGGCCTCGCCGATCTCGCGCATGGCGTGGACGCAGGCCCAGCCGCGGTTCAGGTCCACCGGCGGGAAATCGAAGGTGGCGCGGCGCGCGCCCTCGGCCTCCGGCGCCCCTGGGCCGAACTTGCCCGAGAGCAGGCCGCCCGCCAGCGGCGACCAGACCATCAGGCCCATACCCTCCTCCGCCATCAGGGGGACGAGCTCGCGCTCCAGGTCGCGGCCGGCGATGGAATAGTAGGCCTGGACGGTCTCGTAGCGGGCCCATCCCTGGCGCTCGCTGATCCCCAGCGACTTCATGATCCGCCAGGCCTGCTGGTTGGAGACGCCGATGTAGCGCACGAGCCCCTGGCTCACGAGGTCATCGAGCGCGCGCAGCGTCTCCTCCGGCGGCGTCACCGGATCAGTGGCGTGGATCTGGTAGAGGTCGATGTGGTCGAGCTGCAGCCGCTTCAGGCTGGCCTTGACCGAGTCCATGATGTGGCCGCGCGAGGCGCCGCGGTCGTTGGGGCCGGCGCCCATCTCGCCATAGACCTTGGTGGCGACGACCACGTCCTCGCGGCGGACCTTCAGGTTCCTGAGCGCCCGGCCCAGCAGCTCCTCGGACTTGCCGATGGAATAGACGTCCGCCGTGTCGATGAAGTTCACGCCCGCGTCCAGCGCGCGGCCGACCATGGCCTCGGCCACGTCCGCGCCCAGCGATCCGATCTGGGACCAGAAGCCGGTGGTCGCCTCGCCGCCGAAGGTCATGGTCCCCAGGCACAGCTCCGAGACGTAGAGGCCTGTGCGGCCAAGGCGGTTGTAGCGCATGAAAAAGCCCTCCGCGGCGGGGTCCGCGAAGGGCGATATGGGGCCTGGGCGCGGGGCCGTCGAGGCCCGCGCGAGGATTTGATCAGCGCGCCGCGATCTGCATGCGGAAGCGGCCGCCGTTGCCGCGGCGCCCGTGCAGGGAGGCCAGGCGGAACGAGGAGCGCAGGGCCGCGCGGGCCTGCGGGAAGCCGGTCTCGGCCGAACGCACGAACGGTAGCGAAGCCAGGGTGGTGAAGGCGTGGCCCAGGAACAGGGTCGGGTCGTAGTGCTGGCCGTCCTTGCGGATCTCGAAGTGCAGGTGCGGGCCGGTCGAGTGGCCGGTCGTGCCCACGCGGCCGAGCACTTCGCCCGCCTGGACCTTTTCGCCGATGCGCACGAGCGCCGGGCGTTTCATGTGGGCGTAGAAGGAGGTGATGCCGTCGCCGTGGTCGATCTCGACGAAGTTGCCGTAGGAGGACGACAGACCGGCCTTGACCACCTGGCCGTCGGCGGTGGCGTGGATGGCCTCGCCCTGGGGCGCGGCGATGTCGACGCCCTCGTGGACGCGGGCGTGGTTCTCTGTCTCCAGCTCACGCATGCCGAAGGCGGAGTTGATGTCGTGGCCGGGCAGCGGCGCGGCGAAGCTGATGGCGGGCTTGGGCGGCGTGGGGGCCACGACCGGCGCGATCGGGGCCCTGGCGGCCCCCATGATCGCTTGCGAAAGGGCGGACGGCGACGGTTGCGGCGCAATATCGGCCTTGGCGGCGCCCATGGTGGTCACGGCCAGCAACGAGGCCGTGAACAGGACCGCAGAGATTCGACCGCCACTGTGGCGCCGGAACGCATTGAACTTCATCAGGTACTCGCCGAATGACCGCCCTAATCGGGCCACAAAGTCCAGGTGGCCGGTCAGATGATCCGGTCTGGGAATGACAACTTCTCGTGAGTGAGTGAGGCGTATATCGCCCAAAATCGGCAGAGTCAAAAGGTGGCAGGTTGTCCCACCTCGCTCAGTTCTCAAGCTGATAGTCTACAAAGCTCATGGGTTTACCATTGTTGCTTTGCCGTATCAGGTCCGTGTCCTTTCGGCCATCTCACAATATTCAATGCAATGGTCAGAAGTTGTCAGGCGCTGAACTCACGGAGTCGCCACGACCTCTTTGCGGGGAGGCAAGGTTTCGCCCGCCGAGACTTTGAATTCGGCGCGCGAATCGGCGCTCGGCCGGTCCGAAAACCAGTGTTCGCAATTGCTGCGCTGCAGCAAAGGTCGCCGATGAGGCGACTCAGAGCGACTTGAGGATGCCCTCGACCATCTTCTTGGCGTCGCCGAACAACATCATGGTGTTGTCGCGGAAGAAGAGCTCGTTCTCCACCCCGGCATAGCCGGATCCCATGCCCCGCTTGACAAACAGCACGGTCCTGGCCTTGTCGACCTCCAGGATCGGCATGCCGAAGATGGGCGAGGACGGATCGGTCTTGGCCGCCGGATTGGTCACGTCGTTGGCCCCGATGACGAAGGCAACGTCGGCGGTCGAAAACTCCGAATTGATGTCCTCCAGCTCGAACACCTCGTCGTAGGGCACATTGGCCTCGGCCAGCAGCACATTCATGTGGCCGGGCATGCGGCCGGCGACGGGGTGAATGGCGTACTTAACCTCCACGCCTTCTTCCTTGAGCTTGTCGCCCATTTCGCGCAGCGCGTGCTGGGCCTGGGCCACAGCCATGCCGTAGCCGGGGACCACGATGACCTTGGACGCGTTCTTCATGACGAAGGCGGCGTCCTCGGCCGAGCCCTGCTTGATCGGGCGCGTCTCGACCTTCCCGGCCGCTCCGGCCGCCACCTCGCCGCCGAAGCCGCCCAGGATCACCGAGATGAAGCTGCGGTTCATCCCCTTGCACATGATGTAGCTGAGGATGGCGCCGGAGGAGCCGACCAGGGCGCCGGTGATGATCAGGGCCACGTTCTCAAGCGTGAAGCCGAGCGCCGCCGCGGCCCAGCCGGAATAGCTGTTCAGCATCGAAACCACGACCGGCATGTCGGCGCCGCCGATCGGGATAATCAGAGTGATCCCCAGCACCAGCGACAGGCCGAAGATGCCCCAGAAGGCCCACAGCGCCGCGCCGTGGGACATCACGAGCAGGACGACCAGGGCCACGATCGCCACGCCCAGCGCGATATTGAGCAGGTGGCGGGCGGGCAGCAGGATCGGCGCGCCGCCCATGTTGCCGTTGAGCTTGGCGAAGGCGATGACCGAGCCGGTGAAGGTCACCGCCCCGATGGCGACCCCGATGGAGAGCTCCACCAGCGACTGCAGGTGGATCAGGCCGTCCTGGCCCGTGATCCCGAACGCCGCCGGCGTATAGATGGCGCCGACCGCCACCAGGCAGGCGGCCATGCCGACCAGGGAGTGGAAGGCGGCCACCAGCTGCGGCATGGCGGTCATGGCCACCTTGCGCGCGATCACCGCGCCGACGCCGCCGCCGATGGCCACGCCGCCGGCGATCATGGCGAGGGTGGTGGGATCCAGCGCGCCCTGGCTCCAGGCCGTCAGCAGGGTCACCCCGATGGCGATGGCCATGCCGATCATGCCGTAGGCGTTGCCCTTGCGGCTGGTCTCCGGGCTCGAGAGCCCGCGCAGCGCCAGGATGAACAGGACGCCCGAGGCGAGGTAGGCCAGGGCGGCGATGGAGGGGTTCATGAGGCGCGATCCTGCAGGGACGGGGCGTGGCGGAGCACGGGCGGTACGCGGGTCATTGAGCGTTCGCAGGCTTGGGCTGACTGTCGCCCTCGCGCCGCTTGCGGCGGCGCAGCGCCGAGACGCCCTGGAACAGGGCCGATCCCAGCAGCAGGGCGTCGATGTAGACGACGTAAGGCATCAGCTCCGGGGTCAGCGGATGCGGATAGAGCCGCGGAACGCCCAGAAGCGCGCCGCCGATCAGCAGCAGGCCCAGGGAATTGAGCGGGCGCAGGTAGGGCCGGTTGCGCAGCAGGGCCACGACATAGGCGCCGATCGCGGCGAATCCGCTGAGCCAGCACAGGGTGTCGAGCACGGTCGAGAGCATGGCTGCCGCCCTCAGCGGGCGCCCTTCTTCTTGTACATGCCGAGCATGCGATGGGTGACGAGGAAGCCGCCGAAGATGTTGACGCTGGCGAGGCCCGCGGCCACGGCCCCGACCCCTTTGGAGACCCAGGCGTGGGCGGGATCGACCGCAGCGCCGCCCGCGCCATGGACGGCTGCGGCGGCCGCCGCCAGCAGGGCGCCGACCACGATCACCGAGGAGATGGCGTTGGTCACCGCCATCAGCGGTGTGTGCAGGGCGGGCGTCACGCTCCAGACCACGTAGTAGCCCACGAAGATGGCCAGCACGAAGATGGCCAGGCGGAAGACGGTGGGATCGACGACGGCGTGTTCCATGACGGGCTCCGTCAGCTCTGAAGCGAGGGGTGGACGACCTTGCCGTCACGGGTGACGCAGGCGCCCTTGAGGATTTCGTCCTCGTAGTCGGGGGCGAGCGCGCCGTCCTTGATCAGCAGGCCCGCGAAATTGACCAGGTTGCGGGCGTAGAGCGACGACGCATCCGCCGCCACCCGGCCGGGCAGGTTGAAGATGCCCACGATGGTCACGCCGTTGGGGGTCGTGATGATCTCGCCGGGCTTGGACAACTCGCAGTTGCCGCCCTGCTCCACCGCCAGATCGACGATCACCGAGCCGGGTTTCATCGAGGCGACGTGGGCAGCCGAGATCAGGCGCGGCGCCGGGCGGCCAGGGATCAGGGCGGTTGTGATGACCACGTCCTGCTTCTGGATGTGGGTGGCGACCAGCTCGGCCTGCTTGGCCTTGTAGACGTCGCTCATCTCCTTGGCGTAGCCGGCGGCCGTCTCGGCCTGCTTGAACTCCTCGTCCTCCACAGCGGTGAACTTGGCGCCCAGGCTCTCGACCTGTTCCTTGGCGGCGGGCCGCACGTCGGTGGCGGTGACCACCGCGCCGAGGCGCCGGGCGGTGGCGATGGCCTGCAGGCCCGCGACGCCGACCCCCATGATGAAGCACTTGGCGGCGGCGACAGTGCCGGCGGCGGTCATCATCATCGGGAAGGCGCGGCCGTAAGCCTCCGCCGCCTCGATCACGGCGCGGTAGCCGGCCAGGTTGGCCTGGGAGGACAGCACGTCCATGGCCTGGGCCCGGGTGATCCGGGGCACGAACTCCATGGCGAAGGCGGTGACGCCCTTGGCGGCCAGGGCCTTGATCCCGTCCTTGTCGCGGTAGGGCTCGAGCATGGCCGCGACCATGGCGCCGGATTTCAGGGCCTTGACCTCATCGGCCTCGGGGCCGCGCACCTTGAACAGCAGGTCGGCGGCGCCGGCCGAGGCCTTCAGGTCCTTGACGATCTTGGCGCCGGCCTCGGCATAGGCCGCGTCGGGGAAGGAGGCGCCCAGACCGGCGCCGGCCTCGACCACCACCTCGGCGCCCAGGCCTATCAGCTTCTTGACCGAGTCCGGCGTCGCCGCGACGCGGGTTTCGCCCGCGCGCCGTTCCCGCGTGACCGCGATGGTGAATCCCACGCCGTCCCCTCCCGCAACGATCAGAAGAATCGTGAAGGCTTACGTTAGGGAGCGTCGGCCTGCCTTGTCCAGCGCGGCGGTGTGCCGGAGCGGATAGGCGATCAGTGAGCGGTGTGGCCCGGCCGCTTCTTGAGCGCAATGAAGCCGATGATCGAGATCACCAGGGCCGCGATGAAGCCCGGCACGAACCCGGCCGGAGTGCAGAACCACACCGTCAGCAGCACCAGCAGGGAGGCGATATGCAGGCAGCCCCACTTGGTGAGGTTCATGAACAGGGCATAGGTCGCCTTGTGGTCCGACGCGTCCTGGTCGCCGCGGTGATAGTCGCTGCCGGCCATAGGCTGGGTGCTCCGAGAGGGGTCCGAATTCGGCGCGGACTATAGCGGCGGATTGTCAGGGCTCAAGAGCCCACGAAATCAAGGTTTGGCGCAGGCCGCGATCATGGCGTCGACGGCGGCGTCCACCGACGCAATCTCGACGAACAGCTCGCCCTGCCCATATCCAGTCCAGGGGACCACCAGCTCGAACTTCAGGTCGCGCAGGCTCTCGAAGCTCTTGATCATCTTCTTGCGGCTGAGATTGCCGGGCCGCCAGCGGCCGCCCTCGCGCCAGACGAAGTCGGCGGTGAACAGGATGGCGCGGCCCGCCACCCCCATCAGGGTCGAGAACTGGCCGTCGGTGTGGCCGGGTGTCGGGATCAGGCGCACGTCGCCCTCGATGGTCGTGCGCGCGAAGGGCAGGACCTCGTCGATGTGGACCCGGTTGGTCCGGTGGCCCATGGCGGCGGCCTCAATGTCGCTGCAGTAGATGCGAGCGCCGAAGCGCTCGGCGATCTCGTTGGTCGCGGGCCCGCCCAGGTGGCGGTCGCTGATCACCGCCGCCTTGACCCCGCCCATCGCCTCCATCGCGCCGAAGCTGTCGGAGAGCGAGCCCATCCGGCTGGCGTCGAGCACCAGATTGCCCGAGGGGCGGCGCACGAAATGGGAATAGCCGAAGCCCTTGCGGCCGTTCTGCTCGACCAGGAACACGCCCGGGAGGATTTCCTGCATGGTTCAGAGCCCCACCGTCTGAAGCGTCGCCGCCTGGCGCCGGGCCAGGGTCTCGACCGAAAAGCCTTCCAGCGACTGCTCGAACAGCTGCCGCCAGTTCTGCGCCGCGCCCAGGTGCAGGAAGGCCGCGCCCAAGCCGATGGCGGCGCGGTCCATGAACACGAACTCACGCGGAATGGTGACCGGGCCCTTGTCCTGGAGCGCCTGCTTGACCGCAAACGCCTCGCGCCGGCCGTACTCGCCGGGCGCCACCCCGTCGGCCACGGTGCGCACCCGGTCATCCAGCAGCGGCCCATAGATGAAGCGGGCCCAGACGTTGAGCGTATCGATCAGGTCGTTGGTCAGGCCCTTGAAACCCCAGCCGGCGTAAGCGGCCGCCTGCGCCTCGCGGTCGTCGGCGATCAGGGCGCGGTAGAGGTCCACCACCCCGCCCACGAACTTGGGCGGGAAGATGCGCACGCAGCCGAAGTCCAGCAGGTTCAGCCGCCCGGCGCCGTCGGTGAAGGTGTAGTTGCCCAGGTGCGGATCGCCGTGGATGACACCGAGCCGCGTCATCGGCGTCCACCAGGCCTCGAACAGCAGCCGGGCGATGCGGTCGCGGGTGGCCTGGTCGGCGGTCTTGAAGCTCATCAGCCCCCGGCCGTCGAGCCATTCCATGGTCAGCAGGCGCTTGGTCGAGAGCGGAAAGACCGGCTGGGGCACGGCGATGTCCTCGCGCCCCGCGAAGAAGCCGCAGTAGAGCGCCATGTGGCGGGCCTCGCGCTGGTAGTCGAGCTCCTCGCGCAGCCGTTCGCCCACCTCCTGGGCGATCTCGGAGGTGTCGATGGCGCCGTAGAGGGTGCGCGCCAGGGCCATGAGCGCGCGCATCTGGGAGAGGTCGCTCTCCAGCGCGCTTTCCATCTCGGGGTACTGCAGCTTCACCGCATAGTGGCGGCCGTCGTGCCCCGTCGCGCGGTGCACCTGGCCAAGCGAGGCCGCGGCCGCCGCCTCCGGCTCGAAGCTGGCGAACTTCGTCTCCCAGTCCGGCCCGAGTTCGGCGGCCATGCGCCGGCGCACGAAGGCCCAGCCCATGGACGGCGCGTTGGTCTGCAGCTCGGCCAGCTCCTTGGCGAACTCCGGCGGGACCAGGTCAGGGACGGTGGCCACCATCTGGGCGGCCTTCATCAGCGGACCCTTGAGCCGGCCCAGCGCCTCCTTGAGCAGCTTGGCGTTGCGCTCGGAGGAACTGTCGCCGCCGAACAGCAGGTTGGCGCCGAAGCCGGCGCCGGCGGCGGTCAGACCCGCCCCCACCCTGGCGAAGCGCCCGACGCGCCCGGTGAAGCGGTCGCGCTCGGGGTCCTTGTCCGTCATTTCACCAGGGTCTCGAAGCGGTCGATCAGGCCCTCCAGCCGGCTGACCCCCGTGCGCCAGAAGGCAGGCTGTCGGGGATCGAGGCCGAAGGGCTCCAGGGCCTCCACATAGGTCTTCGTTCCGCCCGCCGCGAGGAGTTCGCGATAAAGCGGGGGGAAGCTCGTCGGATCAGCGCGGCGGCGCGCCATCAGGGCCGAGACCAGCAGGTCGCCGAAGGCGTAGGCGTAGACGTAGAAGGGCGTGTGCACGAAGTGGCTGACGTAGGCCCAATAGTGCTCGTAGCCGGGGTTCAGGGTCACAGCAGGGCCCAGGCTGGCGCCCATGGTCTCCAGCCACATCCGCCCGATCTCCGACGCCTCGACCTCGCCCTCGGCCCGGGCGGCGTGGAAGCGGGACTCGAACTGGTGGAAGGCGATCTGGCGCACCACGGTATTGAGCCCATCCTCGATGCGTCCGGCCAGCAGGCCGCGGTGATCCTTCGCCGGGGCCGCGTCAAGCAGCCGGTCGAACACCAGCCCCTCGGAAAAGATCGAGGCAGTCTCGGCCAGGGTCAGGGGCGTGTCGGCCAGGATAGTGCCGAGCGGCTGGGCCAGGCGCTGGTGCACCCCATGACCCAGCTCATGGGCCAGGGTCAGGACATCGCGCCGCTCGCCCATGTAGTTGAGGAAGACGTACGGATGCCGGTCGGCGGTGACCGGATGGCAGTAGGCGCCGGAGTTTTTGCCCGACTGCGGTCGCGCGTCGATCCAGGGCCGCTCGAAAAAGGCGCGGCCCAGGTCGGCGAACTCGGGGCCGAGGTCGTTGAAGGCGTCCAGCACCAGGGCGCGGGCGTCGGCCCAGCCGTAAGCCTGGGGCGCGGTCTTCTCCACCGGGGCGTTGCGGTCCCAGTGGTCGAGCCTCGGCTTGCCCAGCACCCTCGCCTTCAGGGCGTAGTAGCGGTGCGACAGGCGCGGATAGGCTTCCGACACCGCCTGGACCATGGCCTCCACCGACTCGGCGTGGACCTCGTTGGCCAGGTGGCGCGAGGCGGCCGGGGTATCGAACCGGCGCCAGCGGTCGTCGACCTGCTTGTCGAGCGCGACGGTGTTCAGGCAGAGCGCCAGCACCGGCGCCTGATCGCCCAGCGCCTGGGAGAGGCCCGCGGCGGCCTCGCGGCGGCGCTTCTCCACCGGGTCCGACAGGCGGGTCAGGGCCTCGTTGAGACTGAGAGTCTCCCGCCCCGCCCCGACCTTGAGCCGCGCCAGGGTCTCGTCGAACAGCCGCGCCCATTGCGAGGCGACCGGCGAGCGGTCCAGGCACATGCGCTCCAGCTCGTCCGACAGCTCGTGCGGCCGCGCCGCGCGCACCCGGCGCAGCCAGGGGCGCCAGCGCGCGGCGACCGGAACCGCGGCAAGGGCAGCCTCGATCTCGGCGTCCTCGAGACTGTTGAGTTCGAGGGTCAGGAACAGGGTGTCGCCGCTGATCTCGGCGATCTTCGCGCCAACGTCGGCGGCGAACTTGGCCCAGGCCGGATCGGCGCGGGAGACGGAGGCCGACAGGTGGGCGAAGGCCCCGATCGGGCCCAGGCGGTTGGTGGCCTCCTCGTAGAGCTTCAGCGCCCGGTCGATCAGGCCGCCCAGGGCCGGCGCGTCGGCGCGGGCCGCCAGGAAGGCGCCCTTCAATCCGGCCAGCTCGGCGATCAGGACTCGCGCCGCCTCGAAATCGGCGGCGATCTTCGGGTCTTCGCGCGAGGCGTAGAGGTCGGACAGGTCCCATACTGGGATATTGGCCGCGATGTCGGCCGGGACAGGCGCGTGGGCGTTCATCGGCTACTCGAGGCTCTTGCTCATGGGTACGAAGGTGATGCTCACCCCGCCGCCGAGGTCGTACTCCACTGGAGCCTGACCGACATAGCCGAAAGCGCGGTAGAGCCGCTCGCCGGGAAGGGTGGCCATCAGTTCGGTCCGTTTGAACCCGGCGGCGCGCGCCGCCGCCTCGCAGGCGTTCAGGATCGCGGTCCCGAGACCCCGCCGGGCGAAGGCGGGATCGATGAAGAAGGCGCGGATTTTGGCCGCGTCGGTGGTGGGGTCCAGCAGGGCGTCGTCCCGCCCCGAGCGCGCATCGGCCCCGAACAGGGTCCGCCGGCAGCTCCAGCCGCCGCAGCCTGCGAGCTGGCCGTCCCACTCCGCGACCAGATAGCTGCCGTCGCGCACCAGCTCGGTGTCGACGCCGAAGACATTGCCGATGGCGCGGTCGAGCTGGGCTTCGCTGTAGTCGCCCACCGACAGGGCCCGGGCGGATCGCGCGATCAAGGCCTCGAGCACGGGCTTTTCGTCCAGCCTGGCGCGGCGGATCAGAATCCGGTCGGGAGCATCCTCGGACATGGTCCGGGACTTAGATGCCTGTCAGCTCCATCGCAATCGGCGCCGGACGATCCGGGGCGGTCAGCGCCTGCGCCCGCGTCCTGGCCGCTGTGAAATCCGCGACCCGCTCCGGCGCGCCGGGGCCTGCGAACAGGCCCATGTCGCTGAGCGTCTTTTCCGGCTGGGGCTGCAGGCCCGACATCAGGACGTGGGCCCCGTAGGCCTCGGTGCGGCGGATGAAGTCGATCAGCATCCGCGCCCCGGTCGCGTCGATGATCGGCGCCTCGCGCAGGCGAAGGATCAGCACCTTGGGCTGGCGGCCCATGCCCTCGAACACCTCGGTCAGGCGGGTGGCGGCGCCGAAGAACAGCGGCCCGCGGAACTGGAACACCTCGACGCCCGGCGGCAGGCCGAAGCGCTGGCTTTGGCGTTCGGCCACGGGATCGTCGGCCTCGTCCTCCGGCGACAGGGAGTCCTGGCCAGTGTGGACCGCCGTCACCTCGGCCATGCGGTGCATGAACAGCATCGAGGCCATGACCACCCCGACCTCGATCGCGACCGTCAGGTCGACCAGCACGGTCAGGCCGAAGGTGGTGAGCAGCACCGCCCGATCGCCCGCGGGCGCGCGCATCAGGGCGATGAACTTGTGATGCTCGCTCATGTTCCAGGCGACCACCATCAGGACCGCCGCCAGGCAGGCCAGCGGCACATAGGACATCAGCGCGGCCCCCAACGCCATGGCCGTCAGCAGGAAGACCGCATGACTCATCCCCGCCACCGGCGAGCGGCCGCCGGAGCGGACATTGGTCGCGGTGCGGGCGATGGCGCCGGTGGCCGGCATGCCACCGAACAGGGCCGAAGCGATGTTGGCCACGCCCTGGGCGACCAGCTCGCAGTTCGAACGATGGCGCCCGCCGGTCATGCCGTCGGCGACCACGGCCGAAAGCAGGCTCTCGACCCCGGCCAGGAAGGCGATGGTGAAGGCGCTGGGCAGCAGGGCCTGGACCTTGGCCAGGCTGAAGGCCGGCAGCGCCGGCATGGGCAGGCCGGAAGCCACCGAACCGAAGCGCGAGCCGATGGTGTCGGCCGGCAGCCTGAGCAGGAAGACCAGCAGCGAGGAGACCACCACCACGACCAGGAAGCCGGGAACCCGCGGCGCCCAGCGGCGCAGCGCGAAGATGGTCACGAGCGAGCCCAGGCCCAGCGCCACGGTGACCGGCTGGAAGCTCGAGGCGGCGCCGACCAGGGCCGACATCTTGGCCAGGAAGTCGGCCGGGACGTGGGTCAGGTGAAGCCCGAACAGGTCCTTGATCTGGCCCGAGGCGATGACCACCGCGATGCCCGAGGTGAAGCCGGTGACCACCGGGTCGGGGATGTACTTGATCCAGGTCCCCAGCCGGAACAGTCCCGCGGCGATCAGCATGGCGCCGGCCATGAGGGTGGCGATCAGCAGGCCGTCGTAGCCGTGCCGGGCGATCACCCCGAACACCACGACGACGAAGGCGCCCGTCGGTCCGCCGATCTGGAAGCGGCTGCCGCCCAGCGCGGAGATCAGGAAGCCCGCCACGACCGCAGTGATCAGGCCCTTGTCCGGAGTGGCTCCGGAGGCGATGCCCAGAGCCATGGCCAGCGGCAGGGCGACGATGGCCACGGTCAGGCCCGCAATCAGGTCGCCGCGCAGATCGGCAAGGCCGTAACCTGAGCGCAGCACCGTGACGAGCTTGGGCGTGAAGATGCGCCAGCCTGAGGCGGCGCGGGAGGGTTGGGACACGGGCTGGGCCTTCGCAGCGGCGATTCGAAGACCCTACGCTCTGCGTGGCTATTTCCCAACGGCCGAGCGTGTCGCAGGCGCCCGCGGAGGCGGCATGGTTACCGCCGCATAAGGGACTCCTAAACCCGATCTTCACCGGTCTCTGTCTCAATAGGGGACAACAGGACCGCGCCCGTCAGAGGCGTCGGCCGACAAGGTGACGGGTGTCTTCATGGCTAAAACCGTTCTGGTCGTCGATGACGACCCGACGCAGCGGCGGCTGATCCAGGCGGTGCTCGACCGGGAAGGTTTCCAGGTCGTCCACGCCGAAAACGGCGACCAGGCGATCTCTCGCCTGACCCATGGCGGCGGCGCCGACGTGGTGCTGCTGGACCTGGTGATGCCGGGCCTTTCCGGGATCGACACCCTGAAGGAAGCGCGCGCCGCCGGCGTGCGCACGCCCGTGGTGGTGCTGACCGCGACCGGCGGCATCGACACGGTGGTGCGCGCCATGCAGGCCGGGGCCCAGGACTTCTTCGTCAAGCCCGCCAGCCCCGAGCGCATCCTGGTCTCGATCCGCAACGCCCTGCAGATGGGCGACCTGACCGCCGAGGTCGACCGGCTGAAGAAGCACCAGTCCGGCAAGTTCACCTTCGACGACCTGGTCGGGACCTCGCCGGCCATGCGCATGGCCAAGACGCTGGGACAGCGCGCGGCCAAGTCGACCATCCCCGTCCTGATCCTGGGCGAGAGCGGCGTCGGCAAGGAAGTCATCGCGCGCGCCGTGCACGGCTCGTCCGAGCGCGCCGGCAAGC
>CAYSNW010000064.1:0-22938 GCA_964432415.1 uncultured Caulobacteraceae bacterium
TTCACGCCCAACACCCACTACTGGGTCGGCGGCAACACCACCTTCTATGGCGCGGCCCTGTTCCGCCTGAGGCCCGGCGACTTCGAAGAGACCATGCACACCGGCGGCGTCTCGCCCGCCTGGCCGATCCGCTACGACGACCTGAAGCCCTGGTACGAGGAGGCCGAGACCCTGTGGCGGGTGCACGGGACCCGTGGCGTCGACCCCAGCGAGCATCCCGACGATCCGCCCTACGCCTACCCGGCCCTGCCCGACGATCCGGGCGTGGCGCGGCTGCGGACCCACCTGCAGGGCCAGGGCTGGACCCCCTTCGCCCTGCCGCTCGGCCTGAACCGGGACGAGGAGCACCCGCTGAAGTCGCCCTGCATCCGCTGCAAGACCTGTGGCGGCTATCCCTGCCTGCTCAAGGCCAAGTCCGACGCGCGATCGGTCGCGGTCGACCCGTTGCTCGACCTGCCCAACGTCACCCTGCTCACGGGCCGCAAGGTCACCCGGCTGGAGACCGACGCCGCCGGCAAGACGGTCAAGACCGTGGTCTGCGACACCGACCAGGGCGAGGAGCGCTGGACCGGCGACATCGTGGCCCTGGCCGCCGGCGCGGTGAACACGGCGGTGATCCTGCTGGCCTCGGCAAACGCCGCCCACCCGGACGGCCTGGCCAACGGCTCGGGCCAGGTCGGGCGCAACTACATGTTCCATACCCTGACAGCCATGCTGTCGCTGACCGCCGATCCGCTCGACACCACCTTCCCCAAGACGCTGGCGGTCAACGACTTCTACTGGCGCGACCCGCGCGGCGGGTTCGAGCATCCGATGGGCCACATACAGCTGCTGGAATACATGTCGGGCATGACCCTGGAGGGCCAGATCTCCGACTGGCTGCCGCCGGCGCTCTGCCCCACCCCGCTGCTCGATGTGGCGGCGGCGCGGCTGCTGGCCTTCCTGGTCATCTCCGAAGACCTGCCCCTGCCCGACAACCGGGTGAAGCTCCTGCCCGACGGACGCATCCAGCTCGACTACCAGCACAACAATCTGGAAGGTCATAACCGGCTGGTGAAGGCGCTGGACAGCGCGCTGGACGGCTTCACCGACAGCCGCCACCCGGTCAGCCAGCACCACTTCCAGTTCGACCAGCTGCTGCCGCTCTACGGCACGGCGCACATGGCGGGAACCGTGCGCTTCGGGACCGACCCGAAGACCTCGGTGCTGGATTCCAACTGCAAGGCCTGGGAACTGGACAACCTCTACGTCGTGGACTCTAGCTTCTTCGTCACCAGCGCGGCGGTGAACCCGACCCTGACCATTGTGGCCAACGCCATGCGGGTGGGCGACCATCTGAAGGGACGACTGAAGTAGACGATGAAGTAGGGCCTCGCTTGCCTGCTCCGCGCCCCCGCGCGACAAGCCGCGGATGAGCGACACCCCGATTCCGCCCCGCGCCGAGAAGCGTCCGCACCGCATCGAACAGCTGGGGCGCGTGCGCGTGGACGACTACGCCTGGATGAAGGACGACAACTGGCAGCAGGTGATGCGCGACCCCAAAGTCCTGCGCCCCGACATCCGCCGCCACCTGGAGGCGGAGAACGCCTACACCAGGGCGATGCTGGCCTCGACCGAGGCCCTGCAGGCGGAAATGTTCCAGGAGATGAAGGGCCGGATCAAGGAGGACGACAGTTCGCTGCCGACGTCCGACGGCCCCTGGGACTACTATTCCCGCTACGAGATGGGCGCCCAGCACCCGGTGCTGGCGCGCCGCCCGCGCGGCGCCTCCGACCAGGAGCAAATCCTGCTCGACGTCGACGCCATGGCCGCCCCGCACCCCTACTATGCGGTGGGCTCGGCCAGCCACAGCCCCGACCACAGCCTCTACGCCTGGGCCGAGGACGACCAGGGCTCGGAGTACTACCGCATCCGGGTCAAGGACCTGGCAGGCGGCGGGACCCTGGACCACGCGATCGAGAGCTCGACCGGCGATTTCATCTTCTCGCCCTGCGGCGCCTGGCTGTTCTGGACCTGGCGCGACGAGAACGGCCGCCCGTCGAAGATCTTCCGCCGCCCGGTCCACGGCGGCGCCGACACCCTGGTCTACGAGGAGAAGGACCCGGGCTTCTTCCTGGGGGTCAGCCGCACCGCCTCGGACCGCTTTATCCTGATCGGCGCCGGCAACCAGGAGACCAGCGAGGCCTGGCTGATCCCGGCCGAGACCCCGACCGCCGATCCGCGCCTGGTCGAGGCGCGGCGCACGGGCGTGCGCTACGAGCTGGAGCACTGGAACGACCGCTTCGTGGTGCGCACCAACGACGACGGGGCCATCGACTTCAAGCTGATGTGGGCCGACGAGGCCGATCCGTCCCGGGCCAGCTGGCGGGTGTGGATCGACCACCGGCCCGGGGTCTTCGTCACCGGCCTGCACGCCTGGAAGTCCTGGCTGGCCATCACAGAACGGGCCGACGCCAACGACCGCATCGTGATCGTGGCCGCGGGCGATCTGGCGAGCCACACCATCTCGGTGGAGGAGGAGGCCTACGCCCTCTTCCTCGACCCGGGCTACGAGTACGACAGCGACCTCACCCGCTTCGTCTACACCTCGCCCACCACGCCCCGGCAGTGGTTCGACTACGACATGGCCACGCGCGAGCGGACCCTGCGCAAGACCCAGGAAGTGCCCTCGGGCCACGATCCGGCGCGCTATGTCACCCGGCGTCTGTACGCCCGCGCCCCGGACGGCGAGCAGGTTCCGCTGACCGTCCTGATGCTGAAGGACACGCCGCTCGACGGCTCCGCACCCCTGATGCTCTATGGCTACGGCTCCTACGGCCACGCCCTGGAGCCGGCCTTCTCCATCCGCCACCTGTCCCTGGTCGATCGCGGCTGGATCTGGGCTGTCGCCCACGTGCGCGGCGGTTCGGAGAAGGGCTGGGGCTGGTTCCTGGACGGCCGCAAGGAGAAGAAGCCCAACAGCTTCACCGACTTCATCGCGGCGGCCGAGACCCTGGCGGCCGAGGGCTACGGCGCCCGGGGGCGGATCACGGCCTACGGCGGATCGGCCGGCGGCCTGCTGGTGGGCGCGGTCGCCAACCTGCGTCCGGACCTCTGGTCGGCGGTGATCGCGGCGGTGCCGTTCGTCGACGTGCTCAACACCATGAGCGACATCACCCTGCCCCTGACCCCGCCCGAGTGGCCCGAATGGGGCAATCCGCTGGAGGACGCGGACGCCTACGACAAGATCGCGGGCTACAGCCCCTATGACCAGGTGTCGCAGGCGGCCTATCCGGCGATTCTCGCCACCGGCGGCCTTTCCGATCCGCGGGTCACCTACTGGGAGCCGGCCAAGTGGACGGCGAAGCTGAGGGATCACACCACCTCGGGGCGGCCGATTCTGTTGAAAATCAACATGGAAGCCGGCCACGGCGGCGCCTCCGGCCGATTCGATTTCCTCAAGGAGATCGCGCTGGACTACGCCTTCGCGCTCTGGGCGCTGGAAACCCGCCCCGCGGCCTGAGGCGGAACCGACTCGCCGGTCAGCCATCCCGGGCCGGCCCGCACGTATCAGTCGCTTTTCGCGCCGGTTCGCACCTTCGAGGGTCGAGCAAACCCCCGAATGCGGGGGGCCGTAGAACATTTTCGTCTCAGTTCGGACACAGTCGCCTCAAGGTATTTCGCCTTGTCCGCAAAGGATGCGGACAGGCATGGCGGTGTTCCGCGCCGGACAATTATGTGTCTGAAATGAGACACAGGTCGGCACGAATGGGTCCGGCCTGTTGAAATGCCTTAGTTCGTCAGGGCATTCTGTCGGTCTCTTTGTTGGGCTCTCGTGGCGGAGACCGTCACGTTTCCGGGGGTAATCCATGACCTTACTGCGCAATCGCCTGCTCGCGTCGACCATGATCGCGGGCGTAACCCTGCTGGCTCCGGGCCTCGCGCTCGCCCAGTCCGCCCCCGCTTCGGGCTCCTCCACGACGGCCTCCGACAAGAAGTCCACGGAAGTGGAAGAGGTCGTGGTCACCGGCTCGCGCATCAAGCGCAACGAGTACACCTCGTCGGCCCCCATCCAGGTCATCACCTCCGAGGAATCGACCCTCGAGGGCCTGGCCAACACCAGCCAGATGCTGCAGCAGTCCTCGCTGGCGGCCGGCTCCTTCCAGGTGAACAACGAGCTGACCGGCTTCGTCACCACCGGCGGCCCGGGCGTCAACACCATCTCGCTGCGTGGCCTGGGCGCCACGCGCACCCTGGTTCTGCTCAACGGCCGCCGCATGCCCCCCTCGGGCGTCCGCGGCACCGTCGGCCCCGTCGACCTGAACACCATTCCTGACGCGATCGTCGACCGGGTCGAGATCCTGAAGGACGGCGCCTCCTCGATCTACGGCTCGGACGCCGTGGCCGGGGTCGTGAACATCATCACCAAGACCAACCTCGACGGCGCCGCCATCGACATCTACGGCAACCAGCCGTTCAAGGACGGCGGCTCGCAGGCCCGCGCCAGCGCGGTGTGGGGCAAGACCTTCGACCGCGGCTACATCAACGCCTCGGTGTCCTACACGGAAACCGGCGCTCTGCGCCGCAACCAGCGCAGCGACACCAACTGTACGGCGGACTACCTGTTCACCCAGACGGACCACCAGCGGATCGATATCAAGGACCAGATCACCGGCCAGCCGCAGTGCTTCAACCTGTTCGCCAACGCGATCCAGACCGGAAACTTCGGCAACCTGATCTATCCGGCCGCCGGCTACACCTATTCGACCGACCCCCTGTCCGGTAACTCCGGCGGCTCGGCGGATGCGACCGGCAACTTCGGCGCCACCCCGACGCCGTTCGGCTTCGTCCGGGAAACCCGCGCCGGCTTCATGCCGACCTACACCTGGGCCAACCAGCAGGTCGGCCCGAACCAGACGGCCTACGGCAACGCCACGATCGTCAGCCCGACCAAGCTGTACAACGCCTTCATCACCGGCGGCTTCGACCTGACGGCCGACACCCAGGCCTACACCGAGCTGATGTTCAACCGGCGGGTTTCGAGCCAGCTGGGCGTGCGTCAGTACTTCCCAGGCGTCGCGACCAACAACGCGAACGTGCCGGTAGCCTGGGAAACCCCGGGCGCCACCCGTCTGGGTTCGCTGCTGCCGATCGTGCCGCGCAACTACGAGAGCAACCAGGACATCGACTACATGCGCGTGATGGCCGGCGTCCGCGGCAAGGTCCACGGCTTCGCCTTCCTGAACGGCTGGGACTGGGACATCTACGGCCAGTACGGCAAGTCCCACGGCAAGTACGTTTCGGACCAGATCTACAACGACCGTACGGTCGCGGTGACCGGTTCGGCCCTGGCCTGTAACCCCTCGCCCTCGACCGGCAACATCTCCGGCTTCAACTGCGCGGACGTTCCGACGGGCATTCCGTTCCTGAGCCAGCGCGTCCTGGCCAACCAGTTCACCGACGCGGAAAAGGCCTTCCTGTTCTTCAAGAACGTCGGCCTCACCGAGTACACCCAGCAGCAGGTCGAAGCGACCCTCACGGGCGACCTCTTCCAGCTGCCGGCCGGTCCGGTCGGCGTGGCCGTCGGCGCCTCCTGGCGTCGTGACCACATCGACGACACCCCGGGCCTGCAAGAGCAGCAGAACAACCTGTGGGGCTTCAGCGCCGCCGGCCACACCTTCGGCACCGACACGGTGAAGGAGTACTTCGGCGAAATCGACGTGCCGCTGCTCAAGGGCGTGCCGGCCTTCGAAAGCCTCGACCTGCAGGCCTCGGGCCGTCACACGGACTACCAGTCCTACGGCGCGTCCAACACCTACAAGGTCGGCCTGAACTGGCAGATCATCCCGTCGTTCCGTCTGCGGGCCACCCAGGGCACCTCGTTCCGCGCTCCCGCGCTGTACGAACTGTTCCTGGCCCACCAGACGAGCTTCCAGGGCCAGACCGCGATCGACCCCTGCATCAACTACCAGAACAGCTCCAACTCGATCCTGGTGGCGAACTGCAGCTCGACCTCGGGCCCGAACGGCGGCCAGGCCATCCCGACCGGCTACACCGGCGCGGGCTCCAGCGCCCAGATCATCACCGGCGGCGGCGCCGGCGTGCTGTCGGCGGAAACCTCCAAGGCCAAGACCATCGGCGCCATCTGGACGCCGAAGTTCATCGACCTGAGCGTGGCCGTGGACTACTCCGACATCGTCGTGAACAACGAAGTGACCCGCTTCGGCGCGGCCAACATCGTGGCGGGCTGCTACACCACGGCGAACTTCAACAGCCCGTTCTGCTCGACCGACTTCTTCCAGCGGGACAACAACCCGTTCCTGGATAGCTCGGGCCACGGCACCACGGTCAACACCGGCACGGCCAACCCGGCCTTCCACCGCATCATCTACGTCAACAATAACTACACCAACATCGCGACGCAGATTAACCACGCGCTGGACCTGACCACCCGTTACCGCCACGACTTCGACTTCGGCCGCCTGACCATCAACGGCCAGTTCACCTGGCAGATGAAGAACCAGGTCCAGCTGTCGTCGCGCTTCGCGCCGACCGACTCGAACGGATCGACCCTGAACCCGGACTTCAACGGGATCACCACGGTCCGCTTCGATCATGGCGACTGGACGGTCTTCTGGTCGAGCCAGTTCATCGCGAAGAACTCGGATGCGGGCTTCAACGGCACGGGCGACACGGGCAACAGCACCCGCTACAGCACGACCTGCACCTTCGCCGGTCAGGGCGTCCACAACTGTAACGACCCGACCTACTTCGGCCACTTCGCCATCCAGGCGGTGTCGAACACGCCGATCTACATCAAGCGCTACGCCGAGTTCACCGCCTACCACACGATCTCGGTGCGCAAGAAGTTCGACACCTGGACCGTGCAGGCCGGCGTGCAGAACCTCTTCGACGAGCGTCCGCCGTCGCTGTCCTCCGGCGAAACCCGGATCGGCACCACCGCGGTGTTCAACTACGACGAAATCGGCCGCCGCGCGTTCTTCGAAGTCTCGAAGCGCTGGTAGTCGAGAGCCTCACGGCTCAGAGCCTTCAGGCGGCGGGGGAAACCCCGCCGCCTTTTTCTTTGCCCGCCGAACACGGCAGGCCCGGCGCTTGACCGGCCCGCCCCGACTCGCCGCAATCTGACGGCCCGGCCGGATCCGAGACACCTGCCCATGCCGCTGCGCGACGCGACACCCGACGACTACCCCGCCATGGCCGCGATCTATGGCGCCCATGTCCTGGAGGGCTTCGGCAGTTTTGAAGAGACGCCCCCCTCCCCGGCGGATTTCGCCGCGCGGGTCTCGGCGGTCAGGGCCAACGGCCTGCCGGTCCTGGTGGAAGCCGACGCCGGCGACCGGGTGATCGGCTATGCCTTCGCCTCGGGCTTTCGACCGCGCAGCGGCTACCGCTATTCGGTCGAGGACTCCGTCTATGTCTCGCCGGCCCACCATGGCCGGGGCCTCGGACGACGCCTGCTCGGCGCGGTGATCGAGCGCTGCGAGGCGCTGGGCCTGCGTCAGATGACCGGGGTGATCGGCGACAGCGGCAATCTGGCGTCCATCGCCCTGCACCGCGCCTGTGGTTTCGAGCCCGTCGGCGTGTTCCGCTCGGTGGGATTCAAGCGCGGGCGCTGGCTCGACATCGTTCTGATGCAGCGCGCGCTCGGACCGGGATCGGAAACACCGCCCCAGGGCGGGGGCTGGTGGCCATCGCCGCCGTCAAGCTGATCCCCAGCCATGATATCATCACACGAGACCAAAACGGGACTGAGTCGCGAGGCTCGGCCCAAGACCCGAGGGAGGATGATCGTGAAGAGGCTCGCCTATATCGCGGCCGGCGCCGCCGCGCTGGTTTTCGCCAGTGTTTCGCCCCAGGCCCAGGCCGCCCCCACCGGCCCCAATGTGGTGGCCATGGCGCCCATCCCCAATCCGCCCGAGAAGCCCCACGGCAAGCACGGGAAGATGCACAAGATGGAGCACAAGAAGCACCACAAGATGCACAAGATGGAACACAAGGCGCACAAGAAGGGCCATCACAAGGGCGACAAGGTCGACCTCAGCAAGGCCTCCTGACCGCGCCGAAACGCACGACGAAGAGGGCTCCGGAGCGATCCGGAGCCCTTTTTCCTGCCGGCCGGGCTCAGGGCCGCGCGTTGGTCTCGATCCAGCGGCCGAAGGCGTCCATGAAGCCCTTCAGAAAATCGCGCGTGCCCTCGCTGGCGAAGGCGCCCGACTCGTCGAACAGCTTGGCGGCGCCGCCGACGTAGGCTTCGGGCTGCTGCAGGGCCGGCATGTTGAGGAACACCAGCGACTGGCGCAGGTGATGGTTGGCGCCGAAGCCGCCCATGGCGCCGGGCGAGACACTGATCACCGCCGCGGGCTTGCCGTCCCAAACGCTGGCGCCATAGGGCCGCGATCCCACGTCCAGCGCGTTCTTCAGGCAGGCGGGAACCGAGCGGTTGTACTCAGGCGTGGCCAGAAGCACCGCCCCGGCCTTGCGCACCCGGTCACGGAACGCGATCCAGGGCGCCGGCGGCGAGGTCTCAAGATCCTGATTATACAGCGCAAGTTCGCCGATCTCGACAATCTCGAGCTTCAGGTTGTCCGGCGCCAGGCCGATGAGCGCCTGGGCGACCGCGCGGGTGAAGGAACCCTGCCTGAGACTGCCCACCAGGACCACGACGTCGTGCGGATCGGCCATATCTGTAACTCCATCGGATGCGGTTCAGGGCTGACATAGCGGTCGCCGCCGCGCGGGGAAAGTCTGTCGCTTGCCTGAGACGGCCGCACGGACCATCGTCTCCTATCAAGTTCCGACGAGGCTGATCGATCCATGCCGCTGAACCTTCTTCGCCGCCTCGCCGCCGGCGCCGCCCTCGCCCTCATCGCCGCCACCGCGGCCGTGGCCCAGACCGCGCCCGCGAAGGTCGCGCTCACGCCCCATGAGGGCGACTTCACGGTCCACGACTTCCGCTTCCGCAGCGGCGACAGCCTGAAGGACCTCAGGCTGCACTACATGACCCTGGGCGAGCCGAGGCGCGACGCGAAGGGGCGCATCGTCAACGCCGTGCTGATCCTGCACGGCACCGGCGGCGACGGCCGTCAGTTCCTGCGGCCCCAGTTCGCCGATGTGCTGTTCGCGCCGGGCGGCCTGCTGGATCCGGCCAGGTATTTCATCATCCTGCCCGACGACATCGGCCACGGGAAATCCTCCAAGCCCAGCGACGGCCTGCACGCCCGCTTCCCGCAGTACGGCTACGAGGACATGGTCGAGGGCGAATACCGTCTGGTGACGGAAGGGCTGGGCGTCCAGCGCCTGCGGCTGGTGATGGGCACCTCCATGGGCTGCATGCACAGCTTCCTGTGGGGCGAGGAGCACCCGGACGCCATGGCCGCCCTGATGCCGCTGGCCTGCCAGCCGGCCCAGATCGCCGGGCGCAACCGGATGTGGCGCAAGATGACGATCGACGCGATCCGCAACGATCCGGCCTGGATGGGCGGCGAATACAAGGACCAGCCGGCCCAGGCCATGCGCACCGCCACCGACTTCCTGCTGGTGGCCGGCGCCGCGCCCTGGCAGCTGCAGCACAGCTATCCGACCGGGGCGGCGACCGACGCCTATCTGGACCAGGCCTATGCGACCACGCTGAAGACCCTGGACGCCAACGACTTCCTCTACCAGGTCGCCTCCTCGCGCGACTACGATCCGGAGCCGGGGCTGGAGAAGATCACCGCCCCCCTGACCTGGGTGAATTCGGCGGACGACTTCATCAATCCGCCCGACCTCGGCATCGCCGAAGCCCTCGCCAAGCGCATCCGCAACGGGCGCTATGTCCTGATCCCGACCTCGCCCCAGACCCATGGCCACGGCACCCACACCTGGGCGGTGGTCTGGCAGGATCTGCTGGCCGACCTGCTCAAGCGGTCAGACGTTCAGTCGGGGAAATAGCCGAAACGAGCAGCCCAGGCGTCGAGCAGGGGCAGGACCGGGGCCAGCTGCTCTCGATAGGCGCGCCACTGGCCGGCGCCGCCCTTGTAGACGCCGCGTCGGACCTGGGCTGCACTCGGAGTGGCGATGGCCCGGCTGCGCGCATGACCGGCGAAGGCCAGAACGGCCGGATCCCAGTCCAGGCCGATGAAGGCCATGATGCGGCGGAGTTCGCCCTCGAAGTCCTCGACCAGGGCCTCGTAGCGGGTTTCGGTCAGCTGGAGCGGCAGCCCGCCGCGATACAGGCCGCCGAACGTCATGACCCGGTCGTAGAAGCCGGCGGTGTCCTGAAGCCGCAGCATGCGGAAGGTCGCGGCGTTGGGCGAGAAGCGCTGGCGGAAGGCGCTCAGCACCACATCGCGCGGATCGCGCAGGGTCAGCAGCACCCGCGCCTCAGGAAACAGGGCGGCGATCAGGGGCAACTGCAGAATCTGCAGCGGCATCTTGTCGATGAACAGCTTGCCGTCCGGACTCGCGCCGAAGCCGCGCACGTCCTGCCAGTAGGCGTCGCGCCAGCGCATCCGCTCCGCAGCGTCCAGAGCCGCCAGCCGGGCCAGGCCCCCGTCGCCGGCCATGAACTCGGCGGCGGCGCGCGCCAGGGTCGGCTGCTCCTCCAGCGCCTCGACCCGCGGATGGGCCGCGAGCGCGTTTTCCAGCAGGGTCGTGCCGGAGCGGTGGAAACCCAGCAGGAAGACGTGGCCGGCGGCCGGCCCGGCGGGGAGCGGCGCAACGTGCGTCCAGGCCGCGGCGGGCAGGGCTTCGAACTCCGCCTCCAGGCGTTCCAGCGCTTCGAACTGGGTCTGCGCGTTGGCCGCGAAATCGGGGGCGTAGAGGCCATGGTAGATGGCGTTGGCCTCGCTCCAGGCGGCGAACGCCTCGACGGGGCGTCCCTGAGCGTGGCGCACGTCGCCCAGCAAACTCTCGACACTCGCCCGCAGCGTGGGCTCCAGTCCGCGCCGGTCAATCGACCCCAGGGCCTCCCCGGCCGCCTCGAAATCGCGAGCGCCAAGCGCTGCCGCCGCCAGGGCCACGGTGGCGGGGACGTCGCCCGGGGCCAGCGCCAGCGCCTGTTCCGCCGCCGTCCGCGCGGCCGCGTCCTCGCCCAGCCGCGCCAGCAGATTGGCCAGGCCCGCCCAGGCCCGGGCGTGAGCCGGCTCGGCGGCGACCGCCTGTTCATAGGCGTGGCGCGCGGCGGGATCGTCGCCGCCCAGGACCAGCGTCTCGGCCAGGCCGTACCAGGCGCGCGCCCGCACGGGATCGGCGCCCAGCGCCGCCTCGAAGGCGGTGCGCGCCTCGGCTCTGCGGCCGGAGGCGGCGTAGATCTCGCCCAGCTGGGTCAGGAGGCCGGGATCGGAGGGGTTCGAGGCCAGGCCGCGTCGGGCCAGGACCAGGGCGCGGGCGCCGTCGCCCCGGGCCAGGGCCTGTTCGACCGCCGCTGTCTCCGGCGAGGCGCTCATTGCGGCGGCAGGGGACGCGGGACCCGGTCCGGTCCGATGGAGACGAAGGTGAAGATGGCGCGGGTGACGCGCACGGTGGCGTCCTGCTCCCGGTGACGGCGGAAGGCCTCCACCGCGATGCGCATGGAGGTGCGGCCCACCGACAGCAGCTCGGCGTAGATCGAGACCTCGTCGCCGACGTTGACGGGGCTCAGGAAGGTCATGCCCTCCACTGCGATGGTGGCGGTGCGGTTGGCGGCGCGGCGGGTGGCCACGCTCGAGGCCGCCAGGTCCATCTGGGACATCAGCCAGCCGCCGAAGATGTCGCCCGCCGGGTTGGTGTCGGACGGCATGGCGATGATGCGGATCACCGGGATCCGGTTGGGATCGGCGCCGTCGTCCGCGGGGGAATCGTCCATGCCATGCCCTTCGCTGCGTCCGACTTCTAGCCCCGCGCCCCGCCGTCGCGCCATAGGCGCGGGCCGGATCGAACGATCGGGCGGCTTGTCCGTTGTCATGGTCAGGATCGAACCGGAGCCCCCATGCCCGCCTCACGCCTCGCCCTCAGCCTTGTCCTGATCGCCCTGCCCGGCCTGGCCGGCGCCGCGACCCCGAAGACCCCTATCCGTCCGGGCTACTGGGAGAGCACCAACACCGTCTCCGCGCCCTCCGCCTCCAGGACGGTGGAGCGCCGCTGCATCAGCCGCGCCCAGGTGCTGGCCTTCATGTCGGGCCCCAGCAACGGCCACTACAGCTGCACCTATCCGACCCGCGACATCGGCGGCGGCAGGATCGAGCTTGCGGGCCAGTGCGTCGACAAGCACGGCCAGAAGGTCAAGGTCTCCGGCAGCGGCTCCTACACCGCCGACAGCTTCCACATCGACGCCAAGGTGCGCGGCAAGGTAGCGGGCCTGATCCTGGCCGGAAAGGCCACCACCGACGCCCACCGGCTGGGCGATTCCTGTCCCGCGGACGCCGCGCGCTAGGCCCTTTTTCGCGCCCCTGCGACGAGAAGGCTCACCCCCTGACGGGTGTGCGCACTGGCGAACGCCGGAATTCGAACCCAATTATCGGCTAGACGACGTCCGAAGCGTCCCTCAGAAGGGTGGGCCGCGCCTGAAGGTCGGGGAACCGATATGATCCGCAAAGCCCTTGTGGCCCTCACTCCTGCGGCCTTGCTGCTGCTGGCCGGCGCCGGCCAGTCGGCCGCCTCGGTGACGCCCACGACGATCCTGCCGGGCTACTGGGAGAGCACCAACAAGGTGATCTCGCCTGTCGCCTCGACCAAGGTCGAGCGCCGCTGCATCACCCCCGCCGACGTGGCCAAGTTCATGGCCGGTCCAGAGAACCACCACTACGACTGCGACTATCCCACCCGCCTGATCTCGGGCGGCAAGATCGTGCTCCGGGGCCAGTGCCGCGAGCGCAAGAACGGGTCGCGGGTCGAAGTCGCGGGTTCGGGCTTCTACACCCTGACCAGCTTCCACCTGGACGCCGAGATCAAGACCAAGGTCATCGGCATCCCGCTGTCGGGCAAGGCCACCACCGACGCGCGGCGCATCAGCGAAGCCTGTCCGGCGGGCTCGATCAGGGGCTGACCCCCGCTTGACCCCGAAGGCCCGCGGCCCAACAGTGGTCGCACGGCTTTGGGGAAGCTCTCATGACATCGCGCCTGTCCGCCGCCTTTGCGGCCCTCGCCCTTCTGTGCGCCGCCACGCCCGCGGCGGCCGCGCCGGCCCGAAAGGCCTATGCGGTGGAGGAGAAGACCATCGCCCAGCTGCAGGCGGACATGACCTCGGGCCGCACCAGCGCCGAGGCCATCACCCGCGCCTACCTGGCCCGCATCGCGAAGATGGACCGCTCAGGCCCCGGCCTGCACGCGGTGATCGCCATCAATCCGGACGCCCTCAAACAGGCCCGCGCGCTCGACGCCGAGCGCCGCGCCGGCCACGTGCGCGGCCCGCTTCACGGCATTCCGATCCTGATCAAGGACAATATCGAGAGCGCCGACCCCGTGCCCACCACGGCCGGCTCCCTGGCGTTGAAGGACAATCTGACGCTCCGCGACGCGCCGATCGTGGCGCGGCTCAGGGCCCAGGGGGCGGTGATCCTGGGCAAGACCAACCTGTCGGAGTGGGCCAACATCCGATCCACCCGCTCGATCTCGGGCTGGAGCGCCATCGGCGGCCAGGCCCGCAGCCCCTATGCGCTGGACCGCAACCCCTGCGGCTCGTCCGCCGGATCGGGCGTGGCGGCGGCCGCCAGCCTGGCGGCCGGGACAGTGGGCACCGAGACCGACGGATCCATCGTCTGTCCCTCGGCCACCAACGGCGACGTGGGGCTGAAGCCCACCGTGGGCCTGCTCTCGCGTTCGCGCATCGTGCCGATCAGCCACAGCCAGGACACGCCGGGGCCGATCGTGCGCACGGTCGGCGACGCGGCGGTGATGCTGCAGGCCATGGCCGGCTCCGACCCGGCCGATCCGGCCACCGCCCAGGCCGACGCCCGGCGCGCGGACTACCTCAAGGCGCTCGATCCCGGCGCGCTCAAGGGCAAGCGAATCGGGGTGCTGCGGTTCAACGCCGGCTTCCATCCCGAGACCGACGCCCTGTTCGACAAGGCGATCGCCGAGATGCGCGCCGCCGGCGCCGAGATCGTGGAGATCAAGGAGTTCAAGGCGCTGGGCGAGGTCGGCCAGGCAGAAGGCCTGGTGCTGTCCACCGAGCTGAAGGCCGACATGGCGGCCTACCTCGCCACCACGCCCGCGGCCGTGAAGAGCCGCACGCTGGCCGACCTGGTCGCCTTCGACAGGGCGCACGCGGCCGAGGAGATGCCCCTGTTCGGCCAGGAGTTCTTCGAGGACTCGGTCGACAAGGCGCAAGGCCTGGACGACCCGGCCTACCGCAAGGCGCTGGAGACGGGGCGGCGCCTGGCGGGCCCCGAGGGCATCGACGCGCTGATGGCCCAATACAAGGTCGACGTTCTGGTCGCCCCCACCGGCGGCCCGGCGGCTCCGATCGATCCGGTGCGTGGCGGCGGTTATCGCGGCGGCGGCGCCGCGCGGCTGCCGGCGGTCTCCGGCTATCCGCACCTGACCGTGCCCATGGGCTATGTCGACGGCCTGCCGGTCGGCATCAGCTTCATCGGCGAGGCCTGGTCGGAGGCCAAGCTGCTGGGCGTCGGCTACGCCTTCGAACAGCGCACCCACGCCCGCCACGCGCCCACCTATGCGAAGTCGGTGCTCGACATGCCCGAGATCGCCAAGGCCCTGAAGCCGGCCAGCTAGGCCGTCCGGCCCGGCCTTCCGGCCGTTCGTCGCATCGGGGCGACCGCGGCGCATCCGATGGCCCGGGCCCGTGGCACTGGTCTCCCAAAGGGCGCGCTCGCGCCTCGGGGGACCGGATGCTTCGTAGATCGACCTCAGCCGCCTTCGTCCTGGCGCTCGCCATCGCCGGAGCCGGGTCCTCGGCCGCGCCGCCCGCCGCGACCCACTACCGGATCAAGGCCAGGCTCGATCCCGCCCTCGGCGCGCTGGAGGCCGAGACCGAGATCTCCATGCCCGCCGTGGCCGCGCGACCGGGCGCCAGTTTCATCCTCAAGCGCAGCTTCCACGTCGCCTCCGTCTCCGCGAGCGACAACGCCACGGCGACGGTGGAGGACACCGACAAGCCGTTCCCCGGCCTGCAGAAGCTGGTCCTGACCGCGAAGCCGGGCGCCCGGGGGCCCGTGAGCGCGACCATCCGCTACGCGGGCCCGGTGGAGGATGGAGACCAGGCCAACGCCGTCTCGCCCGAGCGGGTGGAGCTGTCGGCGGATTCGCTGTGGTTTCCGCTTTCGACCAACTTCAACCTGCGCTTCACCCTCGACGCCGAGATCCGGGGCCTGGGGCCACGTTTCCTCGCCGCCTCCCCCGACCGGGTGACCCCGGAACCGGACGGCTTCGACCTGCACCGCACGCGCCCCAGCCAGGACATCGCGTTCGCCGCCGCGCCGGGGTTCCGCACCGCGTCGGCCGGCCCCCTGCAGTTCTTCGCCCGCGACCTGGCGACCGACCAGGCGCGCAACTACCGGCTCTACGGCGATCGGGCGGTGAAATATTTCCAGGCCTGGTTCGGGCCCCTGCCCGGCGGCAAGGCGGTGGTGGCCATCGTCGACCGCAAGAGCGGCTCGGGATACTCACGGCGCGGCTATCTGGTGGTGGCCGACACCGGAACCCTGCCCAAGGACAACCTCTGGGGCCGGGTCGGCTATGTCGCGCACGAGCTTTCCCACAGCTGGTGGTCGAGCGCCGATTTCACCGGCGAGGACTACTGGCTGGTGGAGTCCACCGCCGAATATTCGGCCCTGCGCTTCGTCGAGCATGAACTCGGGACTGAGACGATGCAGGGGATGCTGGAGAAGAAGAAGGCCCGCGCGGCGCGCGGCGGTCCCATCCTCGGCCACGGCCGGCCCAGCAACGACGCGGTCTACGGCAGGGGCCCGCTGCTGCTGTTCGAGCTGGAGAAGAGGGTCGGGCGCCGGAAGTTCGACGCCATGTTTGGAAAACTCGCGCGGCGCGAAACCCTGACGACCGCCGACTTCCTGGAGGCGCTCAGGCGGACCGCCGGGGCCGGCGTGGCGCGCGATTTCGAGGCGAAGCTGCGGGCCTGAGCAAGCCCGACCTGCCCGTTGCGCCTACTCGCTGCTCGCGCTGGTCCTTCCCGCCACCGTCGCGACCCGAAGCGCATTGGTCGTGCCGGGCCGCCCGAAGGGGACGCCGGCGACCACCACGATCTCCTCGCCCCGTTCGGCGAACTCCTCGCGGCGGGCGAGCGTCGTGGCCTTGGCCACCGTCTCGGTCATGGAGTGCATCTCGGGAATCTGCACCGCGTGGACGCCCCAGACCAGGGCCAGACGCCGGGCGGTGGCCAGCATCGGGGTGAAGCCGATCACCGGGCAGTCGGGCCGCTCGCGCGCCACGCGCAGCGCCGTGGAGCCGGAATGGGAGAAGGCGCAGATGGCCTTGGCGCCGATGGTCTCGGCCACCTGGCGCGAGGCCGAGGCGATGGCGCCGGACGCGGTGTGTTCGGCCTCGGGGCGGGCGGCGGCGGTCAGGCTCTTCCAGCCCTCGTCGCGCTCCACCCGGGCCACGATGCGGTCCATCATGCGCACGGCCTCCAGCGGGTACTGACCCGCGGCGGTCTCGGCCGACAGCATCACCGCGTCGGCGCCGTCGAACACGGCGGTGGCGACGTCGGAGGCCTCCGCGCGGGTCGGCGCGGGCGAGGAGATCATGCTCTCCAGCATCTGGGTGGCCACGATCACGGGCTTGGCCATGGAGCGGGCGCAGCGGATGATCCGCTTCTGGGCCAGCGGCACGTCCTCGGGCGGCAGCTCCACGCCCAGGTCGCCGCGCGCCACCATGACCGCGTCGGAGAGCGCGATGATCGCCTCCAGCTGGTCCAGGGCCTGGGGCTTTTCGATCTTGGACAGGATCCAGGCCCGGTCGCCGACGATCTCGCGCGCCTCGGCCACGTCCTCGGGGCGCTGGACGAAGGACAGGCCGACGTATTCGACCCCCGCCTCCAGCGCGAAGGCCAGGTCCTCGCGGTCCTTGATGGTCAGGGCCGGGATGGGCAGCAGGGCGCCCGGCACATTGACCCCCTTGCGGTCGGACAGCCGCCCGCCGGTCAGCACCCGGGTCTCCAGCCGGTCGGAGCCCTTGCGCACCACCTCCAGCCGGATCTTGCCGTCGTCGAGCAGCAGGTGGGTGCCGATACCGGCCGCCTCGATGATCTCCATGTGCGGCAGCTGCACCCGGTGGCCGTCGCCGGGGGTCGAGAGCATGTCGAGCCGGAATTCCTGACCGGTGCGCAGGTCCACGTGGCCGCTGCGGAAGCGTCCCACCCGGAGCTTGGGACCCTGGACGTCGGCCAGCACCGCGATCGGTCGGCCCGTGCGCTCTTCGATGGCGCGGATCATGGCCAGCCGCTCGGCGTGGTCGGTGTGGCTGCCGTGGCTGAAGTTCAGGCGAAAGACGTCCACCCCCGCGGCGAACAGGTCGAACAGCACCTCGGGCGTCGAGCTGGCGGGGCCGAGGGTGGCCACGACCTTGGTGCGGCGTCGGCGCCGGCGGACTTCGGAGGCGGCCATGGAGGCTCCGGCCAGGGGTGGGTCCGACTCAGGCGAGCCGAATGCAAGCAAGGCAATCTATGGAGATCGCCAGCGCGAGCAAGCGGTACCGCCCGTTACATTCGCCTGGCGTGGAAGGCGATGTGATCGGCGATGAAGCTCGCGATGAAGAAGTAGGAGTGGTCGTATCCGGCCTGGCGGCGGACCTCGACGCGGGTGCCCCCGGCCTGCTCCAGCAGTTCGGGCTTGAGCTGGGTCTCCAGGAAACTGTCGGCCAGACCCTGGTCGACCAGGACGCGGTCGAAGCTCGCGCCCGCGCCACGCTCCAGCAGCCGGCTGGCGTCCCACCCCTCCCAGGCCGCGCGGTCGGGACCGAGGTAGGCGGAGAACGCCTTCTCGCCCCACGGACAGCGAGTGGGCGAGCAGATCGGCGCAAAGGCCGAGACCGATTTGAACAGCTCCGGATGCTTCAGCGCCAGCACCAGGGCGCCGTGGCCGCCCATGGAGTGACCGCTGATCCCGCGCCGGGCCGGGTCGGCGGGGAAGGCGCCTTCCACCGCCGCGATCAGGTCTTCGGTGACGTAGGCGTGCATGCGGAAGTGCGGCGCCCAGGGCGCCTCGGTAGCGTCCACGTAGAAGCCCGCGCCCTGGCCCAGGTCATAGGCCGGATCGTCCGCCACCCCTTCCCCGCGCGGGCTGGTGTCGGGCGCCACGATCATCATTCCATGCTCGGCGGCGGCCCGATAGGCGCCGGCCTTGGTGGTGAAATTGTCCTCGGTGCAGGTCAGGCCCGAGAGCCAGTAGAGCACGGGAAAGGGCCCCTCGCCCGCGGGCGTGAACACCGAAAAGCGCATGGGCGTGCCGGTGGCGGCCGAGGCATGGCGGACATAGGCCAGGGTCCCGCCGAAGGTCTTGTGGGTCGCCAGGGTCTCAAGCGTCATGGGGCGGGCTCCGTCGCTGCGCGCCAGCCGATAGCAGGGATCGCGGGGAAAGTGAGCAATCCTTAAGCTGCGCCGTGGGCGGGGCCGTGCCAGAAATCCGGTGTCCGATCGGAGACAATCCAGATGGCCCTGACCCGACGCCTGATCCTGCCTGGCCTGGCGGCCGCCGCGGCCCTGCCCGCTTCCCTGGCCCAGGCCCAAAGCCCGGCGCCGGCGGAGCCGCGCCGATATTCCGTGGGCGACGCCCGGCTCGGCGCCCGGATCACGGACCTGTCGCCGAAGTTTCTGGCCTTCTACGCCGCCGCCCAGGGCGAGCCGGATCCGGACAAGCGCTTCGCCCTGTGGAAGACGATGTACGGCTTCGCCGCCGTGCCGCCCGGACCGCGCGGCGACGCCATGGCGCGCCAGCTGCTGGACAAGGGGTGGGACAAGTACGCCGCCGCCCTGCCGGTGATCCGCGCGGGATCGGAGGCCATGCGGCCCGACGCCCTGACCACCCTGCGCAAGGTGGCCGCTGTCCTGAAGCCCGAAGAGCCGCTGACCATCAAAGTGGTCGCCTACGTCGGCGCCTTCGACGGCAACGCCTTCTCCTATCGGGGCGATGACGGGGTCCCCACGGTCTGCGTCCCGATCGAGATGAGCGTCCACGACCGCGAGGCCCTGTTCCCCCACGAGATGACCCACGTCGTGCACATGGCCATCGCCCACCTGTCCGGCGGCTGGGAGCGTTCGATCGCCGCCACCGCGGTGCAGGAGGGCCTGGCCATGCAGGTCTCGCGCGTGGTGGCGCCGGGCCGCAACGTGCGCGCCTATGTCGAGGCCTCCCCCGGCTGGTTCGACAAGGCCCAGGCCAGGCGGCGCGCGATCCTGGAAGGCATCCTTCCGGTGCTGGACACCAGGGACGGCGAGACCGTGTTCAAATTCACCATGGGCCAGGGCAATACCGGCCTGGAGCGCGAGGCCTACTATGTGGGCTGGGTGGTGATGGAGGCCTTGCGGGCCAGGGGCATGAGCTGGGCCCGGGTCGCGCGCGTTCCCGAGGACGGGATGACCGCCCTGGTGCGCTCCACCATCCAGGAAGTTCTGGGCGAGTGCGGCTGAGGACCTACTTCACCGGGTGATAGGTGAAGTCGAAGGCGGGCGCCCAGGTCTTGCCGTCGTCTTCGGACGTCTGCCCGAACTGGCGCACCGAGCCGTCGGCGTTCTTCGTGTAGGTCATGCGCTGCTGCTGGTGCTCGTGCCCGGGAGACGGGGTCGCGGCGGTCAGCACCATGGCCTCGCCGTTCCAGCCGCCCCGGTATTCGGTCCAGCTCGCCGCAGCGTCGGTCCAGGTCTGGCGCCAGCCCTTGTCGGAGGGCAGGTAGCTGTTGAGGCTGCCCCCGCTGCCGCCGTTCAGCGGCATCCAGTTCTCGCGCACGGCGCAACCCTTGTAGAGCTTCTCGATCAGGCTGTCGGCCACGTGCTTGTCCTTGCCCGTGGGCGTCACGCTCCATTTTCCGACCCAGAAGTCGAACTGGTGGCTCTCGGGGCTGTCGCAGCCCGGCGGCGGAGGCGGCGGACCGGCGGGGGCCGCCGGCGGGGTCTGGGCCAGGGCGCCGGCGGGCAGCAGGCAGGCAAGCAGGGCGATGAGGCTGGCGCGCATGGGAAGTCTCCGGGCTGGGCCTAGGTTGACCCTCCCGCCGCGGGGCCCGCGAGGTCCACTTCAAAGCGGTGAATGGCGCCGCTTGTCCTGCGTACGGCCCTAACCGCCCCGCATGTAGCGCTCGACCACCTCGCCCAGCACCACCAGCGGAACATTGCCGCTCTCGACCACCGCGTCGTTGAAGGTCCGCACGTCGAAGCGGGCGCCCATGGCGGCGCGGGCCTTGTCGCGCAGGCGGTTGATCTCGTTGTGGCCGACCTTGTAGCCGCAGGCCTGGCCCGGCCAGAAGCAGTAGCGGTCGATCTCGGCCTGGACGGCGCCGAGGGGGCGCCCGGTGGCCTCGATCATGAACTGGGTCGCCTGTTCCCGGCTCCAGCGCTTCGAGTGCATGCCGGTGTCGACCACCAGCCGCACGGCGCGGAACTTGATCGACTGCAGATAGCCCAGCCGGCCCCAGACGTCGTGGTCGTAGACCCCGAGCTCGTCGCCCAGCTGCTCGCAGTAGAGCGCCCAGCCCTCGCTGTAGGCGTTGAAGGCCAGCAGCGACATGATCAGGGGCAGCTGGTTCTGGTAGGTGCCCTGGAAGATGTGCCCGGGGATCGCCTCGTGGAAGGTGAGCGTCGGCAGCGAGAACTTCGGCCAGTTGGCCGTGTCCTTCAGGTTGATGTTGTAGGTCCCGGGCCGCGAGCCGTCGATCGAACCGGCGCCGGCATAGCCGTTGGGCGCCCCGTCCTGGATTTCGGGCGGCACGCGCCGGATCAGGACGTCGGCCTTGGGCAGGTGCGAGAAGGCCCGCGTCAGCCGCGGGCGCATGTCGGCGACCACCCCGTTCAGATAGGCGATCAGGGCCGCGCGGCCCTCGTCGGTGTTGGGGTAGAGGACCTTGGGATCCTTGCCCAGCGCCGCCATGCGTTCGCCGACCGTGCCCTTGCTCAGCCCCTGCTTCTTCAGCAGCACGTCCATCCTGGCGTCCAGCTCGGCGTTCTGGGCCAGGCCGACGCGGTGGGCCTCATCCGGCGTGACCGGGGTGGTGGTGCCGACCTTCAGCGCCCAGGCGTACCAGGCCTCGCCGTCGGTGCGCCGCCAGATGCCCGCGTCATGGACCGCCTGGGTCCGCGCCTGCTTCAGCCCCTCGATCTGGCGGTCCAGCGCCGGCGCCACCTCGGCCTTGGCTATGGCCAGGGCGCCGGCGCCCCAGTCGCCCTTGACCCCCTTCTCCTTGACCCGCCGGTCGAGCGAGGTGACCAGGCCCCAGGACTCCAGCGGAACCGCCCGGTAACGGTTCATCTGGCCCAGGGTCGCATCCATGGTGAAGTCCGGGGGGATCACGCCGGCGGCCGCGTCCGCCTTCAGCCGCTCGGTCTCCCCGTCCAGGCCTCTGGCGAAGGCCTGCATGCGCTCGATGTAGGCCTCGGCGTCGGCCGCCGTCTCCACCGCGTGCTTGCTGTCCAGGAAGTCGGGCACATAGCTGAAGAAGCTCGAGACCCCCGGGTTCACCACATAGGGCGTCGAGGCGTAGGACAGGTCGTGGTTCAGGGGGAAGATGTCGCCGTGGCGGAAGCTGCGGTAGCCCTCGTCGGCGATCTGGTGGGCGTACAGCGCGGCGGCGTGGTTGATCGCGGTCTGGCCCGAGAGCGAGGACCGGTCGACCCGGTTCAGCACCCGAAGCCGCTCGGCGCAGGAGGCGGCATAGGCGGCGCGACCCGCCTCGCTGCGTTCGCTCAGCCGGCTCTTCAGGCCCTTGCGGGCGCCGGTGTCGAGGCCCAGGTCGGTGGCGTTTTCCGGATATTCGCCGAGCAGCTTCTCGGCTATTTCTCCCAGCAGCAGGTCGCCGGCGGTTTCGCGCACCGATGTCCCGGCCATGGCCACGGCGCAGGAGCTGGCCAGCAGGGCGCGGCGGTTCAGCATCATCTCGGATCCCCCAAAGATCGGTCCTGAGCGGTACGGCGCCCCAGGCCGGCCCGCAACTCGCTTCAGTTACGGGCGAAGTGGACCTCGCGCCGGCCGAAGTCGATGGCCACCTGGTCGAACAGCCGCAGAAGGTCCATGCCCAGCAGCAGGGCCGGGGTCCTGTCGAGGTTCCACAGCCGGAAGGTATGGATGTCGGCGAAGGCCACCAGCACCCCGTCGAAGCGCACGCCCCCGATGCGGATCACCGGCAGATGGGCCATCACCCCGTTGACGTCCTGTCCCGTCGCCCCGTGCAGGCGGATGGCGTAGGGGGCGAAGGCGACGTTGGCGCGCGCCTTGACCGCCTCGCGCAGGGCGGTGTTGCCCACCGTGTTCTCCGCCCCGGTGTCGATGAAGCAGGTGACCCGGGTGTCGGCGGCCTCGGCGTCGACGATGGTCAGCTGGCCGAAGCGCTGGCGGGCGGGGACGGTGGCGCCTTCCGAGGCCCGCGACGCGTGCGTGCCATAGCGGGCGGAGGCCGCCAGCGAGACCACGTTGCGCTTCAGGTCCAGGGTCACGCGCCGGTCCTTGAAGGCGTCCACGCCCAGCAGGCCGTCGGCGCCCAGGTCGTGCTGGGCCAGGACCGGCAGCTCCAGCACCGGCGCGGACAGGCCGCCGGCGGTCAGGCTCTTTAGATTGACCGTCGCCATCGGCACGGCGCCGGCGATGCCGTGCACGCTGGCCCCGGCGCCGGGGGTCAGGTCCAGCTTCGCGGCCAGCTCGGCGGAGATCACCGAGCGGTTGGAGCCGGTGTCGACCACGAAGTCGTAGGGGCCGGTGCCGTTGACCACCACCTTGGTGGGCATCCGGGTGGAGCGGTCCTTGCCCCCGGACAGGGTGCCGGTCTCGGGCTCACCCGGCGGCCGGGACGCGGGCGCGGCCACGGCGC
>CAYSNW010000065.1:0-22251 GCA_964432415.1 uncultured Caulobacteraceae bacterium
CGCGACCCAGGCGCTGGCGTCGTCGGGGCGATGGGCCGCGTGGGCGGCGCGCGCCATCAGGCCGCACAGGCGCTGGGTCGGCGCCTCGTTGGCCAATGCGGCGACCGCGGCGTCCAGCCCCGCCGGGTCGCCGTCGAGCATGGCCTGCTCGACCCGCAGGATCTTGCTCTCCCGGTGTTCCGGATTGCGGTCGATCAGGCTCTGCACCCGCACCGCACGCTCGTGCGGGGTCTCGTGATTGCGCAGGTCGCGCCAGGCCAGCCACAGGGCCGGGTGGGGCGCGGCCGCCCAGGCGGCCTCGATCACGTCCTCGGCGCGACCGGTCTTGCCGGCCTCGGCCAGCAGGCGCGCGGCCATCACCGCGCCGGGCGCGAAGGCGGGGCTGAGCTTGGCCGCGCGGGTAGCGGCGTCCAGCGCCTGGTCCTTCAGCTTGGGATCGGCCATCTGTTCCAGGGCCGCGGCGTTGGCCGCCAGCAGGGCGGCGCGGGCGCGCTCGGCAGCGAGCGGGGTGACGATCTTGCGCTTCAAGGCGCCCTCGACCAGGGCCAGGGCCTCGGACCACTGGCCGGCCTCCAGCCTGGCCTCGAACAGGGCGCGCCAGGCCCAGCGCGCGGTCTTGGCCAGGTCGAAGGCGTCCTGGGCGTGCTTCAGGGCCTGGGCCTTGTCGCCCTGCTGCAGGGCGATTCCCATCAGGCCCCGGTGGCCGACCAGGCGCATTTCGGGAAAGCCGAGCATGGCAGAATAGGCGGCCTGGGCCGAGGCGAGGTCGCCGGCGGCCTCGGCCGATTGGGCGCTGAGAATGCGCACCAGGGCCGGGGTGTCGTCGGCCAGCTCCGTGGCCCGCTGGGCACACCGGCGCGCTTCGGCGCCTTCGCCGGAGGCGATGGCCAGAAAACCCCGGGTCAGGACGTCAGCGGCCTGGCGCCGACGGCTCTCCGCGCGAGCGCGGGCGGTGCGCTTGGGCGCCTCGGCGATCCACAGCACCAGCCGCCAGAACACCACCGCCAGGAAGGTGAGCAGGCCGATGACGATGGCGGCGACCGTGGCGGAGGTGTCCACCCGCACATGCACCCAGTTCAGGGTCGCGTGGCCGGGGTCGCCGGCCATGGCCAGGGCGACCGAGATCAGGGCCGCGAAGAACAGGACGACGATCGCGCCACGGATCACTGGCCGCTCCCGTCCGCCGCCTCGGCGCGCGGCGACTGCATCGACAGGTCGCTGAGCGCCAGGGCCCTTAAGCGAGCGATGCGATGTTCGATCTCCACCCGGCGGCGCGCCCGCTCGCGCCAGTCGGCGGTGGCGGCCTGGGCGGGCGGCGGCAGGGCGGCGAGCTGGACCAGGGCGCCCTCAAGGTCGCCGTCGGCCACCCGCTGCTCGGCCCGGGCGATGACCGCGTCGGGCTTGTTGGAGGTCACATCATCCGTACGGCGGATCGAGATGATCGAACCCAGGAAGGCCAGCGCCCGCGACAGGAAGCTGGCGCCCTTTCCCGGTGCGCGGGCGGCCGCCGAGGCGCGGGCGGCGACATCGGGAAACTCGGCGGCCAGCGCGCTGCGTGTGGGCGCGCCGGCGGCGGCCAGCGGACGCAGGCCCGTGACCAGGCTGGAGTCCGGCAGCAGTCGTTCGAGAGCTGACAACTCGGCGGCGAAGGGGCGCGAGGTCTGGGAGGCGTCGGACAGGGCTCCAACGGCGACAGCCGCCGCCGCCGCGCGGCCTGAACGGCGCTGGGCGGCCTCGAGCCGCTCGACGCGGGTGTCGAGCGCCTGGACCGCGCCGCTGTTTCCAGTGTCCTTCGCCGGGGCCGTCGTCTGGGCCTTGGCGGCTTCCAGCTGCTGCTGCAGATCGCGGATGCGGGCGTTCAGGGCCTCGACCGAGTCGGGGGCGGCCTCGGCCTGGGCCGGGGCGCTGGCTGTGACCGGCGGCGCCTTGGGCCAGATCTTCGGCCCGAGCTTCCAGACCCCGATCCCGGCGATGACCAGCAGGACGCCGATCGCCAGGAAGATCCAGAACACCGGCGACAGCGGCCTGGGCGGCGGCCCCGGCGGCAGATGGGGCGCGGGCGTGGTGTCGGCCTGGTCGGTCATGAGCGTCGCTCTGGCGGGTCCGAGAGCAGCTTAAGCAAAGCCGCCTCGTCAGGGAACGGGGCGGCGAAAACCTTTTCATGTCCGGCCGCGATCAGAGGCGCGGCGGCCTGGCCCGAAATGCAGAAGAATGTAGGGCGGGCCCCGTTGTCCTCCAGAACCCGCGCCACCTGCGCCGCGGCCCGGGCGGAATGAACGAGGAGGGCGCCGATATCGTCCAACCGCGCCAGGGCCTCGACCGGTTCGCGTGCGACGGTTTCATAGACCGCGGCGGAACGGGCCCGCACGCCCCGTTCCGCCAGCAGGGCGGCGAGGTCGGCCGCCGGCTCTCGGGCGCCGGGATGCAGGACCATTCCCGCCGGCGGGGCCGCTGCGATGCGCTCGGCCAGGGCCCGGGCGTCCCCGCCGCCGACCACCAGCCGGTCTTCCTCAACGCCCGCGGCCCGGGCCGCTTCGGCGGTGGCCTCGCCGACCGTGAAGACCGGCGCCGCGCCGCCGGTGAGGAGGCTCGCATGACGCCCGCCCGCGAAGGCGCGCACCCCGTTGGCGCTGGTGAAGGCCAGGGCGGCGACGCCATCGACATCGATGGCGGGATCGAGGCTGCGGACCTCCAGCACCGGCGAGACGAGGGCCTTGCGACCCGCGCGCTCCACCCGCGCGGCGGTGGCCGCGGCGCCGGGCTGGGCGCGGGTGATCCAAACCAGGCTCATGGGGCGAAGCGCTGAGCGACCATGCGGGGACCATGCCCGCCGCAGCCGGGCGGTCAAGGCGCGCCACCGGACGCCATCGCGCGCGGCCTCCGTATTTCACCGATCCGTGAACACAGTTTTCGCAACCTTACTATTCTCTGATTGGACACTTTCCGGGCGAATTCGGGCTGACAGGTTCCTTGCCGTTCGTCGTCTTGTTGTATTTTAGACACGACGGTTGCTCTGTCGCCGCCGCGACAGGGAAGACCCGTTGCCGATCCCGTCAATCGATGAACATGTTCACCTACTTATCTTTGGGGTGACAAATGATCCTTCGCAAAACCCTGCTCGCGACCACAATGATCGCGGGCCTGATGGCCGTGGCGCCGTCCGCCTTCGCCCAATCCGCGCCGCCCGCCGCGCCGGCGCCCGCCCCTGCCGCGAGCGACAAGAAGCCCGCCGAGGTCGAGGAGGTCGTGGTCACCGGCTCTCGCATCAAGCGCTCCGAATTCTCCAGCGCCGCGCCGATCCAGGTGGTGACCGCCGATCAGGCGCAGCTGCGCGGCGTCATGGACACCGGTGAGATGCTGCAGACCGCCTCGGTGGTCGCCTCCACCGGCCAGATCAACTCGCTCGTGGCCACCGGCTTCGTGGTCACCGGCGGCGGCGGTATCGAATCGATCTCGCTGCACGGCCTGGGCGCCAACCGTACCCTGGTCCTGGTCAATGGCCGGCGCGCCGGTCCCGCCGGCTACAGCGGCACCGTCGGTCCCTTCGACGTCGGCGTCCTGCCGCTGACCATCATCGACCGGGTCGAAATCCTGAAGGACGGCGCGTCCTCGATCTACGGCTCGGACGCCGTGGCCGGGGTGGTCAACTTCATCACCAAGAAGAACCTGGACGGCGTCGTGCTCGACGCGCGCGGCTCCATGCCCCAGGACCGGGGCGGCGAGGAGTACCGGGTCTCCGGAAGCTGGGGGAAGACCTTCGACCGCGGCTATCTGTCGGTCACCGCCGACTACTGGGAACAGAAGAAGCTCGCCATCGGCGACCGCAGCTTCCTGAGCTGCTCGCAGAGCTACCGCAGCGACGGCCACGGCAACCGGCTGGACGTGATCGATCCGACCACGGGCACGTTCAAGTGCACCCAGACCTTCTCCAACAACGTCGAGCTGAACTCGACCGGCCAGATCGTGCAGCGGGCGGACCTGTTCCCCGGACCCTATCCGGCGGAGGCGCAGAGCAATCCGGCGCGTGACTTCGGCTTCCTGCCCCCGGGCTGGGTGTTCACGGGCGGCACCGACAACGCCACCTGCGACGGGGTGATCGACCCCAACTGCGCGCGGGTGAACAACCGTTCGACCTTCGCCTACCAGTACCAGGATCCCCGCTACAACTCCTGGAGCCTGATCCCGGCGACCAAGCGCTACACCCTGTTCGCCAACGGCGGTTACGACCTGACCCCGCGCGTCCACGCCTACGGCGAAGTGCTGTGGAACCGCCGCGACCAGCAGCAGGACGGCTGGCGCCAGTTCTTCCCGGTCATGGCGCCGTCCTCCTTCGGCCCGGCCTCGCACAACCCCTTCGACGACTTCGCCTTCGCCATCAGCGAGGTGCCGTCCAACACCAACACCCGCGTCGATTACGGCCGGGTGGTCGGGGGGCTGAAGGGCGACCTGGACCTCGGTCCTCTGCACGGCTGGAGCTGGGACAGCTTCTTCCAGTACAGCCGCTCGGACGCGACCTACAAAAACGACGTGATCCTGGATGACGCCGCCTGGGCCCTGGGCGATCTCGGCGCGTCGTACAACAACATCGGCGGGCCCAACTTCGACGGCTGCGCCGGCGTGCCGGTGACGCCGATCAGCCACCGCCACTGCGTGGACATCAACCTGTTCGCGCCCAACGAACTGCGCGGCCTGTTCACCCCGGCCGAGCAGGCCTTCCTGATGGACGTCGACGTCGGCCACACCCGCTACACCCAGTCGACCTTCGAAGCCTCGGCCACCGGCGACCTCTTCAACCTGCCGGCGGGCGCGGTCTCGGGCGCCTTCGGCGTGCAGTGGCGCCGTGACGAGATCAACGACACCCCCGGGCCGGTGACGCTGGCCGGCAACCTCTGGGGCTCGACCAGCTCGGGCATCACCAAGGGTTCGGACTCGGTGAAGGAAGTCTTCGGGGAACTGGAAATCCCGCTGATCAAGGGCATGCCCCTGATCGACGAACTGACCGTCAACCTGTCGGACCGCTACAGCGACTATCAGAGCTACGGCGCCAACAACACCTATCGCGGCTCGGTCAACTGGCGCATCACCCCGGAATTCCGCATCCGCGGCACCTACGGCACCTCGTTCCGGGCGCCCGCGCTGTACGAGTTGTTCCTGGCCGACCAGACCAGCTTCATCGGCCAGTTCGGCAACGACCCCTGCTACCACTGGTCGACCAACGCCGGCCTGCCGGACCGGGTGAAGCAGAACTGCCAGGCCGCCGGCGTGCCGGCCGGCTATCCCACGGGCTCGACCGCCTCGATCACGGTTTCGACCGGCGGCGGCATCGGCCGGCTGAAGGCGGAAACGTCGAAGGCCTGGACCGCAGGCTTCATCTGGACGCCGCGTTTCGCCGACCTGAACGTGGCGCTCGACTACACCAACATCGAGGTCGCCAACGAGGTGGCCCAGTTCGGCGCGGCCAACATTCTGTTCGCCTGCTACAACTCGCCGACCTTCCCGACCGACCCGCTGTGCAGCCTGTTCCACCGGGACAACACCCCCGGCTCGCCCACCCTGCACCAGGTCACGACGCTCGCGGACAACTACATCAACATCGCCAGCCAGACGCAGCGCAGCGTCGATCTGACCGTCCGCTACCGTCACGAACTGCCCTGGGACACCAAGTTCACCATGCGCACGGAAGTGACCTGGACCCTGCAGAACGACTCGGCCTTGTTCGGCCAGGCCACCCAGACCACCAACGGGCGCTTGGGCAACCCTGACTTCGACGGCAACGTCGACTTCACCTTCCAGCGCCACGACTGGACCGTGAACTGGAACATCTTCATGGTCGGCAAGCAGTCGGACGACGACTTCACCAACCCGCGCAGCTCCAACCTGCTGTTCGGCAACCCGAACTTCCGCAAGTTCGAGGCGGAGTTCACCGCCTTCCACAGCCTTTCGATCCAGAAGGACTTCGACAAGTCCCAGGTCACCCTGGGCGTGCGCAACGTCTTCAACGAGACGCCGCCGAACCTGACCGGCGGCACCTTCGGCAATGCGCTGCTGTCGAGCCAGTACCAGCAGGGTTACCTGGGACGCACCGTGTTCCTGGACCTGACGCGCCGGTTCTGATCGGCGCCGACAAGCCAACGAACGAGGCCGGGGGGTTCGCTCCCCGGCCTTTTTCTTGTCAGGCGATGATCAGACGGTCGCCGGCCTCGTCGCGAATCTCGGCGCCCAACGCCAGGCCCAGCGCGCGGGCCTCGTCCAGGGCCGCTTCATCCAGGTCGATCTGGTCCTCACGACGCCAGCGGGCCGCCCCATCGGCGCTCAGCGCCTCGACCACCAGTTTCAGGCAATCGTCCTCGACCCACGCGTGGGCGCCGAGCGCCGTGCGGCAGGAGCCTTCGAGCGCCTCGAGCGCGCCGCGCTCGGCCGCGACAGTGAGCGCGCTGGGCGCGTGGTTCAGCGCCCTTGCCCAGGCGGTGTCGACCCCGTCGGCGCGGGTCTGCAGCGCCAGGGCGCCCTGGCCCGGGGCAGGGGGAAACACCACCGGGTCCAGCGCCTCGCGCACCACGTGGCCGAGGCCCAGCCGGTTCAGGCCGGAATGGGCCAGCAGTATGGCGTCGCATTCGCCGGCCTCCAGCTTGGCCAGGCGGGTGTCGACATTGCCGCGCAGCATGACGATCTCGAGGTCGGGCCGGACGGCGAGCATCTGGGCCTGGCGGCGCAGGCTGGCGGTGCCGAGCCGCGCACCCCTGGGCAGGTCGTCGAGCCGCGCGTAAAGCTTGCTCACGAAGGCGTCGCGCGGGTCCTCGCGCTCGGGGATGGCGGCGATGGCCAGGCCCGGCGGCTGTTCGGCCGGCACGTCCTTCATCGAGTGGACCGCCATGTCGATGCGGCCGTCGATCAGCGCCTCCTCGATCTCCTTGGTGAACAGCTGCTTGCCGCCGACCTCGAGCAGGCGGCGGTCCTGGATGCGGTCGCCGGTGGTGGTGATCAACACCAGGGGCGCGACGGCGTCGGCCTGGTCGGGCGAAGCGCCCAGCGCCTTGGCCACGCGGGCCTGGACCCAGCGGGTCTGGGTCTGCGCCAGCTTGGAGGCGCGGGTTCCGATTCGGACGAGCGGTTGCACGGGGGACGCCTGACAGCTACCTCGACGGCGAGGCCGCCGGACTACAGGAGCGCGGCCGCCCCCGCAATCACACAGAGCCCCCAACCTGCGACCATGAGCGCCCTCACCGTCCTCGGCCTGGAGACCAGCTGCGACGAGACCGCCGCCGCCGTGGTCCGCCGCGAGGCGGACGGCCGCATCACGGTGCTGTCCTCGATTGTGGCCAGCCAGACCAGGGAGCACGCCCCCTTCGGCGGGGTGGTGCCGGAGATCGCCGCGCGCGCCCACGTCGAGATGATCGACGCCATCGCCGGGCAGGCCATGGCCGAGGCGGGCCTCGGGCTGGAGGCGCTGGACGGCGTGGCCGCCACCGCGGGCCCGGGTCTGGTGGGCGGGGTGATGGTCGGCCTGAGCTTCGGCAAGGCCCTGGCGCTCGGGCGCGGCCTGCCCCTGATCGCGGTCAACCATCTGGAGGGCCACGCGCTCTCGGCCCGGTTGGCGGCGGACGCCCCCTACCCCTTCCTGCTGCTGCTGGTCTCCGGCGGCCACTGCCAGCTGCTGAGTGTCGAGGGCGTGGGCCGCTGCCACCGCCTGGGCTCCACCATTGACGACGCCGCCGGCGAGGCCTTCGACAAGATCGCCAAGGCGCTGGGCCTGGGCTATCCGGGCGGGCCGGCGCTGGAGGCCCTGGCCGAGCGCGGCGACGCCTCGCGCTTCGAACTCCCGCGCGCCTTGCTTGGCCGCAAGGACTGCGACTTCTCCTTCTCGGGCCTGAAGACCGCCGCCGCCCGCCTGGCCCAGGCCCAGGTCACCACCGACCAGGACCGCGCCGACCTCGCCGCCGCCGTCCAGGCCGCCATCGCGCGCCAGCTGGCCGAGCGTTCGGACCGGGCGATGGCGGACTACGCCGAGGGCCATGACCATCGCCTGTTCGTGGTGGCCGGGGGCGTCGCCGCCAACCGGACCGTGCGCCGGGTGCTGGAAGAGACCGCGGCCAGGCGTGGCTTCGCCTTCCTGGCCCCGCCGCTGGCCTACTGCACCGACAACGCCGCCATGATCGCGCTCGCCGGCGCCGAGCGGCTGGCGCTGGGCCTGACCTCGCCGCTGGACGCGGCGGCGCGGCCGCGCTGGCCGCTGGACGAGGCCTCAGCGCTGGCCGATCCCACCCACAAGCCCGGCCGCAAGGGAGCCAAGGCATGAACGCCATCACCACCGCCGGCGTCATCGGGGCCGGGGCCTGGGGCACGGCGCTCGCCCAGGTCTGCGCTCGCGCGGGGCTGACGACCACGCTCTGGGCGCGCGAGGCCGAGGTGGTCGCTTCCATCCGCGACCGGGGCGAGAACAGCCTGTTCCTGCCCGGCGTGCCGCTGGAGGGCGTGACCGCCACCGGCGACCTGGCCGACCTGAAGGACTGCGACATCGTGCTGGCCGTGCCGCCGGCCCAGCACATGCGCGCGACCCTGACTGCCTTCGCGCCCTACGCCCGCAAGGGCCTGCCGGTGCTGCTCTGCTCCAAGGGCATCGAGCGCGGCACCCACGCCCTGATGACCCAGGTGCTGGCCGAAGCCCTGCCCCAGGCCTGCGAAGCGGTGCTGTCGGGCCCGAGCTTCGCCGGCGAGGTGGCCCGCGGCCTGCCCACCGCCGTGACCCTGGCCTGCCCCAATCCGGAGCTGGGCCGCCGCCTGGCCGCCGCCATCGCCACCCCGACCTTCCGGCCCTACGGCGTGGAGGACGTGATCGGCGCCGAGGCCGGGGGCGCGCTGAAGAACGTGCTGGCCATCGGCTGCGGCATCGTCGAGGGCCGGGGCCTGGGGCGCTCGGCCCACGCTGCCCTGATCACCCGGGGCTTCGCCGAGATGATCCGCTATGCCGAAGCCCTGGGCGCCCAGCCCGACACGGTGGCGGGCCTGTGCGGCCTGGGCGACCTGGTCCTGACCTGCTCGAGCCCGCAGTCGCGCAACATGAGCGTCGGCCTGGCCCTGGGCCAGGGCCTGACCCTGAAGCAGGCGCTGGAGGGCAAGCTGTCGGTGGCCGAGGGCGTGGAGTCGGCGCCGGCCGTGCGCCAGCTGGCGGCGCGCCTCGGGGTCGAGATCCCGATCTGCGAGGCAGTGGCCGCCATCCTGGCCGATGAGATCAGCGTGGACGAGGCGGTGGCCCGGCTGCTGTCGCGGCCCCTGAAGACCGAGCGTTGAGCGACGACCTGCCCGAACCGGAACCCGTCCGCCCGCGGGTATGGGAGACGCCGCCGAACGTGCCGCTCTGCACGCTGGCGACCATAAGGGACCCCGGCGCCCGGAACTTCGTGCTGGATATCCGCGGCGCCTATTTCCACGGCTTCGTGGTGCGCAAGGGCGATGAGGTGTTCGGCTACGTCGACCGTTGTCCCCACGCGGGCCTGCCGCTGGCCCAGGAGCTCGACAATTACCTGACCCGCGACGGGGAACTGATCCTCTGCTCCTGGCACGGAGCGCTGTTTCGCGTGGAAGACGGCGCCTGCCTGGGCGGGCCGGCGGCGGGCGCGCGACTGCGTCCCTGGCCCGTCAAGGTCGAGGACGGGATGATCAAGACGGCCTAACCGACCTTGAGGCGCAGGATCTCGGCATAGTCGGCCATGGGCGGATTGGTCAGGGGCATGTTGGCGACCTCCCCCGCGACGCAGCGGGCGAGCGGCGTGTCACGGTCGGCGAAGACGGTGGTGAACACCCCGTCCTCGAAACTGATCACCAGGCTGAAGGACTGGTCCGGGCTGGAGGTCTTCAGGCCCACCCGCGCGCCGCAGGTGCGCATGATGGTGGGGATGGCCTGCAGCTCCGGGGCCAGCACCTTCGCGTCCCAGGCATTGCCGGCCAGGTCCTTGTCGTAGTCGAGCGCGCGCTTCTCGGCCTCGGCGTAGCCGGCGCCGCCGGCCACGATCTGGGCGGCGGCCATCAGGGCGAGAAGGCTCATGGTTCAGGACTCCGGTGCGCCGGCGTGATCGCCCGCCCCTGTGGCCGCAGCAAGGCGCTCACCAGCGGAAATCGCCCAGCACCGCGGCGTATTCCTCAATCCCATCCCACAGGTTCTGCAGGCGCAGGTTCTCGTTGAAGGCGTGCTGGTTGTCGTCGTGGTTGGCGATGGGCAGGCCCACCACCGGCGTGTGGAAGATGTCGGCGAACAGATACATGGGCACGCTGCCGCCCAGCATGGGCATGACCACCACCGGGCCGCCCTTGGCCCGCTCGATCGAGCCGATCAGGGCCTTCGACGCCGGGATATCCATGTCGGTGCGCCAGGCCGGATAGCCCGCTTCCCACTGCAGCCGGATCAGGCGCGGCGAGGCCATGCGGGCCGCGGCGTCCGGGGCGTCGTGGACGACCGTCCAGCCCTTCGCCTTGAGGAAGCCCTCGATCTTCGCGTGCGCCTCCTCCGGGGTCAGGTCGGGGACCAGGCGCAGGTCGAGCGAGATGTGGGCCTCGGTCGGCACCGCGTTGGCGGCCTCCTCGCCGGTCTTGCCCACGCTGATGCCGCGCACGTTCAGCGCCGGGCGCATCAGGCTGTCGCCGAGGCGTTCCGAGCCCTCGCTGCGGCCGAGCTGGAGCTCCTTCTTCAGGTCGCTCTCGACGTCGGGCAGGGCGTCCAGCGCCCGGTGTTCGGCGGCGCTGAGCGGGCGGATGTGGTCGCCGTAACCGGGAACCAGGATGCGCCCGTCGCTGTCGCGCATGGCGGCGACCAGCTCGGCGGCCATCACCGCGGGATTGGGCGCCCAGTTGCCGTAGTGGCCGCTGTGCAGGGCCCGGGCCGGGCCGTAGATGGTCATCTCGACCCCGGTGACGCCGCGGGCGCCGAAGAACACCTCCCAGCGCCGGCTCTGGTGCACCGGGCCGTCGCCGATCAGCCAGAGGTCGGATCTCAGCAGTTCGGTGTTGGCCCGCAGGATCGCCTCCAGATGGGGCGAGCCCTGCTCCTCCTCGCCGTCGAAGAAGACCTTCACATTGACCGTGGGCTTGCGGCCCGAGGCCTTGAGCGCGTCGAGCGCCGCGAGAATGGCGATGACCGAGGCCTTGTCGTCGCCGGCGCCGCGGGCGAACAGGCGCCACTCCGGGTTCAGCGGCCCCGTCGCCTTGCGCCAGTCGACGTCCGGGCCGGTCAGGCCCTCGCGCATGGTCGGGGCGAAGGGCGGCGAGCGCCACTGGGACGGGGTGACCGGCTGGCCGTCGTAGTGGGCGTAGTAGACCACCGTGCGCCTGGCCCCGGGAGCCAGCATCTCTCCGTAGAGCGCCGGCGGCGTGCCCGGGCCGGCGGAGAGGACGCGGGTCTTCAGGCCCCGGCGCTCCATCATCGGGATCAGGGCCCGCGCGTTGGCTTCGATGTCGGGGACGTTGGTCGCGACATTGGGGAGCTTCAGCAGCGCCTCGAACTCCTCTACCACCGCCCGCTCGTGGGCCTGGCGCCAGGCATGAACCTGGTCGCGCAGGGCGGGCGCGGCGGAAGCCTGGCCCGCCAAGGCCAGGACCAATCCGAGCGTGAGGGCCGCGAACCTCATCGGCTCAGCCCCTCGCAGAACCAGCAGTCCTCGCCGATGGGCATGCCCATGGGGGTGGTGACCGGGTGCTTGACGTTGGCGGCCGCGAGCGCGCGCAGGCGGTCGTCGTTGTGGTCGAGCAGGAGGTCCGCCAGGTAGTGGGCCTGGGCCGCGTCGGCGCCGTCGCCCTTGGCCGCCTGCAGGCGCTTGCCGAGACCGACCAGCGACTGGCGGATGCGGGCCGCGACCGTGGGCGAGAGCGACTTGTCGTCGAGCGTCGAGGCCAGGACCCAGACCAGCCGCGTCTCGATGCGGCGGCGCAGCTCCGCCTGGCGTGGCGTCTCGCCGGCGGCCGGGGTGAAGACCTTGGCGATGACCGTGTCGAGCACCTCCGAGACACCCAGTTGTCCGGGATCGCGGCTGGAGAGGTCGGCGACGCGGTTCAGGCGCGGGGCGGCGAACAGGTCGGTGAAGGTGATGTCGGCGGCGGTCTCGGCCGCCGTGGGCAGGTCGAAGACGGGACCCAGACCGCTGTCGAACAATTCGCTGGTCCACTGCTTGTCGGTGTCGCCGGACTGGGCGGCCGATAGCAGGGCCACGAGGCCGTCCGGCAGGTCCAGCTCGGCCGGCTCGACCGTGCGCATCAGCATGGCGAGCGCCCGGCGCTGGGTGGCGGCGTCGTCCGGCTTCGCGGCCTCATGGCCGTCGCCCTTGACCCCGTAGCCGAAGTCGATCCCGCCGACGTGCTTGACCGCGGCGTCCACCTGGTAGCGGTGGAACAGGTAGATGGGCACGATCACCCGCTTCAGGTCGGCCATGGAGGCGCCGTCAGGCAGGTTCCTGAGGCCGAAGTCGCCCAGCGCAATGCGGCGCACCTTCAGCACATGGTCGAGCTCGGCGATGGAGTCCGAACCGTCGTCCCACAGGGCGCCGAGCGGATGGCCGCTGGCGATGGGCCGCGAGTCCTCGTCGGCCACGAAGCGCAACCCTTGCGCCTGCGCGTCGGCCACCAGGGCGTTCAGGCGCGCGCGTTCGTTCTGGCCGGGAGGGGTCTCGGAATAGAGCCAGGTGATGGCGAAGCGGTCCCAGGCGCCGACGCCCACAGCATAGGCGTCGGAGAAGTCGAGCTTGCCGTCGGCGGTGATCTTCACCCGCGGCGGCGGGTAGTCCATCACCGAGGCGCGGTCGGCGTAGGTGGAGGCGCCCATGTTGTGGGCCAGGCCGATGGCGTGGCCGCTCTCGTGCACCGCTAGCTGGCGCAGACGCCTGAGCGAGATGTCGATCGGGTCGTTGGGCCCGCCCTTGCCGGTCAGGTCGGCGCCTTCCAGGCCCTCGAAAATGATCTTGTCCTGGCGGATGCGCTGGGAGCCCAGCAGCACCGAGCCCTTGACGATCTCGCCGGTGCGCGGGTCGATGATGCCCTGGCCGTAGGACCAGCCGCGGGTCTGGCGGTGGACCCAGTTGATGACGTTGTAGCGAGCGTCCAAGGGACTCACGCCATCGGGCAGGATCTCGACCCGGAAGGCGTCGATGAAGCCGGCGGCCTCGAAGGCCTGCGACCACCACTGGGCGCCCTCCCGCAGCGCCGAACGCACGGGCTCGGGGGCGGCCCGGTCGACGTAGAAGACGATGGGCTTCTTGACCCGCGACTTCGCCGCGGTCGGGTCGACCTTCTCCAGCCGGAAGCGGTTGGCCAGGCGATAGACCAGGGGCTGGCCGAGCGGCGCGCTGTAGTCGGTGACCACCTGGGTGAAGGTGCCGACACGCGGATCGAACAGGCGCGGGGTGTAGCCCGGGTCGGGCAGCTTGATCAGGGAGTGGTGGATGGCGAGCGTCATGTCCCGCGCGTCGGGAACGATGCCGCGGACCTCGCCGCCGGCGTCGTCGCTGACGAAGGTTTGGCTGGCTTCGAATTCCAGGTTTTCCGGGAAGGCGTGGACCTCATTGGTGTCGGGCCAGCTCAGCTTGTCGTCGAGCTTGAAGCCGCCCTGCTGGGCCCGCTTCATGGCGGCGGAGATGTTCAGGGCGTCGCGGGTCAGGAAGCTCGAGATGTCGATCAGGATGCGTCCGTCGGGACCTTCGGCCGCCACATCGCCCTGCCAGACAGTGGAGATCGGGAAGCTGTCGCGCACGGCCTGCTTCTCGTCGGCGGAGCCGTGGTCGGCGCGGAAGCCGTAGTTCTCGAACTCGGCCAGCACCTTCTTGCCGGCGCGGCGGAAGACCAGCACCTGGGTGTCGCCGGGCTGGGAGCGGTCCAGGCCGACGGGGGTGGAGCCCAGGCCGGCGCGCAGATAGGTCTGGTAGAGGTAGCGGCCCGAGAGGCCCTGCGCGTCGGGCGCTGGCAGCGAGAGCAGGACCCGCCCGCCGGCCTTGTCGACATAGACCGGCAGCAGGCCGTCGAGGCGCTGCAGACCGGCCGTGGCGTCGGCGATGGACTTGGGTTTGGCGGGGGCGGGCGCCGGAGCCGGGGCGGCGGCGGCGGGCGGGGGCGCCTTGGCCGGTTTTGAGGGCTTGGCTGTGGCGGAAAAGGCGAGAAGCGAGACCGCGACGGCAAGCGCGTGTCCAAGACCCTTGATGGCCATGAAATCCCCCGAACGTGAGGGCGCGACCCTAGCCCGGCGGGTGGGGTGGTGTCAGCGGGTGAAGGCGGGAAATGTCCTCTGCCTGCGACGGAACTGCCCTCCCCCGGACGTCATCCTCGGAGCGAAGCCCCGAAGGGGCGTAGACCCGAGGACCCAACAGCTCCGACCCCAACGCTGCGATTCAGGCGCCCCGCTTCCCCCAGGATTCGCTGTTGGGTCCTCGGGTCTCCGGCGGCTGCGCCGCCTCCGCTCCGAGGATGACGGACATGGTGATGGGGGTGGCGAGGGAGTGTGAGCGCTTAGGCCGCTTCCTTCACCGCCATCCGCTTGAACCGTTCCGCGATGAACGGCAGCCCCAGCATCAGGGCCAGGAAGCGCGCGGTGTGGTGGGCGGCCACGTAGGCCGGGTTGGCGCCCAGCGCCAGGGCCACCGCGATCATCACGTCCATGGAGCCCGGCGCGAAAGCGATCATGCCCGGGGCGGCGCCGACGCCGCTCAGCACCCCGGCGAGGTAGCCGCAGCCCAGGCCTATGGCGGCCATGACCGCAAGCGCGGCCAGGCTGGCGGGCAGGAAGCGCAGCAGGACGGCCGGCGCGACGCCGCGGAAGCGCATGCCGGTGGTGGCGCCGAGGCCCGCGGAGGCGGCAGCCAGGAAGGGCCTGGCGAAGGTCACGCCCACCAGGCCCGTGGCGTGGACGAGGGCGACCGCGGCCATGGGACCTAGGAACACCGCCGCCGGCCAGCGCAGGCGCTGCGCCCCCCACCAGCCGGCGAGGGCGGCGGCGGCCAGGGCAAGCCAGCCCATCCAGCCGTCGAGGCCATGGCCGGGCGGTGGCAGGTGCGGGACCTGGACCGTGGAGAGCACCAGCGGCGCGGTGGCCGCCAGCAGCCCCAGACGCAGGGTCTGGGCCACCGCCACCCGGGTCATGTCGGCGCCCTCGGCCTCGCCCAGCACCAGGACGGCGGTCAGAGCGCCCGGCGCCGAGGCGAAGAAGGCGGTCTGGCGGTCGCAGCCGCCCAGGCGCCGGAAGACGAAATAGCCCCCGGCGGAAAGCAAGGTGGTGGCCACCGCCAGCCAGAGCAGCGACAGCGGCCAGGTGATCGCCGCCTTCAGGGCTTCGGGCGTGATCGCCGCGCCCGTGGCCGCGCCGGTGATCAGGTACAGGGTGTTCAGCACCGGCGCCGGGGCGCTCATCGGCCGGCCCATCAGGGCCGCGGCGGCGACCAGCACCAGGGCCCCGACCAGGGCGCCGGCCGGGACGTGCAGGGCGTAGAGCGCCCCGGCCCCGGCGGCGGCCCAGACGAGGGTCTCGGCCCAGGCGGCGGCGCCCGCCGGCCTCAGGGCTGAACTTCCGCGGTGAACTCGGCCACGTCCTTGATCAGGGCGGTGACGCAGGCGTCGATCAGGCGCTGGCCCTTCTCGGGAGACGCCTGCAGCGGGTCCGACCCCATGCGGCCGTCGGGGAAGCGGGCGCGGAAATCGATGGCGTCGCGGATCGGGCCGGTGGGAGCGATCTGGGGCGCGTAGTTGGCGGTCTTGATCGCGTGGGGATAGGCCGCCTGGGTGATGGCGATCTCGGACGGGGTGGCGTGGGAGCCGTGGCCGACCGGGAAGATCTCTTCCGCCAGCCTGGCGATGCCCGGCAGGTCCCACCAGTTGCGAAGCTTGAGCATGTAGGGCGCCCGCTCCTCGGCGAAGGACCAGCCCGCGTAGATCTCGCTGAAGGCGGCCTCGATGGAGGCGACGTTGCCGCCGTGGCCGTTCAGGAAATAGATGCGCTCGAAGCCGTGGCGGGTCAGGGACGAGACCCAGTCGCTGATCGCCGCCTGAAAGGTCGAGGGGCTGAGCGAGATGGTGCCCGGGAAGGCCAGGTGATGCTGGGCCATACCGATGTTGAAGGTCGGCGCGACCAGAAGCTCGCCGGTCTTTTCCGCGGCGTGGCTGATGATCTCGGGGCACATCCAGTCGGTGCCCAGCAGGCCGGTCGGACCGTGCTGCTCGTTGGAGCCGATGGGGACGACCACGGTCTTGGAAGACTTGAGCCAGGAGTCGATCTCCTGCCAGGTGGACCAGGCGAGCAGCATGCTAATGAGTCCTCGGGGCGGCGGCCCTTAAGGGTGCGGCCACAGTTGCGTCGGGATGGGCGCTCGCATACTCCCGCTGTGCGGATCGCGCGACTGAAATTCCATCAAGGGAGGGCGCCGTGCGCCAGGACACTCTTTTTCCCGTTCCGGCCGCCTGGGCCAAGCGCGCCCACATGGACGCCAAGGCCTACGACAAGGCCTGGAAGAAGGCGCTCGAGGAGCCCCAGGACTTCTGGAAGAAGAAGGCCAAGCGGCTGGACTGGATCAAGCCGTTCAGCGTGGTCAAGGACGTAAGCTTCCTGAAAGAGGACTTCCGCATCCGCTGGTTCGCCGACGGGGTCCTGAACGCCTCGGTCAACTGCGTCGACCGCCACCTGAAGGAGCGCCGCAATCAGGTCGCCATCATCTGGGAAGGCGACGACCCCTCCGCCTCCAGGAAGATCACCTACGGCGAGCTGCACGCCGAGGTCTGCCGCATGGCCAATGTCATGAAGGCCCACGGCGCCAAGAAGGGCGACCGCATCACCCTGTATCTGCCGATGATCCCCGAGGCCGCCTACGCCATGCTGGCCTGCGCCCGGATCGGGGCGGTGCACTCTGTGGTGTTCGCCGGCTTCTCGCCCGACAGCCTGGCCGGGCGCATCACCGACTGCGACTCGAAGATGGTGATCACCGCCGACGAGGGCATGCGCGGCGGCAAGCGCATCCCGCTGAAGGCCAATGTCGACGCGGCGCTGGAGCAGACGCCCCAGGTCGAGCGCGTGCTGGTGGTCACCCGCACCGGCGCGGACGTGGCCATGAAGGCCGGGCGCGACTTCGTCTACGAGACCGAGGCGGCCCAGGTCAGCGCCGACTGCAAGCCTGTGCCCATGGGCGCGGAGGACCCGCTGTTCATCCTCTACACCTCGGGCTCGACCGGTAAGCCCAAGGGGGTGCTGCACACCACCGGCGGCTATCTGTTCTGGGCGTCCTGGACCCACGAGCTGGTCTTCGACTACCGCCCGGGCGAGATCTACTGGTGCACCGCCGACGTGGGCTGGGTGACCGGCCACAGCTACATCGTCTACGGCCCGCTCTCCAACGGCGCCACGACCCTGATGTTCGAGGGGGTGCCGAACTACCCCTCCAACAGCCGCTTCTGGCAGGTGATCGACAAGCACAAGGTCGAGATCTTCTACACGGCGCCCACGGCGCTCCGGGCGCTGATGCGCGAGGGCGAGGCGCCGGTGAAGCGGACGTCGAGGAAGTCGCTGCGCCTGCTGGGCTCAGTCGGCGAGCCGATCAATCCGGAGGCCTGGCTCTGGTATCACCGGGTGGTCGGCGAGGGCCGCTGCCCGATCGTGGACACCTGGTGGCAGACCGAGACCGGCGGCGCCCTGATCACCCCGCTGCCCGGCGCCACGGCGCTCAAGCCCGGTTCGGCGACCAAGCCCCTGCCCGGGGTCGTGCCCCAGCTGGTGGACGCGGACGGCAAGGTGCTGGAGGGCGCCACGGAGGGGAACCTCTGCCTGATCGACAGCTGGCCGGGCCAGATGCGCACGGTCTACGGCGACCACGCCCGCTTCCTGGAGACCTACTTCTCGACCTACCCCGGCAAGTACTTCACCGGCGACGGCTGCCGCCGCGACGAGGACGGCTACTACTGGATCACCGGGCGGGTGGACGACGTGCTCAACGTCTCCGGCCACCGGCTCGGCACCGCGGAGGTGGAGAGCGCGCTCGTCGCCCATCCCAAGGTCGCGGAGGCGGCGGTCGTGGGCTACCCCCACGACATCAAGGGCCAGGGCATCTGGTGCTACGTCACCCTGAACGCCGGGGTCGCCTCCAGCGACGCGCTGAAGGGCGAGCTGAAGGACTGGGTGCGCCGCGAGATCGGCCCGATCGCCAGCCCCGACGTGATCCAGTGGGCGCCGGGCCTGCCCAAGACCCGCTCGGGCAAGATCATGCGCCGGATCCTGAGGAAGATCGCCGAGAACGAGCTGGGGAGCCTGGGGGACACCTCGACCCTGGCCGACCCGTCGGTGGTGGAGGACCTGGTCGCGAACCGGGGCGGCTGAGCGCAAATAAATTCCCCCCACAGTGCAGCTTTTGACGCGCCGGAGCGTTGGGCGTCTGCGCGGGGCTGCGCTTGCAGCCGCGCGGGGCGTTCTGTCCGACTGGGGGGAAAATCATGGCGCTGGTCAAACGGTCCACGCTGGCCGGTAGGGGTCGTCCGAAAACGACGCCCCCGGCCGAGGCCACAGAGAGCCCCCCGAAGGCCCCACGTCCCGTCGCCAGGCCGCGCAGCCTCGATCCGGCGCGCCGCCGCCAGGGCGCCGCCGAGCGCATCGCGGCCGCGACCCAGGAGCTGGCCGGCGGGGTGACCGAGGCTTCCGCAGCGGCGGAGGAGCTGCGCCGCGCGCTCGAACAGATTTCCGCCGGCGCCGAGGAGGCGGCGGGCGCCTCGCACGAATCCCTGGCGGCCGTGGCCGCCCTGTCGGCCACCTTTTCCCAGGCGCGCGACAAGGCGCAGGAGGGTCGCCGCCGCGCCGAGGGGCTTCAGACCTCCCTGGTCGAGGCCGCCGGGCAGGTGGAGGCCGCCGTCTCCGGAGTCGAGGCCGGCGCCGCCAAACAGCTGGCGGCGGTCGAGGTGATCGCCACCCTGGAGGCCCAGGCCGCCGATATCGGCGAGATCACGCGCTCAGTGGCCGACATCTCGGATCAGACAAATCTGCTCGCACTGAACGCCGCGATTGAGGCCGCCAGGGCCGGGGATCACGGCCGCGGCTTCGCGGTGGTGGCCGACGAAGTCCGAGCCCTGGCCGAGACCTCCGAGCGCCGTTCGCGCGAGGTCGAGGGACTGGCCAGCGCCATCGCCAGCGAAGTGCGCGCCCTGGCCGAACGCATCCGCGCCGCCTCGGTCCTGGCCACGGAAGAGGCTCGGGCGGGCCAGGCGGTCACCCAGAACCTGGGCGCCATCCGCGCCAGCGTCACCGAGCTGGCCGACGGCAGCCAGATCATCCTCACCGCGGCCCTGGAGGCCGAGAGCGCGACCCGCGAAGCCCAACGCGGGGCCGAGAGCGTCTCCAGCGCCGCTGAGGAACAGTCCGCCGCCGCGGCCGAGGCCCAGCGCGCGGTGCAGCAGCAGAGCTCGGCCCTGGAGCAGAGCCAGCGCGCCGCCCACACCCTGGCGGCCCTGGCCGACGACCTGCACGCGGGCGCCGCCGCCAAGGCCAGTGTCGAGATCGGGGCCGCGGCCGAGGAGCTCTCGGCGACCGTGCAGGAGCTGTCGGGCTCGGCCGGGGAAATCCTGGTGGCCATCGACCAGATCAGCCGCGGCGCCCAGATCCAGGCCGCCGCCACCCAGGAGGCCAACGCCGCCATCACCCAGATCGAAGCCTCGGCCAAGTCCTCGGGCGACAATGCACGGGCGACGCTCGAGAAGGTCGATCAGGCCCAGGGCCTGATGCGCGAGAGCCGCGCGGCGGTGACCCGCCTGACCGACGGCGCGGGCCAGGCCGTCGACGAGACCCGCGCGGTGCTGGCCCTGATCGGGTCGCTGGAGGACTCCGGCCTGCGCATCGAGAAGATCGTCGACGGCATCGCCCTGCTGGCGGTGCAGACCACCATGCTGGCGGTGTCCGGCTCCGTGGAAGCAGCGCGTTCAGGCGATTTCGGCCGGGGCTTCGCCGTGGTCTCGGGCGACATCCGCACCCTGGCGCGTGACAGCGGCGACAATGCCGACCGGATCAAGGACGTGGTGCGCGAGGTCCGCCTGCAGATCTCGGCCGTGCGCCGAGACCTGGAACAGATCGCCACCCAGGGCGAGGCCGAGGCGCAGAAGAGCCGCCAGCTGGACGGACGGCTGTCGCTGATGGAGGCCGAGATCGCGGCGGTGCGCGCGGGGGCGGCCGAGATTCTCAAGGGCGCGGAGGTGATCGCCGGGTCGGTGTCCGAAATCCGGATTGGAACCCAGCAGATCGCGGCGGTCGCAGAGGAAGCCGCCTCCGCCGCCGCCGAGGCGGCGTCCGCCGCGCGCCAGCAGGCCAGCGGCGCGGAAGGCCTGGCCGCGGCCATCGAGGAAATCGCATCCCTGGCCGACGACCTGCAGCCGGTCGCCGCCGTCTCATGAACGGGAGCGGAGTCCGGCAGCTTCTGAGTTTCCGCATCGGCGACGCCCGGCTGGCGGTGGCCGCCGACGAGGTGGCCGAGGTGCTGCGCCGGCCGCGGCTGACGCGGGTGCCGCACGCGCCGGCGGGCCTGGCGGGGGTGACAAATCTGCGCGGGGCGGTGGCGCCGGTGGTGTCCCTGGCGCGGCTGCTGGGCAAGCCCGAAACCCACAGCGCCGACGCGCGGGTGATCCTGCTGGACCGCAGCCCCCCGGTCGCCTTCCTGGTGGACGAGGTGACCGCCCTGTCCGCGGCCGGCGCCGAGTGGGACGGCGCCACGCTCGCGGCCGGAGAACTGTTCCTCGACGACGATGGCCCACGGCGCGCCATCGACCTGAACGCCTTGCTCGACAAGGCCTTCGCCGCGCGCGGCGGCGTGGTTCGCGGCCGGAGCGCCACGACCCAGACCGAAGCCCGCACCCCGGTGCGCGAGATCGGACTGATGGCCTTCGAACTGGCGGGGCAGGACTATGCCCTGCCGCTGGAGCAAGTGCGTGAGGTGATGGCCATGCCGGCCGGGGTGGCGGCCATGCCGCGCACCGACGCGGCCATGATCGGGGCGGTGGCGCTGAGAGGCGCCGTGCTGCCCCTGGTCTCGGCGCGGGCGCTGCTGGGCCTGGCCGAGCGGAGGCTTCGAGGCGACGAACGGGTCGTCGTCACCCTCATCGGCGACGCAGCCATAGGCCTGGTGGTCGACCGCCTGAGCGCCATCCTGCGCGCGGACGAGAGCGCCATCGGGCCGGTGCCGGCGGTGCTGAACCGCGGGCGCGGCGAGGCGCGGATCGAGGGCCTGTACCGCCGTCCGGACGGCCGCGGCCTGGTTTCGATCCTGAATCCGGAACGGCTGTTCGAGGACGAGAGCGTCGCCCACATCCTCGCCGACGGACGCCAGAAAGGTGACGCCGCCATGACCGAGACCATGACCGCCGCGGGCGAGCAGTTCGTCATCTTCCGCCTGGGCGAGGAGGAGTACGGCCTGCCCATCGCCGCGGTGGATGAGATCGTGCGCCTGCCCGACAGCCTCACCCGGGTGCCCCACGCCCCGGGCTTCGTGGAGGGGGTGATGAACCTGAGGGGCCGGGTGGTGCCGGTGATCGACCAGCGCGCCCGCTTCCAGGTGGACGGCGAGGCGGGACCCAGCCGGCGCCGCGTGATCGTCACCCGCATCGGCGAGCTGCAGGCGGGCTTCAAGGTGGACAGCGTCAGCGAGGTGCTGGAGCTGAGCGCGGAACAGCTGCGACCCACCCCGGAACTGGCGGGCGAAGACGGCGGGGTGTTCGACCGCATCGCCAGCCTCGCGGTGGGCGGACGCATGATCCTGCTGGTCGACCCCAAGGCCCTTCTGGACCGGGCCGAGGCGGATCTGCTGGCGGCTATGAGCGCAACGGACCCCTCGGGCGATGTGTCCCCAGCCCCGTGATCAAGCTTCTCGTCGTCGACGATTCCCCCCTGATGCGCCGCCTGATGGGCGAGATCTTCGCCCCCGCGGGCGACTTCGAGCTGGCCTATGCGCGAAGCGGCGAGGAGGCCCTGGCCCAGCTGCATTTCTTTCGCCCCGACGTGATCACCCTGGATGTGCAGATGCCCGGCATGGACGGGCTGGAGTGCCTGGACCGCATCATGCTCGAGCGGCCCTGCCCGGTGGTGATGGTCTCGTCCTTCACCGCCGAGGGCGCGGCCACGACGCTCGACGCCCTGGCCCTGGGGGCGGTGGACTTCATGGCCAAGCCGACCCGCGCCATTTCACTGGAGATCGGCGCCCTGGCCCCGGCCCTGATCGAGAGCGTGCGCGCCGCCGCCGGCGCGCGGTTGCGCCCCACCCACCGCCTGGCCGACCG